>NZ_JBYSYG010000013.1:0-131262 GCF_058783045.1 Hydrocarboniphaga sp. FW305-C-57 | reverse complement strand
CAAAGCTTTCGAACTCCAACCAGCCTCAGGCATCTTGACCTGAAACACAGTTGCTCTCCCGCAAGCGGGAGAGGGGAACAACATGGCGTTCGCGACCACAGGCGAGGCGACGGGTAGCAGCCGAGACTGCAGAGCCAACCTGACCTTCCTCTCTCCCGCCTGCGGGAGAGAGTCCCCGCGTAGCGGGGGGGAGAGAGGGCCGGCCGGAAAAGCATCACGCGCTCCCCACCCCTTGCACCCCGCCCCAATACCCCCGAACCTCCCCGCACCTACCGCCAGCCTCCGCCAGCCCGCCCATGCTCGTCCCCGTCATCATCGCCACGCTGCATTACATCGCCGTCTTTCTGCTCGTCGGCGCCGTGTTCGCGCAGATGTATCTGTTCAAGCTGCCGCCGAACGCCGACACCGTGCGCGGGGTCGCGCGTGCCGACATCGTTTTCGGCATCGGCGCCGTGGCGATTCTGATCACCGGCTTCGGCAACGCGGCGTATGCAAAGGGCATGGCCTACTACTTCCACAATGGCGCATTCCATCTGGCGCTGACGCTGTTCATCGTCTCGGGCCTGCTGTCGATAGCCCCGACCATCCGCTACCTGCGCTGGAAGAAAGCCGTCAACGCTAGCCTGCCCGGCCCGACCGACGCCGAGTGGAAGGCCCAGCGCAAATGGCCGCACATACACCTGACACTGTTCGCGATCATCGCGGCCTCCATGGCGATGATGGCCCGCGGCGTCATGGCGGGCGGCTAAAAGCAAGCTCATCGGCCGCACGCGCGACTTGCGTGCCTTGGTCGAGAACACCGCGGTGGCGGAGGCGGCGGCACGCTCGGGCCAGGCCTGCTGGCCTGCTCACGGCCGCAGCCACCCTGCGCCGTCATCGACCCTAGAGTCCGAGCCGACGTCTCGGCGCCCATCATCCTTGCAGCACCAGCCCCGCATCGTCCGGGGCTTTTTTATGGGCGCCAGCCTGACCGCACCGCCATCCACAGACAGGCTTGCAAAGCCTGTGCAAAAGTTGTGCTTTCGTGTGTATAACCACCACATTTAGTGCCCGGCTATCCAAGACCCCACTACAGATAGTGTTTTTCCACTTGACGCTCCCCGCCTCGCGGAGCAACCTAGAGCCACGTCCGTGCCAGCGGTCCACCCCGGCTCCAATGCCCGGTGCGCACCCGCCAGCCGGCTCGACCAGACCGGAAAACCTGCCCGCCAGAGCGTTGAATCTTCTGGCTCAGGGCAACTCATATAAAAGGATTGAAACATGTTGGATTGGGACGATGCCCCTGCTACCCCCGCCGCCAAGCCCGCCGCGCCTGGCCTGCTCGCCCAGCAGGCCCTGCAGTCCGCGCCTGTCGCCGCCCCCCGCTCCGCCCCGGCTGCCGTAATGGCTTCCGCTCCCACGCCCGTCGCCGGCGCCACCGGTCTCGAAGACCTGACCATGGGTGCCGGCCGCATCCACGTCGACGACAAGAAGATCATCAACTGCCGCGCCGACCTCAACCAGCTGGTGCCGTTCAAGTACAAGTGGGCCTGGGAGAAGTACTTGGCCGCCTGCAACAACCACTGGATGCCGCAGGAAGTGGGCATGAGCGCCGACATCGCGCTCTGGAACGACCCCAAGGGCTTGACCGAAGACGAGCGCATGATCATCAAGCGCAGCCTCGGTTTCTTCTCCACCGCCGACTCGCTGGTGGCGAACAACCTCGTGCTGGCCGTCTACAAGCACATCACCAACCCCGAGTGCCGCCAGTACATCCTGCGCCAGGCGTTCGAAGAGGCGATCCACACCCACGCCTACCAGTACATCATCGAAAGCCTCGGCCTCGACGAAGCCGAAGTCTTCAACATGTACCGCGAAGTGCCGAGCATCCACGACAAGGCCGCCTGGAGCCTGCCGTACACGCAGAGCCTGGCCGACGAGAACTTCCACACCGGCACGCCCGAGAACGACCAGCGCCTGCTGCGCGACATGATCGCCTTCTACGTCGTGTTCGAAGGCATCTTCTTCTACGTGGGCTTCGTGCAGCTGCTGAGCTTCGGCCGCCGCAACAAGATGGTCGGCGCGTCCGAGCAGATCCAATACATCATGCGCGACGAAGCCATGCACATGAACTTCGGCATCGACGTGATCAACCAGATCAAGATCGAGAACCCGCACCTGTGGACCGCCGAGTTCCAGGAAGAAGCGCGCAAGATGATCATCGAGGCGACGGAACTCGAAATCCGCTACGCCCACGACACCATGCCGCGCGGCGTACTGGGCCTCAACGCCAACATGTTCAACGAATACATGCAGTACATCGCCAACCGCCGCTGCAACCAGATCGGCCTCAAGGAAATCTACCCGGGCGCCGAGAACCCGTTCCCGTGGATGAGCGAGGTGATCGACCTCAAGAAGGAGAAGAACTTCTTCGAGACTCGGGTTACGGAGTATCAGACTGGTGGGGCGTTGAGCTGGGATTGATGGTTTTTCCTTCTAGTTAGTCGTCCCTGAAAAATCCAAAAAGTCATTCCCGGACAGCAAGATAGGCGCGGAAATAGCCTGTTGAAATTGCCGGAAAAGATAATGTCGGCGGATGGATTCCTGGCAATTTCAACAAGGGTTTTCGCATGCGGCATCAGCCCACTCCCGCTCAGAGCGCTGCGTCGGTGTCGACCGACCTGTTTCGCAATCGCCTGGATGCGCAGATCGATCTGCGGCATTCGTTGTGCAAGCTTTCGGCGGTGATGCCCTGGGACGCCATGGCCCAGCGTTTGTCTTCGGTGCTGCCAGCCGAGCCCAAGGGCGGCGGCCGTCCTGCACTCTCATTGCGATTGATGTGCGGGCTGCTGTATCTGAAGCACGCCTACGATCTGTCGGACGAAGCCCTCTGCGAGCGCTGGCTGGAAAACCCGTACTGGCAGTTCTTCTGCGGCGAAGTGTTCTTTCAAACCCGCTTTCCCTGCGATCCCTCGTCGCTGACGCGCTTTTCGCAAGCGCCTGGGTGAAGCCGGGGTGGAAGAGTTGCTCGCGCAGAGCATCGCCGCGGCCAAGGATTTGAATGCGATCAAGCCCGCTGATCTTTCGCGTGTGATCGTCGACACCACGGTGCAGGAAAAGGCGGTGGCCTATCCCACCGACAGTCGCCTGCTCGAGGTGGCGCGCAAGAAGCTCGTGCGGCTGGCCCGGCGTTGCGGCATCGCACTTCGACAGAGCTACGAGCGCGAAGGCCCGACGCTGCGCCGTCGCGCTGCCGGCTATGCGCATGCCAAGCAGTTCAAGCGCTTGCGCCGCCTGCTCAAGCGCCAGCGCACGATCCTGGGTCGCTTGCTGCGCGATGTGCAGCGCAAGGCCAGCGCGGAGCAGCACACCACGCTGTCACCGTGGCTGGAACGCATCGCACGGCTTCAGCGGCAGAAGCCCAAGGACCGGAACAAGCTGTATGCGCTGCATGCGCCCGAGGTCGAGTGCATCGGCAAGGGCAAGGCGCGCCACCCTTACGAATTCGGCGTCAAGGTGGGCCTGGCCGTCACCGCCAGACAGGGTTTGATCGTCGGTGCGCGCAGTTTTCCGGGCAATCCCTATGACGGCGACACACTGGCCGAGCAGATCGAGCAGGTTTCCATCCTCACGGACGTGAAACCCCGGCACGTCATCGTCGACCTGGGTTTTCGCGGGCGCAGGATCGACGGCATCGACATCCTGCATCGCGGCTTGAAGCACCTGACCCGAACGCAGAAGCGCTGGCTCAAACGACGGCAGAGCATCGAACCGATCATCGGCCACGCCAAGGACGATTGCCGGCTACGCCGCTGCCACTTGAAGGGGAGCACCGGCGATGCCATGCACGCCGTGCTCTGCGCCTCGGGCTACAACATTCGCTGGCTCATACGATGGATCGCCGCTGGGCTGCTCGCAATTCTGGCCATGCTGGGACGAGCGCTCGATCTTCAACGCGAGGCCTGCACATCCGATGACAGATATCCCTTTATCGGACACCTGGCTTTGACTTGAATTTCGGATTCTTCAGGGAGGACTAATTATTGGAACGCACAGTCTTACGCTTCCGCGCATCAATCAACTCACTCAACTCGTCAACTTCATCACAACTGCGAACTCCGTCACATACGGCAATCGGCTTCTCCCCTAGCGTTGGAACCACGAGTTCACTTCCGAACTCGCCCACCAACGCCAAGGAAGCCTCCCATGTCGCAAAACCTCGTCTCCCTCGACACCCTCCAAGCCGACCTGCCGGAAATCGATGCCGCGCTCGCCGTTCTGGAGCAGAAGTTCTCGACCTTCATTTCGCTGTCGGCCGATGAGCGTCAGGCGCTCTACAAGATGGGCGATGTGACGGAGCCGTTCTGCCGGCAGACCATTTCGCTGCTCGCGCAGAACCCTTCGGTGGTGCCGCCGACGCTGGACGTGGTGGAAGCGCAGAAGGATCTGGCCGATATCGATGCCCTACGCCCGCGCATCGCGCGGCTCACCAAGCTGCTGCGGCTGGCGGACGATACGGAGATCGCGCTGGGCAGCGATGTGCAGGTGGCGGCGTCGGACGGCTTCAAGTTCCTGACCATCGCCGGCAAGGGCCAGGGCCTGGAGACGCTGCTCAAGAACGTGCCGGCGCGCCGGCAGAAGCGGCGCGCGAACAAGACGGGCGAAACCGAGACGCCGGCCGCCTGATTCGAATCGGCTCCGGCTCCGAACAGCCGAGGCTTCGTAGGGCGGGCCGAGACCCGGCATTTTCGCGGTGATCGAGGCGATGAAGGCGGGGCTCGCCCCGCCCTACGAGGATGCAGATTCCTGCCGAGCTTTCACGCGGGAGTTGACGAGCTCCGCGCAACACTTCGGCACCTCATCGCGATGCGTTCGGCAGCTTAGCGAAACAGTTCGACACCTCTTCGCGAACAGGTCGAGACCTCTTTGCGCCGAGCCGGGCACCTCTACACCACGGCTACGGACCTCATCCGCAAGACCTCTCCACCTGTTTCGCCAAAGCTCCCGGCCTCATGCGAACGGTCCGGTAGCTTCCGCACATCGGTTCCCGAACTGTCCGTTGAAGCTCTGGAGCTGATACGCAGAAGCTGCCGAGCTGTTGCGTGGAAGGTTTTGACCTTTTCGCATGTCGCCACGAGGCGTTGCGGCAACGCACGAGGCGCAACGCCGGCCAGTCGCAAAACCAGCGCACGCCAGCAGGCGAATCCCGGGCAGGCGCGCAAAGTGGCTCGATGCCGGCGCTCGCGCGCCATCGCGCCCGGTTTTCGCGCCTCTCATCGGTAATGGCGGCGGCGCGCCAAGCCCCGCCGACAGACTGCAATCGTCCGAGTCCTCCGCATTCCACGCCATGTCGCCCATCACCCTGCTGCTTCCACTGACGCCTTACCTGCTGTTCTTCATCGGCATGGCGGTCCTGTCCGCCGTGCTGCGCTCCGCATGGTTCAAGGGCATCCTCGGCGAAGCGATATTGAAGCTATCCGCCTACCTGCTGCTGGACGCCAAGCTCTACCGACGCTTTCACAACGTGACGCTGATGACCGACGACGGCAGCACGCAGATCGATCACGTGTTCGTCTCTCGCTTCGGCGTGTTCGTGGTGGAGACCAAGAATCTCAAGGGCTGGATCTTCGGCGCGGCGAATCAGCCGATATGGACGCAGAAGATCTACCGCAACAGCTTTCGCTTCCAGAATCCGCTACGCCAGAACTACAAGCACACCAAGGCGATCGAAGCCGCGCTGGGCTTGTCGCCGGAGCAGGTGTTCTCGGTGGTCGTGTTCGTGGGCGGCAGCGAGTTCAAGACCGCGATGCCGCCCAACGTCACCTACGGCGGCGGCTGTGCGCGCTACATCCTCTTGCATCGGCAGCCGCTGTTCACCGACACGCAGGTGGAGGAGCTCTGCGCCGCGATCGAAGCCGGAAGGCTCACGCCGGGCTTCAAGACCTCGCGCGAGCACGTGCAGAACCTGCAGCAACGCCATGCGGCCCGCGCGGCCGAAACCAGCTGCCCTCGCTGCGGCGGCGCCATGCAGATACGGGTCGTAAAGTCCGGTCAGAACGCGGGCAAGCAATTCCTGGGATGCGTTTCATACCCACGCTGCCGCGGCATGCGGCAGCAACAGAGCTGAGCCGTTTTCTCACGCTGCGCATCGGCAACGTCAAAGCATTTGAATCTTGTTCGAACTCAGGCGACGATCATGCTTGGCGCTTGTCGACTCGATCATTTCGATCGGTCCGCCAATGCTGATCGACGGAGACCATGGCCATGGCAGCGAAGAAGAAGGCAGTGAAGAAAGCATCGAAGAAAGCGGTGAAGAAACCCGCCGCCAAGAAAGCGACGAAGAAGCTGGCGACCAAGAAGGGCGCTGCGAAAAAGGCGGTGAAGAAGGTCGCCAAAAAGGCCGTCGCCAAGCGCGCCGCCACCAAGGTGTTCAAGCGTGCGGCGAAGAAGGCGGTGAAGAAGGCTTCCGCGACGAAGAAGACCGCCAAGAAAGTCGCCAAGAAAGCGGTTAAGAAAGTGGCGAAGAAGGCTCCCACGAAAGCCGCCACCAAGAAGACCGTGAAAGCCCGCGTCAAGCGCGCCGTCCAGGTGGCCGCAGAAGCCGTGGCCGTCGTGGCACATTCGGTGGCCGATGGCGCCGACAAGCTCGCAACGCAGGCCGACGAGGTCGCGAGCAACCCGGTCTGATCGCTGCAAGCCGATGCAATGGATACCGCGGGGTGGCCGGAAGCCGGTTCGCCTCGCGGTGATCTTTCGAGGTGAAGCAGCACGCGCACGCTGTCCACGTGCGCTCTTTTCTGCCCCTCGCAATGCACGCGTGCCCGGCTCGTCAAGCCTCGCCGCCGACGCGATGCATGGAGCGCTGCCAGCCCCAAAACAGGGGGCAGTGCGCAGCAAGCCGCCGGCCTAGCATGAGCCGTCGCCTCCGTTCCCGGCGGCTCGTTCGCTCGCCGAGGCTCCCATGCGTCTTCCCGCCCTTCCCCGTCCTGCGCTGCGCGTCGCGGCATTCGCGCTGGCCTTGCTGAGCTGCGGCCAGGCCCTGGCCGATAGCTGCCTCAACACCGATTCGAAGAAGGGCAGCTATTCCGACGGCGACGCCCGCAATTCCGACTACGTCGCCTGCAAGCCCAGCGGGCCGACGGACACCTACGGCTCGGTCAACGCGGTCGGCTCGCAAGTGCAGGGCATCATCGAGCGCCGGCAGGCCGAAGAGGCGCAGGAGCGGGCCGCGTTCCAGGCCAAGCTCGAGGCCAATCGCGATCGCGTCAACGAGTGGGACCGCACGCGCTTCATGAACCTGCAGGAATCCACCGCGCACGCGGTGATTCCATCCAGCTACCGCACCGACGTGCAGGTCTACGCCAATGCCTCGGTGACGCCCGAGCAAGGCGCCGCGCTGCGCAGCGAGATCGAGTCGGCGATCCGTGGCGGTACGCTGCTGAGCAACTACGCGGACATCGCCGCGCAGGCGGACAAGCCCTGGGCCAAGAGCGGCGATCCGCTGCAGAACCACCGCATGTGCGAGGTTTCCGCCGAGCTCGCGCGCACGCTCGTCTACAGCGAGCCCAAAGACCCGGCCAAGGGCTTCGCGATCGCCAAGGCCGGTTGCGACGCGCATTGCGGCGGCACCTGCTACTGGCTTGGCCGCATCTACGAGGACGGCAACAAGGCCGCGCCGGGCGTGGACAAGCTGCTCGGCAAGCAGCCGCAGACGCTGATCCTGCAGGCCTACGACAACGCCATCGTCAACGGCATCGTCGCCGCCTACGAGCGCGAAGCCGAACTCGGCTGGCAGCCGCCCAAGCGTTACAAGGACAAGACCTACTACGACTTCAAGGAACTCGATTCGTACAGCTACTGGTACGACATCGACGACTATCGCCGCCTGGCCTACATGCAATACAAGCGCTGCCTCGCTGAGCAACCGAACAACCTCACCTGCGCTCGCGGCGTCAACGCGCTGATCAAGGATACGCAGGCCAACAGCTACGTCTGGCGCGACGTACTCAAGGACATCGACGGCGACGGCCGCATCGCCGAGTTCCAGGCCCTGCAGACCAAGCTCGAAGCACAGGCGAGCGTGTCGCCGGCGCAGTGAAGAAATCGCTGGTCCCACTCCGCTGGCGACGCTCCATCTGGCCTTCCGAGCGAACGGCGCAGGTCAGCCAAATCGCTGCAGCGGCGCGGCGAAAGCCCGGCCGCTGCAGCCTTTAACTCACTTCGGCCAGACCGGGGGCTGATCCGCGTTCGGGTTTGGGAAGTACTTGCCGTAGCGCGCCGTGCCGATCACGCGGATGCGGCTCAGCAGGTCCGGGTCGGCGATCACTTCCGCCGACAGCGGGCTTTCGGACAGCAGCACGAGGTCGGCGTACTTGCCGGCCGTGATCGAGCCGCGAACGCTCTCCATGCCGTACTGCTGGGCCGCATACGTGGTGAAAGCCTTGATGCCGTCGAGCAGCTCGATGCGCTGGTCGCCATTGACCGGGTCGGTCTTGTCGATCATCACGGTCGGGCACTTCGAGGTATCGCGGTTCGGATACCAGGCCGGCTGCTGCGATTTGCGCGTGACTGCGGCCCAGATTTCGAACAGCGGATACGGCGGCGTCACCGGCGAGTCGCTATGCAGCGTGAGGCTGCCGGTCTTCTGCAGCACTTCGCGCGAAGGATAGATCTGCCAGGTGCGCGCCGGACCGAGCACCTGCTGGCATTCGGGCAGCGAGTAGTAATAGACGTTGGGCGACATCTCGCTGACCACCGTGGTGCCCAGGGCCTGCAGCACGTCCAGGTTCTCGCCGCTGATCATCGGCGCGTGCAGCACGACGTCGCGCGTGCTGCCCGGCGGCCGGGACGCCTTGGTCGCCAGCAGCGCATCGATGGCGCTCTGGATGGCCGCATCGCCGATCTGGTGAATGACCATCGGAAAGCCGTTGGCGTGCGAGGCCTTCAGGCGCTCGGCGATCTGCGCCGTGCTCAGATCCGGCAGGCCGGTGTAAGGCTGCTGGAACAGCAGCGGATCCTTGAACGGCGCGTACCACTGCTGGTACGGCTGGAGCAGGTCCGCCGTGTAGCCTTGAGCCGAACCGTCGCTGAAGCTCTTGAGCGCAGCGACCGAGGCCAGCGGATCGCTGTCGCCGAACAGCTTGCGTCCTTCGAGGCCGGCGTTGATGGTGTCCTGGAAATTGGCGCTGTTGGCGTCATAGGCCACCAGCGCGACCGCGACCGGAAAGCGCTCGGGCACCGCCATCGCGGCCTTGTAGATCTTCATGACACCCGCGCTGACCGCGCCGTCCTGCACGAGTGTGTAGCCGTGCTGCGCGTAGATGTGCGCGCCCTTGTTGAGCAGGTCGAGCGCGAGTGTTTCGTTGCCCGGCCGGCTCAGCAGTTGGCCTTCGAAATACGAGGTGGCGTACAGCGACAGGTCCTCGTCGAGCTGCCCCATCAGCGCCAGCGCCTTCTCCTGCTTGACGTTGGTGGTCGGCTGGTGGCACTGCAGCGGTTGCGACTGGTTGTCCGGTGGGCAGATGTTGAGCATCGCCAGCGCCTGCGAGTTGACGTACGAAATGTGCCCGGACTCGCTGGTGACGTAGATCGGCATGTCCTGGGCGATGGCGTCGAGCTGCTGGCGGGCGGTGCCGTCTTCGAAGTTGGGGCAGTCGAAGCCCAGGCCATTGAGATTCGGACAACTCGGCCCGCGGCCGAGGCGCGACGGGTCGTAGTTGAACGCCATGACCGGGTCGGTCCGCTTTTGCTGCCGCCGCTCCTCGACCTTGGCCTTGATCCGCGCGATCACCTCGTCGTGGCTGGTCACCGGAATGAAGCACTGCTGCGGATCCTTGGGCGCGGCGCAGCGCGCGTCGTCCGGCGCGGGCTTGAACAGGATGTTGATGCTCGAGACATCGAGCCAGTTGTCGGGGTCGTTGTAGTACGCATAGCCGGACATATGCGAATGCGGGTCGATGAAGCCCGGCAGGATCGTCTGCCCGTCGGCATTGATGCGCCGCGTACCGACGCCGGCCTGCGCCTTCACCGCCTCGTTGCTGCCGACGAGCGTGATCAGCCCGTTTCGGACGGCGATCGCCTGCGCGATCGGCTGGCTCGGATCCAGCGTGATGACGTTGGCGTTGAAGAAGATCACCGAGGCATTGCCCGTATCGGGACTTCCGCCTTGCACCGCTCCTCCCGGGCTGCCGCAGCCCGCACTGCCCAGCACGACCGCACCCGCAGCCGCGATGATGCCCACACCGATCAGCCGGCGAATTGCTGTTCTCATGACTCCCTCCTGGATTGGACAACGAATGGCGCGGAAGCTTTTCCGCGACCTTGCCTGCCGCCCCGCGATCCACTTCCGAAGGCCTCCCACTTCGGGATGTGGCGTCCGCTGGGCGCACAACTCCGCAGCACGCCCGGACGGGACATGCCGATCTCTCGGTTGCTGGAATCCACGCTGCGTAGCCCCAAGCTGCGCAGTGCGATACGCCGGCGCTCGCGTGGTCGACGCGAATGCGCTCGGGCTGGCGTTGCAAAAACGATTTGCCGGGTCGGCTACAGGTTCACGACAGGTGGCGCATCTCCCAATGCGCCGAAGCCATTCGCTCGAATCGGCCGGATCGGCCGGCTTTCCGAGCAGATGCGCCGTACTCGGCGGCGCTCGCTCCTACCCTTCTTCTCGGACATCGAAGCTAACAGACCTGACCGGAGTGTCACCTGTAAAAAATGACAGTGATCGACGGGGCGGACGCATCCCGAAGCGAACCCGCACCGTAGTCATACAGGTGCCTGTCGACGCGAGAACCCCATGCCGGAATGAGCCCCTACGAGCGGAACTGGAGAAGCTGCGCCAGCAGCGCGTGCAGATGAAATCGACCCTCGAGCAGATTCGCGCGGCCCGGCGGGAACTCGCGCGCATCGTCGATCACCATCCGCTCAAGGCCGAGGGCCGGCCTCCAAGTCCCAAGCGCAGCTGATCGCGTCTTTTCGCTTCAGCGCACGGACCGGGGCCCTGCGTAGCGTGCTAGCGACTCATCCGCAGGAGCTAACCATGGCAGAAGACAACCCCGGCAGCGCAAGAGAACGCACGGCGCACGAGCAGGATGAAAGCAGCCGCGCGCAGGATGCCCAGCGATCAGGCGGCAAGAAGGAGTTCAAGCCCGTCAAATCCGATGGCCGGCCGCCCAGCAGCACGGGCAACCCCAAGCCGCTCTAGACGCTCCCCTCCAGGCGCTCGAGGCCATCGAGCAGACAACAAAAACCCCGCCGCGGCGGGGTTTTTGTTGTCCACGATTTGAGCTTTCAGCTGAACACGTCGACCAGCACCTCGGCGATCACCGCCGTGGCCACCTGCACGAGGATCAGGTCGGCGCCGTAGACGCGCCATTCATAGCCATCGTAGCGCGGCAGTCCCTGCAACATCGGGCCCGGCACCACTTTCTTGGCGATGCCCGGAGGCAGCGGCTTGCCACGCGCGAGGTTCTTGCGAATGCCCGGAGGCAGCGAGGCATAGCCGGTATAGCCGTGATCGACCGCGAGCCGGCGCGCGTCCGAGAAATTCACCGAGACATGCACCAGCGCATCGTCGCCATACGACTGCGACGCATGGCTTTTGCCATGCCCCTTGCCTTTCGATTTGCCCTTGCCTTCGGGCGGGTCCGCGAACGCGGCTGCGCTCGCGAGCATGCTTGCGCTGGCGATGATGGCGATCAAGGGCTTGGCTCGATTCATGGTCGTTCTCCGGTGGGAAGGCCGCTGCACGCTAGAGCCGCGAAGCTGAAGCAAAACTGTACGGCGGCTTTACCGAGGCCGCATTGATGCTCGACCGCGATCCAGCGTCCGCGAACTCAGAGCCGGAACGCACCCTCGCAGGCGATCTGTTCGACCGGACGCCGCGGGCTCGGCGATTCGCGCTCGCGCAGCTTTTCGGGCAGGTCTTCGATCGCGCCGGGCTTGCCGACGGCCACCATCGCCTCGACGGCGTACTCCTGTGGAATGCCGAGCTCCGCCTGCGCGCGCTCGTAATCGAAGCCCTGCATGCCATGCGCGACGAGCCCGCTCTGCGAGGCCTGCAGCGCCAGGTTCTGCCAGGCCGCGCCGGCGTCGAACGAATGCGTGCGCGAAGGCTTGCCGTTGTGATCGAAGGTGGTCTTCGAGACGATCACGATCAGCGCCGCGGCCTTGTCCGCCCACAGCCGGTTGGCATCGACCAGCAAGCCCAGAAACGTCGGCCAGTGCGCGGTGTCGCGGCGCGCGTAGAGAAAGCGCCAGGGCTGGTTGTTGTTGGCCGAGGGCGCCCAGCGCGCGGCTTCGAACAGGCTCATGAGCTGGCTTTCGTCGAGCGCCTCGCCCGACATCGCACGCGGAGACCAGCGGTCGACGAACAGCGTTTCGACCGGGTGATCCGCCTGCCGCTTTTCACTTCCCTTGATCATGTTTCAGCTTCCTTTCTTCTTGCGTTCGCGATGCACCGGCGGACTCACGCAAACACGCGCGAGGGCCTGCATCGGCGCGATTTCGACCGCATCGATGCGCTCGAATTCCACGCCCGGCAGCAGCGTCTTGGCGCCGAAGATGTCGGTGCGGAAACAGGTCACGGTCCAGTCGATCGCGGACAACGCAGCCAGCGTGCGATCGCCAGCCTTGAGCGTGACCACCAGCGGCGTGCCGCCTTCGGCCGAATGACGCTTGTACGGGCTGCCCGTGAAACGCGTTTCCACGAACACGCCATTGGCCTGCCGGGTCGCGACGACGTGCAGGTTGGTGATGTCAAACACCGGGCCGCTATCGGCCGTGAACGGAATCACCGGGCCGTCGAGCACTTTCACGGTGCTGGACTGCGATACGAAGCTGAACCGCGCGACTTGCGAACTCGCTGGCTGCGCGGGCGGCGGCGATTGCGCGTCGCCCGCACCGGACCACAGCAGCGCGCACAGCGCGAGCTTGCCGACGATCGGCCTGCGCAGCCGATCGAACGGACGCGAGCGACAAGCTCGCAAAACGCGATCGGGACAGGTACTGGCGCGCGGGATGGCAATCGGCATGGGTCGCATTCGTCCGTGGTGGCCATTCAGAGTATCGCGAGGCCGCAGACGGCGCCCGCCGCGGCTCGCCGATTTCGTATCGGGTCTACACTGCTGCGCCCTCTGCAGGTGAATCCCGTGCCCAAGCCCAATTACCGTTTCGACAAGCGTCAGCGCGAACTCAAGAAGGCCAAGGAGCAGGAGGAGAAGCGCCAGAAGAAACTCGCGCGCGGCCCGGCCGCGGACGAGACGCCGAACCCGGGCTCGCCAGAGCGGCCCGCGGACGCGCCGGAGTGATTTGAGCGTATAGTGGCCCTACCGTGCTTTTGCGGCTCTTCAGAGAACCCTATGGCACGCGTCACCATCGAAGACTGCCTGTATCACATCCCCAATCCCTTCACGCTGACGCAGGTCGCGGCCAAGCGCGCGCGGCAACTGGCGCGCGGCGCCAACTCGCAATTGCCTTTCGAAGACCACAAGTCCACCGTCGTGGCGCTGCAGGAAATCGCACGCGGCCTCGTGGACGAAGCCATCCTCGTCCAGGCCGATCTTCCGCTCGTCGAACTGCCGAAGCTCGAGCTCGACTCCCTGGAAAACCTGCTGTGAGGCCGCTGCACCGGGCGTAATGCCCGGATCACGCATGCGCCAGCCGGCTCATGCGAACGCCGTACCTTGGCCGCGGCCAGGGCCAAGGAGAGGCGCCATGACCTGCAAACTGTGTACGGACCAGATCGGTCTTCCGGCCGAATGGCGCGCGCACGGCAAGCTCGAAGGCCCGGGGTCGGCGCGCACGCGCGGCTATCTCGTTTCACCGAACCAGAAACTCTACGCCTGCAAGGCTTGCGATACCGTCTTGCGCAAGGGACGCAACACCGGCTGGACGCTCGCCACCAAAGTCGCCGGTTAGGCTCGCATGGTTCGCATCCGGAACAGCTGGGGATCGCTGGTGGTCTTCGGCTTCGTCAGCCTGCTGGCGGCGACGTATCGCTTTCGCTGCCCGCATGGCAAACGGCGGGTTCGGCACGAAAACACCGGCGGCTATCTGCTGGCGGTCTGGCACCAGAATCTGCTGGCCGGCATCCTCGCCCAATCGGGCCGCGCCCATTGCGTGATGGTGTCCCGTTCGCGCGATGGTCAATGGGTGAGCGATCTGTGCGAGCGCCTGGGCCACCGCGTGCTGCGCGGCAGTTCGCGCCGCGCAGGCGTCGACAAGGGCGGCGCGCAGGCCAAGCACGAGATGATCGGGGCTTTGCTCGACGGCCTGCCCGGCGCGATCACGGTCGATGGTCCCAAAGGCCCGGCGCACGAGGTCAAGCCGGGCATCGTCGACATGGCGCGCCTGTCCGGACTTTCGATCATCCCGTACCTGCCGCTGCCGAGACGCTACTGGTCGTTTCCGAGCTGGGACGCGTTCCGCCTGCCTCTGCCGTTCACGCGCATCGACGTTCACTACGGCTCGCCGATCGCGGTGCCCGTCGACCTCGACGTGGAAGGACTTGCGGATTGCCGCCTGCGGATCGCGCAAGCACTGAACGCGCTCGAGCTGCGCGCACGCAGCCTTCATTGAAACGCAGGGGCCGGCCATCCGCCGCGACTGCGCCCGCTCGCGTCACACCCTCCATCGTTTGCCCGAGACCTCTCCCGCCATGGCGCTCAAACCACGTGTCACCGACCACCAGCAACGAGAGCGGCGTCAGCGCGGCTATGCGGGCTCGACCACCCTCTCCGAACGATTTCCGCGCTTGCGCGAGCTGGTGTTCGAACTTCGATTCACGGGCGCCGGCGGCAAGCCGCTGCTCTCGCCGTACAAGCAGATCTACACCGGCGACATGCAGGCGTTCTTCGAACTGCAATGTCCATCCAGGGAGTGCACGGGCGGCGGCTTCGATCTGAACGCCGCCGCGGCTCACGCGGCCGGCAGTCACGAGGGGATCAGCCGCGGGCACCTACAGTGCCGTGGTGTGGCTCAAGGCTCGGCCTGCGTGGTCGAGCTCCACTACCAGGCCGTCGCCTTCATCACCTGATTCGGAATCACCTGATTCAGAAGCTGGCAATGCCCTGGTTCCATTGCGAACGCTAGCGGCCCGCGAGAGCCGACGGAGGCCCCGATGTCCGATCCGACGATTCAGCCCCGCAACCAGCCCCGCATCCTCGCCAAAACCGGAATAACCGGCTTCGACTCGGTCATCGGCGGAGGCTTCGCCCCGAATCGCCTGTATCTGCTCGAAGGCGCGCCGGGTTCCGGAAAGACGACGCTGGCCCTGCAGTTCCTGCTGGAAGGCGTCCGCAACGGCGAGTCGGTGCTCTACGTCACCTTGTCGGAAACCGAAGAGGAACTGCGCGACGTCTCGGCCTCACATGGCTGGTCGCTGGATGGCATCACCATCAGGGAGCTGAATCCCGCGGGGAACGACCTGACGGCCGAAGACCATTACACGATGTTCCATCCGTCGGAAGTCGAACTCGGCGAGACCACCAAGGCGATCCTCGCGGACGTGCAGCGCATCAATCCGACCCGCGTGGTGTTCGATTCGCTGTCGGAGCTCCGGCTGCTGGCGGGCTCCGCGCTGCGCTACCGGCGCCAGATTCTCGCGCTCAAGCTGTTCTTCACGGGACGCAAATGCACGGTCCTGATGCTGGACGACATGACCAGCGCCAACCACGACCTGCAGGTGCAGAGCATCGCGCACGGCGCGGTCCGGCTCGAACAGCTGGCCCCGCAATACGGCGCCGAGCGCCGGCGGCTGATGGTGCTCAAGTACCGCGGCGTGGCGTTCCGCGGCGGCTACCACGACTATGTGATCCAGCGCGGAGGCCTGCAGGTGTTCCCGCGCCTGATCGCGAGCGAGCGTGAAATCGAGCCCCGGATAGAACGCATCGCCAGCGGTATTTCCGCGCTCGACAAACTGCTGGGCGGCGGGCTCGACCGGGGCAGCAGCACGCTGGTGGTCGGCGCGCCGGGCACCGGCAAGTCGTCGCTCGCCGCGTTCTACGCCTGCGCCGCCGCGCAGAACGGCGAGAACGCCGCGCTCTTCATCTTCGACGAGAGCGTCAAGACCTTCATGACCCGAAGCAAGGGAATGGGGCTGGACCTGCAAACCCACGTCACCGCCGGCAGTCTCGTGCTCCAGCAGATCGACCCGGCCGAAATGTCGCCCGGCGAGTTCATCCACCGGCTTCGCCACGAAGTCGAGGCACGTCACGCCAGCGTGATCGTCATCGACAGCCTGAACGGCTATCTGAACGCGATGCCCGGCGAGCGCTTCCTGGTGATCCAGCTGCACGAGCTGCTGACCTATCTCGGCCACGCCGGCGTCGCCACCATCCTGATCGGGGCGCACCAGGGCCTGATCGGCAGCCAGATGAATTCGCCGATCGATGCCAGCTATCTCGCCGACACCGTGGTGCTGATGCGCTACTACGAGATCCGCGGCGAGGTTCGCCAGGCGGTTTCGGTGATGAAGAAACGAAGCGGCGCGCACGAGCGTTCGATCCGCGATTTCCGCCTGGGCGCCGATGGCGTTCACGTCGGTCCGCCGCTGCGCAATTACCGGGGCATTCTGACCGGCGTGCCGGTCGAACAGCCCGCGCAGGACGAGGCGCCCAGGTGAACCGAGGTTCCGGCGCGTGGGACGACGAGCGGCTGCTGCTGCTCGTTCCGACCAGCCGCGACGCGCAGCTCAGCGGCGAGATTCTCGGACGCGCCGGAGTGGCCTGCAGCATCTGCCCCAGCCTCGACGCGCTGCCGGCCGAACTCGATCGCAACGTCGCCTCGCTGCTGATCGCCGAAGAAATCTTCGCCCGCGATCATCGGGGCCTGCTGGCGTCCTGGCTCGCGCGGCAGGAACCCTGGTCCGATCTGCCGATCATCATGCTCGCGCGTCCCGGAGCGGATTCCGAAACCCTCATGCGCGCCGTCGACCAGCTTTCCAACGTCACGGTCATCGATCGTCCGACGCGCATCGCGACGCTCGTGAGCGTGGCGCGCTCGGCCATTCGCGCGCGCAGGCGCCAGTGCCAGCTTCGCGAGCATCTGATCCTGCGCGAACGCACCGAGATCCAGCTCCGCGAAAGCGTCGAGGAAGTGCGGACCTTGCTCGATACCCTGCCGATCGGGGTGATCATGACCTCCGACACCGAGACGCGCGACATCACCGGAAACGCGCGCGCCCATACCCTGCTGCGTGTGCGGACCGGCGAGAAGTTCGACGGTCGCGTGCGCATCTTCGAAGGCGACACCGAAATTCCGCTCGAGAATCATCCGCTGGCGCGCGCGGCGCGCGGAGAGAACGTGGTCGCCGACCACGTCGATCTGCGCATCGACGACACCGTGATCCATGCGATGGTGTGGGCGACGCCGCTGCGCAATCTGCAGGGCGAGCCGCGCGGCGCGCTGGCCGCCATCCTCGACCTGACCGAGCAGCGGCGCGCCGAAATGGCGCTGCGCGAATCGGATCGCCGCAAGGACGAGTTCCTCGCCATCCTGGCGCACGAGCTGCGCAACCCGCTCGCGCCGGTGCGCACCGCGCTCGACATTCTCAAGCGCGAAACCGAGCCGTCGATGCGGCAGAGCCTGCACGAGATCATCGAGCGGCAGGTCGAAACCATGGTGCGCCTGGTTAACGACCTGCTGGACGTTTCGCGCATCGCCCGCGGCACCACCGATCTCGACGAGCAGATCGTCGACCTCCGGCAGATCGTCCTCAGCGCGATCGAGATCAGCCAGCCCCTGATCGTGGCCGGTCGGCACCGGCTGACCACCGACCTGCCGCCGCATCCGGTCCGCATGCGGGCCGACCCGATGCGCCTCGCGCAGGTGTTCGCCAACCTGCTCAACAACGCCGCCAAGTACACGCCGGTCGCGGGCGAGATCGCGATCCGCGTCGATATCCCGGACCAGCAGGCACGCATCGTGATCGAGGACGACGGCATCGGCATCGCCCAGGAGATGCTGACCGAGGTCTTCGACATGTTCAGGCAGATTCGCGAGGGCGGGCAGAAGCCGTCGAGCGGGCTCGGCATCGGCCTGACCCTCGTCAAGCGGCTGGTCGAGCAGCACCAGGGCTCGGTGGTCGCCGAGAGCGACGGCATCGGGCTCGGCAGCCGCTTCATCGTTCGCCTGCCGCTGATGGAGACCGATGCTCCCGCCCAGACGTTTCCGCAGTCGGAGTCGGCGTTCTCACTGCGCGGCCTGCGCGTGCTGGTGGCTGATGACAACGAGGACGCGGCGACGGTGCTGAGCCAGTTGATCCGGATGCTCGGCGGCGTCTGCAGCGTGGTGAACGACGGTGACGAGGTGCTCGATGCGTTACGCGCCGGCAAGCCGGCCGTCGCCATTCTCGACATCGGCATGCCTCATCTGGACGGATACGAGGTCGCGCGGCAGATCCGTGCACTGCCCGAGTTCGACGATGTCGTGCTCGTGGCCCTGACGGGCTGGGGCCAGGAGGAAGACAAGCACCGCTCGCGCGAGGCGGGCTTCGACTTCCACTTGGTCAAGCCGGCCGCCTACGACGAGCTCAAGGCGGTGCTGGCGCCGCGGCTTCCGGAGGCCTAGCGCCCGAACCGTACGAGCCTCTCGCTCCAGCATGAGTCCGAGTCGATGCGTCATCATGGTGGCCTTCCCGAACGATGAGAAGCCTCCGATGCCTCAGGACACCATGGCCCGCGTCCACCTGGATCGCTACCGGACCTTGTTCGAGCTCATGGACACCGGCTTCTGCGTCATCGAGTTCATCGATGGGCCCTACGGGCCGCTGAGCGACTACATCCACATCGAGGCCAATGCGGCCTACGCGCTGCATGCGGGCATTCCGAACGTGGTCGGGCAGAAGGTGCGCGAGATGGTGCCGGCCGAGGCCGCCGGCTGGGTCGAGCTCTACGGCAGCGTGCTCAGGACCGGCCAGTCGATCCGCTTCGAGCGCGAACTCGTGGCCACCGGACGCTATCTGTCGGTGTCGTCGTTCCGTATCGGGCCCGAGAGCCAGCGGCTGGTCGCCGTGCTGTTCCAGGACGTGACCGAGCGCCGGCGTGCCGAGCTGGCGCTCAAGGAGCTCAACGACACGCTCGAGGCGCGCGTCGCTTCGGCGCTCGCCGAGCGCCGGCTGCTCGCCGACATCGTCGAAAGCACCAATGCCTTCATCCAGGTGGTGGACCCGAACTACCGGCTCATCGCGATCAACACCGCGTCCGCGCGCGAGTTCGAGCGTGTGTTCGGCGTCTGGCCGCAGGCCGGCGACAACCTGCTCGAGCTGCTCGCCGGCGAGCCCGAAAGCCAGTCGCTGCTGCGCACCACCTGGTCGCGCGCGCTGGCCGGCGAGGAGTTCGTCGAGGTGCTCGAACTCGGCGCCGAAGGCGGCGAACATCGTCACTACGAGCTGCGCTACAACGTGCTGCGGGATTCGAACGGCGAGCAGATCGGGGCGTATCAGTTCGCCTACGACGTGACCGAGCGCCTGCAGGAGCAGCAACGCCTGCGCATGGCCGAAGAAGCGCTGCGCCAGGCGCAGAAGATGGAAGCGGTCGGCCAGCTCACCGGCGGCATCGCGCACGATTTCAACAATCTGCTGGCCGGCATTTCGGGCGCCTTCGAGATGATCTCGATGCGGCTCTCGCAAGGGCGCACGGGCGACATCGAGAAGTACATCACCGCGGGACAGGGCGCGGCGCGCCGGGCCGCCGCGCTCACGCATCGCCTGCTCGCGTTCTCGCGCAGGCAGACGCTCACGCCCAAGCCGATCGTGATCAACCGGCTGATGTCCGATCTGGTCGAGCTCGTCCGCAGAACCGTCGGCCCATCGATCAAGGTCGAGACGATCGCCGCGGCCGGCCTCTGGCCGACGATGGTCGATGCCAACCAGCTCGAGAACGCCCTGCTGAATCTCTGCATCAACGCGCGCGACGCGATGCCGGACGGCGGCACCATCACGATCGAAACCGCGAACAAGTGGCTCGACCAGCGCACCGCGAGCGAACGCGGGCTCGAGCCCGGCCAGTACGTGACGACCTGCGTGAGCGATACCGGCGTCGGTATCGAGAAATCGATGCTCGATCGCGTGTTCGACCCGTTCTTCACGACCAAGCCGATCGGCGAAGGCACCGGCCTGGGCCTGTCGATGGTCTACGGCTTCGCGCGCCAGTCCAACGGCCACGTTCGCATCTACTCCGAAGTCGGCCAGGGCACGATGGTCTGCATCTACCTGCCGCGCCATCTCGGGCCGGAAGCCGTCAACGAGCCCGATGCCCCTGCGCATGCCGCGCAGACCGGCCAGGGCGAAACCATTCTGGTCATCGACGACGAGCCGTCGATCCGCATGCTGATCGTCGAGGCGCTCGGCGAACTCGGCTATCGCTGCGCCGAAGCCGCCGACGGCCCATCCGGCCTCGAGATCCTGAAGACCAGCCTGCACATCGATCTGCTGATCACCGATGTCGGTCTGCCGGGCGGGCTCAACGGCCGGCAGGTGGCCGAAGCGGCGCGCGAGTTCAAGCCTGGTCTCAAGGTGCTGTTCATCACCGGTTACGCGGAGAACGCGGTGCTCAACCACGGGCACATCGCCTACGGCACCGAGGTCATGACCAAGCCGTTCTCGCTCAACGACCTGAGCGCCCGCATAGAACGCATGTTGAACAGCGGGAGGCCGGGCGGCGAGCGGCGCTGAGCAGGCGCAAGCGGTAGCGCACTACAATCCGGGCTCCTCACGAAATGCATGGATCGATGCCCCCGTTCGTTGTCGCTGCGCTGTATCACTTCGCCGCCGTTCCGGATTTCGCCGCGCTGCGCGAGCCCTTGCACGAAGTCTGCTCGCGAGCCGGCATTCGCGGCAGCCTGCTGCTGGCATCCGAAGGCATCAACGGCACCATCGCCGGCACGCGAGAAGGCATCGATGCGGTGCTGGCGCATCTGCGCGCAGACGCGCGCTTCGCCGCGCTCGAGCACAAGGAATCGCTGGCCGCCGAGCTGCCGTTCGGCCGGCTCAAGATCAAGCTCAAGAACGAGATCGTGACGATGGGCGTGCCGGGCATCGATCCCGCCAGGATCGTCGGCACCTACGTCGAGCCGCAGCAATGGAACGCGCTGCTCGCGAACCCGGACGTGCTCGTCATCGACACGCGCAACGACTACGAGGTGAAGGTCGGCAGCTTCGAGAACGCGGTGTCGCCGCGCACGCAGAGCTTTCGCGAATTCCCGGCTTACGTCGAACGCGAACTGCGCGGACAGGAGCAGCGGCCGATCGCGATGTTCTGCACCGGCGGCATCCGCTGCGAGAAGGCCACCGCATACCTGCGCGAGCAAGGCTTCGAACAGGTCTATCACCTGCGAGGCGGCATCCTCAGATATCTCGAGCAGGTTCCCGAAGCCGACAGCCTCTGGAACGGCGAGTGCTACGTGTTCGACGAACGCGTGGCCGTCGGCCACGGCCTGAAGCCCGGTATCACGCGGCGCTGCGAGGCCTGCGGCGATCCGCTGTCGATCGAGGAGCAGGCCTCGGCGGATTTCGTGCCCGGCGTGCATTGCCCGAACTGCGTCGGCGAGCTGACGCCCGAGCGTCGCGCGATGCTCGAAATGCGCCGCGCCCAGCGTGGCGCGGGCTGAGCGCCGCTCATAAAAAACATGCGCTTTCGATCCCGAGGTCTGCTCGCAGCGCTGTGCGCCCTGATCGCCGCCGGATGCGCGACCGAGCAGCACAGCACCGAGCCGGCGATCAGCCCGACGCAGGCCCGCGCGCTGATCGCGCGCGCCCTGCCGTCGGCGGCGGCGGCGGATCGCGAGGGCTGGACCACCGACATCTACGCCGCTTTCGCCGCGATGGAGCTGCAGCCGAGCGCGCAGAATGTCTGCAGCGTGATCGCGGTGACCGAGCAGGAATCGAGTTTCCAGGCCGATCCGAAGGTCGCCAACCTGCCGGCGATCGCCTGGAAGCAGATCGACGAGCAGGCCGCGCAGCACGGCATTCCGAAAACCGTGGTGCGCACGGCGCTGAAGCTGCAGTCGTCCACCGGCAAGAGCTACGCGGCGCGCATCGACGCGGCACGCACCGAGCGCGACTTGAGCGAAATCTTCGACGAGCTGATCGCGCGCGTTCCGCTCGGCCGGAGCTTCTTCGCCGACCGCAATCCGGTGCGTACGGGCGGACCGATGCAGGTCGCCATCGCCTATGCGCAGTCGCATGCCGAGCAGCGTCCCTATCCGTATGTGATCGATGAGAACGGCGGCGTGCGACGCGAGGTGTTCACGCGCCGCGGCGGCCTCTACTTCGGCATCGCGCACCTGCTCGACTATCCGGCGAACTACGACCGCCCGCTGTATCGCTTCGCCGACTACAACGCCGGCCACTACGCGAGCCGCAATGCGGCGTTCCAGAGCGCGCTGACGCTCGTCTCGGGCATTCCGCTCGATCTCGACGGCGATCTGGTGCTGCCGAATTCGAGCGAGCCCGGCGCCACCGAGCGCGCAGCGCGCGTGCTCGGCAAGCGGCTCGACTTGAGCGACAGCGCAATCCGTCGCGACCTCGAAAAGGGGGACGGCGCAGACTTCGAACGCAGCCGGCTCTACGAGCGCGTGTTCGAGCTCGCGGATCGGCTCGAAGGCAAACCCGCGCCGCGCGCGGTGCTGCCGCAGATCCGGCTCAAGAGCCCCAAGATCACGCGCAAGCTGACCACCGCCTGGTTCGCCGGGCGCGTGCAGGAACGCTACGAACGCTGCCTGGTTCGCGCCGCGGGCCGCTGAGCGCGAGCCCGCGACGTGCGTGCATCGAGCCTTACGACTTCGGCTTGACGAACTTCAGGGTCATGCGATCGGATTCGCCGATCGCCAGGTATTTCCCGCGATCCTGATCGCCGAGCTTGAGCGTCGGCGGCAGCGTCCAGACGCCGTCGGGATAATCCTTGGTGTCCTTGGCGTTGTCGTTGACCTTGGAGCTGGCCACGAACTCGAAGCCCGCGAGCTTGGCGAGCTGCTTGACGTAGGCCTCGCTGACGTAGCCGCTCTTCTTCATCTCCTCGAGCGTTTCGCCGGGCTTGCCGCGATGCTCGACGACGCCGAGCGTTCCGCCCGGCTTGAGTGCGGCGTAGAAGCTCTTGAACGCCGCGAGCTCGGTTTCGCGCGAGATCCAGTTGTGGACGTTGCGGAACGTCACCACCAGATCGGCGCTGCCCGCAGGCGCCACTTCGGTACGCAGCGGCGGCTGGAATTCGGTGATCGTCGGCTTGCCGTAGCGCGACGGATTCGCGCTGAATTTCGCGCTCAGCGCCGCGACCGATTTCTTCGCGCCTTCCGACGAATCCGGCAGCGTCGTCGCCGGACCGGCCGCGTAGTAATGACCGCGCTCGGCCAGGTACGGAGCGAGGATTTCGGTGTACCAGCCGCCGCCGGGCGAAATCTCGACGACGGTCCAGTCCGGCTTGATTCCGAAGAACGTCAGCGTCTCGGCCGGATGCCGATAACGGTCGCGCGCGCGATCGGCCTCGGGACGCTCCTGGCTGGCGATCGCCGCCTTGAGCTTGGGATCGACCGGGCTGGCCTCGCCCTTGGCTTGCGCGGCGGTGGCGGTCAGCAACAGCAGCGCGGCGAGCGGCAGATGCAGTTTTCTTGTTTTCATGAGTTCGATGTCTGCGGGAGAAAATGGATCGGAGGGCTCGGAGCTTAACAGCCGTCTGTTCGATGTCTGCCTGAACATTTCGTTAGCCTCGGTAAACCGAGAAAAAACTAACGAACGATAGCTTGTTATTTATGAAAGAATCACTTTAGAATCCATCCACGCCAACCTAACGAGTGTTAGTTTGAACGAGATCAACACCAATCGCCGCCTGGCTGCCATGACCACGCTGCTGCCGCCCGGCATGACGCCGGAGGGCTCGCGCGGCCTGATCCTGAGCGAGGCGCTGCGGCTGTTCGCGGAACATGGCTACGGCGGCGCGTCGATCCGCGACATTGCCCAGCAGGTCGGCATCAAGGGCGCCTCGGTCTACTCGCACTACCCGTCCAAGGCGCACGTGCTGGCCGAGTTGCTGCGCATCGGCCACGAAGAACATTTCCGCCGCATACGCGCCGCCTTGCTGGCGGCCAGCCCGGAGCCGACGCAGCAGCTGATCGCGGTCATGCGTGCACACGTTCTCGCGCATGCCGAATATCCGATGCTCGCCGTCGTCGCGAGCGCCGAGATGCACGCGCTGCCGGCCGAATTCGCCGCGCCGATACTCGAAGTGCGCCGCAACTCGGAGATGCAGTTGCTCGACGTGATCCGCCGCGGCACCGAACTCGGCGTGTTCGACGTGCCCGACGCCGAACTCGCGCTCGCCGCGATAGCCGCCATGGGCGTGCGCGTGGCGCACTGGTATGCGCCCGACAACAAGAGGACACCGGAGCAGATCGCCGATGTCTTCGCGCAGTTCGCGTGCCGCCTCGTCGGAGTGGCGGTGTAAGCGCAAGGCGCGGGTTCTAGCGGTTCATCACCGGCGGCGACAGACCGCTGGAGTAGCTGTACGTGCGTAACAAACGAGGAGAAGGAAATGCGCTGCCATTCGAGCGCGATGCGGCCGGCTGCCCTGTGCACGGCCATCGCCATGCCCGCCGTCATGCTGTACCCGGCCTCGCCGGCCATCGGACAGACCCAAGCCCCGGATGATGCCTCAGTGAATGCGGGATCATTTCAGACCCTTGCGGTCGGCGAACAGGGCCCGGGTTCGAACGAGGCTCCGCTGGCGCGAGCGCAGGACCGGCCGTTCCAGATCGAGGAAGTGATCGTCACCGCGACCAAGCGTGAGCAGAGCATTCGCGAGATTCCGGCCTCGATCACCGCGTACTCGGGCGAGAAGCTCGAGAGCTCGGGCAAGCTCGCTCTCAACGACTTCATCCAGGAGACGCCGGGCGTCACCGCCGCACAGGCCGCGCCGGGCTATACGCGACTGACCTTCCGCGGCATTTCGACAGATACCAATCCCTACGCGGGCAACGCCCAGCCGGTCGGCATCTTCATCGGCGATACGCCGTTCACCGATCCGTACATCGCCAACATCGTTCCGGACCTGAGCGCCTTCGATCTGGCCGACGTCGAAGTGCTCAAGGGCCCGCAAGGCACGCTGTTCGGCGGCTCCGCATTGTCGGGCGCGGTGCGCTATCAGCTGCAGGAACCGGTGTTGCGCGAATGGCAATTCCGTGGCTTCACGCAGCTCGCGCAGCCCAAGGGCGGCAGCAGCGCATTCACCTACGGCGTCGCGGGCAATGCGCCGATCGGCGATGAGCTCGCGATCCGCCTGAACTACGTGAGCCGCGAATACTCCGGCACCGTCGACGACTTGCGCTACGACAAGAAGAACGTCGATCGCTCCGACGGCGACGGCCTGCGCGCGCAACTGCTCTGGCAGCCCGGCGCCTGGAAGATCAAGCTCACGCATCTGACGCAGGATTTTTCGGGCGACAACCTGCTGCAGGCCGTCGATTCCCCACGCGGCCCACGCGAGACCGATCGCGCGGTGCTCGCGATGCCGTCGAGGAACGAATTCGGTCTCGACAGCCTGGAAGTCAGCTACGACTTCGACAGCGTGCGCGTGGTCTCGCTGACCTCGCACGTCGATCGCGATGCGGTGTTCACGAGCGACGTCACGACCTCGCTGATCGGCACTCCACCGCCTGGCTATCCGCAAACCGCGGCCGTGCTGTCGAAGGTCACCAACAATTCGAAGAGCACCTCGCAGGAATTTCGCCTGCAGTCGACCGGCGGCGGTGATTTCAACTGGCTCGTCGGCGCGTACTTCTTCGACTACGACGGCTACTTCAACATCCTCATCGACACGCCGCTCAACCAGAGCCTGCTCGGCCCCGGCAGCCTGCTCGGCAGCAATCCGCTGCTCAGCGCGCTGTTCGGCGCCCTGGGCGTGCCGAACCTCGGTTCGCTGACATCCCTGCTCGACGGCACCTCGGACGCCAAGTCGCAGGAGCGCGCGCTGTTCGCCGATGTGTCCTACGAGCTGTTCGACGGCCTGACCGTGTCCGCTGGCGGTCGCTTCTACGAAACCGAGGTCAAGGGCGGTTTCGTCGGCTCGGGCCTGCTGATCACCGGCAACCAGAACGACGGTCTCGGCAGCAACACCGTCGCCAAGCTCGACGAGCGCGGCTTCAACCCGAAGCTGTCGGCGACGTATCGCTTCGATCGCGACTTCTCGATTTATGCATCGGCAGCGAAGGGCTTCCGCTTCGGCGGCCTGCAGGCCTTGCCATCGACGCCGACCAACGGCGTGCCGCCAACCTACAAATCCGACACGCTGTGGAATTACGAGATCGGTCTGCGCAGCGACTGGCTCGATCGCACGCTGCGCGCGGACCTGACGGGTTTCTACATTCGCTACAGCAACCCGATCATCACGCAGCAGACGCAAGGCATTCCGATCAACTACAACACCAATGTCTCGGCCGCGATCAGCCGTGGTGTCGAAGCCAGCCTGTTGTGGAACACGCCGATCCGCGGACTCACCGCCTCGCTCTCCGGCGGTTACACCGACGCCCACATCACCGAAAGCTTCACCGCGGCCAATGGCGATGTCGTCGAACCCGGCGCGCGCATGCCCGGTTCGGCGAAGTTCCAATACAGCTCGTCGCTGCAATACCTGCACGCCTGGGATCAGTTCACGCTCGCGCCGAACGTGAGCTACACCTACGTCGGAAAGGGCTACAGCAACATCACGCACGACGTCGAGATCAACGATCTCGGCACGCTCAACGCGGGCCTCGTGCTCGGAGCGGAAAACATTCCGGGCAAGCCCAAGCTCGCCTTCAACATGATCAACCTTCTCGACACCACGCGGCCCGTGGCGGGCTCGTCCGGCACTGCAATCGTCACGCGCCAGCAGCAAACCATTTACCTGCTCAATCCGCCGCGCACGCTGACCGTGCGCCTGGGCCTGGAGTTCTGACATGGCGATCGTCCCAGCCACCGAGTCGATGCGGCGCTACGCACAGGCGCATCCCGATCATCCCGCGCTCACCATCGACGGCGAAACGCTCACGCGCGCCGAACTCGAGAATCGTACGAATCGGCTCGCACGCGCATTCGAGCAACGCGGCGTGCGCGAAGGCAGCTTCGTCACGATCGCGCTGCCCAACACCATCGCCTTCGTCGAAAGCGTGATCGCCGCCTTGAAGCTCGGCGCGACGCCGCAGCCGGTGTCGAGCCGCCTGCCGAAAGCGGAGCTGTCCGCGATCGTCGAACTCGCCTCGCCTGCGCTGATCGTCGGCGCCGAACCTGCGGATTTTCCGGGGCGTGCGGTGATCGAAGCGGGTTTCGTCGCATCATCCGAGCTGTCCGAAGAACCCTTGCCGATCAAGACCGCGAAGCACTGGAAGGCACCGACCTCCGGCGGCAGCACCGGGCGTCCGAAGCTGATCGTCGCCACCGCCGCGGCCGAACTCGACGAGCACGCGCCGCCGTATGCGATGCCGCTGCTGCTGCCGCGCGAAGGCGCGGTGCTGGTTCCGGGCCCGCTGTATCACAACGCACCGTTCACCACCTGCCTGCAAGCGCTGTTCCGCGGCAATCACGTCGTCGTCATGCGCCGCTTCGATCCGCTGCAGACGCTCGTGCTGATCGAACGCCATCGCATCGACGCGGTGCTGTTCGTGCCGACGATGATGTCGCGCATCTACAAGCTCGACGAAGCCGAGCGCGAGGCCCACGACCTGTCGTCCCTGAAGGTCGTCTATCACATGGCCTCGCATTGTCCGGACTGGCTCAAGTCCGCGTGGATCGAATGGCTTGGCGCCGAACGCATCTTCGAACTTTATGGCGGCACCGAGATGCAGGCGCTGACCATCATTCGTGGCGACGAATGGCTGCAGCGTCGCGGCTCGGTCGGTCGCTGCGTCCACGGCCAGATCAGGATCGTCGACGAGAACGGCAAGGAACTCGGCAGCGACGAAATCGGCGAAGTGGTCATGCGCTCGGCGCCCGGTGCGCCGCCGAGCTACTTCTACATCGGCGCCGAGCCCAAGCGCATCTGCGATTGGGACAGCCTCGGCGACATCGGCCGCCTCGATGCCGACGGCTATCTGTACCTCGCCGATCGTCGCACCGACCTGATCCTGCGCGGCGGGGCGAACATCTATCCGGCCGAGGTCGAAGCCGCGATCGACGAGCATCCGGCCGTGCATTCGAGCGCGGTCATCGGCCTGCCCGACGACGATCTCGGCCAGCGCATCCACGCGATCGTGCATGCGCGCGCAGCCCTGAGCGGCGAGGTATTGAAAGCGCATCTCGCCAGCCGGCTCGTGAACTACAAGATTCCAGCCTCGTTCGAATTCTCGAGCGAGCCCTTGCGCGGAGACGACGGCAAGGTTCGCCGCTCCGCATTGCGCGCCGAGCGCATGCCCCGTTGAGCGCTCACCACACAGGATCACAACCGATGTCTCATCCGATCAGGAACAAGGCGACACGACAAACCACGAGCGCCTCGACGATCGAGCGCTCCACCCGCCTGGGCCGCATTCGCGGCATCGATCGCCTGGGCGTCGAAACCTATCGCGGCGTCCGCTACGCCGAGCCGGCGCAGCGCTTTCGCGCCGCCGTGCTCGCGAGCCAGCCCTGGCAGGATGTCTACGACGCCACCACCTGCAAGGCGGTCGCGGTGCAGCCTCCGATCTCGGTCGCAGTCTATGGGCCAGCGCCCGATGCGGCTTACGCGGAAGATTGCCTGCTGCTCAACATCCACACGCCCAAGGCGCCGGCTTCCGAAGCGCGGCCGGTGATCGTGTTCATCCATGGCGGCAGCTTCACCACCGGCAGCGCGCATTGCTACGACGGCACCGCGCTCGCGATCGGCGCTGACGCAGTGGTGGTCTGCATCAATTATCGGCTCGGGCTGTTCGCGGCTTTCGATCTCGACTGGCTCGGCACCGGGCGCGACGGGCAAGGCCAGCTCTGGCTCGGCGATCAGATCACCGCGCTGCGATGGGTGCGCGACAACATCGCGGACTATGGTGGCGACCCGAGCCGCGTGACCGTGATCGGCGAATCCGCGGGCGCCGTTTCGGTCGCCGCGCTGTGCGCCGCTCCGCAGGCCGAAGGGCTCGTGCATCGTGCCGTTGCCTGCAGCACCGGCTACATGGTGCTGGAGCCTTCGCGCGATGTGGTCGCAGCCGTCGCCAAGTCGCGCGGCAAGACGCGTGCGCAGGCGATCGAATACCTGAAAACCGCCACCACCGCCGAGCTCTCGGCCTTGCAGAAACGCAGCAAGATGCTGTCTCCGCTGCCGGTGGCCGGCACCCCTCTGTTGCCCGGCAGCATGGAACAACTCATCGAAGCCCGGGGCCGCAAGGCAGTTCCGCTGATCGCCGGCTACGCGACGCATGAAGGCCTGTCGATGGAGTTGATGCTCAAGGTCGCCAGCGGCTATCCGCAGCCCGTCGTCGCGGTCATCGCCCACATCGTCGCGCGGCTTGTCGCCATGCATGGAGCCAAGAGCAAGGCGAACGTCAAACGCTACCTGCGGCTGCTCAGGAAAGTCTCGGGCGGAATCGGCTTCGGCAGGGCTTTCAGCGATCTGATCTGGACCGACGGCTTTCGCCGCGGAGCCGTCGACTATGCCGAGATGACGACACGCGCCGGCAGCCGGGCCTGGGTCTATGCGATGGACATCCCGATGCGCTTCGCGGGCCGCACCATCCCCTCGAGCCACGGCATCGACGTGGCGCTGACCTTCAACCCCGGCGACGATCCCGAGGCCACCGTGCCGATGTTCGCCGATCACCCGAACGCGAGGCCGCTCGCCCGGCGCTGGGTGGCGATGCTCGGGCACTTCGCGCGTCATGGCGAGCCCGGCGATGCGCTCGGCGAATGGCCCGCGTACGAACCCCTGCGCCGCGCCTCGCTGTGGGTTTCGGGCGACGGCTGCAAGGTCGAGCACGATCTCGAAGCCCGGTATCGGCGCGAAGTGTGGGAGCGCTTGCCGGCGCCGGCGAAGGCGTCCTGACCGACCCCGCGCTCGCGAGAACACCATGAGCACTGCCAACCCCGCTGCGCACGCAAACCTGAGCTTCCCGACCAAGCTCTCGTACGGCTTCGGCTCCATCGCATTCGGCATCAAGGACCACGGCTTCAACACGCTGCTGATGCTGTATTACAACCAGGTGATCGGCCTGCCCGCTTCATGGGTCGGGCTGGCGATCATGCTGGCGATGCTCGTCGACGCGGTGGCCGATCCGCTGATCGGGCATTGGTCGGACGGCGTCAAATCGGCCTGGGGACGGCGGCATCCGTTCATGTACGCCTCGGCGATTCCGGTCGCGGTGGCCTACTTTCTGCTGTGGATGCCGCCAGCGGGCAGCAACGAACTGCTGTTCGCCCACCTGCTGATCGTCTCGATCATCGTCCGCACTGCGATCAGCTGCTACGAAATTCCATCCGCCGCCTTGCTGTCGGAGTTCTCGAGCAGCTACGAAGAGCGCACCAGCCTGTCGACGTTCCGGACGCTGTTCTTCGCGATCGGAACCGTAGTCACGGCGGTGCTGGTGTTCAAGGTCCTGCTGGTGCCGACACTCGAGTATCCGGCCGGACAGCTGAACCCCGCGGGTTACCTGCGCTATGCGAGCGTGGCGGCGGTGGTGATGGCCCTCGCGATCCTGATCTCCACGGCTGGCACGCATCACCGCATTCCGTCCTTGCGTACCCTTTCGATCGAACGCGGCGATGGCGGCAGCCTGCTCTCCGGGCTGCGGGTGCTGGTGACCGATCGGACCTATGTGAGCGTGTTGCTCTGCGTGTTCCTGTTCGCCGTCGCCACCGGCGTGACGACGACACTCGGCGTCTACATTTCGACTTATTTCTGGCGCCTGAGCGCCGACGACATCGGCACGGTGGCGGGCGGAGCCGGCGGCGGACTGTTCCTGGCCTTGATCGTCCTGCACTTCGCGAGACGCTTCAGCAAGAAGCGTGTCGCCGTGAGCTTGTATTCGGTCGCCCTGCTGGCCGGCGCACTGCCGGTCCTGCTCGGCCTGGCGGCCCTGATGCCGCAAAACGCCAAGGCCTTGCTGCCCTTTCTCACCGCGAGCTACCTGCTCATGACCACCGGCGTGCTCGCCGCACTGGTCGTGAGCCAATCCATGGTGGCCGACGTCGCCGATCACATCGAACTCAAAACCGGCCGCCGCATGGAGGGCCTAATGTTCGCGGCCATGATCATGACGAGCAAGGCGGTATCCGGCGTCGGCGTGTTCCTGTCGGGCGCGATCCTGTCGGTGATCGGGTTCCCCGAGAAAGCCGATCCGGCGACCGTCGATCCCTCGGTGGTGGCTCAGCTCGCGCAGATCTACGTCGGCTGCATAGTGGTCTTCGTGATCCTCGCGCTGATCGCGCTGAGCTTTTATCCGATCACGCGCGAGATCCACGAAAAGACCCTGCGTCAGCTGGCGGAAAGAACGAAGGCCACGCCATGAACAGCATCGCGCCGCTACCGGCATCCTTCATCTGGGGCGTTTCCGCGTCGGGCTACCAGAGCGAAGGCGGCAACGTCGATTCAAACTGGGATCGCTACAACGCCGAGACGCCCAAGCAGGATCGTTACGGACTTTCGGTGGACTTTCGCCATCGCTACCGCGAAGACATCGCGCTCGCCAAGCAGCTCGGCGTCGATACCTTTCGCATCGGCATCAACTGGGCCCGCGTCGAGCCTCGACCGGGCGAATTCGACGAAGCCGAGCTCGCCTACTACGACGACGTGCTGCGCACGATGCTGGAGCTCGGCATCCAGCCGCTGATCACGCTCGATCACTTCGTCTACCCTGGCTGGATCGATCGCCAGGGCGGCTGGACGAATCCGAAGACGCCGGACGACTTCATCCGCTACTGCGAACTCATCGTGCGCCGCTATCACCGCCAGGTTCGCCTCTGGCTCACGTTCAACGAAGCCGGCTTCTTCGTCATGATCGAGAAGAAGTATCGCAGGCTCGATCGCCGCGGCGTGCGTGCGATGAGCGATCACCTGATCGCAGCGCATCGCAGCGTCTACGATCTGATTCATGCGCAGCGAGCGGATGCGATGGTGTCTTCGAACGTGGTTTGCTGCGGCGAAGGCCTGATCTCCTGGTTTCTTCAGCGCCACACCGACAGGCTGTTCCTCGACGGCGTGCTCGACAAGCTCGATTGCATCGCCATCGACTACTACTATCGTGGCGTGACTCCGGCTTTGCTCAAGGGCCGCATGTGGGAGTGCGATCCCGCGCCCGACGGGCTTTACCGCGCGCTCAAGCGATACGCGAAAAAATATCCGCAGCTGCCGATCCTGATCGCCGAGAACGGCATGCCGACCTTGAACGCCCAGCCTCGCGCGGACGGCATCACGCGTAGCGAGGCGCTCGAGGACTGCGTCTACTGGACCCAGCGCGCGCATGCCGATGGCGTGGCCGTGATCGGCTACCTGTACTGGAGCCTGACCGATAACTTCGAATGGGGCAGCTACGGCCCGCGCTTCGGCCTCTACACCGTCGATGTGCTCACCGACCCGACGCTCGCGCGTGTGCCGACCGATGCGGTGGAAACTTACCGGAGCATCATCCGCGAGCGCGGCGTGTCCGCATCGCACAAGCCAAGGCGCTAGGGGCCGCCATGTCCGCCCACCTTCCGGCATTGCGCACACACGAGGGGCTGCGCACGCATCTGGCCCGGATCATCGGCTTCTACCATCCACGCTGCATCGATCCGACCGGAGGCTACTTCGGATTCTTCTGTGAGGACGGAACCGTACATGACGACCGGACCCGGCATCTGATCGGCACCACCCGGGCGATCATCAACTACGCCTGCGGCGCCTTGGAATTCGGCCACACCGAATACCTGGCAGCGATACGGCATGGCATCGCGTTTCTACGCAGCGTGCATCGCAGGCCGCACGGCGGCTACGCCTGGATCGTGCGCGACAAGACGGTCGCGGATGCGACGAATCACGGCTACGGCCTAGCTTTCGTCCTGCTCGCCTACGCCAGGGCCCTGCAGGCCGGTGCGAGCGAAGTTCGCAAGCACCTCGACGAAACCTGGGCCCTGCTCGAGCGACGCTTGTGGGAACCGCAGCACGGCCTTTATGCGGACGAAGCGAGCGCGGACTGGACCGTCTCCGACTACCGCGGGCAGAACACCAACATGCATCTGTGCGAGGCGCTCATCGCCGCGTTCGAAGCCACCGGAGATGCCCGGTTCCTGCATCGCGCGGGCCTGCTCGCGGACAACATGGTGAATCGCCAGGCCGCGCAGTGCGGCGGACAGATCTGGGAGCACTATCGCCGTGATTGGACGATCGACTGGGATTACAACCGGAACGATCGCAGCAACATCTTCCGCCCCTGGGGCCTCCAGCCCGGACATCAGGTCGAGTGGGCCAAGCTGCTCGTCCAGCTCGATCGGCACGCGCCGGAACCCTGGCGACTGCAGCGCGCCCGCGAGCTGTTCTCGGTCGCGACCGAATCGGGCTGGGACGCGCGTCACGGCGGCATGATCTACGGCTACGGACCCGACGGCGCGCCCTACGACGGCGACAAATACGGATGGGTGCAGATCGAGACGATGGCCGCCGCCGCGCTGCTCCACGAACGCACCGGCGACGAGCGATACGCCGCATGGCAAGCAAAGCTCGCCGATTATTGCGAGCGCGTCTTCGTCGATGCGCGCACGCAATGCTGGTATCGGCTTCGCAAGCCCGACAACAGTGTCTGGCCCGAGGCGGCGCCGTTTTCGTGCCTGTCCGAATACCACACGTTCAGCGCCTGCCACGACATCCTGCGCTCCATCGAGCGACAGCGGCGCTGCTTCCGGAACCGCATCAGCGCGGCGTCGCCTCAGGCCCCGTCGACGAACATCAGCGTCGGGTCTTCGAGCAGGGCCTTCACACGCTGGATGAAGCTCGCGGCGTCGAAGCCGTCGACGATGCGATGATCGAAGCTCGACGACAGGTTCATGATCGATCGCACCACGATCTGGCCGTCGATCACCACCGGCTTCTGCGCGATCTTGTTGACGCCGATGATCGCCACTTCGGGCGCGTTGATGACCGGCGTGGTGACGATGCCGCCGAGCGCGCCGAGGCTCGTGATCGTCAGCGTCGAGCCGGACAGCTCCGCGCGCGTGGCCTTGCCCGCACGTGCCGCTTCGGCGAGCCGGCGCAGCTCCGAAGCGCGCTGCCACAGCGTCAGGCGCTGCGCATCCTTCATGACCGGCACCACGAGCCCCGCCGGCGTCTGCGTGGCGATGCCCGCATGCAGCGCGCGATAGCGCGAGACCACGCCGGCCTCGTCGTCGTAGGTCGCGTTGATCATCGGGAACTCGGCGATCGCCTTGCTCAGCGCCTGGATCAGCAGCGGCAGCAGCGTGAGCTTCGGACGATCCGGATACTTCGCGTTGAGCCGTGCGCGCATCGCTTCGAGCTCGGTGACGTCCACTTCCTCGACGTAGGCGAAATGCGGAATGCGCTGCTTGGCCCGCTGCATCGCCTCGGCGATCTTGCGGCGCAGGCCGATGACCTTGACCTGTTCGATCGCGTCGTCGCCCTGCACCGCCGGCTGCGCCGAAACGGCGGGCTCGCGCACGACTTCGGCCACGGCCGGCGTCGCTGCGGCGAGCAGGCCGGCGTGGCGATCGAGATCGTCGCGCAGCACGCGGCCCGACGGACCGCTGGCCTTGACCTCGCGCAGATCGATGCCGCGCTCGCGCGCGAGCTTGCGCACCGACGGCGCGGCCGGAACCGGAGTCGAGTCCGCAACCCCATCCGGAACCGACCGGGGCGAAGCCGGCTCGCCAGCGACGGCTCGGGCCGCGACCTCGTTCGCGCTCGAATCGGTAGCGGCGGGTTTCGTCTCGTCGACTTCGATCGCCGAATCGAGCTGTATCGTCACGAGCCGGCCACCGACGGCGATCTTGTCGCCGGCCGCGCCGTGCAGCTCGATGACCTTGCCGGTCACCGGCGACGGAATCTCCACCGCCGCCTTGTCGGTGAGCATGTCGACCAGCGGCTGGTCTTCGCTGATCTGGTCGCCGACTTCGACGCGCCAGGTGGCGATCTCGGATTCGGCGATGCCTTCGCCGATGTCCGGCAGCTTGAATACGTACGCACCCATCAGACCGGCTCCATCAGGTTCTTCAATGCCTGGGCTACGCGCTGCGGCCCCGGAAAATATTCCCACTCGAAGGCATGCGGATACGGCGTGTCCCAGCCCGCGACACGCTCGATCGGCGCTTCGAGATGCCAGAAGCAATGCTCCTGCACGAGCGCCGACAGCTCGGCGCCGAAGCCGCTCGTGCGCGTCGCCTCGTGCACGATCGCGCAGCGGCCGGTGCGCTTGACGGACTCGACGATGGTGTCGATGTCGAGCGGAATCAGCGTGCGCAGGTCGATCACTTCGGCATCGATGCCGCTGGCTTCGACGGCCGCCAGACAGACGTGCACCATGGTGCCGTAGGTGACGATGGTGGCTTCCTTGCCCGCACGCACGACCGCGGCCTTGCCGAGCGGAATCGAGTAGTAGCCATCGGGCACTTCGCTCGCCGCATGCTGGGCCCAGGGCGTCAGCGGCTTGTCGTGATGTCCATCGAACGGGCCGTTGTAGATGCGCTTGGGCTCGAAGAACACCACCGGGTCGTCGTCCTCGATCGCGGCGATCAGCAGGCCCTTGGCGTCGTAGGGATTCGACGGCATGACGGTCTTGATGCCGCAAACGTGCGTGAAGATGCTTTCGGGACTCTGGCTGTGCGTCTGCCCGCCGAAGATGCCGCCGCCGCAAGGCGCGCGCACGGTCAGCGGCGCCCAGTAGTCGCCGCCCGATCGATAGCGCAGGCGCGCGGCTTCGGACACCAGCTGGTCGAAGGCTGGATAGATGTAATCGGCGAACTGGATTTCAGTGACCGGACGCAGGCCATAGGCGCCCATGCCGACCGCGGTGCCGATGATGCCGCCTTCGGCGATCGGCGTATCGAAGACGCGCGTCCTGCCGTACTTCTTCTGCAGGTTCGCGGTCGCGCGGAATACGCCGCCGAAGTAACCCACGTCTTCGCCGAACACCACCACGTTGTCGTCACGGCCGAGCATGACGTCCATCGCCGAGTTGAGCGCCTGGATCATGTTCATCGAGCTCATCTGGGGCTCCTGCGCAGCTGCTCGCGCTGACGTTGCAGATGCACGGGCATCTCCTTGAAGACATCTTCGAAGATCGTTTCGGCGTCGTGGCGGCTGCCGAGCGTGCCCTTGCTTTCAGCCTCGCGCAGTGCACGCTTCACCTCGTCGTCGCAGGCGGTGGCGAGCGCCTCGTGACGCGCCTCGCTCCACTGCCCGGTCTCGATCAGATGCCGCTCGAGGCGCTCGATCGGATCGCCGAGCGGCCAGCAGCTCGCTTCATCCTTGGGGCGATATGCCGAAGGATCGTCGCTGGTCGAATGCGCGGCCGCGCGATACGTATAGAGCTCGATCAGGGTCGGGCCGAGATTGGAGCGTGCGCGCTCGGCGGCCCAGCGCGTCACCGCGTAGACGGCGAGGAAATCGTTGCCGTCGACGCGCAGGCCCGGCATGCCGTAGCCGATCGCGCGCGCAGCAAACGTCGCGCGATCGCCGCCCGCGATGCCCTGGAACGACGAGATCGCCCACTGGTTGTTGACGACGTTGAGCACCACCGGCGCCTGGTACACCGACGAGAACGTCATCGCGTAATGGAAGTCGGCCTCGGCCGTGGTGCCATCGCCGATCCAGCTCGCGGCGATGCGCGTGTCGCCCTTGATCGCCGACGCCATCGCCCAGCCCACGGCCTGCGGAAACTGGGTTCCGAGATTGCCCGAGATCGAGAACATGCCGTTCTCGCGCGACGAATACATGATGGGCATCTGCCGCCCTTTCAGGCGATCGCCCTCGTTGTTGAAGACCTGGCACATCATCTCGACGAGCGAGCAGCCGCGCTTGATGTAGAGACCCTGCTGGCGATAGCTCGGAAAGCACATGTCGCGTCCATCGAGCGCCATCGCAGCGGCAATGGCGATGGCCTCTTCGCCGGTGGACTTGATGTAGAACGAGGTCTTGCCCTGGCGCTGCGTCTTCACCATGCGCTCGTCGTAGGCGCGCGTGAGCATCATGTAGCGCAGGCCTTCGCGCAGTTCATCGGCCGACAGCTGCGGGTTCCAGTCGCTGCCCGCATGGCCCTCGTCGTCGAGCACGCGTATCAGGCCGTTGGCGTAGGCACCGAGTTCCGCGGCGGACGCATCGATCGCCGGACGCCGCAGCGCACCGACTTTCGGAACCTGGATCAAGGCGAAGTCCGGCGCGTCGCCCGGACGCGCCTTGGGCTCCGGAACGTGCAGGCGCAGTGGGGAGCTTCCCATGATCAGGCAGCCTTACGGAGCGCGGATTTGATGGGCAGGCCCAGGCGTTCGCGCGCGAGCGCGTCGGCGATGAGATTGGTCGGAACGCGCGCGCTGGCCGAACGCTCGAACAGCTCCGACAGGCTGTGCTCGATGCCCGCGACGCGATCGTCCACCAGCGCATCGTCGCCGGGCTGCAGATAGCCCAGGCCGGCCGCGATGATGCCGCCCGCGTTGATGACGTAATCCGGTGCGTAGAGGATGCCGGCGTCGAACAGCCGGCGGCCGTCGTCGTCGCTGCGCAGCTGGTTGTTCGCCGCGCCCGCGACGATGGGCACGCACAGGCGCGAAATCGTGTCGGCCGTGAGCACTCCGCCGAGCGCGCACGGAGCGAACACATCGGCCTTCTGGCTCAGGATGCTGTCGACATCGACCGCCACGGCGCCGAAGCGCTCGCAGACGCTCTGGACCACGGCCGCGTTGAGATCGGCCACGATGAGCCTGGCGCCCGCGCGGTGCAGCAGCGAGCACAGATGCCGGCCGACGTTGCCGAGACCCTGCACGGCGACGGTCAGGCCCGTGAGCTCGCGCTTGCCGAGGCGCGCCTTCACGGCCGCGCGTATGCCCAGGAACACGCCGAGCGCAGTCTTCGGAGACGGGTCGCCGCTGACACCGTCACGCGGCAGGCCACCGACGTAGCGCGTGCGTCGCGAGACGCTGACCATGTCCCGCTCGCTGACGCCGACATCCTCTGCCGTCACGTAGCGACCGCCGAGGCGCTCGACCACCTCGCCGAAGGCTTCGAACATCGCTTCGTTCGTCGGCGTGTTCGGCTCGCGCATGATCACCGCCTTGCCGCCACCGAGCGGCAGGCCGGCGATCGCGTTCTTGTAGCTCATACCGCGCGACAGCCGCAGCACGTCGGTCAGCGCGGCGCTGGCGTCGGCGTATTGCCAGACGCGGCAACCGCCCATCGCGGGCCCGAGCGCGGTCGAATGAATGGCGACGAAGCCGCGCAGGCCGCTGCGCTCGTCGTTGAATGCGCTGACGGCTTCGTGGCCGTCGAATCCTTCGTTGTCGAACATCGCCGTCCCCTCCAAAGTGTGGGAACAATGTATTCTCGGATTGGGGGAATGGCGGTCCTATTTTGGGCGCTTATAGCCTCCTTTTCGGTTTTAAGTTCCCATCAAAGGCCAATAATGGAAACACTGGACCAGCCCCTCGACGCCCTGGACCTGCGCATCCTCGAGATCCTGCAAAAGGACGTGACGACCTCGCATGAAGTCATTGCCAAGACGCTGTCGTCGTCGAAGACGGTGATCTGGCGGCGCATCCAGCGCCTGCTCGGCAGCGGCATCATTCGCGAGCGCGTGGCTGTGCTCGATCACCGCAAGCTCGGCTATTCGGTGATGGTGTTCGCGCACGTGAAGATGGCGCGCCACGGCAAGGACGCGCTGCCCGACTTCATCAAGGCGATCAAGACGTTTCCACAGGTACTCGAATGCCACACGCTGATGGGTCAGGTGGACTTTCTGCTCAAGATCGTGGTGCCCTCGCTCGAGGCCTACGAGAACTTCGTCTGGCGCAAGCTCTCGCAGATCGAAGGCGTGCAGGAAGTGCACTCGTCGATCTCGATGAGCCAGGGCGTCAACACCACGCGGCTGCCACTGTCGCCTTCGCTGCTCGCCGAGCCGGCGCGCAAGCCGGTTTCGTGACGGCGTGATTCACGGCCTCGCCATGCGCGCCCGCCCAGCGGGTAGCCGCTGACGTAGACCGGGAACGGTACCGATCGAGCCCGTTCTCAGGGCTTCACCGCGAGCAGGTTGCACGGCGCCTGGTCGAGCAGGGCTTCGGCCGTGGTGCCCATGATCAGGCGGTCGATGAAGTTGTGGCGAACCGAGCCGATCACGATGACGTCGCTATGCCGCTGACGGGCGAAATCGCTGATGACTCGCACCGGCGTGCCACGCAGGAAGTGACGGCGATCGGCCGGAACGCTGTGCGCATCGGCGATCGCGGCGAAGTTCCGCTGGTGCACCGGCAGCAGGATGCGTTCGAGCTCGCCGATGGAACCGACACCGGCGCCGTTCGGATCGATGAGCTGCTGCGGTCCCGAGAAGGCGTGGATCAGGTGCAGCTCCGCATCGCACGGAATCGCCAGCCGCAGCGCCTCCTGGATCACGCGATCGTTGAGATCGCCGGCCTTGTGCTCGTAGCTCGCATCGACGGCGGCGACGATGCGGCGCGGCAGCGCATGGCCCAGCGAGTTCACGAGCATCAGCGGCACCGCGCATTGACGCAGCAGCTGCCAGTCGAGCGGCGTCAGCAGCACGCGCTGCAAGGCGCCTTCGAGATGCACGTCCTTGACGACGAGGTCGGCCTGCTGGTCGGCGGCGACGTCCAGGATGTCGTCCGCGCCCGGGCGCGCCCACACCACCTGGCTCGTGACGACCACACCGCCGGCCTCCTCGATCGTGGCGGCCTCGACACGCAACCAGTGCTCGCGTTCGAGCGTCCACATCCTGCGCGCCTCGGCCGCGGCATCGCGGTCGATCAAGGCGGCACCGGCGATGACGCTGTTGCGGTCGAACAGCACGATGTGCAGCGCGGCGCCGCAGGCACGCGCGAGCCAGACCGCGCGCTCGAAGGCTGGCGTGCGTTTCATCGCCGCATCGGCGATCAGCAGGATCTTGCGGTACTGGCTCATGGCGTGGCTTCCTTTGTCGAGATGCCATCAGCTTGACCGGGCCAGCTCGCGCCGGCCTTGACGCGCGTCAAGGCCGGCCATGCGCCTGAAGCGGAACATGGGCAACGCGAGCAAACATCACGCAAAGGAGCGACGACATGCACACAGCGGAATTGCAGCGGGGCTTGCTGCCGTTCGCCACCGCGGTTCTGCTGCTCGCGGGCGCCTCGACCCTGTACGTCGATGCGAGCCCCGAGGTCGTGGTCCGCTCGACGCAGACCGAGAACCGGCTCGGAAAGCTGATGAGCGCCGCCGACCGCGAGCGCATCGACGAGGCCTTCGAAGGCGGCCCGGGCCGCCATACCGTCCGCTGGAGCAACAGCAGCCGGAACGTCGACTACACGATGATCCTCGCGCCGGTGTTCAAGACCGCCCGCGGCCCCTGCCGGGAGTTCGAGATCGAGGCGAAGGCGGACGGTCAGCGCACACACGCAAGCGGCACCGCCTGCGAGAAGCACGACGGCTGGCGCATCGTCGAGTGATGCATCCCTAGTCGATCGGCCGCACGCGAAAGTTCCTGCCTTTGATCTTGCCCTCGCGCAGCCGCTTGAGCGCGACGGTCGCGAGCTTCTTGTCGATGGCGACGTAGGTGCGCGTATCGAAACTGCTGATCTTGCCGACCGCCTCGGCCGGCAGGCCCGCATCGCCGGTCAGTGCGCCGAGCAGATCGCCGGGCCGCAGCTTGTCGCGTCGACCGCCGTCGATGCAGATCGTCACGCGCGTGGCCGGCACCGGTTTGTCGGTGACCTTGGCGGGCACCGCGAGCTTGCGCGTCTCGATGCGCTTGCCGAGCTTGGCTTCGATGGCGGTGACGCGCGCATGTTCGCGATGCGAGAACAGATGCAGGGCCAGGCCGCTGCGCCCGGCCCGTCCGGTGCGGCCGACGCGATGCACGTGCGCGTCCGGATCGGCCGGCAGCTCGTAGCTGATCACTGCGGCGAGGTTCGGAATGTCGAGCCCGCGCGCCGCGATGTCGGTGGCGACGAGCACGCGCGCGCTGCCGTTGGTGAAGCGCACGAGCACTTCGTCGCGATCGCGCTGATCGATGTCGCCATGCAGCGCGAGCACCGCATAGCCGCGCTTGGCGAGCTGCTGCTCCACCGTCTGCGCATCACCGCGCGTGTGGCAGAACACGAGTGCCGATTCGGGCTGGCGCGAACTCAGCAGCTGCGCGAGCGCATCGACACGGCGCAGTGGATCGACCTCGTAGAACTGCTGCTCGATCTGCGCCGCGCTGGTGGCGTTGTCGACGCTGATGCTGAGCGGATCGCGCTGGATGCGCGCGCTCAGGGCGCGCACCGAATCGTTGTAGGTGGCCGAGAAGAACAGCGTCTGCCGCTGCGGCGGCGTGTGCTTGACGATGGCCTGGCTCGCGGCTTCGAAATCGCCGTCGAGCATGCGATCGGCCTCGTCGAGCACGAGTACGCGCAGGCCGGAAAGATCGAGCGAACCCTGCTCCAGATGTTCGAGCACGCGGCCGGCCATGCCGACGATGATCTGCGGCGCATGCTGCAGCGAGGCAAGCTGCGGGCGCTGCGAGATGCCGCCGTTGAGCTGGCTGAGCTTGACGTTCGGCAGGCAGCGCGCGAGCCGGCGTATCTCCTTGGCGATCTGGTCCGCAAGTTCGCGCGTCGGGCACAGCACCAGCGCCTGCACCTGTTCGAGCGCCGGGTCGATGCGCGACAGCAGGCCGAGGCCATACGCGGCGGTCTTGCCGCTGCCCGTGCGCGCCTGCCCGATCACGTCGCGGCCCTGCAGGATCGACGGCAGGCTCTGCGCCTGGATCGGCGTCATCTGGGTGAAGCTCAGCGACTCGAGCGCCTGCAGCAGCTCGGGCTTGAGCGCGAGGCTGGCAAAAGCCGCGTTCTGCGGGCTGGGCTGTTCGGCGGAGGACTCGGAGGTGGTCACGTGCAAGGAGGGAAGCGACAAGGCCGCGCAGGGTAACCCGCGCGGGCCGGTGTGTCGCATTTCCCGCCGTCCGCAGCGCCCGCGTCTAGTCGAGATCGGCCAGCGGATGCCGCCCGCTCGGCCAGTCCGGCGCTGCGAAGAAATGCTCGATCCAGGCGGGCGTCAGCGCATCGATGCTCGCCGGGGACCAGCTCGGCTTGTTGTCCTTGTCGACGAGCAGCGCCCGCACGCCGTCGACGAAATCGGCTTCGGCGCAGCAGCGCACGGCGACGACGAGTTCGGTTCTGAATACGTCGCCGAGGCTCGCGTTCACCAGCCGGCGCTGCAGCTCCCAGACCAGCACGGCGGTCGTCGGCGAGCCGGCGCGCAGCGTCGTCGCGGCCGCCGCGAGCCAGTGATCGTCGCCGTCGTAGCCGGTCACGCCTTGGTAGAAGCTGCGGAAATCGGCGCTCGCGGCGAGGCGTTCGAGATGATCGCCATGCTTGAGCAGGTTCGATTCGGGCGATAGCGGCTGCGCGGCTGCCGCGAGTGGGCGCAGCAGCTCGTCGAGCTGGCGGTGATTATCCTGGGTGCCATCGTGCCAGCGCGTGCTTTCGAGCTGGCTGAAGAGCGCGTCGCGATCCTGCTCGGCGAGCAGATGCGTCGCCAGGCCCGAGACGATCGCATCATGCGCATTGAGCAGCGCCGCGGTCATGCCAACGAACAATCCCCAGCCGCGCGGCAGCCGGCTCAGGAAGTAACTGCCGCCGACGTCCGGGAACAGGCCGATGCGAATCTCGGGCATCGCGATCTTCGAGCTCGGCGTGACGACGCGATGACTCGCGCCGACCATCAAGCCGAGCCCGCCGCCCATGACCACGCCGCTGCCCCAGACCAGGATCGGCTTGGGATAGCGGTGGATGGCGTGATCGAGCCGATATTCCTCGGTGAAGAATTCAAGCGCCGCGCCGGCACCTGCTTTGGCGTCGGCGACGATGGTCTGCTGCAGGCGGCGCACGTCGCCGCCCGCACAGAACGCCTTGGTCCCTCGCCCGCTCAGCACCACGACGGCGATGCCCGCGTCTGCGGCCCAGGCGTCGAGCTGCGGTTGCAGCAGGCGGATCATCTCGATCGTGAGCGAGTTGAGCGTACGCTCGGAGTTGAGCTCGGCGTAGCCGATGCGATGCCCGCTCGGCGTCGTCTGTTCGCGGAACAGCACGGAAGCTTCCATCGGAACCTCAGGCTTGGGCGGCTGCGCCTGCGGCGCTGGCCACCGTGGAATTCGATTGAGCGCCCATCGCGATCGACTGCGCAGGGGCACGGTGCGCGAGTCTATCTTCTCGGATCATCTGCGCGCCCTTCTCCGCGATCATGATCGTCGGCGCATTGGTGTTGCCCGAGGTGATCGTCGGCATGATCGAGGCATCGACCACGCGCAAGCCTTCGAGGCCGCGCACGCGCAGGCGCTCGTCGACGACGGCCTGCGCGTCGTCGCTGCGGCCCATGCGGCAGGTGCCGACAGGATGGAAGATGGTCGTACCGACGAGGCCGGCCGCGGTGGCGAGCTCCTCGTCGGTCTGGTACGACGGGCCCGGCAGATACTCGACCGGCTTGTACGGCGCGAGCGCCGGCTGCGAAACGATGTGCCGCGTGAGCCTCAAGCTGTCGGCCGCGACCTTGCGATCCTCGTCGGTCGACAGGTAATGCGGCGCGATGCGTGGCGCATCGGCCGCCTCGCGCGAGACGATCTCGACCGAGCCGCGCGAGGTCGGCCGCAGGTTGCAGACGCTCGCCGTGAAGGCCGGAAAGCGATGCAGCGGATCGCCGAACTTGTCGAGCGAGAGCGGCTGCACGTGATATTCGATGTTCGCACTCGGCTGCGCAGGATCGGACCTGGTGAACACGCCGAGCTGGCTCGGCGCCATGCTCAGCGGGCCTCCGCGCCGCCACGCGTACTCCATGCCCATCATCATCTGGCCAAGGTAGCTGTTGGCGATCATGTTGAGCGAGCGGATGCCTTCGATCTTGTAGATCGAGCGCAGCTGCAGATGATCCTGCAGGTTGCGTCCGACGCCCGGTGCATGCAGCGTCGATCCGATGCCGAGCGCCGACAGCTGCTGCGCATCGCCGATGCCCGAGCGTTGCAGGATCGCAGGTGTGCCGATCGAGCCCGAGGCGAGCACGGTTTCGATGCGCGAGCCCGCATGCAGCTTTTCACCGGCCAGCGTGAACTCCACGCCGGCGACCCGCGCTCCCTGCACGCTCACGCGCTCGATCAGCGCGCCGGTCACCACGCGCAGGTTCGGTCGTTTGAGTACCGGGCGCAGAAACGCACGCGAAGCGCTCCAGCGCGTGCCGCGCTTCTGCGTGACTTCGAATTTGCCCGAGCCGGTGTTGTCGCCGGTGTTGAAATCCCGGGTGCGCGGAATGCCGGCCTGCTCGGCCGCCTCGGCGAAGCGATCGAGAATGTCCCAGCGCAGGCGCTGCTCCTCGACGCGCAGCTCGCCCCCGCTGCCGTGGTTCGCATCGCCACCACGCCAGTGATCCTCGCTGCGCTTGAACAGCGGCAGCACACGGTTCCAGGACCACGAGGCATCGCCCGTCAACCGAGCCCATTCGTCGTAGTCGCGCGCCTGGCCACGCATGTAGATCATCGCGTTGATCGACGAGCTGCCGCCGAGCACGCGGCCACGCGCATAGAGGATGTTGCGACCGCCGAGCCCGACCTCATCCTGCGTGCGATAGCACCAGTCCGTGCGCGGATTGCCGATGCAGTACAGATAGCCGACCGGAATGTGGATCCAGATCCAGTTGTCCTTGCCGCCCGCTTCGAGCAGCAACACCGAGACATCCGGGTCTTGAGACAGACGATTGGCGAGCACGCAGCCGGCGCTGCCTCCGCCAGCGATGATGTAGTCGTAGTCGCCGTAGCTTCTCATCTGGCGCTCACCGGCACACAGGCCCCAGGCCAATCGATCGCGCCCCGCCGGCCATGCTGTCGCTTTCTTGTGGTTTCTCGCTCATGTCGCAGGCTTCGCTTGAAAGGCGTTCGCGCATTAGCGCTCATCACGGGGCCTACAACCAATGATTTAAACTCAATCGCGATATGAGCATCTCCAATATCGCTTCGAATCTTGATCGACGCAGAGCCGAACGCCCCACTCAACCGCCATCGCTATGCGATGCACAAGGCATTGCCGCCGAATCCGCAGGGAGGCTGAGTTCTCAAGCCGCCTTTGGACGAGGCGTGGCGCATTGCGACTCAGCCGAGCGGGCCGCTGCGTCCACCACCGCGCCGTCCGCCTCCGCCGAATCCGCCGCGTTCAACGGCTTGGTTGAACTGCGCCTCCCAGCGTTCGAGCTGCTCGGGCGTCAGCGTGTTGACGACGGCTTGCTCGAAGCGCGCCTGGATCAGCAGTGCTTCGGTGACGAGTTCGCCCTTGCGCCGGGCCAGCGGCTCGATGCGCGCCAGATAATCGGGCTGGCCCTTCGACAGCGAGGCGATCTGCCTGCGCAGCTGCTCGTCTTCGGTGGCGAGCCTGCGACGATCGACGTCGTCGCGATCGAAGGCGTTCAGCACGGCCAGGCGCTGCTGCTCGTCGGCCTCGACCTGTCCGAGCGCCCGCATCACCGCCTTCTCGGAATACCGCTGCTGCGGGCCTTCGCGATCGTCGCCTGCGCGCGGACCGCCACGCCCGCCGCAGCCGGTCAGCACGAGCAGCGTGGCGAGCAACAGTGCGTGACAAGTCCGCGTTCGAGCGGCATTTGAGTTCGACATGGGGCTGGTCCTCGGAGCGATGCGCTCAGCTTGCGGCCGGCCTCTGTAAAGTCGCGTCGAGAAACGTAACGGAACGTAGCGCGCTGCCGGTTTTCCGCGCCCGCATGAAGGATTGCGGGACGCCGGCTCAGAACAGCAACTGCTGCCCGCTCGCGGTCTGCGGCACGCTCGTGAGCGGCCAGCGATCGAGCACTTCGTAGCGATACGGGAAGCCGCCGCCACGCGCGAGCACGAAGTCTTCGACGCGCCAGAGCACCGGCGTGCCGAGTTCGGTGGTTTCGAGCACGCGCGGCGCGCGATAGCTCACGGTGATGTGCGGCGTGTGGCCGCCGCCGGCATCCATCTGCTGATCGGCCAGCCTCGCGTTGAGCGTATCGATGAGCTGGATCAGCCCGTCGACTTTCTTGCGACGCGACTGAAACTCCCAATGCAGGTCGACACCCGCGGTTTTCCCGCGGCTGCCGAGGCGCTCGAAGCTCATCAGAAACGGGGCGGCACGCACCGCCGCGCCGGCATCACGCAGGCGCTCGCGATTGGCGGCGATGTCCGCGTAGCGATCGGATACGGACTGATGCCAGTTGGTCGTCGCGAACAGGGCATCGCCCAGCTCGGACATCAGGCCGGTGCGCTCGAACGCGGCCGACAACGCCTCGCGGATCTCGGCTGGCGGCATGATCATGAACAGCAGTCTCGATTCGCTTGCCATCGTCTGGTTTCTCCTGAAAGCGACTCTCCTGAAAGCGACGCCGAAGCGCGCGATCATCGTCGCAGGCGTCGGACGCGGCAAGCGCTCAGACGCGCCAGTTGGCGTTGCGCTGCCAGAACTCGACGCTGCGCCGGTAGGCCTCGCGATCGATCGGTACGCCCGAGCCGCCTTCTTCGACACCGAGCGCATTGCGCATCATCGTGATCGGGGCCATCGGAATCTCTTCGGGCTCGGCGGTGTACAGACAGCCGACGATGCCCCAGTCGCCGGCGATGCGCTCGCCTTCCTTTTCGAGCTGCTCGCGGCTGTAGAGAATCACGACCAGATAATTCGCGACCGGCGCTTCGAGGCCTTCGAACCAGCGCACGAGCACCGGCAGTTCGGACTTGTTGCGCGCTTCGTAGGCCGAGCGCAGCTGGTGCCGGTTGGCGTCGGTGACCGGAATCGTCAGGCAGCGCGTCGAGGTCCAGTTGCGATGCACGTGGAGCTTGCAGAACGGCGCGTAGCCGTCGAGCACTTTGAGCGGCGCATGCGTATTCAGATGCTGCTCGAACTGGGCGGGCGTGATGTCCTGAATGGCGTTGAGCCGGCCGTCGCGCGGGAACAGGCGGGCTTTGGCGAAAGGCGTGAGGACGATGGACATGCTGCGATGAAAGGGCGCTGGCGAAAGGCCCGGAAGCATAGTCGGCCGACCGGCCGGCGTCGAAATTCCGTCGAAATTCCGACCATCTTGAAAAGCGTTTGGCCCGCTCTAGATTGAGTTGCACCGGGATGCCGAAGTCTGGGTTCCGGTGAAAACCAACCTCGCTGATCAAACAGGAGCTTTGAAGATGAATACGCTTTCCCTCGCCCCGCTGTTCCGTTCCTCCATCGGCTTCGACCGTTTCAACGATCTGTTCGAAACGGCCTTGCGCGCCGAGTCCACCACGTATCCGCCCTACAACGTCGAGAAGCACGGCGCCGATGACTATCGCATCGTCGTGGCGGCCGCCGGCCTGCAGGACGGCGACCTCGACATCCAGGTCGAACGCGAAGTGCTGACCATCACGGGCGGCCGTCGCGAGAAGACCGCCGAGTCCGTGCAGTACCTGCATCAGGGCATCGCGCAGCGCGCGTTCAAGCTGAGCTTCCGCCTGGCCGACCACATCGAGGTCACCGGTGCCAAGCTGCAGAACGGCTTGCTGAGCGTCGACCTGGTCCGCCGCATTCCCGATACCGCCAAGCCGCGCCGCATCGCGATCAATGGCGAAGTGTCGGCCGAAGCTTCGGCCCAGGCTCGCCCGAACGTGGTGACCCTGGACAAGGACGCCGCGTAAGTTCGAGCAGGAGCGGTAAAGCAAAGGCGCCGAAAGGCGCCTTTGCTGTTTCTGCCGGACCACGTCGGCCACTCAGCCGCCGCGATCGACCTCGACCGCCGAGATCAGGCCGGCCGGCGTGTAGAACACGCGGACCACGTCGTTCTTGCCCTCGTAGACCGCATAGCTTCCGCCGCCGCGCGAAGGCCGGCCGAGCACGGCTTCGATGCCCGAGCGCGGACCGCCGATCCTGACCTCGTCCTTGACCACGCGATCGGCGCCGCTCAGGCGCATGCGCGTGACGAAGGCGCTTTCGCCGTAATCGAGCACGCGCAGGTCGAGGCCGTCCGAATACGTGAAGCGATAGCCGACCGGGCCGTAGCTCGCCTGCGGCTCGGCGTTGTCTTCCTTCAGGCCGCGCAAGTCGTCCTTGGATTCGGACGCCAGGTTCGGGATGGCGCGGAACTCGGCGAGCGTCTTCGCCGAGACCGAGGCGGACACCGTCGAGAACGCCCACAGGTCGATATCGTCCGCGCTGACGGTCGGCAATGCCTGCGCCTTGGCCTTCTGCGACTCCGCCGCCTGGACGGCGCTGCCGAGTCCCGAGGCCAGCGCCAAGGCCAGTACGACCGCTCCGATACGATGCGACATGCGTTCTCTCCCCAGAGACGGGCCGATCGATCATCGGCCGCTGCGCATTCTGACGTAGGAAATCGCTTGGTCAATCGGCGGCGAGCTCGATGATCCTCGCGCTCGGGGTTCCGCTCTCATCGACGAGCAGTTCGCCGACGCTGATCGGCAGCTTGAAGCGTCGCGGGCCGGCGCTGCCCGGGTTCACGTAGAGCAGGCCGTCGCGGCGCTCGACCAGCGGCCTGTGCGAATGCCCGTAGATCACCAGCTGCGGCCGCGGTTCCAGGGCTTCGAGCCGCAGCTGCGCGATCTCGTGCAGCAGGTGAACCCTCAGGCCGGCGACGCTGAAATCGAGCCGCTCGGGCACGGCCTCGGCCCAGGGCTCGCGATCGTTGTTGCCGCGCACCGCGCTCAGCGGGGCGATGCGCGCGAGCGCCTCGAGGATGGCCGGGTCGCCGATGTCCCCGGTCCCCGGCATGGACGATGCGGTCGCAGCCGGCCAGCACGGCGAGCGCCTGCGGCCTCAGCAGGCCGTGGGTGTCCGAGATCAGTCCGATGCGGGTCATCCGGGCGATGCTAATCGATCCCGGTTTTGCGGGGCCCGGAACGACAAAAGCCGCCCCGAAGGGCGGCTCTTGCGGTATCCACGCGAATGCCGATTGAACGTCCCTGTCCAGTGGCGTCCGCCGCGTCCCTGCGTCGTGCGATGGCTACAGGTGCATCTTCGAACTACCTCGCTTAATCCTCCATGAGCTCAGGCGAAGCCAAGCCTAGCCTCATGGGCTGACCGCTCCGCGCCCGAGCAGCGGCTGGCCCGGCAGTTTGCCGCTGTGCTCGCCCTCGCGGACCACGGTCACGCCGTTGACGATCACGTGGCTGATGCCTTCGGGGTACTGGTGCGGGTTCTCGAAGCTGGCCTTGTCGATGACGCGATCGGGGTCGAACAGCACCAGATCGGCCCACATGCCCGGGCGCAGGATGCCGCGATCCATCAGTCCGAGGCGCTGCGCCGGCAGCGAGGTCATGCGGCGCACCGCGTCCTCGAGGCTCAGCACCTTCTGCTCGCGCACGTAGTGGCCGAGCACGCGCGGGAAGGTGCCGTACCAGCGCGGATGCGGGCGACCGCCGAACTCCGGGCTCGCCGCGGTGCCGTCGGAATCGAAGCTGATGAACGGATCCCGCAGCGCCAGCACCATGTCCTTCTCGGACATGTAGTACATGACGATGCCGACCTTGTTGTTCTGCTCGATCGAGAGGTCCAGCACGAGCTCGTACGGATCCTTGCCCTGCTCGCGGGCGATGTCGCCGAGCGTCTTGCCGACGTATTTCCCGGGCGAGTTGGGAACCGACGAGACGATCACCGCGTCGGCGCCCGAGGCGCCGGTGAGCTCGTTGTAGTACTTGGTGGTCATGTACTTCTTGACTTCGGCCTGCAGCCGCGGGCGCAGCGCCGGATCGGCCAGGCGCTGCAGCATCTTCTCGGTGCCGCCCTCGTGCGCCCAGCGCGGAATCTCCACCGACAGCGGATGCGCAGCCGCGATGTACGGATAGACATCGGCGGCGATGTCGACGCCGCGGGCGCGCGCCTCGTGGATGGTCGCCAGCGCCGGCGCCATCTTGCCGAAGTTCGGTCGGCCCGCCGCCTTGAGATGGAAGATCTCGACCGGGATGCCGGCCTTTTCGCCGATCAGCGCGGCTTCGCGCACCCCGTCTTCGAAGTGTTCGCCCTGGTCGCGCAGGTGCGTCGCGTAAATGCCGCCGTACCGGGCCGCGACCTTCGAAATCTCGATGAGATCGTCGGTGGTCGGCATCGCCAGGCTCAGCTCGCCCTCGGGCGGAAACTGCACCGAGCCGGGCGTCTCGAGCGCCATGACCAGGCCGGCCGCACCCTGCTTCATGCCGTCGGCCATCAGCGACTTCATCTGCTCGAGTTCCTCGGCGGTGGCCCGACGCTGCGCGCCCTCGCCCATCACGTAGCGGCGCAGCTGGCCGGCGCTGATGTACGACATCACGTTGCCCGAGGTGCCGGTGGCTCTCAGGCGATCGAAATAGCCGCTCAGCGTGGTCCAGTCCGGCTTGATGCCGTACTGGCCGTCGTCGTCATCGACATGACGCGGGGCCACCGACACGCCCTCGCCGATCACCTCGGTGGTCACGCCCTGCATGATCTTGCTCATGCCGCGGCCGTCCTTGAGCAGCGACAAGTCCGAATGCGCATGCATGTCGATGAAGCCCGGCGACAGCATCTTGCCCTGGGCGTCGATGACTTCCTTCGCGCTCGCTCCGGCCAGATCGCCCACCGCCGCGATATGCCCGTCGCGCACGCCGACATCGGCGCGGAACCACGGCGCGCCGGTGCCGTCGAGTACCCGGCTGTTGCGGATCAGGATGTCGTAGGGCCGCTCGCCCGCCACGATCTGCGGCGGGGAATTCGCACAGCCGAGCAGCAGGGCCGCAGTCAAGGCAGAGAGGCAGAAGGCCCCGGCGGAACGAACGGGCATGCGCATGCGTGAACTCCTGTGCTCGGCGATCGGAAGGCGGACGGCGGACTCTCGCGGTCCGCGCGGTCGTCTTCGAACTTAGCCAGCGGCAGCCGGCCACGACCAATGAATTGATCGTGCCGCCGCATAACCGCAGGTTATGTGTGCGGCCGGTCACGGCGGCGTTTTTCTATATGATCCGGCGCCCGTTCCTTCGGCTGCCGGCCCGCATGAACACCCTCCCCGCTCCGCTGCTGACCTTGCCCGTGCACGAAGCGCTGCTGAAAGCGCGCGCGGCCGGCGACGGTACGCTCGGCTGCTCGCTCGACCTCGGCCTGAGCCACGTCACGGTCGAAGTCCGCGAAGATGCCTGGCGTCACGACGGCCAGGACTTCCCGTTCATGGCCGTCTGCAAGGAACGCACGGTCTACTGGTGGACCGGCGCCGGCTTCGAGCCGGTGTCGCGCTATTCGGGATCGCTGATCAAGCTCGTTCCGACCGACTGGGGCCCGCCGACTTTCGAGATCGACGGCATCAAGATGCTGCCGACCGCGCAGGTCTCGCCGTACGCGGACGCCGAGCGCAAGGTCGGGCTGATCCAGCCGGCCGGCAAGGCGATCCTCGACACCTGCGGCGGACTCGGCTACTTCGCGGCCTGGTGCCTGCGCTGCGGCGCCCGGCAGGTCACCTCGTTCGAGAAGAACCCGGACGTGATCTGGCTGCGAGGTCTCAATCCGTGGTCGCCGAAACACGCCGGCCCCGATGCGAATCCTGCGTTCTCGCTGACGAACGCCGATGTCTGCGAACGGATCGCCGAACTGCCGAGCGCCTCGTTCGACGCCGCGCTGCACGATCCGCCGCGCTTCGGCATCGCCGGCGAGCTCTATTCGCAGGCCTTCTACGACCAGCTCGCGCGCGTGCTCAGGCCGCGCGGCCGCCTGTTCCATTACACGGGCTCGCCGAACAAGCTCACGAGCGGCCGCGACGTTCCGCGCGAAGTCACGGCGCGCCTGCAGAAGGCCGGCTTCGCGACTCAGCTCGAAGGCGATGGCGTGCTGGCGGTCAAGGCCGGCTCACGCGCAGCGCGTTGATCCACGGGGTATCGCCCGAGCCATGTCGAATCCGGTCGATCCCATTCGACGTTCAGGCAAGCCCCACAAAAATTAGAACCCCATGCCCCAGAACCTGACCTTGCGCCAACGCTGGCTCGCGCTCTACGTGCTCTGCTTCGGCGTGCTCATGATCGTGCTCGACACCACGGTCGTGACCGTCGCCCTGCCCTCGATCCAGGCCAGCCTGGGCTTTTCGGAGACCACGCTGGTCTGGGTGCTCAACGCCTACATGCTGACTTTCGGCGGCTTCCTGCTGCTCGGTGGGCGGCTCGGCGACCTCTACGGCAACCGCCGCTGGTTTCTCGGCGGGCTCGTCGTCTTCACGGTGGCCTCGCTGGCCTGCGGGGTCGCGCAGACGCAGTGGCTGCTGGTGGTCGCGCGGGCCGTGCAAGGCGTCGGCGGGGCCGTGGTCACCGCGGTGGCGCTCGCGCTGATCATGAATCTGTTCACCGACCCGGACGAACGCGCGAAAGCGATGGGCGTCTACGGCTTCATCTGTGCGGCCGGCGGCAGCCTCGGCGAAATCCTGGGCGGCGTGCTGACCGAATTCATGAGCTGGGAATGGGTGTTCCTGATCAACCTGCCGATCGGCATCGCGGTCTACGCGTTCTGCCTCAAGCTGCTGCCCGAAGACGCGCAGCCCGCGCAGCGCCAGCGCCTCGACGTCGCCGGCGCGGTGCTCGTGACCTCGGGCCTGATGGCCGCGGTCTATGCGGTGATCGGCGGCAACGCGGCCGGCTGGGCTTCGACGCAGACGATCACGCTGCTCGCGATCGCGGCCGCGCTGCTGCTGGCCTTCTTCGTCGTCGAGGCGCGCGTGCGCGATCCGCTGATGCCGCTGCAGCTGCTCAAGCTGCGCAACCTCGCCACCGCCAACATCGTCGGCATCCTGTGGTCGGCCGGCATGTTCGCCTGGTTCGTGATCACGGCGCTGTACCTGCAGCGCGTGCTCGGCTACTCGCCGCTGCAGGTCGGGCTGTCGTTCATGCCGGCCGATTTCTTCATGGCGATCTTCTCGCTCGGGCTATCGGCCAAGCTCGTCATTCGCTTCGGCATCCGCACGCCGCTCTGGGTCGGGCTCGCGATCGCGGGCGTCGGGCTGCTGCTGATCTCGCGGGCGCCGATCGATGGAAGCTACGTGGCGCATATCCTGCCCGGCATGCTGCTGCTCGGCATCGGCGGCGGCATGGCCTTCAACCCGCTGCTGCTCGCGGCGATGAGCGATGTCGACGAAAGCCAGTCCGGCCTCGCCTCGGGCATCGCCAACACCGCGTTCATGATGGGCGGCGCGCTGGGCCTGGCGGTGCTCGCGAGCCTGGCCGATGCGGCGACGAGCGACCTGCTCGCCTCCGGCGCCGACGAGCGCGAGGCGCTCAAGTCCGGCTACCAGCTGGCCTTCGTGATCGGCGCGGCGATGACCTTGCTCGGCGCGGCGATCGGCGGCGCGTTCGTGAGGCCCAAGCCGCAGACGCCCGGTGCCGCGATGCCGACCGCTCATTGACACTCGTGCGCGTTCACGGCCGCTCAAGCCGAAAAAACGTTTGCTAGCCTCATGGCCTCATTTCGACTGGAACTGCGATGAAATCGCCGAAACCGAACGTCGACGCCGCGAGCGGCTCGCTGGCCGTGACGCAGGCCTGCGCATCCGAATTCGCAGCACTCGCGCAAGCACTCCTGCGCGAGCCGACGGCCGATGCGCTGCACGACTATCGGATTTCGCTGCGTCGCCTGCGCGTGGCCGTGCGCAACTATTGCGCGGCCTCGTCGCCGGCGCTCAAACCAGGCCTGCTCGATGAGCTCAGGCTGCTTTCGCAGCAAAGCGGCACCGCGCGCAACTGGCACGTGTTCGTCGAGGAGACCCTGGACGGCCTCGCCCGGGAACCGTCTAGCCTGCCGATCACCCGCTTACGCCGGGCGGCGCAGAAACAGGGCGAACAGGCCTTGCAGGCCTGCGTCGATGCGGTCTCGCAACCGGCGTTCAGGCGCGTGATCGAATCACTGCGCGAACTCGGCACCGACGAGGCGCGCGCGATGATCGCCGGCCCCGAAGTTTCGCTGGAGCGACACGCGCTGAAACTGCTGCGCAAGCAGCATCGCCAGGTCCGCAAGCTCTGGCGACAGCGCACGAGTCTGTCGGACGAAGCGCTGCACGAGCTGCGCAAGCGCTTCAAGAAGCTGCGCTACACGGCGGAGTTCTTCGGCCCGCTATTCGACGAAGCCGCGACGGCGCGCTACGTGAAGCAGCTCAAGCTCATTCAATCGCATCTGGGCCATCTGCACGATCAAAGCGTCGACCGGGAGCTCGCGAGCGACCCGGTACTCACGAACACCGATGCGCCGGCCGCAGCGCTCGTCGAAGGCTGGGCCTTGTCGAGCTTGCGCTGCGACCGCGAGCGCCTGGCGACGCTCAGGCTCGGGCATTCCCTGCGGCCCTGGAAGCACTGAGGTCCCGCTTCAGAAACGCTTGCCCTTGTGCAGATAACGCCACTGGCCGGGCTGCAGCCTGGCCATCGCGATCGAGCCGATGCGTATGCGCTTGATCGTCATCGCCTCGAGGCCGACCGAGGCGCACATCGCGGCGATGCGTTCGGCCGACAAGTCCTTGCCGGCGAAGCGCAGGCGGTTCTCGCTCTGCCAGCTGAGCTTGCAGGCCGGCAGCTTCCACTTGCCCGATGATTCGCCGCGATTGAGCCGCTCGAGACCGCCTTCGGCGATCGTTCCGCCGACGTCGACAACGTACTCCTGCTCGAGCCGGCCCGCGTCCTCGGTGAGCTTGCGCTTGACCTGCCAGTCCTGCGTCAGCACGAGCAGGCCGCTGGCCTGGCGCGTCAGCGGCATCGGCACGTCGAGTCGCGTGAAATGCCGGCGCAGCACGCGCATCGGCGGCTCGGTGTGCTCGCTCACGCGGGTGTCGGCGCCCAGCAGGCTCGCGGCCCGCTGCTCGCCGCTGTCGGACTCGATGCCGGCCGGCTTGTGCAGCAGGATCGTCACCGGCTCGGCTTCATCCGGCCTGGCGCCCGGCAGCAGCTCCACCTGCTGGCCTTCGGCGACCATGAACTGCGGCGCGTCGACGACTTCGCCATCCACCGTTACCCAGCCGCCTTCGATGTACAGCTCGGACTCGCGCCGCGAACAGCCCGTGAGGGCGATGACAGCCTTGGACAAACGGATCGGTTCACTCATGGGCGCATTGTCGCGCGTTTCGCGCAAGGCGCTCCGCAGGCATCATTCGCGCATGCTCGCCAGCCTCGACCGCGTCCTGCTCGATCCCGACCGCCGTTCGATCGTCGAAGGCTGGCGCCGCGGCCTGCTCGAACTGCTCTGGTTCGGCATCAAGGAGGCCCGCGCCTGCCTGTTCGCGGTGATCATCTTCGGCGCCGTCGTGCTGGTTCCGAAGGCCGGGCTGTTCGGCCTGGCGCGCTACGACCTGCTGCTCGTGATTGCTTTGGTCACTCAGGCCTGGCTGCTCTGGAGCCGGCTCGAAAGCGTCGACGAGTTCAAGGCGATCATGGTGTTCCATGCGCTAGGCTTCGCGCTCGAGGCCTTCAAGGTGTCGGCGGCGATCGGCTCCTGGCGCTACCCCGACGCGGCCTACAGCAAGCTGCTCGGCGTGCCCTTGTTCTCGGGCTTCATGTACGCCGCGGTCGGCAGCTACATGATCCAGGCCTGGCGCCTGCTCGATCTGCGCATCGAGCGCCACCCGCCGTACTGGATGACCTGGATCGTCTCGATCCTGATCTATCTGAATTTCTTCACGCATCACTACATCGCCGACATCCGCGTTCCGCTGGCGGCGCTCACGCTGGGGCTTTACGCGCGCTGCGACGTGGTGTTCCGGCCGATCGATCGCGACCGTCGCATGCCGCTGGTGCTGGCCTTCGTGCTGATCGGATTCTTTCTGTGGCTCGCCGAAAACTTCGGCACCTTCTTCGGCGTCTGGCAATACCCGAACCAGTTCGGCGCCTGGGCCACGGTGCATCTCGGCAAATGGGGATCGTGGTCGCTGCTCGTGATCATGACCTTCTCGATCGTCGCCCAGCTCAAGCACATCAAGGCGACGATCCAGTTGCACGATTGAAACTCGATCAGGTGGTCGCAGAAACGAAAAGGCCGGCTTGCGCCGGCCGTTTCGCGTGCAGCCTCGAAGCTTGAAGCTTCAGCTCAGGGCTGAGCAGCAGCCGGCGCAGGCGGCGTAGGCGCTTCCGCATTCGGGGCCGGCGCCGGCGCCGGCGGCTGTGATTGGGCCTGCTGCTGCGCCTGCTGAGCCGCAGCCTGCTTCGCCGCCGCGGCTTCGAGCTCCTCCGGCGTCGGCGGCAGCGGCTGCACCGTCAGCGTCGCGCTGTTGATGACGCTCGGGTCGTCGCGCAGCTTTACGTAGAGCTTGCCCGCGGTCGGATGCGGAACCGGCAGGCTCGAGCCCGGATAGCCATGCGACACCTGCACGGGCTTGTCGAACTGCGGGCTGCCCGAGATCGCCTCGATCAGGAACAGGTCGTTGCCGCTGAGCCGGCAGGCACGCGCCACGTCTTCTGGGCACTTGAGCTCGCGCAGGGCCGGCAGGCGAACCAGCGTGGCGAGCGGCTGCCAGTCGCCGGCGACGCCGCCCGCGACCGCGCGGAACTTGAGCGGTCCGAAGGCCGAGAAACCAAACGCCTTGGCCGGATCGAGCGTGATCAGCGCGACCTTGCTGTTTTCCAGGCGAATGCCGCCGTTGCTGATCGACAGGCTCGTGCTGAAGCCCTCGTCCTCGGTCGCCACTTCGATCGCCTGGTCGCGGCCGAAACTGGCCGGCGTCTGCGCGCGCACCGAGAACGTCAGGCGCGCGTCCTGCGGCAGCACGTCCTGATCGGCGAGCTGGATGTTGCTCTCGGTGCTCGACTGCGAGGGCCGCACGCTCTTGCCGATCATCGTCACGCTCGGACGCGGCACGTCGACCGTGGCGTTGACCTTGGAAACGCGGCCGTCCTTGAGCGTGACGCGCGCCGCGATGTCGCGGTCGGGCTTGAGCGCTGCGGACGCCGAGGCGTCCTGCGCGATCATCACGAGCGCATCGTTGCTGCCCTGGGCCGACAGCTCGCCCGGCGTGAACACTACCGGGCCGATCGCCAGGCTCGCGACCTCGTCGAGACGGCTGCCCTTGAGCACGCCCTGCGCATCGCCGGCATGCAGCACGAAGCTGTCGAGACGGCCCGCGCTCGAAAACACCTGGATCGGGATCGTGTGCGGCTGCGAAACACCGTACTGGCCGATCAGCAAGGTCATCGCGCCGGGCTGGGCGTCGGTCAGCGGCAGCTTGACCTCGACTTCACCGGGCTTGACGGCCTTCCACTCGGCCTTGAGCTCCTTGCCGGCCGGATCGCGCAGCATGATGTTGTCGACGCAGCTGACCGCATCGGTGCGCAGGTGGATGGTGTCCGGGCGGCCGACGACGAGCGCGTCCTGATCGCCCTGGGCGAGCGACCAGGCATTGGCCTTGGCGTTGCGCAGCGAGAAGCCCGGCCCCGTATACGGCTCGAAGCCCCAGTAGCCTTGCAGCGACGCGCGCACGGTGTCGCCGAGGTTCACCGACTGCAGCGCCGCGGTGTTGACCACGTAGCCGCCTTCGGCCGCGTCGGCGCGCGCCGGCAGCCGATAGGTCTTGCCGTCCTTGCCGCTCACCGCGAGCACGATGTCGTGCGCGTAGTTGGTCGAGAACGCCAGCGGGGCGCCCTGCACGGGCAGCACGAGGTCGTTGCGGCTCGCACAGTAGATATCGGACGGATTCACCGCGTGCAGCGGCGGCAGCTGCGGCTTTTCGATCGCCGGCAGCGCCACCACCATCACCGACTTCGGATTGCTGAAGGACGGCGGCGTATTGAGCGTGAGTTCGAGCTTGTCGCCCTTGTGCGAAGTCAGCGCCGGGATGTACGAGTACTGCGCGGTGCTGAACGAATCGAAGATGCGCACCATGTCGAGCACCGAGGCGATGTACGGGCTGTAGACGCCGTAGCCGAGCTCGGGCGTCGAACTCGCGGCCATCACGAGATCGGCGGCCGGGCCCGAGGTGAGCGCCTGCGCGAGCGTGGTGCTGTGCACGTCGTTGAGGATCAGCGCCTCCTGCCCTTGGGTCAGGCAGGCGGCCTGCAGCTGCGGAATCTTGTCGAGGCATTTCTCGTCGACCGAGATCGCGAGGCTGCGCGCGAGCAGCGGCGCAGTCTGCTTGAGCACCGCCGGATCGCCCTGGTTGAGCGTGCGAATCGCGTCGAGATAGCGGTTCAGGCGCGAGCGGTCGAGCGTGGCCTGGTTCAGATCCTGCGTCGCGCGCACGAACGAACCGGGCTTGCCCCGCACGGCCGCGATGATGCCCTTGAGATCGCCGTTGGTCTCCGGCGCCAGGAACACCAGCGCCTGCTGGGCGCCCTTGGGCACCGTCACCGTGAGCCCTTCCTTGGCGCACTTGCCCGTCCAGGTCTTGCACGGGAAGAACCAGCTCTCGGGCGGCGGATTGGTCGAGCCGGCCAGGAAGGCGATCACGAGCAGGTAGTTGGCCGACTGCGACTTCGGAAACTCCGGCTTGACCCAGATGCGGTCGCCTTCGGCGAGGTTCGGCACTTCCGAGGCCGGCAGGATGGTCTTGCCACGCGTGACGACCATGTCGAGCGTCGGCCCGACCAGATCGAATGGAGCCGGCCCGGCGGCCTGGGCGGCGCCACTCAGTAGCAGGGCGAAGAAAGAAGGCAGAAACGCTCGTGACAGACTCGCGCGCAGAGACATGGCAATCGCTATTGGGGTCTTCAATTCAGTTTGCGTCAGGCTGGATGAATGCTGGCCGGCGCTTGGACAAAGCACCAGCGCCGAGCGTTCCGACCCGGCGCCTGCGCGTTGATCAGTTGTACCGCCGCTCGATGCCCGCCCAGGTGGTCTGGGCTTCGGCCAGAAATGCGTCGAAGGCCTGGCGTTCGGTATCGAGGCGCAGCTTGTCGAGCGATTTCCCGGAAGCGCCGGCCGCCGCCAGGTCGGTCGCCTGCGCCCCGGCCTGGGCCTGGCCGTAGCTGAAACCGGTGCGCACGTCGATGAACACCGCCGAGGCGGTCGAGCGGATCGCCGCGTCGCCGCCGGATTTGCCGAGCTTGAAGTCCGAAGACGGACCGAAGGTCTTGCCGCCGGCCGCGAACACGGTGTCGACCGTGGTCACGAGCAGCACGTCGATCTGCAACTTGGCCGCGGCCAGGCGCAGGTCGTCGAGCGAATCGAATTTGGATGGCAGCAGGTTCGGATCGAGCGTCTGCACCTTGCCGACCGAAGCCCAGCCACCGATGGCCGCCAGCTGCGGATCGCCGATGAGCTCCTGCGTGGTGACGAGGCTGAAAGCGCCCTTGCCGTAGCTGCCGGTGCTCGCCGATTCGTAGCGCGGAGCCTGCACGCGTACCACGCCGATGCTCGCCGGGAACTTCGGCGACGGCTGGCGCGAGGCCATTTCGTCGTCGACGCGGCTGATGTCGGCGAGCTGCACCGGTCCGCCCGGGGTCGTGTAGCTCGCGCAGCCGGCACAGAACAACAGCGAAATCGCGGATGCAACGGCAAAGGTACGCAACAGATCGGCTCCTGGATCGGCGAGGCCTCGAAGTCTAGCCGCAGCCCGCATTGCGAGGAACTGAAGGCCGAGCCAGCTTCGTACCAGCTTCGTAACGAATCGATGAACGGCGTGCGTGGTCGGACGGAGAGCTCGCCGCGAACAGCCCAGCCCCCGATAATCGTGGGCCCTGTCCAGCACTCACCGCGGCCGCCCAGCCGAACGCCTCTCCCCGAATGCACACGCAACAACCCGTAGACCTGCTCTGGGTATTGGCCTGTGCGGTGCTCGTGGTGCTCATGCAGGCCGGCTTCACCTGCGTCGAATCGGGCCTCGTGCGCGCCAAGAACAGCATCAACGTCGCGTTCAAGAACCTCATCGACTTCTGCATCGCCTCGGTGCTCTACGGATTCGCCGGCTTCGGGCTCATGTTCGGGGCGAGCTGGTACGGGCTCATCGGCACCGAGCCCGAGATGCTGTTCGGCCCCACGAGTACCTGGCTGTCGACGGTGTTCTTCTTCCAGGTGGCGTTCTGCGGCACCGCGACGACCATCGTCTCGGGCGCGGTGGCCGAGCGCATGCGCTTTTCGTCCTATTGCTGGTCGGCCGTGCTGGTCTCGCTGGTCGTCTACCCGGTCGTCGGCCACTGGGTCTGGGGTGGCGCGCTCGACCACACAGTGGCGGGCTGGCTCGCCGAGCTCGGCTTCATCGATTTCGCCGGATCGACCGTCGTGCACTCGGTAGGCGGCTGGGTGTCGCTGGCCTGCCTGCTGATCATCGGGCCGCGCGTCGGCCGCTTCGGCCCGCAGGGGCGCCCGATAGAAGGCTACAACCTGCCGGTGGCGACGCTCGGCATCTTCCTGCTCTGGGTCGGCTGGTTCGGCTTCAACGGCGGCAGCGCGATGGCGCTCACACCCAAGGTGCCGGCCATCATCGTCAACACCGCGCTCGCGGGCGGTGCCGGCGGCCTCTCCGCAACATTGCTGACCTGGAAACTGCTCGGCGTGCCGGCGGTCGATCGCATCATGAATGGGGTGCTCGCCGGGCTCGTGGCGGTCACCGCGGGCTGTCATCTGCTGACGCCGCCGGCCGCGCTGTTCGTCGGTGCTGTCGGCGGCATGGTCTGCGTGGTCGGCACGCTCGGGCTCGAACGCCTGCGGATCGACGACGCCGTCGGCGCGGTGCCCGTGCATCTGTTCGGCGGCATCTGGGGCACGCTCGCGGTGGCGCTCTGCGCGCCCGACGGCAGCTGGGGCGACGGCATTGGCCGCTGGCAGCAGCTCGGCACGCAAGCCATCGGTGTCGTCAGTGTGGGCGTGTTCTCGCTCGGGCTTTCGTACACGGTGCTGCGACTGCTCAATCTCGTGCTGCCGCTGCGCGTGAGCGCGCAGGACGAGCGCATCGGGCTCAACATCGCCGAGCACGGAGCGAGCAGCGCGGTGCTCGATCTGATCGTGCAGATGGACCGCCAGGCCCGGCGTGGCGATTTCTCCACGCGCGTCGATGTCGAGCCCGAAACCGAGGCGGCGCGCATCGCGGTGTTCTACAACGCGGTGCTCGACCAGTTCGCGGTCGAGACCAATCGCCGGCAGCTCGCGATGCAGAAGCTCGCCCAGCTCGCCAACTACGACACCCTCACGGGCCTCGGCAACCGGCGCCTGTTCAACGAATCGCTACAGCGCGTGGTGCGCGCCGCGCGCTCGCCGCGCCAGCTCGGCGCCCTGCTCTACATCGACCTCGACGATTTCAAGCTCATCAACGATCGCTACGGCCACGCCTTCGGCGACGAGCTGCTCAAGTACGCGGCACGGCGCATGTCGGCGCTGGTGCCGATCGAAGGCGCGACCGCCGGCCGCATCGGCGGTGACGAGTTCGCGGTGCTGCTCGATCGCATCGAAGTGGCGGCCGAAGCCTACGAACTCGCCGACGCGCTGATCGCCAGCCTCGGCGAGACCTTCACGATCCAGGGCAAGCCGTTCCGCATCCGCGCCTCGATCGGCATCGCCCTGATCAAGCACGACAGCCCCGACGCCGCCACCGTCATGCGCCAGGCCGACGAGGCGATGTACGTCGCCAAGCTCGCGGGCAAGGGCAGCTGGCGGCTCTACCGCGCAGGCGCCGAGGAATTCGCGCCGAGCGTCTGAGCGGCGCCCGCAGCAAGGCTGCAAAAGCAATCCTGCCGTTGAGCGACCACCGTCACGCACAAGAGGGAAATCCCCGATTCGCTCGCCCGGATGCGCCGTTAAGCTGCGGCATTGCGCGGTCGCCCGCTGACCGCGCCACCGATCAGGATCACGGAGAGAACCCCTCATGCGCCTTGCCCTTCCGTTCGCCTTGAACACGCTGTCCGCCGCCGCGCTCGCCTTCACTGCGGCCTTGGCGCTGAGCGCCTGCAGCAAGACCGCCGAGCCGCCCGCGGCCCAGCCCGGGGCGAGCGCCGCCGTCGCGCCGACGGCCGAGGAGATCAAGGCCGAGACCGATCGCATCAACGAGTGGTTCGGCAAGAAGTACGAGGAGGAGCTGGCCTTCAGCCCGATCTCGCTGACCTTCCTCGGGCGCAAGGAGCAGTACGACAAGTTCGACGACATGTCCGAGGCCGCCGACGACAAGAAGCGCGCCTGGCGCAAGGGCACGCTGGACGAGCTGCAGTCGCAGTTCACCTACGCCAAGCTCAGCGACGAGGCGAAGATGTCGTACGACATCTGGAAGTACCAGAGCGAGCAGCTCGCGGCCGGCGAAGCCTTCCGCCTCAACGGCTACGTCTTCGACCAGATGAACGGCGCGCAGTCGTTCATCCCGACCTTGCTGATCAGCTTCCACAAGGTCGAAAACGAATCCGACATGCTCGCCTACATCGCGCGCCTGGAAGCCGCGCCGGTCGGGCTCGACCAGCTCGTCGAGCGTGCGAAAAAAGCGGCCGCGCAGAAAATCCGTCCGCCCAAGTTCGCGTTCGAGGGCGTGATCGATCAGTCGAAGAAAGTCATCGCGGGCGCGCCGTTCGGCCCCGGCAAGGATTCGGCGATCTGGGCCGACGCCAAGGCCAAGATCGCGGAGCTCGTGAAATCCGGCGCGATCGACAAAAAGCGCGGCGACGAGCTGCAGGCGCTCGCCAAGGCCGCGCTGGTCGACAAGTTCAAGCCCGGCTACGAGCGCCTGATCGCCTGGGAACAGGCCGACATGGTCAACGCGCCCGAGAACGCCAGCGGCGTCGGCACGACGCAGCCCAACGGCAAGGCGTACTACGAGTTCGCGCTGGCCGACAACACCACCACGCACATGACGGCCGAGCAGATCCACGAGCTCGGTCTCAAGGAAGTCGAGCGCATCCGCGGCGAGATGACGGCGCTCAAGGACAAGGTCGGCTTCAAGGGCGATCTCGAGGCCTTCTTCAAGTTCATCGACAGCGACAAGCAGTTCCGCTTCCCGAACACCGACGCCGGCCGCCAGGCCTACATCGACACCGCGACGGCGGTGCTCGACAACATCAAGAAATCGCTGCCCGATTTCTTCGGCGTGCTGCCGAAGGCCGACCTCGTGGTCAAGCGCGTCGAGGCTTTCCGCGAGCAGGACGGCGCGGCCCAGCATTACTTCCCGGGCACGCCGGACGGCTCGCGTCCGGGCGTCTACTACGCGCATCTGTCCGACATGAACGCGATGCCCAAGCCCGAGCTCGAGGTGATCGCGTATCACGAGGGCCTGCCGGGCCATCACATGCAGATCTCGATCGCGCAGGAGCTCACGAGCGTGCCGCTGTTCCGCACCCAGGCCGGCTTCACCGCCTACCAGGAAGGCTGGGGCCTGTACGCCGAATGGCTCGCCAAGCAGATGCCCGGCACCTATCAGGATCCGTATTCGGATTTCGGCCGCCTGAGTTCGGAGATGTGGCGCGCGGTGCGGCTGGTCGTCGACACCGGCCTGCACGCCAAGGGCTGGACCGAGCAGCAGGCCGTCGAATTCTTCGACGCCAACACCTCGGTCCCGCTCACCGCGGTCAAGTCCGAAGTGCGCCGCTACCTGATCATGCCGGGCCAGGCCACCGCCTATAAGGTCGGCATGATCAAGATCCAGGAGCTGCGCAGGAAGGCCGAAACCGAGCTCGGCGACAAGTTCGACATCAAGGGCTTCCACGACACCGTACTCGGCGGCGGCGCGCTGCCGCTGGAACTACTCGAGCGGCGCGTGGATCAGTGGATCGCGAGCAAGAAAGGCTGAAAGAGGCGCCTATCGCAGCTGCCGACGAGGATTTCGACAGGTCTTGACGGCATCGATTTTCCCATTGTTGTCATAGGCCTGCTGCAGTAACCTGCCCCCGCCCGGCGAGGACGGCGGCGCTCCCTGTGGATTGCAGCGGATGGTTTCCGGATTGCCCAGGGCCAGGAACGGCCCGGTAGCGATCACAGCGGGGGCATGCGGCAGATGGTGGCTTGGGACGAGGGTCGGATACTGGCTTTGGCGGACGCTTTCCAGACCGCCGCGCTCGAAGGTCAGGGTTGGTACGAGGCGCTGGAAGGCCTGGCCGAGGCGACCGGATCGCAGACCGGGGAATTGATCGGCCTCGGCTCGGACGCCGCGGTGCCGTTCAACCTCATGACGAACATCGATCCGGGGTTCATGGTCGCCTTCGCCGCCGATGGCGGCGGCGATCCGGACATCAACCCCTTCGTCCGCGCGGGCGTCGCGGCGCCGGTGCTGCAGGTGCTCGCGGATCCCGACTTCATGTCGGCTGAAGACTACCGGCGCAACGCCTGGTATCACGACTTCCTGCTGCCCTGGGACGTTCCGCACATCTGCCTGACCACGCTCGAGCGAAGCGACAGCACCTTGATCGGGCTGGCGGTCGGGCGCTCACGCGCCAATGGCCCGATCAGCAACGAACAGCGCGCCGTCTTCGCCGCGCTCGCGCCGCACGTGCGGGTCGCCGTGCGGACCCAGATGGCGCTCGAGAACCAGGGGGCCAGGCTGCTGAGCCGGGCCTTCGAAGGTCTGTCGATGATCGCCTTCGTCTGCGACGGCCGCGGCCGCGTGCAGGCGATGACGCCCGCAGCCGAAAGCCTCGTCGGCTCGAATGGCCCGCTGCAGCTGCGCCAGGGGCGGCTCGAGGCCGCCGCCAAGGACGACGCCGCGGCGCTGTCCAGGGCGATCGACGCCGCCGCGCTGGGCATCACCCTGCCCGGCTCACCCACCGCCACGACCATCGTGCTGTGCGGCAGGACGACGCCCCGCGCGCTCGTGCTCGAGGTGGTCCGCCTGCCCGCGCTCGCACACGAATTCACGTTCACGCCGCGCGTGCTGGTGGTCGGGCGCACGCAGCAGGCGAACCGGACCCAGCGCATGCAGACGCTCGCGCAAGCCGTGTTCGGGCTGACTTCGGCCGAGGCCGAAGTCGCCGTGCGCATCGCCGCGGGCCAGTCGCCCGAGGAAATCGCGGCCGTGCGCACGGTCGCCGTCGGCACCATCCGCGCCCAGCTCAAGACCGCCATGTCCAAGTGTGGCGTCCGCCGGCAGGCCGAACTCGTGAGCCACCTGGCCCAGCTCTGACGGACCCGGCGGCGGCCGGGTCCGTCACCAGCCTCATCAGAATCCCGGCGCGCGGGTTCCGGTGATCACGCTGTTGCCGGAGCAGCTGCCGTTGGGACCGGAGTAGGTCCAGGTCAGCGTGCCGGACAGATGCGTGCTGTCCGGAATCCGCACGCTGAGCGACTCGGTGGTCGAGCCCTTGTCTTCCGGACCGTCCGGATAGGTCACGCTCAGCGAGCCCGACAGGCCGCCCGCGTCGTCGGCCGAGCCCATGTTCAGATTGATGGTCTGGCCCGCGTAGCTGGCCTGGTAGTGGGTGTCGGTGATCTTCGAGACACCGACGGTTTCGGTCGTGTCGGCTTCCTCGGAGCACAGGCCGCGCGGGTTGCTCGAGGTCAACGAGCGGTCGATCTGCAGCGTCCAGGCGCCATCGAACTTGCGCTTGACGTTGACGGCGACCGTGGCCACGCGCGAATAGCCATTCTCGTTGCGCGCCCGGTATTTGAACTGGTCGGGACCGAAATACTGGCCGGCCGGCGTGAAGACGAAGTCGCCGTCGTTCTCGAGCCGCACGCTGCCATGCGCCGGGCCATTCACGACTTCCAGCGTATCGGCGCCGACCGTGGTCACGGTCGAGCTGGCGGCGACGCCCTGGATGACCTCGATCGCCGCGTCCTCGGCCTCGGGCAGATCGATCGACAAAGTGGCCTCGAAGGGCTTGGGCTCGGCATTGGGGCGCGTCAGCGTGAAGCTGAAGTCGACCTCCTCGCGCTCGGCGTTGGCCGCCGAGAACTCCAGCCGCAGCAGCTCGCCGGCCGCCGATGCGTCGCCGCCGACCGCGACATCGCCCGCGGAGATCGAGCCGATGCCGATGCTGGCGGCCGGCACGTCCTGGGTTTCCTCGGTCAGCAGGCCTTCAAGCACGGCGGACAGCGGCTCCGGAACCAGCGGCAGCTTGGCGATCGTCGAGCTGATGCGGTTGAACAGGCTGCGGACGGTGGCCAGATGGTTCTCGTGGATGCGCAGCAGGCTCTGCGGACGGAAATAGAGCGGCTCGCCGTTTTCGAAGGCCAGCTTCTGCGTGGCCTTGGCCGTCAGCGCCTTGACGCGCATGACGCTTGCGGCGCGCGCATCGTCGTCGGCGGGCGCCGACGCCGGCAGCAGCGTGAAGCTGAACTCCACCCTGCAATTGCCACGGATCGCGCTGAGGCCATTCTGGAGCGCGGAGCCCTGGTCGGCCTGCTTCCAGATGTAGACGAAGCCGCCACCGGCCAGGACCGCGCCGATGATGCGCGAGGCCGGGTCCGGCCCGACGACGACGGCTTCGAGCCCGACTCCAGCCAGCACCACCACGGCGGCCAGCCGGGCCAGCCCCCCGCTGGCTCCGGCGATCGCCGAAACGCAGCCGGAGGCCGAAAACGCCTTGGCCGCGGCCAGACCCGCCGTCGCCGTGGCGACGTCGCCCTGCGCGTAGCCGTTGGCGATCAGCCGCTGCGCGACCGCGCCGAGCACCGCGTCCTCGGTGGTCTCGAGCAGCGACAGCGAATTGGCGACGTCCGCGCGGCGCGCACGCAAGGCCTCGAGTTCGGCTGCGCTCATGCCGGCGCCCTCATCGGCTTCGAGCTGCGCGAGATCGGCGGCCGTGGATTCGAGCGCGGCGCGCACCACCGCACGCGGGTTGGCGACGTTCGTCGGGCTTCCGAGCTCGACGTCGAACTGCCATGGGCGGCCATTGAGCGTGGCCTGCAGCGTGGTGCTGCCGGCGGCGGCATCGGCCGGCACTTCGAACCACAGCAGGCCGGTGCCGGCGTTGTGCAGCGTTACCGCGCGGCTGCCGAGCGTCGCCTCGTAGCTCTCGCTCTCGAGCGGCAATGCATCGGCGAACAGCACCGCGGTCTGGCCCGGCACGAGTCGCTGCTGGCCTTCGGCCAGCGACAGCGAGGCGACCGTCGCGGTGACGGCGATGGTGACGCGCGCGGTGCCGCTGCGACCACCGGCATCGGTGGCCGTCGCGGTGCAGACCACGTTGCCGTTCTCGGTGACGGTCGGGGTCAGCAGCATCGAGCCCTGCAGGGTGCCCCGATCGCAGGACAGGTTCGGCGTCAGCGCGGCGCCCGCCGCATCGACGGCGCTCGCGCTGAGCGCGACGAAGGCGCCGCCTTCGACGGTCTGCGGCGTGGCGGTCAGCGTGACGCTCGGCGCGGCCGGCGCCGGATCGCCCCCGCCCCCTCCGCCGCCGCAGGCCGCGACGGCGATCGCCGCCAGCGCAATGCCGACTCCTACCCGCATGGTTCTGATGAATGACATGAGTCCCCTCCTGTTATCGGATTTGCCAGAAGGGGCGCACGGCACGCTCCACCTTCGTGGCGCAAACCGAGGCAACTTAGCCAGCCGTGAACGGGCGGTCATTGCCCAAATGGGGAATGCGCCGCCAGCCGGATGACTGGTGGAGGAGCGCGACGGCGCGAAAATCCTGCGCGGGCGTCACAGCCGTTACCATAAGCGGCTTATGAACTTTCTCATCTGGCTTGGCGGCTTCATCGGCCTGCTGTCTGGCGGCTGGCGGGGCCTGGTCATCGGCGCCCTGATCGGTCTGGCGCTCGGTCGCCTGCTTCCGCTGCTGCTCGTGCGCTTCGCGGTCGGCAAGATCAATCAGGTGCAGTCGCTGTTCCTCGATTCCACCTTCGCGGTCATGGGCGCCATGTCCAAGGCCGACGGCCGCGTCTCGGCCGAGGAGATTCGCGCCGTGGAAGCGCTGTTCGACCAGCTGCGGCTGTCGGGCGAGGCGCGCGAGGCTGCCAAGGCCTCGTTCAACCGCGGCAAGTCTGCGGGCTTCGATCTCGACGCCGAGGTCGCCCGCTTCGCCGCCGCCGCGCGCGGCCAGCGCGTGCTGCACCAGATGTTCCTGCAGATGCAGATCGCCGCGCTCGCGGCCGACGGCCAGATCCACCCGGCCGAGCACGCGCTGCTGTTGCGCGTCGCGCGTGGCCTGGGCCTGTCCGAAACCGAACTGCAGGCGCTTGAAGCGATGCTGCGCGGCGGGGGCGGCGGCTACGCGGACGGCGGCGCGTCGAGCGCGTCGCAAGCTTCGGCGCTCGACGATGCCTACCGCGTGATCGGCGTCGAGCCGGCCGCCAGCGATGCCGAACTCAAGCGTGCCTACCGCAAGCTCATGAGCGAGAACCACCCGGACAAGCTCGCCGGCAAGGGCCTGCCCGAAAGCATGCGCGCGATGGCCGAGCAGAAGACGCGGGCGATCACCGCGGCCTACGACCGCATCGAGAAAGCGCGCCGGGCCGCAGCGGCTTGAATTCGCCGCCGCATGCAAAAACGCCGCCCCAGCGAATAACTGGGGCGGCGTTTTCGTTGGTGAAGCTTGAAGCCTTCAAACCTTGCGGACCTGGCGGTCGACGCTCCAGGCGCCGGTGCCGTGGACCAGGTAGCCGAGCAGGCCGCCGGCGATCGCGACGTTCTTCCAGAACATGATCGCCTGCACCTGGTCGGCGAAGTCGGCATGGAAGATCAGCGCCGAGACGACACTGAAACCGGCGAGGACGAACGCGGCCCAGCGCGTGTAGGCACCGGTCAGGATCGCCGCGCCGCCGAGCACCTCGACCGCGATCACGAGCGGCAGCAACCCACCCGGAACGCCCATTGCCTCCATGTAGCCCTGGGTGCCGGCGTACTGGCCGATCTTGGACAGGCCCGAGATCAGGAAGATGGCGGCCAGACCCGCGCGACCGGCTACGTCGAGCACGTTGCTGATGTAGGGCTGGCGGATCGGACGGCTCTTGTCGGTACTGGTGTGAGTGGCGGTTGCGGTGGTCATGGTGGTCTCCCTGAAAGTCGGATCGGTGTTACTGCGTGGTGAAAACAATAATTTCGGAACAATCTCTTGATAAGCTGGCCATACCACGACAATCTGTCCCACAGGCAGAACAGTGACGAGCCGACGATGGAAGACCTCAACGATCTCTACTACTTCACCGAAGTAGCCCAGCGCGGCGGATTCTCGGCAGCCGCGCGGGTGCTGCAGATTCCGAAATCGAGGCTGTCGAGACGCATCGCCGAGCTCGAGCAGCGGCTCGGGGCGCGGCTCATGCAGCGCTCGACGCGCCGGCTGCACCTGACCCCGATCGGCGAGGATTTTCTGGCCCGCTGCAAGGCGATGGTCGTCGAGGCCCAGGCCGCGCAGGAGCTCATCGAGCGCGGCGTCGCCGAGCCGCGCGGCCGCCTGCGAATCTCCTGCCCGATCTCGCTGGCCCAGGGCGCGCTCGCCCTCGCGCTGCCGGCCTTCCAGGCGCGGTTTCCGAAAGTGCAGGTCGAACTCGAAGCGACCAACCGGCGCGTCGACGTGATCGCCGAAGGCATCGACATCGCGATCCGGGCGCGCGCCGCGTCGATGCAGTCGGCCGAGCTGGTGTCCAAGCCGCTCGGCGTGTCGCGTCGCTATCTGGTCGCGAGCCGGGCGCTCGTCGAGTCGATCGGCGCCCCGCAGACGCTCGCCGACCTGCGGCGCTACCCGAGCCTCGCGCAGACCTCGGCCGATGGCCGCTATTTCTGGAAGCTCAGCGGACCCGCTACCGGCCCGGGTCCGGGCGCGGAGCCGGTCAGCGTCGAGCACCATCCGCGACTCGTCACGGACGAAATGACAGTGCTGCGCGAAGCCGCGATCGCCGGCGTCGGGCTCGTGCAACTGCCCCAACTGCTTTGCGAGGACGCCCTGGCCGACGGCCGGCTGCTGGTCCTGCTGCCCGATTGGAAGGCCGAGCAGGACCTGATCCACGCGGCCTACTTTTCGCGCCGGCAGAACATTCCGGCGGTACAGGAATTCCTGCGCTTTCTGGGCGAGCAGATCAGCCCGCTGTTGCCGCAGTCCGCTTGAGACCGTGGACCGTCGATCGCGCGAGCGCCCGCCGGTGGTGAGACCGAAAAATCGAGGGCTTGCGCTGCCGATCAGTTGCGGCTCGATACCTCGGTCCGGGCCGTGAGCGGGGCGCAGTAGGACGCATCGTCGGCATTGCCCCAGATGCGGCAGACGGTCTCGCGGGTGGTCGGAGCGGACAGTGCTTGGTCCGGCAAGGCCGCGACCGGGCGTCCGGTGCTCGCACAGGCACTCAGCAATAGCGCCGTGGCGAATGTGGCGGCGAACCTGAGCTGGGAGGCGTGGAATGGAGTGCGGGTCATGACGATCACCTTGATTGCAGTCCGTCGCTGAGGACGGAAACTGGCGATCAAGGTAAACTCAGGACAAAACCGCGATAAGACGCCTACATCACGATAGTCTGTCTCACTGGCAGAACAATCGATCGAGCCCTCCAAACAAAAAGACCCGATGACCGGAAGTCATCGGGTCCGTCACTGCTCGCTGGCTAAGCCTTACTGGATATAGATCGGCCCGCTGAGCGGCGTGCCGAGCGTCGAACCGGTGCTGCTGGTCAGGCCCGGATCGATGCTGACCGTGTATCGGCCCGGCGCCAGGTTCGGGTTCACGAGCACATAGTCGTTGGCGCCCTTCTGCCAGTGGGTCGCCACCTCGGTGCCGTCGGCGGCCTTGACCTTGATGTGCCGCGCCGCGACGTTCGGATCGGCCAGCTCCGAAAGGCGGATCACCAGGCTCGGCTGGTCGGCCGCCTGGCCGACGAACTGCACGCCGAAGCCACTCGTGCTGGCGTTGTTCTTCTGCCACCAGGCATCGAGCGCGTCGACGGCCTGCGGCTTGCGAACCACCGGAGCCTGCGGCTGGGCGACGGCGCCCGACGAAGCGAGCTGCTCACCATTCGTCACCGGCTCGGATTCGGCCTTCTGCATCGGAACCTCGGCCGCGGCGGCCTGCGCGGGCGCGGCCATGGCGATTTCGGGGCCGGTCGCCGGGTTCGCCTGCTGAGCCTTCGAGGCCGGCTCGGCAGCAGAGGCGACCTGCGCGGTGGGCGCCGAGGAGGCAGCCGGCTCCGGAGCCGACGGCGTGACCGTGGCAGTGGACGTCATCGCGCTAGGGGCCGAGTCTGCCGGAGTTGCAGCCGGGTCGATCGCCGAAGCCGGGGCCATCGCGACGGCATTCGGATCGACGCTGGAGGCTGCCGTATCGGCACCCGCGACGCCGGCAGCCTCCACGTTCGGAGCCGCGCCCGGCGCAATCGCCATTTCGCTACCTGGAGCTCCGGCGGGCGCCGCCATCTCGGTCGGCGTCATCATCTGCTCTCGCTCGGCCTTGGCCTGCTGCTGGGCGGCGACTTTCTCGTCTCCGCCATTCAGGGCCACGGCCGCACCGATGCCGAAGATGGCGACGATGCCGCCGAGGATGCCCATCTTCACTTTCGACGACTCCTGACCCATGTCGAGTCCGCCGGACGGGACTGAGCCTGGCACCAAACCGGCGCTCTGCGAGGTCGGGCCGTAGGTTTTCTGACCGAATTCCATGTCCTTCTCCTTCTTGTTTCTGGGCCCCGATCGGGGCAGGACTGCTCGCTCCGATTCCACGGTGGCCCACCTCGCTTGAATCCCTTCTGAATTGGACACACCTGTCCATTAGCGCATAAGCGATTGATTGTCCTTTCAATATTTAGAATGCGGCGGGTTTAGGCTGCCGGCGTGAGCTTGAACAGCTGGGCCGAATCACCGTCCTCGAGCACCCAGATCGCCCCATCCGGGCCCTGCTCGACCTCGCGGATGCGCTCGCCGAAATCGATGCGCTCGGCCTCGCGGGCGCTGTCTCCATCGAACTCGATGCGCACGAGCCCGTGCGACACCAGGCCGCCGATGAAACCGTCGCCGCGCCAGGACGGGAACATCGAACCGCTGTAGATGATGAAGCCGGCCGGGGCGATGACCGGGTTCCAGCTCACTTCGGGCGCATTGAAGTCGGGGCGCGTGTCGTGATCGGGAATGTCGGAGCCGTCGTAGTTGCTGCCGTTGGAGACGATCGGCCAGCCGTAATTGCTACCGCGCTCGATGAGGTTCAGTTCGTCGCCGCCCTGCGGCCCCATCTCGTGCGTCCACAGGCGGCCGTCGGCATCGAAGGCGATGCCGAGCAGGTTGCGGTGACCGTAGCTCCAGACCTGCGCCGCGACCGGACCCTGGTCGGCGAACGGATTGCCGTCCGCCGCCGCGCCATCGTCCTTGAGCCGCAGCACCTTGCCGAGGTTCTGCGCGAGGTCCTGGGCCGGGCTGCCGAGCTGGCGTTCGCCCGAGGTCAGGTACAGATCGCCGTTCGGCGCGAACGCGATGCGGTAGCTGTAATGCCCGGTGCCCCTGACCTTGGGCGCCTGCCGCCAGATCACGCTGAGTTCGCGCAGCGCGGCCCCGCCGTCGGCGGCGAGATCCAGCCTGGCCCGCGCCAGGGCACCCCCGCGCGTACCGCTGTCGCCAGCCTCCGCATAGCTCAGATAGATCAAGCCGTTCTCGGCGAAGCGCGGATGCAGTACGACGTCGCCGAGCCCGCCCTGGCCGCCGTAGGCGACCTCGGGCACGCCCGTCACCGCACGCGAGCTGGTGCCGTCCTGCGTGACCAGGCGCAGGGTTCCGCCGCGCTCGGTCACGAGCAGGCGGCCGTCGGGCAGGAAGCTCATCGCCCAGGGCTCGTCAAAGCGGGCGACCGAGGTCTTGGTCAGGCCGGCCGGTACGGTGCCGGGACCGTCGTCCGCTTCGTCCCCGGACCCGCTTCCCGAACAGGCCGCCAGAGCGGCGAGCAAGGCCATGCCGGCCAGCGCCGTAGAAGTTTTACGCATGCAGTCCTCCAGAGTCGCGGCGAGCGCCGGGATCGGCGCCTGCGAAGGTCGCCGCTACGCTCCGTCGGCCCGCTTGAACGCCCTCTGAATGCCGCGCGCGCTCAGCGCAGCGGCAGCATCGAGCGCTCCTCGCGCACGGCTTCCATGTTGTCCGGCAGGCGACGCGCCTCCTCGACGAGCTGCACGGTGATCGGCGTATAGCCCGGCAGCGGCTCGTTGAGCTCCTCGGCGACGTAGCGGATCACGGCGACGATCTGCTCGTTGGTGAAGCGCGGGCCGAAGCGCGGCATCATGCCGAAGTAGTACTGGTCGCCGACGAGCACGTCGCCCCAGTACGGACCGTAGATGATCGCGTGGGCGACGTAGAGCTGACCTTCGCGCAGCGTCATCCATTCGGAGAGCCCGGTCAGCGGCGGAAAGCCGTTGCTGCCGTCGGTCTTGCCCTTGCCGTCGGGCTGGTGGCACAGCGCGCAGCGATCGAGGTAGATCGTCTGGCCGCGCGTCTCGGTATAGATGACCCGGTTCGGGTTGACGTTGTTGCGGACCTGCCCCTGCGGGGTCTGAGCGAACGCCGCCGTCGGCGACGACGCCAGCAGCAGTCCGGAAAGTGATAGTCCGATGATGAGCCGCGACCGGCGGCTACGGATGCGTGATCGCATCAGTGATCTCCCGTCGGTGGGCGATCACGCCGCAGCAATTATCACGCCATGAGGGGCAGCGTCAGGTCCGCCCGGGCGCCTCACCACATGAGGTCGTCGGGTACCACGAAATCCTTGTACGGATCGTTCTCGTCGACCGGCTTGGCTTCGCTGGCGTCCGGCCGGGCGACGACCGAATGCGGGTCGCGCTCGCGGACGCGCTCGGCGATCGCGGCCGGCACGATGTGATAGCGGCCATCGGCCCGCACGATCGCGATCTCGCCCTTGCCGAAGCGCGCACGCAGCGTCGGGTTGACCGGAATGCGGCGGATCTTCTTGCCGTCGATGAAGTTGTAGTAGTCCTCGCCCTCGGGCATCGGCAGCCGGTTCTGCTCGACCAGCTGCTTGATCTGGGCGCGCATCTCCTTCTGCTTGAGCTTCTCCTGGGCGACGCGGTTGAGCTCCGCATCGCGCGCCGCCTTGGCGGCCTCGGCGGCCTGGTGCGCGGCGATGCGCTGCTGCTCGGCCGCCGCGGCGGCCGGATTCTTGGCCCGTTCGCGGCGCTGCTGGCCCTGGTGCTTGCTGGCCTGCTTGGCCTGCTTTTCGTTGATCAGGCCGGCAGCGAACAGCTGGTCGCGCAGTGACAGACTCATGGCGGACAAGAAAATGACTGGGGAGGCCGTAATCGTCCACGACCATTGGCGCTGCCGCAAGTCCGCCACAGCCCGACACGGCGCTATGCTCGGCCGGGGCTCGTTCCCGCTCGAAACAATTTTTCCAACAACGATTCGCCACGAAGGGGAGAAACACCATGACTGCAATGGTCGCCGTACTGCTGTTCGCCGCTTGGACGCTGCTGCTCGCCATGATCTACGCGTTGCCGCGCGTGCCGCCGGTGCTGCTGTTCAAGAAGCCCGCGGACTCGTGGACCCGCGGCAAGCCGAACGCCGATCCGGCCATTCTCGTGCGCGCCCAGCACGCGCATCTGAACGCGCTCGAAAACCTGCCGGTGTTCGCGGCCATCGTCGCCATGGCCATGCTGATGAACCGCGCCGACGCGGTCGACCCGCTCGCCGCCTACGTGCTCTACGCGCGCATCGGCCAGAGTCTGGTTCACCTGACCGGCACGAGCTTCATCCAGGTGCTGCTGCGCGCCACCTTCTACTTCGTGCAGGTGCTGCTGATGGCCTGGATGATCTGGAAGCTCGTCGGCTGAGCAGATCGCCCGGCGCTCTCATCCCCCTCCCGCCCGGAGAGGGATGAGGGTCTTTCAGTCGATGGGGCGGCTCATCTCGACGCGGTTGCGACCCTTGGCCTTAGCCTCGTAGACCGCCGCGTCGGCCAGCGCGATGAGCCTGTCGGGCTCCACGAGCATGCTGCCGGGGCACCACGCGCCACCGACGCTCACGCTGACCGTGAGCAGCTTGCCGGAGCCCGTCATCGGATTGTGTTCGATCGCGGCGCGCAGGCGCTCGCCGACGAGCTCGACATCGCTCTCGTGGCAATCGGCCAGCACCGCCATGAATTCCTCGCCGCCGTAGCGGCCGACCGCATCGACCGTACGCACGATGCCGAGCATGCGCGCCACGCCCTCGCGCAGCACCGCGTCTCCGGCCAGATGGCCGTAGCCGTCGTTGATCTTCTTGAAGTGATCGAAGTCGATCATCAGCAAGCCCACGCCGACGCCGCCGCGCGCGCCCTTGGCGAGCTCGCGCTTGAGGATCTCCATGATCGCCCCGCGGTTCCAGATGCGCGTGAGCGGATCGACCGAGGCCGCGAGCCGGGCGCGATCGAGTTCGGCGATGAGTTCGTCCTGCGAGCGCGCGGCGAAGGACAGGCGGAATTCGTCCTCGACCATGCGCGCGAGATCGCGCAGCGCGGCCTCGTCGTCGGCATCGAACCCGCGCGGCTTGTTGTCGATCAGGCAGAGCGTGCCGACCTTGTGGCCATTCGGATTGCGCACCGGACAGCCCGCGTAGAAGCGGATGTTCGGGTCGCCCGCGACCAGCGGGTTGTCGCGAAAGCGCTCGTCCGCGTGCGAGTCGGGGACCACGAACAGGCCGTCACCGAGAATCGCGTGGCCGCAGAACGAGACCTCGCGCGAGGTCTCCTGCGCGTCCAGGCCCTGGATCGACTTGAACCACTGGCGGTCGTCATCGATCAGCGAGATCGCCGAAATCGGCACTCCGAATGATCGCCGAGCCAGGCGCGTCACGCGATCGAAACGGTCTTCGATCGGCGTGTCCAGAATCTTCATGTTCACGAGCGAAGCCAGTCGCTCGCGTTCGTTCTTGGGGGTTTCAGGAGCTTGCATGAGAAGAGGCCAGCTGAATGCGGAATCAGTCTACCGAGCGTCGCCGGGCGACCCAAGAGCCTTTTGATGACCAGCGGGCGCTTTTTGTCTGGACAACAGCCAGATTCCGGTCAGAACGAGCGCCGTCCCGGCCATCTGCAGAACGCCGATCGGTTCGCCGAGCAGCCAGAAACCCAGGAACACGGTCGACACCGGCCCGATCATGCCGGCCTGGGCCGCCGTGCCCGGCCCGACGCGGGCGACCGCGCTCATGGTCATGAACACCGGCAGCACCGTGCAGGCGGTGGCGTTGATGAACGACAGCCCCCAGACCGGAGCCGATTGCATGAACAGCGTCGGCCATGGGCGCAGCAGCGCGTACTGGATCAGGCAGGCCACGCAGGACACCGGCATCACCAGCGCGACCAGGCGCATCGGCCCGACCCGGCGCACCACTTCACCCGACAGCAGCAGATACAGCGCGTAACAGAGCGCGCTCGCCATCACCAGGCCGGAACCGAGAATCACCGCCGAGCCGCCGAGGTTCACGTCGTGCCAGAACACCAGCACGATGCCCGCATACGCGAACAGCAGCGACACCCATTGCATGCGGCTGACCTTGCGCTTGAACGCGATCACGCCGAGCAGCAGCACGAAGCTCGGCGTCAGGAACAGGATCAGGCGCTCGAGCCCGGCGCTGATGTATTGCAGGCCCATGAAGTCGAGCATGCTCGACGCCCAGTAGCCGAGCAGCCCGAGCGCGACGATGCGCGCGAAATCGCCCGCGCCGATCTTCGGCCCACTGCGCCAGGTGGCGATCGCCACCGCGATGAAGAACGGCACCGACAGCAGCATGCGCAGGCCGATCACCGTGACGGCGTCGCTGCCGTGCTGATAGAGCAGCTTGGCGACGATGGCTTTGCCCGAGAAGAACACCGCGCCGACGCTCGCGAGCACCAGGCCGCTCAGCTGCGCAGTGGACGGGCGCGGGACGGCGGAAGAAGCATCGTTGGACACGGCAAAGCCAGCAGAAAAAAGCGGGGCGCGATTATAGGCCGTCGCGTTCCATGACCCGGGCTCGGCGCCTCGCCGCAGCGTGCGGGCCTGGCCGGTCCAGCCGGGCTGGCCGATACTGCGCGCCCTTTCAGCAACCCACGCCCACATGGCCCTGCCCGACTTCCTCCAGCGCCTGCGCACGACGCCCGACCAGATCGAATTCGCCGACACCATCGCCGCCATCGAAGGCGCCTACGACTACGCGCCGACCGCGTTCCGCAACGGCGAACTCCACAACGCCGCCGGGCAGAACGCCGGCTCGTGCAAGATCTTCGCGTTCGCCAGGCTGCAAGGACTCTCGGAAGCCGAGACGCTGGCCTGCTTCGGTCGCTACTACCGCGAAGACGTGCTGCAGCATCCCGAGGCGAGCGATCACCAGAACATCCGGAATTTCATGCGCTCGGGCTGGCGCGGCGTGAGCTTCGAGGGCGAGGCGCTCAAGCCTCGCTGAAGGCGACGGATGCGACATGCCCGCCGGGCAGGCATTTTCGGGTAGTTGACGGCACACCGCGAACGCCGACCGGCTGGGCTTGAATTCCCAGCGGGGTCAGACAGTTGCGGCTTGCGATCCAGGTGACCGAATCGGCCAGGACGGATGGCGCTTTCCGACATTCGCGGCGGGGCGGCGGCTTCCTAAACTGCGAGGCTGACACTCACAGCCCGCCATGGACTCGCCATGACCGACCTCTCGATGCACGCCAAACCGGTTCCCTACAAGGCCAAGAACAAGGTCCGCTTCGTCACCGCGGCCTCACTGTTCGACGGTCACGACGCCACCGTCAACATCATGCGGCGCATCCTGCAGAGCACCGGCGCCGAGGTGATTCACCTGGGCCACAACCGCTCGGTCGGCGAGATCGTCAACGCGGCGTTGCAGGAGGACGTGCAAGGCCTCTGCATCACGAGCTACCAGGGCGGCCACAACGAATACTTCCGCTACATGATCGACCTGCTGCGCGCCAATGGCGGCGACAACATCAAGGTCTACGGCGGTGGCGGCGGCGTGATCGTCAACAAGGAGATCAAGGAGCTCATGGAGTACGGCGTCACGCGCCTGTATTCCCCCGAAGACGGCGCGATCATGGGCCTGCAGGGCATGATCAACGACGTCATGCAGGGCTGCGACTACGACCTCACGACGTTCTCGCCGAAGGCCGAGGACGCCGTGACCGCGCTGCGTTCGGGCGATCGCCGCGCGCTCGCGCGCACGATCACCGCGATCGAGAACGGCGCCTATGCCGACGACGTCAAGCAGGCGATCCGCGATGCCGCGGCCGGCATCAAGACGCCTTCGCTCGGCATCACCGGCACCGGCGGCGCCGGCAAGTCCTCGCTGACCGACGAGCTCGTGCTGCGCCTGCGCCTCGACCAGGACGATGCGCTCAAGATCGCGATCATCTCGATCGATCCTTCGCGCAAGCGCACCGGCGGCGCCCTGCTCGGCGATCGCATCCGCATGAACGCGATCGAGCCGTGGACCGAGGGCCAAACCATTGGACGCTCCAACGTCTTCATGCGCTCGCTTGCGACGCGCGACACCGGCAGCGAGTTGTCGGCCGCGCTGCCGGAAGTCATCGCCGCCTGCAAGCTGTCGGGCTTCGATCTCGTCATCGTCGAGACCTCGGGCATCGGCCAGGGCGACGCGGCGATCGTGCCGTTCGTCGATACGAGCCTCTACGTGATGACGCCCGAGTTCGGCGCGGCTTCGCAGCTCGAGAAGATCGACATGCTCGACTTCGCCGATTTCGTCGCGATCAACAAGTTCGACCGCAAGGGCGCGGACGATGCGCTGCGCGACGTGCGCAAGCAGTACCAGCGCAATCGCGAGCGCTTCATGGAAAGCACCGAGAAAATGCCGGTCTACGGCACCATGGCCTCGCGCTTCAACGACGACGGCGTGACGGCGCTGTACCAGGCCATCGCGGTCAGGCTCAAGGACATCGGCCTGAAGCTCGCCGACGGCAAGCTGCCGAAAGTCACGGTGAAATCCTCGTCGGCCGGACGCGCGATCGTGCCGCCGGATCGCGTGCGCTATCTCGCCGAGATCGCCGATTCCGTGCGCGGCTATCACAAGGAGATCGCGCGCCAGTCGCGCGCGGCTCGCGAGCGTCAGTCACTGATCACGGCCAAGGCGCTGTTCGAAGCCAGCGGCGAGAAGGCGACCGGTTTCGACAAGCTCATCGACGCCAAGAACGGCGAGCTGACCACCTGGGCCAAGCAGGCGCTCGAAGCCTGGCCGGCGACCTTCGCACGCTACCAGCAAGACGAAGACGTGGTGAAGATTCGCGACAAGGAAATCCGCACGAGGCAGACCACCGAATCGTTGTCGGGCACCAAGATCCGCAAGGTCGCGCTGCCGCGCTTCGAGGACGAAGGCGAGATCCTGCGCTTCCTGATGCGCGAGAACGTGCCGGGCTATTTCCCGTTCACGGCCGGCACCTTCCCGTTCAAGCGCGAGGGCGAAGACCCGACGCGCATGTTCGCGGGCGAAGGCGACGCCTTCCGCACCAACCGCCGCTTCAAGCATGTGTCGCAGGGCATGCCGGCGCATCGGCTGTCGACGGCTTTCGACTCGGTGACGCTGTACGGACAGGACCCCGATCTGCGTCCGGACATCTACGGCAAGGTCGGCAACTCGGGCGTCTCGATCGCCACGCTCGACGACATGAAGGTGCTCTACGACGGCTTCGATCTGTGTGCGCCGACGACCTCGGTGTCGATGACGATCAACGGCCCGGCGCCGATGCTGCTCGCCATGTTCATGAACACGGCGATCGATCAGCAGGTCGAGACCTTCAAGAGCAAGAGCCAGCGTGAGCCGACTGCGGAAGAGCACGCGCAGATCAAGGCACGCACGCTGTCGACCGTGCGCGGCACCGTGCAGGCCGACATCCTCAAGGAAGACCAGGGCCAGAACACCTGCATCTTCTCGACCGAATTCGCGCTCAAGATGATGGGCGACATCCAGCAGTATTTCGTCGACCACAAGGTCCAGAACTTCTACTCGGTGTCGATCTCGGGTTATCACATCGCCGAAGCCGGCGCGAACCCGATCAGCCAGCTCGCCTTCACCCTCGCGAACGGCTTCACCTATGTGGAAAGCTACCTCGCGCGCGGCATGCACATCGACAGCTTCGCGCCGAACCTGTCGTTCTTCTTCTCCAACGGCATGGACCCGGAATACACGGTGATCGGCCGCGTCGCGCGCCGCATCTGGGCGGTGGCGATGAAGAACAAGTACGGCGGCAACGAGCGCAGCCAGAAGCTCAAGTATCACGTGCAGACTTCGGGCCGTTCGCTGCACGCGCAGGAGATGAACTTCAACGACATCCGCACGACCTTGCAGGCCCTGCTCGCGATCAACGACAACTGCAACTCGCTGCACACGAACGCCTACGACGAGGCGATCACCACGCCGACCGAGGAATCGGTGCGCCGCGCGATGGCGATCCAGCTCATCATCAACCGCGAGTTCGGCCTCGCCAAGAACGAGAACTCGCTGCAGGGCAGCTTCATCATCGACGAGCTGACCGATCTCGTTGAAGAAGCCGTGCTCAAGGAATTCGAGGCGATCGCCTCGCGCGGCGGCGTCCTCGGCGCGATGGAAACCGGCTATCAGCGCGGCAAGATCCAGGAAGAGTCGCTCTACTACGAACACAAGAAGCACGACGGCTCGCTGCCGATCATCGGCGTCAACACCTTCCGCAATCCGAACGGCGACGATGCGCTGCAGGAAATCGAACTCGCGCGCTCGACCGACGACGAGAAGCAGAGCCAGCTCAAGCGCCTGGCCGAATTCCAGTCGCGCAACGCCGATCAGTCGGTCGCGATGCAGCAGCGCCTGCGCGACGTCGCGGTGGCCGGCGGCAACCTGTTCGAAGTGCTGATGGACGCGGTGCGCGTCTGCTCGCTCGGCCAGATCAGCCAGACACTGTTCGAAGTCGGCGGCCGCTATCGCCGCAACATGTAGTCAAGCTGCAGCGCCATCACAACGAGTAACCAAGGGAAAGCAATGAGCAAGACCATCGGCGTCATCGGCGCCGGCATCATGGGCAACGGCATCGCGCAGGTCAGCGCGGCCGCGGGCCTCAACGTGATCATGGTGGACATCAACGACGCGGCGCTCGCACGCGGATACGCGACGATCGGCGCGAGCCTCGACAAGCTCGTCAAGAAGGACAAGCTCAGCGCGGCCGATCGCGAAGCCACGCTCGCCCGCATCAGCAGAACCACCGATTACGGCCAGCTCGCAACGGCCGATCTGGTCATCGAAGCGGCGACCGAAAACCTCGAGATCAAGAAGCGCATCCTCAAGCAGGCCGATGGCGTGCTGAAGGCCGATGCGATCCTGGCGACCAACACCTCGTCGATCTCGATCACCGAGCTCGCGGCCGCCACCACGCGCCCGGATCGTTTCGTCGGCCTGCACTTCTTCAATCCGGTTCCGCTGATGCAGCTCGTCGAGGTCATCAGCGGGCTGGCGACCTCGCCGCAAACCCAGGACAGCATCGCCGAGTTCGCGCGCGCGATCGGCAAGGCGCCGATCGGCGTTCGCAACAGCCCGGGCTTCGCGGTCAATCGCATCCTGTGTCCGATGATCAACGAGGCGATCTTCACGCTGCAGGAAGGCGTGGCGACGGCCGAGGACATCGACACCGGCATGAAGCTCGGCTGCGGCCATCCGATCGGCCCGCTCGCGCTCGCCGACCTCGTCGGTCTCGACACGCTGCTCGCGATCATGGAGGTGTACTGCCGCGATTTCGGCGACACCAAGTACCGCCCCGCTCCGCTGCTGCGCGAGATGGTCGCGGCCGGTCGCTACGGCCGCAAGAGCGGCCAGGGCTTCTACAAGTATTGAGCTGCGCTTCGGCTCTCGCGCTGCCGACTTTCAGGCCGCACGAGAGCCGAACGAATCACATGTCCGTCGTCGAAGCCGGCTGCGCTTCGTCGGCCGGTGCCTCGCCCGGCGCAGGCGCCGCGGTCACGCGCCAGATCGTGTTGCCGACGTCATCGGCCACCAGCAACGCGCCCTTGCCGTCGAGCGCGACGCCCACCGGCCTGCCCTGCGCCTCGCCCTTGGCGTTGACGAAGCCGGCGAGCACGTCGACCGGCATGCCGTTGGGCTTGCCGTTCGCGAACGGAACGAAGATCACCTTGTAGCCGCTGCGCGGCCGCCGGTTCCAAGAGCCGTGCTGGCCGATGAACATGCCTTCGCTGAAAGCCGGCAGCGACGAGCCTTTCACCGCCGCAAGACCCAGCGAAGCCGTATGCGGGCCGAGCGCGTAATCGGGCACCGTCGCGGCTTTCAGGCGCACATTGTCCGGCACCGGAATGCGCGCGTCGGCGTGATCGCCGTAATAGAAGTAAGGCCAGCCGTAGAAGGCGCCGTCCTTCACCGAGGTCATGTAATCGGGCACCAGGTCGCTGCCGATTTCGTCGCGCTCGTTGACGACGGTCCAGAGCTCGCCGCTCGTGGGCTCCCAGGCCAGGCCGTTCGGATTGCGCAGGCCGGTCGCGAAGGCGCGGGATTCGCCGCTCGCGATGTCCACCTCCCAGATTTCGGCGCGGCCTTTCTCGGCGTCCATGCCGTTCTCGCCGACGTTGCTGTTCGAGCCCGTGGTGACGTAGAGCTTGCTGCCGTCCGCACTCGCGATGAGGTTCTTGGTCCAGTGATGATTGCGCGGTCCGGCCGGCAGATCGACGATCTTCCTGCCCGGCTCGGTGATGCTCTTGGCGCCAGCCACGTACGGAAAGCGCAGCACCGCGTCGGTGTTGGCGACGTACAGCGAATCGCCGACCACGGCCATGCCGAACGGCGAGTTGAGGTTTTCGAGATAGACCGAGCGCTGATCGGCGACGCCGTCGCCATCGGAATCGACGAGCAGCGTGATGCGATTGGCGCTCGGCACGCCGGCGCCCGCGCGCTTCATCACCATTTTCTGGATGCGCGCCTTGAGGCCTTTTTCGTCCTCGGGCTTGGGCGGCGCATTGGTCTCGGCCACGAGCACGCCACCGTCGGGCAGCACGCAGAGCCAGCGCGGATGGTCGAGCTGCTGCGCGAACGCCGCCACCGCGGTGCCCTGAGCCGCGATCGGCTTGCCGTCCGCGGGCCAGCCCTTGGCCTTGGCGATTTCGACGACCGGGATCAGCGATTTCTGCGGCTCCGGCAAGGTCGGGGTGGCGCCGTAACCGGCTTCGACCGGCAGCGAGGCGCCGCCGCCGCAAGCGCTCAGGGCTCCCACTGCGACGAGGGCCGGAATCAGACTCAGCGAGGCGAGATGTTTCATCGAAGCTCCCTTGCAGACATCGATCGTCTTTTGGATCGGCGAACTATGACCAGCGCCGGCGAACGAGGAATGAATCGCGTATCGGATCGCCGACCAACCGGCTCAGTGCTCCTCGAGCAGCTGCGTGAAGGCTTCGAGCGCCGGGCTCGGCCAGGCATTGCGCAATTGCACGCGGTACAGCGGCCGCTGGATACGCAGGCCTTTCACCGGCACCACGCTCAGGATGCCGGCCGCGACTTCGGTGCGGATCGACAGCGAGGACAGGAACGCCACGCCGACGCCGGTCGCCACCGTCTGCTTGAGCGCCTCGCTGCTCGCGAGCGTCATCGCCGGGCGGATGTCGAGCTTGCGCGCGCGCAGCACGCCTTCGGTCACCGCGCGCGTGCCCGAGCCTTCCTCGTGCATGAGCAGCGCGTGGTCCGCGAGCGCGGAAACCGGAACCGGAGCGCGCGCCACGAGCGGATGCGTCGGTGCCGCGATCAGCACGAGGTCGTCCTGCGCGAACAGCTTGTAGTCCAGCTCGTTGCCGACCACGCCTTCGGCGAAACCGATGTCGATCTCGCCCGCGACGAGCTGGGCTTCGATGGCCTGCGTGTTCTCGACACGCAGCGAAAGCCCGACATCCGGATGGCGGCGACGGAATTCGGCGAGCAGCGGCGGCAGCAGGTAGGCGCCGATGGTGCGGCTCGCCCCGATCGCGATGCGCCCGCGCGCGAGCTGCTTGAGATCGCCGAGCGCGCGCTCGGCCTCGGCCTCGATCGCGAACAGGCGATTGGCGTAGCCGAGCAGCAGGCGTCCGGCCTCGGTCGCGCGCACGCCGCGCGGCAGCCGATCGAACAGCGTGAGTCCCAAGGTGCCCTCGAATTCGCCGAGCTGCTTGGAGACCGCGGACTGGCTGATGTGCAGGCGCTGGGCTCCTCCGCTGATGCTGCCGCTCAGGGCCACGGCCTGGAATATCGATAGATGATTCAGGTTCATTCAAGCATGAATAAAAGTGATGCTTTGCATGGTTATATTGCATTTTCAATATGGAAGCGAGGCGCCTAGAATCACCGGCGTTTCGATCCACCGCATTCACGACAGCCCGCCGACGGGCGCAACGAAGGACACCCATGACCGAACAGAAAGCCACCAACGTGCACTGGCACGAGGGCGAAGTGACCCGCGCCGACCGCGCCAAGCTGCTGGGCCAGAAAGGCGCCACGATCTGGTTCACCGGCCTGTCGGGCTCGGGCAAGAGCACCGTCGCGGTCGCGCTCGAAAAGGCGCTGTTCGCGCAGGGCCGCCTGTCGTATCGCCTCGACGGCGACAACGTGCGCCTGGGCATCAACAAGAACCTCGGCTTCTCGGCCGAAGACCGCGCCGAGAACATCCGCCGCATCGGCGAGATCGCCAAGCTGTTCGTCGATTCGGGCGTAATCGTGCTGTCGAGCTTCGTCTCGCCGTACAAGGCCGATCGCGACGTGGTGCGCAAGCTGCACGAGGCCGGCGGCATGGATTTCATCGAGGTCTACGTCGACGTGCCGCTCGCCGAAGCCGAGAAGCGCGATCCCAAAGGCCTCTACAAGAAGGCCCGCGCGGGCGAGATCAAGAACTTCACGGGCATCAGCGATCCGTACGAAGCGCCGGAGAACCCCGAACTCGTGCTGCCGAGCCACGAGCTGAGCCTGGAGCAGGAAGTCGAAATCCTGCTCAAGCTGCTCAAAGAGCGCGGCATCCTCTAAAGACGCTCCATGAGGGCCGTCATTCCCGCGCAGGCGGGAGTCCAGCCCCGACCGTTGCGCAGAGCTTCCAGAACTGGATTCCCGCCTGCGCGGGAATGACAAATCAAACGAATCGAGACTCACACATGACGATCAAGCCCCACGGCTCCGACACGCTTAATCCGCTCTACGTCGCCGACAAGTCGCAGCGCGAAGAACTGCTCGCCGAAGCTTCAAGCCTGCCGAGCCTGCTGCTCAATTCCGCCGCCGCCGCCAACGCGGTGATGCTCGGCGCCGGCTACTTCAACCCGCTCACGGGCTACATGAACAAGGCCGACGCGCTGTCGGTCGCCAAGGATCTGAAGACGACCTCGGGCCTGTTCTGGCCGGTGCCGATCCTCAACCTGACCAGCGAAGCCGGCATCAAGCCCGGCAAGCTCGCGCTGCGCGATCCGAACGTCGAGGGCAACCCGATCATCGCGATCCAGGACGTGCAGGCCGTCGAAACCTTCAGCGATGAGGAGCTGCAGTTCATCGCCAAGGAAATCTTCGGCAACCTCGACGCCAAGCATCCGGGCGTGCAGACCTTCCTGAAGCTCGGCAAGACCGTGGTCTCGGGCCCGATCCAGGTGCTGAACTACAGCTACTTCCCGGAAGAATTCCCGGACACCTTCCGCACCGCCGTCGAGATCCGCAAGGAGATCGAAACGCGCGGCTGGAAGAAGGTCGTCGCGTTCCAGACGCGCAACCCGATGCACCGCGCGCACGAGGAGCTTTGCCGCATGGCCGCCGAGCGCCTGCAGGCCGACGGCATCGTGATCCACATGCTGCTCGGCAAGCTCAAGGAAGGCGACATCCCGGCCGACGTGCGCGATGCCTGCATCCGCACGATGGTGGAGCACTACTTCCCGAAGAACTCGGTGATGATCACCGGCTACGGCTTCGACATGCTCTACGCCGGCCCGCGCGAGGCCGTGCTGCACGCAGTGTTCCGCCAGAACATGGGCGCCGATTACCTGATCGTCGGCCGCGACCACGCGGGCGTCGGCGACTTCTACGGCCCCTTCGACGCACAGACCATCTTCGACGAGCGCGTGCCCGCCGATGCGCTGAAGATCCAGATCTTCCGCGCCGACAACACCGCCTTCAGCAAGAAGCTCGGCCGCGTGGTGATGATGCGCGAAGCGCCCGATCACACGCCGGAAGACTTCATCGCGCTGTCGGGCACCAAGGTGCGCCAGATGCTCGGCCAGGGCATCGCCCCACCGCCGGAATTCTCGCGCCCGGAAGTGGCCAAGGTGCTCATGGAGTACTACCAGATTCTCGACGCCAAGAAGGGCTGAGGTCTGTCTCCCTCTCCCGCATGCGGGAGAGGGATTCAAGAGAAAACCGAGAGGAACCCGACATGGCCTACATCGACGTGTTCAACGGCGATGCCGACGGCATTTGCGCGCTGACCCAGCTGCATCTCGCCCATCCGCGTGACGCCAGGCTCGTCACCGGCGTGAAGCGCGACATCGAGCTGCTCGAACAGGTCACGGCCGCGGCCGGCGACACCGTCACGGTGCTCGACGTGTCGCTCGACAAGAACCGCGCCGCACTGCTCAAAGTGCTAGAAGCCGGAGCCGACGTCTTCTACGTCGATCACCACTTCGCCGGCGAAATTCCGCAGAGCCCGCGACTGAAAGCGCACATCAACGAAGCGCCCGACGTCTGCACGAGCCTGCTCGTCAATGGCGAGCTGCAGAACCGCTTCGTGGCCTGGGCCGTGGTCGGCGCCTTCGGCGACAACCTCAAGAAGTCCGCCGAAACCGTCGCCAAGCCGCTGAACCTGACGCCGACGCAACTCGGCCAGCTCGAAGACCTCGGCACCTACCTGAACTACAACGGCTACGGCGAGCGCATCGAAGACCTGCACTTCGCGCCCGACGCGCTGTTCCGGCTCGTCAGCCGCCATGAGTCGCCGTTCGGTTTCATCGCCGATGCGCGCGAACACTTCGAAAAGCTCGCCGACGGCTACAAGACCGACATGGGCAAGGCCGAGTCGACGAAGCCGATCGCCGGCTCCACCGATGACGCCGCCCTGCTCGTGCTGCCCGACGAGCCCTGGGCGCGTCGGGTCAGCGGCGTCTACAGCAACGACCTCGTCAACCTGTTCCCGGATCGCGCCCACGCGGTGCTGACCGAGAAGGCCGGCGGCGGCTACCTGATCAGCGTGCGTGCCCCGCTCAACCGCAAGAAAGGCGCGGACGAGCTCTGCCGCAAATTCCCGACCGGTGGCGGCCGCGCGGCCGCAGCGGGCATCAACCACCTGCCGGACGATCAGCTCGGCGCGTTCACGCAGGCCTTCACGACGCAGTTCGCACGCAGCTGAGGCGGCGCTCCGGCGCCCGCCACGGCGCCGAAACCCGCTACGACGCAACGCTCAGCCGGCACATGGCGACCATGTGTCGGCTGATTCGTTTTCGTCGCCGGAATTCCCATATGAAATGAGCAATTGAATCGCCCACGGACCGGGTGTCGTGAAGAGGCGAAAGCGAAATGGATCGAGACCCGGCGAAGCGGTCGTTCGACGACCTGGTGCTGCGTGAGACACCCGACGCAGTGATCCTCACGCTGCCCGACGGACGCGTGCGCTACTGGGGCAAGGGTGCCGAGGCGATCTTCGGCTACACCGATGGCGAGGCGGTCGGCCAGCTGCTCGAAGATCTCGTCGTCCCGGCTGATCGCAAGGAAGAAGAGCGCAGCATCCACCGGCAGACGCTGGCCAACGGCCTGTGCCAGTACGAATCGCTGCGCCGCCGCAAGGACGGCTCGCTGGTCTACGTCGACATCTCGAGCAAGGCGATCCACGACGCCGAAGGCAATACCGACTACGTGCTGTCGACCAAGAAGGACATCACGCTGCTCAAGCTGCAGCGCGACGCCAAGATGGTCGAGGCGCAGTTTCGCGACCTGCTCGATTCCACGCCTGACGGCATCGTCATGGTCAATCCGACCGGTCGCATCGTGCTCGCCAACAAACAGGCCGAAAGCCTGTTCGGCTACCAGCCCGGCGAGCTGCGCGGGCAGCCGATCGAAGTCCTGTTGCCGCAGCGCTATCGCGGCGCCCATGTCGGCCACCGGTCGAGCTACTTCTCGCAGTCGCGCATCCGCACCATGGGCGCCGGCCTGGAGCTTTATGGCGTGCGCAAGGACGGCGCCGAGTTCCCGGTCGAAATCAGCCTGTCGCCGCTCAAGACCGAGGAAGGCATGCTGGTGATGAGCGCGATCCGCGACATCTCCGACCGCAAGCGGGCCGAGCAGAAATTCCGCGGCCTGCTCGAATCGGCGCCCGATGCGATCGTCATCGTCAACCGCAACGGCGAGATCGTGCTGGTGAATTCGCAGACCGAGCGCCTGTTCGGCTATCCGCGCCAGGAGCTGCTCGGCCAGCGTGTCGACGTGCTGGTTCCGCTGCGCTTCCGTGACGCGCATCCGAGAGCGCGCGGCAACTTCTTCGCGCACCCGGCGCCGCGGGCGATGGGCGCGGGCCTGGAACTGTTCGGGCTGCGCCGCGACGGCACCGAGTTTCCGGTGGAGATCAGCCTGTCGCCGCTCGAAACCGAGGAAGGCGTGCTGGTGTCGAGCGCGATCCGCGACATCTCCGACCGCAAGCGCATCGAGCATGCCTTGCAGGAGCGCAACGTCGAGCTCAACAACGCGATCCTCGCCAAGGACCGCTTCCTCGCCAGCATGTCGCATGAGCTGCGCACCCCGCTCAACGCGGTGATCGGCTTCACCGGCATGCTGCTGATGCGCCTGCCCGGCCCGCTCACCGACGAGCAGGACCAGCAGCTGCGCCTGATCAAGTCGAGCGCCGCGCACCTGCTCTCGCTGATCAACGATCTGCTCGACCTCGCCAAGATCGAGTCGGGCAAGGTGGAGCTGCATCTGGAGCCGGTCGATTGCCGCGCGGTGCTCGACGAAGTGGCCGCCACCCTGCGCCCGCTCGCGGAGGCCAAGGCGCTCGACTTCGAGCTCGAGGCGGCCGAGCCACTGCACATCAGGGCCGATCGCCGGGCGCTATCGCAGATCGTCATCAACCTCGCCAACAACGCAATCAAGTTCACCGAGCATGGACGTGTGGTCGTGAGCCTCGTGCGGCACGGCGGCCAGGTGGAGATCGCCGTGCGTGACAGCGGAATCGGCATCCGGGCCGAGGAAGTGGCTCGCCTGTTCGAACCGTTCGCCCAGCTTGGCGGCGACACCGCGCGTGCACGCGAAGGCAGCGGCCTGGGCCTGCACCTGTCGCAGAAACTCGCCGCGCTGCTCGGCGGCCGCATCGAGTGCCGGAGCACTTACGGCGAAGGCAGCGTCTTCACCCTGTTCCTACCCACTGCCCTTCCGGAAGCCTGAGCCATGGCGCGCATCCTCGTGATCGAAGACAACCCGGCCAGCCTGCACCTGATGCAGTACGTGCTGAAAGCCTTTCAGCACCAGCCGCTCACCGCGACCAATGGGGCGAGCGGCATCGAGATCGCCCAGCGCGAACGGCCAAACCTGATTCTCTGCGACATCAACATGCCCGGAACCAGCGGCTACGAAGTGCTGGCCCAGCTCAAGAACAACCCGGGCACCGCCGATCTGCCGGTCGTCGCGGTGACGGCGCTGGCCATGGTCGGCGATCGTGATCGCATCCTCAAAGCGGGCTTCGACGGCTACCTCGCCAAGCCCGTCGACCCCGAGGCCTTCGTCAAGGACGTCGAGGTGTTTCTGCGCAAGGCGGCCTGAGCGGCCGAATCGTTCGCCCCTGGGCTAGATCACCAGGAGATTCGCTGCAGCTGCGGGCCCGGTCCAGGAGCCGCGTTCGGAAACGGCTGCGCATTGGGGGCCGCGAACGGCGCCTTGTTCGCGCCGAGCATCGGCACGGCCACATCGCCGAGCCCCATGCGCATCGCGGTCTGCAACTCCGGCGACAGGCTCGCCAGATCGGCCCTGCGGTAAGGACGGCGCGAGCAGCCCAGATCGTAGGTCGAGCGCAGCTGCCCGATCGCCAGCACCTCGCGACGGAACTGGTCCGCCTGCGCGTTGAATGCCAGGCGCTCCTGCTCGTACTGCTGCGCCACCTCGTACGGCAGGCGGCTGCCCGCCTGCACAGCGGCCGTGCGCTGGTTGATCACGTTGCGCTGAGCACCGAGCACACCGTTGATCTGCAGCAAGCGCGTCGATTCGCGGCGCAGCGTCACCGCCTGCATCGCGCAGCTCTGCAACTGCTCGAGGCTCATGCGCGGACCGAGCGCGTCGTTCGAGCAATCGACTCGCTTGCCCGGCTGGCCCGGCGAGCAGAGCGGCAAGGACGTTTGGGCAACGCCGGGAAACGGCGCAGCCAGGCCTCCGCGTGCGGCTGGCGGAGGCAGCGGAGCCGGTGCGGGCGGCGGAATCTGCGAGTAGAGCGGCGGGGGCGGCACCGGCGCCTGTTCGGTCGCCGGTCTGGCTGCGCAGGCCGACAAAGCCAGAGCCGCGAGGCAGGCGGACACGGAAGACCAACAGGCGCGTGGCAGCTGCATGGCGAACGTCATTCGAAGCGAAGAAGGCCGAAGCATAGGCGCAGCGCGGGCGCGCCGTCATCTGCAGGCGATGGAAGCGCAGCAAACAAAAAAACCCTTCGCAACTGGCGATTGCGAAGGGTTTGGATATTGGCTGGGGGACTAGGACTCGAACCTAGATAACGGGAATCAGAATCCCGGGTCCTACCATTAGACGATCCCCCAGCAGGGACCAGCAGAGCGCGCGATTCTACAGTCCTCGTGCGCTCTTCCCAAGCTCTTTCTGCAACAGCAGAAAGAGCTTGGCGAGTACCGCGATTAACGCTTGGAGTACTGCGGAGCGCGGCGGGCCTTGTGCAGACCGACCTTCTTACGCTCGACTTCACGCGCGTCGCGGGTAACCAGACCGGCGTCACGCAGCGTCTTGCGCAGCGATTCGTCGTACTGGATCAGGGCGCGCGTGATTCCGTGACGGATCGCGCCGGCCTGGCCCGAGGGGCCGCCACCGGAGACCGTCACGTAGATGTCGAAGCGGGTCAGCGCGTCGACGAGCTCGAGCGGCTGACGAACCAGCATGCGGCTGGTTTCGCGGCCGAAATAATCCTCGACCGACTTGCTGTTGATGCTGATCGCGCCCGTGCCGGGCTTGAGGAAGACACGAGCCGCTGCGGTCTTGCGGCGGCCGGTTCCGTAATTCTGGGTCGTTGCCATGTTCGTAAGACCGATTAGATGTTGAGGGTCTGCGGCTGCTGCGCGGTGTGCGGGTGCTCGGCACCGGCGTACACCTTGAGCTTGCGGAAGTTCGCGTAGCCCAGCGGGCCCTTGGGCAGCATGCCCTTGACGGCCTTCTCGAGCACGCGCTCGGGATGCTTGGCGAGCAGGTCCGACAGCGCCGTCTTCTTGATGCCGCCCGGGTGCTCGGTGTGGCGCCAGTAGATCTTGCCGTTCTGGCCGTCGAGCTTGTTGCCGGTGACGTGGATCTTGGCAGCGTTGATCACGACGATGTAATCGCCGGTGTCGACGTGCGGGGTGAATTCGGGCTTGTGCTTGCCGCGCAGGCGACGCGCGATTTCGGAGGCCAGTCGGCCCAGCGTCTTGCCGTCGGCATCCACGACATACCAGTCGCGCTTGACGGTTTCGCCCTTCGCCATGAAGGTCTTCATCGTTCAATCTCAGTTAGCCCACGATACGTGGGTCGTTATAGTTCAGTTTCCCGGTGATGCCCGACGGCGGCAGCACCATGACAGCGGGAAACCTCGAAGGGCGCGAATTTTAGGGGAGCGCCCTGGCAAAAAGCAAGATTTCTTTCACTTCCCATGTCTTTGATCAGCGTTGTGAGCGAAGGCAGGTCGCGCGAGGGCGGAGCGCAGGAAGCGGAGCGTGCATGTAGGACGTGAGCATTCCGAGCACCGCCCTCGTGCGAGATGCCGAGCGCAGCAGCTGATCAACCGCCGAAGTTGATCTTGGCTTCCAGATTGCTCCGGGAATCGGCGTTATCCAGGGCTTCGTCGAGCTCGACGAGTCCTTGTTTGTACAGCCGGTAGAGCGACTGGTCGAAAGTCTGCATGCCCGGGCTGCTGCTCTGCTCCATCGCCGCGCGGACTTCGTCGATGCGCCGCGAGACGATCAGATCCTGGATCAGCGGCGTATTGATGAGCACTTCGACGGCCGCGCAGCGGCGGCCGTCGCGACGGCGGACGAGGCGCTGCGAAACGATCGCGCGCAGTGTCAGCGACAGGTCGAGATAGAGCTGGTCACGCCGGTCCTGCGGATACAGGTTGACGATGCGCTGCAGCGCCTGCGAGGCGTTGTTGGCGTGCAGCGAGGACAGCGCCAGATGCCCCGTGTTGGCGAGCTGCACGCAGGAATCCATGGTCTCGCGCGTGCGCACCTCGCCGATCAGGATCACGTCGGGCGCTTCGCGCATCGCGCCGACCAGCGCGCGCTCGTAGCTCAGCGTGTCCTGGCCGACTTCGCGCTGGTTGACGATCGATCGCAGGTTCGGGTGCACGAACTCGATCGGGTCTTCGATCGTGAGGATATGACCGCTGGATTCCTCGTTGCGGTGATTGAGCAGGGCCGCGAGCGTGGTGCTCTTGCCCGAGCCCGCGGCGCCGACCACGAGCACGAGCCCGCGCTTGTGCATGGCCAGCGACTTGAGCACCTCGGGCAGGTTCAGATCGTCGAGCCTCGGCACCGTGGCCCTGACGTGCCGAAGCACGAAGGCGACCTGGTTGCGCTGGAAAAACAGGTTCAAGCGGAAGCGCCCGAACTCGCCGGCTTCGAGCGCGCAGTCGAGTTCGCGCTCGGCTGTGAAGCGCGCGAGTTGCTCGGGCGTCAGCAGCTCGGCGGAAATATCCGCGAGCATCGCGCCCGTCATCACCGTGCGGCCGACGGCGTGCATCTCGCCTTCGATCTTGAGCATCGGCGGCGCACCCGGCGTGAAGAACAGATCCGAGCCGTTGCGCTCGAAGGCCAGCTTCAGGTACGGCAGCAGGCTTTGCATGCGGTCGATGATCCCTGCTAGCGCAGCTTCTGGCCGGAGTCTTCGGTCTTCATCTGCAGGCTCAGCACGCCCTCGTCCTCCTGCAGGTTCTGCCGCGCCCGCTTCGATTCGAGTTTCACGCGCAGGCGCAGCTCGTTCTGCGAATCGGCGTTGCGCAGCGCCTCTTCGATGTTGATGACGCCGTCCTCGAACAGGCGATACAGGAACTGATCGAAGGTCACCATGCCCTGCTCGTTCGAGCGCGCCATGACTTCCTTGATCGCGTGCACCTCGCCCTTGAAGATCAGGTCGGAGATCAGCGGTGAGTTGATCAGGATCTCCATCGCCGCCGCGCGTCCGCCGCCGGCCTTGCGCACGAGGCGCTGGCTGATGATCGAGCGCAGGTTCAGCGACAGGTCCATCAGCAGCTGTTCACGCTTCTCCTCTGGAAAGAAGTTGATGATGCGATCGAGCGCCTGATTCGCGCTGTTGGCGTGCAAGGTCGACAGCACCAGATGACCGGTCTCGGCGAAGTTGATCGCGTACTCCATGGTCTCGCGCGTGCGGATCTCGCCGATCAGGATCACGTCGGGGGCCTGGCGCAAGGTGTTCTTGAGCGCCATTTCCCAGCTCTGCGTATCCACGCCGACTTCGCGCTGCGTAATCATGCAGCCGTCGTGCGGATGCACGTATTCGACCGGGTCTTCGATCGTGATGATGTGGCCTTTCGAATTCGCGTTGCGATAGCCGAGCATCGCGGCGAGCGAGGTGCTCTTGCCCGAGCCCGTCGCGCCGACCATCAGCACGAGCCCGCGCTTGGCCATGACGATGTCCTTGAGCTGGTTCGGCAGCTGCAGGTCGTCGAAAGTCGGAATCGTGGTGTTGATCGTGCGCAGCACGCCGCCGACGCGGCCTTGCTGCACGAAGGCATTGACGCGGAAACGCCCGATCGCCGGCGGGGCGATCGCGAAATTGCACTCGTTGGTCGCTTCGAATTCCTTGAGCTGGCGATCGTTCATGATCGCGCGCATGAGCGCCGCGGAATCCTCGGCCGTCAGCGGCTTGTCCATCACCGGCGTGAGCTGGCCATCGAGCTTGATCGCGGGCGGAAAGCCGGCGCTGATGAACAGATCCGAGCCGTTGCGCTGCTTCATGAGCATGAGCAGCTGCTGGACCAGCTTGATCGCGTTATCGCGTTCCATTAAGCGAGCTCCAGCGGCTTGTTCGCCTTGCGCTTGGCCTCGTTCGCATCGACGAGCCCGCGCTTGACGAGGTCTCGCAGGCATTGCTCGAGCGTCTGCATGCCGTCGCGCTGGCCGGTCTGGATCGACGAATACATCTGCGCGATCTTGTTCTCGCGGATCAGGTTCCGGATCGCCGGCGTGGCGATCATGATCTCGTGCGCGGCGATGCGGCCGCCGCCCTTCTTCTTCATGAGCGTCTGCGAGATCACCGCGCGCAGGCCTTCGGAGAGCATCGCGCGCGTCATTTCCTTTTCGGCGGCCGGGAACACGTCGACGATGCGATCGATGGTCTTGGCCGCCGACGACGTGTGCAGCGTTCCGAGCACCAGATGGCCGGTTTCGGCGGCCGTCAGCGCCAGGCGTATCGTTTCGAGATCACGCATTTCGCCGACGAGGATCACGTCGGGGTCTTCACGCAGCGCCGAGCGCAGCGCTTCGGAAAATCCGAGCGTGTCGCGGTGCACTTCGCGCTGGTTGATCAGGCACTTCTTCGACTGGTGCACGAATTCGATCGGGTCTTCGATCGTCAGGATGTGGCCATGCTCGGTTTCGTTCTTGTGATCGACCATCGCGGCGAGCGTGGTCGATTTGCCCGAGCCGGTCGGCCCGGTGACGAGAATCAGCCCGCGCGGCGTGTCGGCCAAGTCCTTGAAGATCGCCGGCGCCTTGAGATCGTCGAGCGTGAGAATCTTCGACGGAATGGTGCGGAACACCGCACCCGATCCACGCGCCTGGTTGAAGGCATTCACGCGAAAGCGCGCGAGCCCGGGGATCTCGAAGGAAAAATCGGTTTCCAGGAACTCGTCGTAAGCCTTGCGCTGCTTGTCGTTCATGATGTCGTAGACCATGTCATGAACTTGCTTGTGATCGAGCGGCGGCAGGTCGATGCGGCGCACGTCGCCATCGACGCGGATCATGGGTTCGACGCCGGCCGACAGATGCAAGTCGGACGCGCCCTGGCGAACTCCGAAGGTCAGCAGTTGCGCGATATCCATGCTGGTTTTTGGGCGTCGTCGTGGTGGCGATAAGCGTTGCGAGGACACTATCGGCAATAATCCGCCCCCGCAACCAAAGCCGCCTCCGCTGCCGATGTCCGATCCGACCGCCCATCCGAATGATGCAGCGACCGCCCCCGCGAGCGAGCGCCTGACCGCGGTGCTCGGGCGTATCGACGCCGCGCGCGAGTCCTGTGGACGCGCTCCGGGCTCGGTGCGCCTGATCGCGGTGTCGAAGACGTTTTCCGTCCGGGCGATGAGCGAGCTGCTCGCGGCCGGCCAGCGCGATTTCGGCGAAAGCTACCTGCAGGAAGCGCTGCCGAAGATCGCGGCCCTGCGCGAGCGCGGCGCCTGCTGGCATTTCATCGGCCCGATCCAGTCGAACAAAACGCGCGAGATCGCGGCACAGTTCGATTGGGTGCACGGCATCGAGCGGCTCAAGATCGCGCAGCGATTGTCCGATCAGCGCCCGGCCGAGCTGGCGCCACTGCAGGTCTGCGTGCAGGTCAATATCTCGGGCGAGGCGAGCAAGTCGGGCTGCGAACCAGCCGAGGCCACCGGGCTTTGCCGCGCCATCGCCGCCCTGCCCCGGCTGGTATTGCGCGGCCTCATGGCAATACCGGCGCCGGCCTCCGGGAAGTTCGACGCGCGTGCACCCTATGCGCGCCTGCACGAGCTGTTCGACGCGATAAAATCCGCGCTGCCGGCCGAAGCCGCGGCGAAGTTCGACACGATTTCGGCCGGCATGTCCGACGATCTCGAAGCCGCGATCGCCGAAGGCAGCACGCTCGTGCGCGTCGGCACCGCGCTGTTCGGCGAGCGCGACTACTCATAACTCACACCCCACCCAAGGAATTTCGATGAGCCAGGATCTGGCCAAGCGCAAGGCCGCCGAAGCGGCGCTCAAGTATGTCGTCCAGGGCGAAATGCTCGGCGTCGGCACCGGCTCGACGGTCAATCACTTCATCGACCTGCTCGCCGAGCGTCATTACGACATCCAGGCTGCGGTGTCCTCGTCCGAGGCGAGCACGCAGCGCCTGCTCAAGCACGGCTTCAAGGTCATCGAGCTCAACAGCGCGGGCCCGCTGTCGGTCTACGTCGACGGTGCCGACGAATCGAACTACCAGCTGCAGCTCATCAAGGGCGGCGGCGCAGCGCTCACGCGCGAGAAGATCATCGCCGGCGCGAGCAAGACCTTCGTCTGCATCGCCGACGAATCCAAGCTCGTGAAGACGCTCGGCAAGTTCCCGTTGCCGGTCGAAGTGATTCCGATGGCGCGCAGCTTCGTGGCGCGCGAACTCGTCAAGCTCGGCGGCCGTCCGGTGCTGCGCGAGAACGTCGTCACCGACAACGGCAATCCGATCATCGACGTGCACGATCTCGAAATCGCCCAGCCGCTCGCGCTCGAAACCGCGATCAACGCGATTCCGGGCGTGGTGACGGTGGGACTATTCGCGCATCGTCCGGCCGACCGCCTGATTCTCGGCTCGCCTAACGGCGTGCGCGAGGTGCTGGCGGGCTGAAGCCCGATCGGCCGGGAACGCGCCGGCACCAAGCCACCCTGTGACGGGCAAAAAAATGGCGGCCATCAGGCCGCCATTTTTTGTCGCCAACGAGCCGAGTATCTCAGCGCGGACCGCGAAAGCCGCCGCGATTACCGCCCGGACGCGAATTGCCGACGTCGGCGCGGTTTCCATCCGCCTCGCCACGCGGGCGGCCCTGGCCGCCGCCATTGCCGTGCGGACGACCCTGTCCCCCGCCATTGCCACGGTGCTGTCCGCCACCGCCGTTTCCACGATGACCGCCGCCGTTGCCGCGACCGCGGAACGGGCGATGCGCGTGATCCCACTCGGGGGCACGGTTCACGTTGATGCTCGGGCCGCGCTCGATGCCGTCGTCCTGCACCACCGGCTCCGGAAGGCGGGTATTGCCGATGTTGTCGTCGTCGCCGAGCACGCGCGGGGCGCTGTTGTGCTGATGTTGCGGGCGGCCACCGGGGCGGCCGTTCGGGTTCGGACGGTTGTTCGCATGCTGGCCGCCGTGGCGGCGTTCGCCGTTGCGACCGTCGCCCGGACGCTGACCAGCGCCATTGCCACCACCGTTCGCCCGGCGCGGATCCTGGCCGTTGCGCTGCTGGCCCTGGCCACCGCCACGACGCTGGCCGTGACGCGGCTGCATCGGCGGACGCGGGGCCTCCTCGGGTTCCGGATTCAGGCTCTTGCTGCCGAGTTCGAAGCCTTCGACCATGAAGCCCGGCAGCTCCTTCCTGAGCAGCTTGCGGATGGCCTTGAGCTCGTCCATCTCGTCGGCCGAAACCAGCGAGATCGCCTCGCCGCCCGCACCCGCGCGGCCGGTACGGCCGATGCGGTGCACGTAGTCTTCGGGCACGTTGGGCAGTTCGAAATTGACCACGTGCGGCAGCTGCTCGATGTCGAGGCCGCGCGCCGCGATGTCGGTGGCGACCAGCGTGCGGATCGTTCCGGCCTTGAACTCGGCGAGCGCCTTGGTGCGCGCGTTCTGGCTCTTGTTGCCGTGCAGCGCGGCCGAGCTGATGCTCCACTTCTGCAGCTTCTCGACGAGGCGATTCGCCCCGTGCTTGGTACGCGTGAAGATCAGCGTCTGCTGCCAGTTGCCGCTCGAGATCAGGTAAGACAGCAGTTCGCTCTTGCGGCCCTTGTCGACGTAGACCACGCGCTGCTCGACCGTATCGGCCGCGGCGTTGCGCGGAGCGATGTCGATGGTCGCGGGGTTGTTGAGGAAGCCGTGCGCGAGCTTGCGGATGTCGTCCGAGAACGTCGCCGAGAACATCAGGTTCTGGCGCTGCTTCGGCAGCGTCGCGATCACGCGCTTGATGTCATGGATGAAGCCCATATCGAGCATGCGGTCGGCCTCGTCGAGGATCAGCATCTCGATCGCGGAAAGATCGATCGTGCGCTGGCCGACGTGGTCGAGCAGGCGGCCCGGCGTGGCAACGAGGATGTCGACGCCGTGGCGCAGCACGTCGATCTGCGGGTTGATGCTCACGCCGCCGAAGATCACGGTGGTCTTGAGCGGCAGATGGCCACCGTAGGTGCGCACGCTCTGCGCGACCTGCGCGGCGAGTTCGCGCGTCGGCGTCAGCACGAGCGCAAGCGGCTTCTTCGGTGCACCCGTGACGCCCTGGGCGCGGCGCTGGATGAGTCGGTGCAGCAAGGGCAGCGTGAAGGCCGCGGTCTTGCCGGTGCCGGTCTGCGCGGCGGCGAGCAGATCGCCCCCTTGCAGAATGACTGGAATGGCTTGCGCCTGGATCGGCGTCGGCTGGGTATAACCTTCGGCAGCAACAGCGCGCAGCAGGCCTTCGTCGAGGCCCAGATCGGTGAACAGCATGTAGTGTGTAACTCCTGAACGCGCCTGGGCCACGACGGATGCGTGGGCGAACCGGTTCAGGCCGCAGTGAGTGGAGATCGAGGAAACCGCGAATGGTGCGGACCGCGAGCGTCTGCGTGATGGATGAGCGGGCCGTGGTTTGAGGCTTTCGCTCGTGACGCCAACCGGTGGGCGCCTTACGCAAACGTGGCGGAGTATAGACAGATGTCGGGCCGCTGACAAAATCGCCCGACGAACGCCGATCCGACCCGGCGCGACCGGCATCGGTATGATGCCTTTCTCGCCTCACCCACCGAATCCCCCGAAACCGATCCAAGGAGTGCCGGATGAAGTCCTACTTCGCCACGCTGTCGCTGCTGACGCTGCTCGCCACGCCCGTGCTGGCGGCCGAGAAGACCGACAAGTTCGCCGACTACAAGAACATGGCCAAGCAGCAGGCCGGCAACTACGCGGCCGAGAAGCTCAACCTGCCGACCGCGTCGCCGGCCGGCGCCAAGGCCTACATCATCTCGCCGAAGAACGGCGACACCGTCACCAGCCCGGTCACCGTCGTGTTCGGCCTGTCCGGCATGGGCGTCGCCCCGGCCGGCATCAAGGACGTCGCCAACGTGGGCCACCATCACCTGCTGATCGACGCGCCGACGGTCGATTTCACCGTCCCGCTGCCGATGACCGACCAGATCAAGCACTTCGGCGCTGGCCAGACCGAAACCCAGCTCGCGCTCAAGCCCGGCACGCACAAGCTGCAACTCGTGCTCGGCGACTGGAAGCACCAGCCGTTCAACCCGAGCGTGCAGTCGGACGTGATCACGATCACCGTCAAGTAAGACGCGACTCGAGCAGTTCCAACGGCGCCGGCACTCCGGCGCCGTTTTGCTTTCCGCGATTCCTGCACGGCTCTTGCTGGCGATTCCCGGCATGAGCCTGATGACCTCCGACGACATCGAAGCCCAAGCCCGCGGCCTGCTCGCGCGCGATCACGTCGGCCAGGCGGTGAGGTTGGCGCTGGATCATGGGCTCGACGATCTGGCCGCCGAACTGCTCGCCAACGGCTGGGTCGGCATGGTCTGCGGCGCAGCCGAGTTCGAGGGCTTCTTCCAGGCGATCGAGCGCATCGGCAGCCAGCGCTACCGGCATTGGCCGCAGCTCGAAGCCGCGAGCATCTACGCGCTGACCATGCAGCTGCACCTGCGCATCGCCGCGCTGCGGCTCGACGAACTCGAGCAGCGTGTTCCGGCCCTGCTGCGCGAAAACCGCAGCTTTCTCGTCGAGCATCAGCGCTCACCGTTCGACCGGCCCGATGCGCGCGACGGCATGTACAGCTGGATCGCCATGATGCGCGTGGCGCAGGCCGCGTTCGGCGGTCGCTCCGAACAAGCCTTGCAGCTCGCAGCCGATTGGCGAACGCGCTTTGTGCGGGCGCCCGACAACGAGTTCGCCACCGTCGTCGTCAACGAAGCGCTCGCGCTGTCCATGCTCGACCGCACGCGCGAAGCCGAACGCGAAGCGCTCGCGGCCTTGCGCATCTTCCGTCGCGTGCGATTCGAACACGGCATGGTCTCGGCCGCCGTCTGCGCCGGCTGCATGAAGGCCTTGAGCGGCCGGGTGAACGACGCCGCCGCCCTGCTCGATGCCACATTCGACGAAGCTGCCCCGCGACTGGCGCAGGCCCCGGAGACGCGAGCCTCGCTCGATGTGGCGCGCAACTTCACGGCTTTCGAACGTGGCGACATCGAGTCCGCACTGGCAAATGCGATGGACCGCATCGAAGGCCGGCGTCCTTCGCCGCGCCTGCCGGTGATGTTGCTGATCGATCGCTTCGTCGCCGCGCGCTCGCTGATGGCGCTTGGGCGAGCGCGCCAGGCAGCGGCCTTGCTTGCCCGCTCCGATCTCGAACGACCCGCAGGCGATTGGCGTTTCTGGGAGCAGCTGCTCGCGCTCGAACGCGTGCGCGTCGCCGCCGTCAGCGGAGACTACAGCGGCATCGACGGGCCGCCGGAGGTGCTGGCATTGCTCAAGCTGCTCACTTTGGCGCAGCGCAATCCGTCGGCGATCGCGCTCGCGGCTCTTCGCAAAATGGTGCGTGAAGCCGAAGACCGCCAACAGGAAAGCCAGCTGTTCATGGCGCTGCTCATGAAGGCACGCGTCGAACAGCACACCGGCAATTCGCTACAGGCCCGGCGCAGCGTCACCCGGCTGATCACCGCGCCCATGCTGCGAGAGCGCCTGGGCTCGCTGGCCTCGCTCGCGCCCGCCTTGCAGCCGATGTTCGGCGACGCCTTGCGCAGCTTGCTCGAAGAATCCGGCAACCGCGACGAGCGACTGCTGCGATTGGCCCGGCTCACCGGAGTTGCGGTCGAAGCGGCCGCCGAAGCTGGGGCGCCGGCCGAACCGCTGTCGCCGCGCGAAGAGCAGATCGGCGCTGCCCTGCTCGAAGGCCTGTCGAACCGTCAAATTGCCCAGCGCATCCACCTGAGCGAACAAACCGTGCGCTGGCATTTGTGGAAACTGTTTCAGAAGCTCGGCGTCAGCAATCGGCTGGGTGCCGCGCAGCTGCTGTCGAACAGGCGAGCGATTTGAGCTGCTGGATCGATGCATGGTGGCTACGGCGTGTCGCACGCCCCACCCGCGACTCATGACGTGGCAAGCACCAGCGCAAACCGCAGCCACATGAGCGTGAGCACGACGTTGCTCGCAGCGAACGCGATCAGGCGCAGCGGCACATGGTTGATGCTCAAATGCACCGCACTGTGCAGCACGCGTAGCCCGACGTAGATCCAGGCCATCGTCACCGCCGCCTCATCGACCTGATCGCGAAGGTAGCTGACCAGGCAGAACACGTAGAACAGCAGCGGCAGTTCCAGCAGGTTCATGTAGTTGCGATTGGGCAGGCGCACACGGTCCGGCACGCGCTCCGATTCCCCGAGCTTGAAGTCGTCGAACCACACTTCGCCGCGAAGGCCGGAGCGCAAGCGATGGAACGGAATCAGCAGCAGCACGCCCAATGTCAGCGCGACGAGCGCCAGCATCGGCCAGAAAATCGCATCGCGTTCCATCCACTCCTCCCCAGGTCTCAGAAATCGAGATTCAACCGTAGACCGTAAGTACGCGGCGGAGCCAGCGTGATCGCGGTTCCGAAATCGGCGGTGATGCCGGCGTAGCTGTAGGTCTCGTCGTCGAGATTGATGCCGAACGCGGTGATACCGAGCCCCCAGGGCCGGTAGCGATACCCGACGCGCGCGTTGAGCAGCGAGTAAGCCTTCTGCTGCCCGCTCTCGAAATTCTGAGAGGTGTAATAGAAGCCGCCGTTGTAATAGGCATCCGCGCCGATCTCGATCTCGCCGTTGCTGCCCACTTCGATATTCTGCACCAAGCCCAGATTGCCGCTCAGTCGCGGCGAGCGCGGAACTTCGTTACCGCTCAGATCGAAGGCGTTTCGACGAAACAAACCCGTGGTCGGATCGTAGCCGCTGGCCTGGCGATAGTCGGTGTAGATGGCATCGACGAAGCAGGTACTCAGCTTGAGCGAGAACCCCGGATTGAGCCGAGGCATCGGCAGCGCCTGCAATTCGAGCTCGGCTCCGCGCGAGCGCGCATGTCCGGCGTTTTCGAGCATGATCGAGCCGCTGCCGAAGATGGCGATGAACGACGTCTGCGGATCTTCGATCTCGCTCCAGAACAGCGCCGCGTTGAAGCGCAGGCTGCGATCGAGCAACAGAGACTTGAGCCCGATCTCATAGCTCTGCACGCGCTCCGGCTGCACGTATTCGGGCGGCACGAACAGATTGCCGAGATTGTACGTACCGCTCTTGACGCCCTTGCCGTAGGACACGAACAGCAGGCTGTCCACGCCGGTCTTCCATTGCAGCGACAGCTTCTGCGAGCTGCTGTCCTGCCAGACTTCGGGCGCGTTGAAGTTCAGCGGCGTGAGTTCGGTGTGACCGGGCAATGGCGAAAACACCGAGGTTTTCTGCTTGATCAGGAATCGGCTTTCGTCCTGGTAGCGCAGGCCCAAAGTCATCGAGAAGCGATCGTCGAAGTGCCAGGTGCCTTGTCCGTAGGCCGAGTAGCTATTGGTTTCGAGCACGCTGTAAGCCGCGGCCTCCAGGCCCAAAGCCAAGGGCGACAGCACGTCCTGCAAGCCCGGCATCTGGTTGATGATCGGCAACGGAATACCGCTGCCGAAGAACTCGGCATCCACCGGATCGAAACCGGCTTGCGCATGCAGGTAGTAAAGGCCGGCGATCCAGTCGAGCTGGTCGGACCACGCGCTTGCGTCGTTCGATGCGAATTGCAGCTCCGCCGTGGCCTGTCGCGTCGGCGAGTTGCCCGAGTTGAACGAGATGATGTCCTTGCGCGAGTAGTCGTAATCGATGAGCCCATCGACGGTGACGAGCTTCTGATACGCGGTGATCAGGCGCACATCGGCGAGCGGCGCCTGCCAGCGCAGGTCGGCACTGATCGAGCTGTGATTCACCGCCGCCTCGATCGGCTCGTTGCGATGCAGCTCGTAATCGGTCCGGCCCGGGCGAATGCCGAGCAGCGTCGCGAGCAAGCTGGGGTCGCGCAGTTCCGCAATCGTACTGCTGGTGCCCGACATCATCGTGCGAAAGCCGGCGACGATGAGGTCGAGATCGTCACGCGGAGTCCAGCGCAGCTTGATGCGTCCGGCGCGAATCCGATCGCCCGGAACGCCCCCCGGAGGCGGCAGCTCCAGCAAGCCCAGCGGCTCGCCGGCCATGCGGAAATACGAGTCCTGCTCGACCCACTGCAAGGCCGCGCCAATGAAAAAATCATCGCCGATCGGCGTCGCCGCATAGGCTTGCAGCAGCGTGCCGTTGAAGTTGCGCCGCTCGGCCATCATCGACAGCTCGCGCTCCACACCGGGCGTTTTGAACACCACGTTGATCGCGCCGGCCGTGGAATTGCGCCCGAACAAGGTCCCTTGCGGCCCTTTGAGCACTTCGATGCGCTCGACGCCGCCGAGCGTGGTCAGCAAGCCGAGCTGGGCCGGCACGTAAACGCCGTCGACATAGGTGGCGACGCTCGGATCGGCCGAGAGCACGAACGAATCGGTGCCGACCCCGCGCATGAAAATATTGCTCGCCCCCATGATGTCGGTGAACTGCAGCCCCGGCGTGATGCGCCCGAGGTCATTGGTGCTCACCACGCCGGCGGATTGCAGCTGCTCCGCACTGAAACTGGTGACCGACACCGGCACGTCCTGCAGCGGTTCCTCGCGCCGCTGCGCGGTCACCACCACTTCTTCGAGCACGGCTGCATTGGATGGCTCGGTGCGACTCGGTGGCGCCTGCTCGGCGGGCAGGCTCACTGCGATCGTCTCCAGCGGCTCGTCCTGCGCCGCGGCCACGAAGGTCGCGGGCAGACCCGCAATCACCAGCCCGATCGATATCCCGCACCCAACCCCAAACCAGCCGAATCTGCGCACGACTTCATCCCTGAAAGCATCCGCCACACTCTAGGGACTCCGGTCCGCCGTCCGCGCCCAACAAATGTTTGAACGGCACGCCGCCGTATTGAGCGCCGATGCCGCTCGAGCGGCGCATGCTCATCGATTTTCCGCAGCAGCATATGCGGGCAGGCCAGCAACCCTCAATTTCACCCGGGAGTTATTGACAGAATATTTTCACCCGGGCAATATCCGCCCACTAAATTTACCCGGATCAAAATAATGGCCCCTGTTCCCACCTATACGAGTTTCGACAGCCATCGCCGGATCGCGAGCGGCTCGCTGCAGGCCAACGCGCTCGCGGTGAAGCAGGCGATCGAGTCGAATACCGCCGCCTCGGTGCTGACTTTCGACGACCGGACCGGCCAAACGGTCGAAGTCGATACGCGCGGCTCCGACCAGCAGGTCGCGGCCCGCTTCGCGACTCGCGAGCCCGCAACCGAAGCGCGGGGCCGTGGGCGCCCCAGGCTCGGCGTCATCGCCCGCGAAGTGACCTTGCTGCCGCGTCATTGGGATTGGCTCGCGACCCAGCCCGGCGGCGCATCGGTGGCGCTGCGCAAACTCGTCGAAGCCGCGCGCCGGGCCAATGGCGACAAGGATCGGCAGCGCCAGGCGCAGGAGCGCGCCTATCACTTCATGCTCGCGCTGGCCGGCGATTTGCCGGGCTATGAGGAAGCCACGCGCGCCCTGTTCGCGAACGATGCGCAGCGCTTCGGCGAACTCATCGCCGCTTGGCCCGACGATGTGCGCGAGCACGCGACCAAGCTCGCCTTCGGTGGACTCGGCGCCGACGAGGCGTCGGCCGCGTAGTGCGGATCAAGCGCCCGGAACCGCGGCTCCGGGCGTCAGGAATTCGATCACCAGCCGGGCGAATTCCTCTGGCTTTTCCTGATGCATGAAATGCCCGGCCTCGACGCGCTGCAGATCGAGCCCGGCGGTGAACAGGTGATCCTGATTGGCGAACATCTCGGCGCCGATGCAGCCGTCGCGCGAGCCGTAGATGACGAGCGTCGGCACGCCGACCGGCGCCGTCGCGAGGCGCCACAGATCGGCGTCGATGACGAGCCTTCCGAGCGCGCGGTAATACGCGAGCGCCGCGGACAGCCGGCGCGGCTCGCGAAACGCGCTCTTGAGCGCGATCCACCAGTCCTGCTGCGCGAACATCCAGCCTGGAGACCAGCGCGAAATGCGTCGCTCGAGGTCGGCGAAGTCGTTGCGCATGAGCTTGCGCTCGGCGTTCGGCCACTGGAAGGCGAGCATGTACGAGGAGCGCGACAGCTGGGCGAAGCTCGGCCGCAGCAGGAAGCGGCGCAGATGCGGAACCGCCGCCGTCACCAGGCGATCGATGCGATCCGGCCGCAGGTTCGCCGCCGCGTAGCCGGCGACCGCGCCCCAGTCGTGTCCGACCACGCTCGCGCGATCGGCCCCGAGATGGTCGATCAGCGCGATCACGTCCTGCGCGAGCATGCCGATGCTGTAGTCGCCGTCCGGCGCGAAGCCGCTCGGCGCATAGCCGCGCAGATACGGCGCCACCGCCCGATAGCCCGCTTCGGCGAGCGCGCGCAGCAGCGGCACGAAGCTTTCGGCGCGATCCGGAAAACCATGCAGGCAGAGCACCAGCGGGCCTTCGCCGAGTTCGAGAAACGCGAACTCCAGGCCATTGGCGACGATGGTGCGCTGCTGCGGCGTGGGTTTGCTCATGCGGTCCCTGGGTTCAGTCTGTCGAGCATCCGTTTGCGGCATTGTAGGCGTATAAGCCAGAACGACCTCGAACACGCCCTCATGATCACGCGTTCCGACCTCGAAGCCCTCGATCGCGCCGACCCGCTCGCCTCGTTCCGCGAGCGCTTCGCGCTGCCGCAGCAGCAGCTCTACCTCGTCGGCAATTCGCTCGGCGCGATGCCCAAGTCCAGCGCCGAGCGCATGCGCCGCGTGGTTGACCAGGAATGGTCGCAAGACCTCGTGCGCAGCTGGAACCAGCACGGCTGGGTCGATCTGCCGCAGCGCGTCGGCGACAAGATCGGCCGGCTGATCGGCGCGGCGCCCGGCGAAACCGTGGCCTGCGATTCCACTTCGGTGAACCTGTTCAAGGCGCTCGCAATGGCCGTGAAGCTGCGCCCGGGCCGGCGCCTGATCGTTTCGGATGCGGACAACTTCCCGACCGACCTGTACATGGCGCAAGGGCTGTCGAGCTGGCTAGGCGACGGCACGCAGCTGCGCGCGGTCACGCTCGACGAGCTCGATTCGACCCTGAGCGAGGACGTCGCCGTGGTTTCGCTGAGCCACGTCAACTATCGCAGCGGCGAGCTGTTCGACATGGCCGCGATCACGCGCAAGGTCCACGACTGCGGCGCGCTGATGCTCTGGGATCTCGCGCATTCGGCCGGCGCCCTGCCGGTCGAACTCTCGGCCTGCGCGGCCGATTTCGCGGTCGGCTGTGGCTACAAATATTTCAACGGCGGGCCCGGCGCGCCGGCCTGGATCTACGTCGCCGAACGCCTGCAGCCGCAGGTGCGATCGCCGCTGACCGGCTGGTTCGGGCACGAGCGCCCGTTCGCGTTCGAAGGCCGCTACGCGCCGGCGGCCGGCATCGCGAGCCTGCTCGTCGGCACGCCGCCGATCCTGTCGATGAGCGCGCTCGACACCTCGATCGATCTGATGCTCGAGGCACCGCTGACGCAGATCCGCGACAAATCGCTGCGCCTGAGCGCAGCCTTCATCGAGCTCGTCGACCAGCACTGCGCCGGCCACGGGCTCGAACTGATCACGCCGCGCGAGCCCGAACGCCGCGGCAGCCAGGTCTGCCTGCGGCACGCGCAGGCCTGGCCGATCATGCAGGCGTTGATCGCACGCGGCGTGATCGGCGACGTGCGCGCGCCGGACATCCTGCGCTTCGGCTTCACGCCGCTGTATCTGCGATACACCGATGTCTGGGACGCCGTCACCGCGCTCGCCGAGGTGCTGCGCTCGGGCGAATGGCAGCGCGAGGAGTTCCAGCTGCGAGCCAAAGTCACGTGAAGAGACTGCCCGTTCTGCTGTTCGCATCGATCTGCGCAGCCTGCGTCCAGCATCCGGCCACGCCGTCGAAAACCGCATCCGAGGCACCCATGCTGAGCTGGTCCGAACTCGCCGCCCGCCCGTTGCCGCCGGCCGGCGAACGCATCGCCTATGGGCCCGGCGCCTCGCAGTTCGGCGAACTTCGCTTGCCGCAGAGCGCGAAAGGCCCCGCGCCGGTCATCGTGCTGATTCACGGCGGCTGCTGGCTCGCCGATTTCGATTACGCCTACATGAGCCATCTCGCGGCCGCGCTGAGCGCCGAAGGCTACGCGACCTGGACGATCGAATATCGCCGGCTCGGCGAGGACGGCGGCGGCTGGCCGAACACCTTCACCGACGTCGGCGCCGCGATCGACCATCTGCGCGAGCTCGCGACGACGCGGCCGCTCGACCTGGGCCGTGTCGTCACGCTCGGCCACTCGGCCGGCGGCCAGCTCGCGCTGTGGGCCGCGAGCCGGCCGCGGCTCGGGCTCGGCAGCCCACTGCACGCGGAGCAGGCACTGCCGATCCGCGGCGTGATCGGCCTCGCCGCGATCACCGATCTGGCGCGGTACCGCGACGGCCCGGCCGACAGCTGCCACAGCTCGGTCGATCCGCTCATGGGCGGATCGCCGGATGCCGTGCCGAAACGCTACTCGCAGGTCTCGCCGATCGAGCTGCTGCCGCTGCAGGCCGAACAGTGGCTCATCCAGGGCGAGCGCGATCCCATCGTCGATTCCGCTTCGGTCGAGCGCTATGTCCAAGCGGCCAAGGCGGCCGGCGACCGAGCCCGGCTGACCCGCATCGACGGCGGCCACTTCGATCCCGTCGCCCCGGAAGGGCCCGCGTGGCAGGCGATCAGGCAGGCCTTGCAGCGCATGGAGCACATGCGCTGAAGCGAGGCTTGCGCGCGCACGTAGGGTGACCGCTCCGGCGTTCGTCAGAAGCTAGGAACCCGACGCGAAGGACGTGAGATGGCCAACAGCCAGGGCCTCGTCGAAGCGCTGCCGCTGACCGCCGCCCCGACGCTGCAGGCGCCCCGACAGAACTGGATCCTCGATCCGGTCCAGGACATGGCCGCGATCATCCTGGCGCCGCTGCTCGTGCTGGCGCTCGCGCTGCTCGCATTCGCAACGCTCGGCGCCGTGGCGGCCACCGCCCTGATCATCACCACGCACATCGTCATGACGGTCGCGCACCATCTACCGACCTTCATCCGCATCTACGGCGATCTCGAATTGTTCCGCCGTCATCGCGCAACCTTCATCATCGCGCCGCTGCTGCCGTTCTCGCTGTCGATGGCGGCCGGTGTCTGGCTCATCACGCACGATCTGCCGATCGAAAACCTGCTGTACGTGTTCCTGCTCGCGGTGATCTGGGACCCGTGGCACTTCCTGATGCAGCACTACGGCTTCATGCGCATCTACGACCGGCACAACGCGGCCCCTCGCAGGATCGCGGCGCGCATGGACCTGCTGCTCTGCGCGAGCTGGTTCGTCGCCATCATGGCCGCCGCCGGCGAATGGCTCGCAGGCCTGCTCGAAGACCTGTACCAGAGCGCCGGCCTGCCGCTGCTGCTCGCGTTTTCGCCGCGGGTCATCGCGCTGCTGCAGGAAATCAGCCTGTTCGTCGCGCTCGCGGCGACCGCGGCCTATGCGGTGTATCTGCTCTGGTGCCGGCGCAACCACTACTTCATCAGCCGCAGCAAGCTTGCGCTGTTCGCGAGCAGCTTCGGCGTGATGCTGCTGACGTACACGCCGAACGCGCTGATCGAATCGCTCGCTCCGGGCTGGAGCTTCAAGGCCGGCTTCGCGGCCGTGGGCATCGTGCACATGACTCAGTACCTCGCGATCGTCTGGCGCTACAACCGCGGCCTCGCCGCGCAAACTCAGCGTGCGCGCGAAGGCTGGTTCCGGCGTCTGCATGCGCGCGGCGGCTGGATCGTCGGTGTCGCCTACGTCGCGCTGTGCCTGGCTTACGGCGAGCTGCTGACGACGAGCTGGGACAGCCGCTGGCTCATGGCCCTGCTGATTTCGCTGGGCCTGACCTCGACGCTCATGCACTACTACTTCGACGGCTTCATCTGGAAACTGCGCCAGCCGGACAATCGCGGACCGCTGGACCTGCCGGCGCTCGCCAGTGCGCAGCCGGTCCCCCAACACAAGAGCGCCGCCGCCTCGCGCGTCGCGCTGCGGCAGCTCGCGTACTTCGGCCTTCCGCTCACTGTGCTCAGCGTCGGCGCCGGGTCGGTCTGGCAGGGCACGCAGGGCGACTACCTCCAGCATCTGCTGCAAGCGCAGAAATTTTCGCAGGCCGGTGACGCCAGCGAGGCCGCGAGCGAGGCGCAGTCCGCGTTCGCGCTGATGAACCAGCAGCTGCCGATCGAACGGCGCATGGTCGAGCTGCGCCCGAGCGCCGATCGCGAAGCCAAGCTCGCCTTGCTGATCTACAACCAGTCGCGGCTCGAACACCTGGTGTTGCCTTCGCTCGCGCATCGGAAACCCGAAGCCTCGGCCGTCGCCGAACATCGCGAACGCACGCGCGAAGCCGCGAGCTGGCTGCGCAAAGCGATCGACAGCGGGCAACCGCTCGCCCATGCGGGCCGGCCGCAGATGAATGCCGAAGGCGCGCAACGCCTGCTCGCCGCCTGGCTGCGTGAAATCGAACCGGAGCGCAGCGTGCCGCACTGACGCGCGCCGACACGCTCACTCACCACCGAACCGATCACGACGCCGCTCCCACGGTGCCGGCGGAACGCTTCTGCCTGCGAATCGCTCGCTCTTACACACACGCTTCTTACACACACGCGCTTCAACGAGTCCTTGCCCGCCATGATCCGAAACCTGCTGTTGAGTCTGGCCCTGCTGAGTTGCGTGCTGGCGGCGGCGCCCGCCGTGGCGCAGAGCGCTGCGAGCCCCTTGCCGAAAGTGCGTTTGTTCACCACCGGCGGAACCATCCAGAGTCGCGGCGCGCATCGCCAGAAGCTCATGGAATACAGCGACGGCAAGGTCACGCCCGAGCAGCTCGTCAGCGATCTGCCCGAGCTCAAGGAAGTGGCGCAGCTCGAATACATGGAGATTTCCAACGTCGGCTCGCCGAGCGTGAACACCGAGATCCAGCTCAAGCTCGCCAAGGAGATCAACGCCTGGCTCGCCAAGCCCGAATCGGCCGGCGCCGTCGTCACGCACGGCACCGCGACGCTAGAGGAGACCGCCTACTTCCTGAACCTCGTCGTCAAGTCCGACAAGCCCGTGGTGCTGGTCGGGGCGATGCGGCCGTTCACCGCGGTCAGCCGCGACGGCCCGTTCAATCTCTACAACGCCGTGCGCGTGGCCGGTTCGCCGAAGGCACGCGGCATGGGCGTGATGATCCTGCTCAACGACGAGATCAACGCGGCCCGCGACACCACCAAGGGCAACACCTATCGCATGGACACTTTCGTCGCGCGCGATCTCGGCCCGCTCGGCTATGCGGACTCCGACCAGATCGTGTTCTACCGCAAGCCCACGTACCGGCACACGAGCAGATCCGAATTCGACGTCTCCAAGCTCAGCAGCTTGCCGCGCGTCGACATCACCTACGGCTATCAGGAAGACGATGGCGCGGCGATCGATGCCTTCGTCGCCGCGGGCGCCAAGGGCCTCGTGCTGACCGGCGGAGACAAGGATGCGATCAAGCGCGCCCAGGACAAGGGCGTGGTGATCGTCAGCAGCGATCGCAAGGGTTCTGGCCGCGTCGTCGAAAGCGAAAAGGCGGCTGCCGAGAAGCGCGTGACCTCCGACAACCTGCTGCCGATGAAGGCTCGCATCCTGCTGCGCCTGGCACTGACCAAGACCAGCGATCCGAAGGAAATCCAGCGCATGTTCAACCAGTACTGATCGGGACGAGCACAGATCATGACTCGCAATCTTTCACTCGTCGCCGCACTGAGCCTCGCTGGCGCGCTGCTCTGCTCCGCCGCATTCGCGCAGGAAATCCCGCGCCACGCGCCACCGCCGGCGATGCCGGCGGATGTCTCCAAGCTGCCGACCATCGTGCTGATGTCCTACGGCGGCACCATCGCGAGCCGTGGCACGCCGCGCCTCAACGTCACCAACTACGGCGGCAAGGACAACAAGCGCGTCGATCCGCAGGATTGGCTCAATGACCTGCCCGAGCTGCGCGGCGTCGCCAACATCGTGATCGACGACGAGCGTCCGGCCGAAGACGCCAAGGAACCCGCGAGCTACGAGGACCAGGCGCGCATCGCCAAGCGCATGAACGAGCTCGTGCGCGATCCGAAGATCAAGGGCATCGTGCTCACGCACGGCACCAACTCGATGGCCGAGACCGCCTACTACCTGAACCTCGTGGTCAAGACCGACAAGCCGATCGTGCTGGTCGGATCGCAGCGTCCGTGGACGGGCCTGTCGGGCGATGGCCCACGCAATCTCTACGATGCCGTGCGTGTCGCCGCGTCCAAAGAAGCCTGGGGCAAGGGTGTGCTGCATGCGATGAACCAGCTCATCAACACCGCGCGCGACGTCGACAAGACCAGCGCGTATCGCACCAACACCTTCGTCGGCGTCGACGTCGGCGCACTCGGCTACGCCGATCCGGATCGCATCGTGTTCTATCGCGAGCCGGTGCGCCGCCACACTGATGGCTCGGAATTCGCCGGCAAGGCTTATCCGAGTCTGCCGGTCGTCGAAGTGGCCTACGCGTATCGCGAAGCGCCGGGCTATCTGATCGATGCGATGGTCGCCAACGGCGCCAAGGGCATCATCGTCGAAGGCACCGGTGCCGGCAGCCCGACCTCGAGCGAGAACGATGCGATCAAGCGCGCGCAGGAAAAAGGCGTGATCGTGGTCGCCACCGCGCGCACGCATGGCGGCCGCGTGCAGGATACGCCGCGCCGTCGCGAAGCCAAGATCATTCCGGGCGACAACCTCAAGCCCGAGAAGGCTCGCATCCTGCTGCAACTCGCGCTGACCAAGACCAGCGACCTCAACGAAATCACGAGAATCTTCAATGAATACTGATCGCCTCGCGAGCACGATGCGTCGTGCGCCCGCAATGCTGCCCGTCGCGCTGTGCCTGCTGCTCGTCTGCGAATCGAGCGGCGCCGCCATGCCGGCCTACGAGCATCACGTCAAGCTGACGCCCGAGAATTCGGTGATCGGCAACTACCCGGCCGACAAGAGACCCATCCTAACGGTCAAGTCGGGCGCCACCGTGCGCATCGACGGCGGCGGCGGAAACCGCTGGGGAGACGAAGAGCCGATGAGCTGGATCGCCAAGCAGGGCATCAAGCTCACGGCCGAAGAAACCGTCGCGATCCGCGAGATCGAGCGCGTGGTCAAGGAAACGCCGCGCCAGGCCGGCATCCAGAGCGGCCATCTGATCGTCGGCCCGATCGCGATCGAGGGCGCGATGCCCGGCGATACGCTCGAAGTGCGCATCAAATCGGTGGTACCGCGCATTCCGTATGGCACCGTCGGCGGACGGCCCGGACGCGGCGGCATTCCGGACGACGTCAAGGAGCCTTTCAGCTTCGTCGTCGGCTTCGACGCCAAGCGCACGATCGGCCAGTTCTCGCCCGACATCGCGGTTCCGCTCGCTCCGTTCCAGGGCGTCATGGGCACCTTGCCCGCGGCCTCGGAAGGCCCCAATCGCCGCAGCGGCCCGCCGGGCCTGTTCGGCGGCAATCTCGACTGCAAGGAACTCGTCGACGGCACCACGCTGTTCCTGCCGGTGTTTCATCCGGGCGCGCTGTTCTACACGGGCGATTCGCACGCCGCACAGGGCGACGGCGAGATCACCGTCAACGCGATCGAGACCGCCAACACCTCGGTGCTGCAGTTCATCCTGCACAAAAACACCGGGCTCAAGGTGCCGCGTGCGGAGACACCGACGCACTACATCACCTTCGGCCTCGATCCCGATCTCGACAACGCGATGATGATGGCGATCCGCGAGACCAATACCTTCCTCGCCGAAACCAAGCAGCTGCCGTTCGAGCGCGCGTTCGCGCTCGGCAGCATCGGCATCGATTTTCGCGTGACGCAAGTGGTCGACGACACCAAGGGCATCCACGCGATGATTCCGAAAAACTTGTTCCTCAAGGACAAGACCCAGTTTTGGGCGCCTGCGCCCAAAGGGCGCTGAACTTCCTGCAGCGTCAGTGGAATCTCTGCTCGGGCTTCACGAGTGCCTGAGCGGAGGATCCCAGCCCCTGCCGCCGGCCGGCTCCTTCCACTCTCCTGTGAAACGGCCGGCGGCCTTTTTTTCCGCATTCCAGACCAAACCGAACAACGCTGCTCATGACGAACGGCGTGGGGTTTCGCATGCCCCGCGCGTCTGACTCATAGCCAGCAGAACACCCAAACGACGGAGCCTGCCGACGATGTTCAAGCCCCATACGACGCCCTCGCTTTCACGTCGGCGATTTCTCGGCAACAGCGCCGTGGCCGCAGGCGGTGCGCTCGCCTTCGCCCACTTTTCGCCTGCACTCGCCGCGCTCGCGCCCGGCGACGTCCTCGCGCTGTCGGCCACCGCCGTTGCCGCCAAGCTGCGCAAGGGCGAAATCAGCGCCACCGACCTCGTCAAGCGCTGCTATGCGCGCATCGACGAAGTGAATCCGACGCTCAACGCGGTGGTCTTCACCTGCCGCGAACGTGCGTTCGCCGAAGCCGCGGAGCTCGACCGCATGCTCGCATCGGGCAAGACCAAGGGCCCGCTGCACGGTGTGCCGTTCACGATCAAGGATTCATTCGATACCGCCGGCGTGGTCTCCACCGGCGGCACGCTCGGCCGCAAGCAGTACGTGCCCGGCGCCGATGCGACCGTGGTCGCGCGCCTGCGCGAAGCCGGCGGCATTCTGCTCGGCAAGAGCAACACGCCCGAGTTCACGCTCGGCGGCGGTGCGCGCGGCACCTACAACCTCGTCTACGGACAGACCTACAACGCCTACGGCCAGCGGTATTCACCGGCCGGTTCCTCGGGTGGCGCGGGTGCGATCGTCGCGGCCGGCGGCGCGTACTTCGACATCGGCTCGGACTACGGCGGCAGCATCCGCGGGCCTTCGAACTTCAACGGCATCGCCGGCATCAAGCCCACTTACGGACGCGTGCCGCGCACCGGCCACATCGTCGGCTACGGCGGGGCCTACGACAATTTCCAGGAAACCGGGCCGATGGCGCGCTACGTCGAAGACCTCGCGCTGCTGCTGCCGATCGTCGCCGGGCCCGACGGCTCCGATGCCGCGATGGCGCCGGTTCCGCTCGGCGATCCCGGAAAGGTCGAGATCAGAAAGCTGCGCGTCGCCTATTACCTGAGCGATGGCGTCACCGAGCCGAGCGCCGAGATCAAGGCGATGGTCACGCAGTGCGTCGGCTACTTCCAGAGCGCGGGCTGCAAGATCACGCAGGACATGCCGCCGAAGATGAAGGAACTCTCCGACGCGCGCCGGCGCTTCAGCGGCGCCAGCGGTGGAGACAACATGCGCCGGCTGCTCCGCAAACACGGCAGCCTCGAAGCCTCGCCGGGCCTACGGCTCGATGGCGACGAGATCGGCAGCGCCGAGTTCACCGCGGCCTGCGAGGCGATGGACGCGATCAAGAGCGAGCAGCTGGCCTGGTTCGAGCAGTACGACCTCATCGTCTGCCCGAGCAGCGCGACGGCGCCCAAGCCCGTGCCGCCCGAATTCACGCGCCCACCAAACGGACCGAATCCCGGCGGCGGCTACAACAGCCAGTACAACACCACGGGCTGGCCCGCGGGCGTCGTTCGCGCGACGACCTCGAAGGACGAGGCCGGCTTGCCGCTCGGCATTCAAGTGGTCGCGCAGCCCTGGCGCGACGACATCGTGATCGCCGCGCTCGCGATGATCGAAAAACAGACCGGCGGCTATCGCGCTCCGGCGCTCTGAGCCCTTCCCTCTTTCTGCCGCAAACGCACGAGCAATCCGATGAACGATGGAACGCCGCAGCACCCACAGAACTTCGTCTCCCAGCATCTGGTTCCGAATCCGCAGAACCGCGAAAGCCTGAGCCGACGCACGCTGCTCGGGCTCGCCGCCGCGGCGAACGCGGCAGTGCATGCACCCGCGCAGTCCGCCGACACGAGCGACGAGATCATCTATATGTCGGCGACCCGGCTCGCCGGCCTGATCCGCGCGAAGAAAGTCTCGGCCAGCGAAGCGGTCGAGGCCTACATCGCGCGCCAGCTCGCGGTGAACGACCTCATGAACGCGGTCGTCATGAACTGCTATGCGCGCGCACGCGCCGAAGCCAAGGCACTCGACGCCGCGGCCGCCCGCGGTGACTGGAAAGGCGCGCTGCACGGCGTGCCGATGACGCTCAAGGATTCGATCGACACCGAAGGCGTGATCTCCACGGGCGCGACCTACGGCCGCCAGCAATACGTGCCGAAGAAGGACGCGACCGTCGCCGGGCGCGTGCGCAAGGCCGGCGCGATCCTGCTCGGCAAGACCAACACGCCGGAATTCACGCTCGGTGGTCTGGCGGGCATCAGCACCTCGAGCAACCTGCTCTACGGCTCCTCGCACAATCCCTACGATCTGACGCGCTCGACCTCGGGCTCCTCGGGCGGCGCCGGCGCGATCGTCGCGGCCGGTGGTTCTGCCTTCGACATCGGCTCGGATTGGGGCGGCAGCATTCGCGGGCCCGCGCACAACAACGGCATCGCCGGCATCAAGCCGACCAGCGTGCGCGTGCCGCGTACCGGCCACATCGTCGATTACGGCGGCATCTTCGACCTGTGGCAGCAGCTCGGGCCGATGGCGCGACGCGTCGAAGACCTCACGCTGATCACGCCGATCATCTCGGGCCCGGATTTTCGTGACGCGAGCTGCGCACCGGTGCCGTGGGCCGATCCGGCCAAGGTCGAGCTCAAGAAACTCAAGGTCGCGTTCTGCGCCGACAACGGCGGCATCGGCCGCTGGGCCACCGACGACGACACCAAGAACCTCGTGCGCCAGGTCGCCAAGTGGCTCGAAGGCGCGACGCAATCGGTCAGCGAAGATGCGCCGCTCGCGCAATTCGAAACGCTGCGCGATACGCGCAACACGCTCACCAGCGGCGACGGCTGGGCCTTCTACAAGCGGCTCGCGGACAAGTGGGGCACGGTGAACTTCTCGCCTTCGCGCAAGGAGGCGATCGCCAATGCCAAACCGATCAGCAGCGCGGCGATGGTCGAGGCCTGGGAGCAGCACGACGAGGCCAAGTCGCGCATGCTCGGCTGGATGAAGCAGTACGACGTCTTCATCTGCCCGACTTCGAACAAGGTGGCGCAACCGATCGACGCCGAAGGCCCGACCTGGCCTGCGGGCAAGGACGCGGGCTGGCCGTACACGGGCGTGTTCAATTCGAGCGGCTGGCCGTCGGTGGTCGTGCGTTGCGGATCGTCGGCCGACGGCAAGCTGCCGATCGGCCTGCAGGTGGTCGCCGCGCCGTGGCGCGAGGACATCTGCCTGGCCGTCGCGAGCTATCTCGAAAGCCGCAGCGGCGGCTGGAAGAAGCCGCCGATCTGAGTCCGCCGCCATGACCGCCACGCTCTGGAATCGCCGTGAAGTGCTCGGTGCCGGCGTCACCGCCGCGACTTCGCTCGCGCTCGGACGCGCGATTGCGTCGGACGCGAAGCCGTCCTCACCTGCCGGCTCGCTGATCGAGCGATCCGCCAGCGAAATCGCGGTGATGATCCGCGAGCGCAAGGTCACGGCGCGCGAAGTCGTCGACGCCTGCTATGCGCGCATCGATGCGGTGAATCCGCGCATCAACGCGGTCGTCGCACAGTGCCGCGCGCGCGCCTACGCCGAAGCCGAACAGGCCGATGCGCTGCTCGCGCAGGGCAGGCTGCTCGGCCCGCTGCACGGCGTGCCGTTCACGGCCAAGGATTCGTTCGACACCGCGGGCGTGGTTTCCACGGGCGGTACGCTCGGCCGCCGCGATTTCGTGCCCGGACGCGATGCCACCGCGATCGCACGCGTGCGCGCGGCCGGCGCGATCCTGCTCGGCAAAACCAACACACCCGAATTCACGCTCGGCGGCGGCGCGCGCGAAACCTACAACCTGCTGCACGGCCAAAGCTACAACCCTTACGGCGAAGGCTATCTGTGTTCGGGATCGTCGGGCGGCGCCGGTGCGATCGTCGCGGCCGCGGGAGCGTACTTCGACATCGGCTCGGACTATGGCGGCAGCATTCGCGGCCCCGCGTTCGCCAACGGCATCGCCGGCATCAAGCCCACTTACGGACGCGTGCCACGCACCGGGCATATCGTCGGCTATGGCGGGCCTTTCGATAACTTCCAGGAGATCGGCCCGCTCGCCCGACGCGTCTCCGACCTGTCGCTGATCCTGCCGATCATCATGGGCCCGGACGATTCCGACGCCGCGATGGCGCCGGTCCCGCTCGGCGATCCAGCGCAAGTGGACCTGAGCAAGCTGCGCATCGCCTGGTACATCGACAACGGCAGCATCCGCGTGAGCCGCGAAGTGCAGGCGATGATCGAGCGCTGCGTCGGCTACTTCACGAGACTCGGCTGCAAGGCCAGGCAGGACCGGCCGCCGCGCTTCAAGGAGCTCGCCGACGCGCGCACCGCGTTCTCGGGCGCCGACGGCCGCGAATTCATGCGCCGCCTCATGCGCAAGCACGGCACTACGCAGCCTTCACCGGGCTTGAACATCAAGGGCAGCGAACTGCCGAGCAGCGAGCTCACGCGCCTGTGCGAACAGATGGACGCGATCAAGAGCGAGCAACTCGCCTGGTTCGAGCAATACGACCTGATCCTGTGCCCGGTGACCTGGCGCGCGCCGCAGAAAGTGCCGAGCGAATACCTGATGCCGCCCGAATGGGGCGCGGGTTACGGCGGCATGACCAGCGAATACAACACCACGGGCTGGCCGGCGGGCGTCGTGCGCGCGGGGACTTCGAAGGACTCGCCGGGGCTGCCGCTCGGCATCCATGTCGTCGCGCAGCCATGGCGGGATGATGTCGTGCTCGCTGCGCTCGCGCATGTCGAGCGGCAGACGGGCGGATGGCGGATGCCGGGGGCATAAGCCCGAAAGATGATCATGCAGCACATGGGAACCTTGTCGCACGTGCATCCGGACGACATCTCTAAAAAATATTCCTGTTGCCGAGAAAACCTGTCGCTCACGGGCCGCTGGAATTGGGATGGGGGCCGGAAAACTCCACCACGAAACGCGCCCCGCGGGCCGCATTCGCGTCGAGCGACAGGCGTCCGCCTTGCCGTTCCATGATGCACTTCGCGATTGCGAGGCCCAAGCCTGCGCCGGGCCCCGAGGCATTGGGACCGCGGCGGAACCGCTCGAACAGGGACGTAGCGGCATGCGCAGCAATTCCGGGCCCATCGTCGGCGATGATCACGGCCGTGGAATCAGCGGACAGCGTGATCGATGCACCGGCGGGAGTGTACTGAATGGCGTTCTCGATCAAGTTGCGAAAGACCAGGCGCGTCAATGTTGCATTTCCATGCGCAGGCACGGATGCCTCCGGCCTCGCGGCGGTCACGTAATGCTCTGATTCGAGCGCAACAGGCGCCAGCTCCCGAGCGACTTCCAGCGCAACGGCGTAAGCGTCGAACGCGGCGAACTGGAACTCTTCCTGCGAGTCGAGACGCGCAAGACAGAGCAGTTGCTCGACGAGCCGCGCGAGCTGTTCGATTTCGAACGCAACATCGCCCAACTCCTGGGCCGAAAAGCGAGACTCGAGCCGTGCTCGCAACGTCGCAAGCGGGGTACGCAGCTCATGCGCGGCGTTGGCGGTAAATTCCCGCTGCACGCGATAGTCTGCTTCGAGCCGATCGAGCGAGGCGTTGACTGCCTGAACCAGCGGAACGAGCTCCCGAGGAAGGTTCTGGGCATGCAAGCGCTCGTCCAGATGATGCAGAGACAGCATCGAGGCCTGATGCGAGACCGCACGCAAGGAGCGCAGCGATGACAGCACCGTCACGACCACGACGCTGACCACGGCGATCAGCAACAGGGCAATCGGCCAGTACAGCTCATCCAACGCGCCGAGCATGAGCTGGGCGAGCAGACTCTCTGTGTCTTTGAGATTCCGCACCACACGTACCCAGTATCGACCGCGAGCATCATGGAGTTCGAGCGCGGCAGCCATGATGCTGTTGCCCGATAACGCATCCGTTTCCCGCTGCATGACGATCTGTTCACCATCTTGAGCGACCGGCAATGGCAGATAAGGCGCAGAGAAGCCGCCCGACTCCAGCACGGTGCCATCTGCGCTCAGCAGTTGATAGCCGTTCAATGTATCCGGCTGGGCGTAGAACTCTTGCAGAGACCGTGGCAACTCGAAATGAGGTGAATCCGTCCCCGACACGATCGACGCGCGCAGGCCCTGCACCTGGACGGCAATGCTCTGGCCTTCCAAACCCCACAGTCCGTCGCGAAACTCGAAGTACAACAGCAGATAGCTGCCGGCCAGCGCCAGCACGACTACGATCGTAAGTCGAACGACGAGTACCCGAAGTAGTGACGGGGCGCGCATCGAGCCGCGATCAGGAGGCAAGATAGCCCAGACCGCGCAGAGTCCGGAGCGACACATCGGCGCCCGCGGCAGCGAGCTTCTTTCGCAACCTGTGCACTTGTGTCTCCACCGAATTCGCGCTCCGGTCCTGCTCGAAATCGTACAGGCATTCGCCGAGCCGATCTTTCGAGATGACACGTCCCTGATTGCGCAGCAGCGTTTCGAGCACGATCAGCTCCGAGCGTGTGAGATCGAGCGCCGTCTCGGCGACGGTGGCGATGCGTGCGGACGTATCGAGCTTCACGTTACCGAGCGTCAGCATGCGACCCAATGCCGCGCCCGGACGACGCAACAGCGCGCGCAGCCGAGCGATGAGCTCCTGCATCGCGAAGGGCTTGATGAGATAGTCATCCGCGCCGCAATCCAGGCCGCGAACGCGATCCTCGATCGTACCCAGGGCGGTGAGGATCAGCACGGGTGTCATGCTGCCTCGGTCACGCATGTCCTTCAGCGCGCTGAGGCCGGTGCCGTCCGGGAGCATGAGATCGAGCACGGCGGCATCGTAGTCGGCCGCTCGCCAGGCGCTCAGTCCCTCGGACGCCGAGGCCGCCGTATCGACTGCGAATCCTTGCGCACGCAGACTCTCCGCGACAGCCTGACAGAGACGCTGGTTATCTTCGATGATGAGCAATCTCAATGGGAGGTCTCGGTGCGGGGCTCATTATCCGCCGGGCGTCCAGGAGTATTCGAACCTGAGCCCGATGGTGGGAAGCGGCTCGTCGAGCCCTTCGATGACGTTGACACCGCGACGTTCGTCCCATTCATAACCATTGGCGTTCTCGCGCCCGTAAACGTTCAGGATGTCCAGATAAGCAACCAGACTCAGCGGGCCGAAGCGGCGTTGGTAGTCCGCGCGCAGACTCAGCGAATGATAGACGGGCAGACGCTCGGCGTTGGTGCGCGTCAGCTCCTTCGAATAGCGCACGGGGCCCGCGTCCCCCAACACGTCGCTGTGCACGACGAACGCATCGGTGGGCCGGCCCGACGCATATTTCCATTTCGCCGAGAATGTCCATCGATCGCTCGGCTGCCAGGCGCCGACGATGCCGAACGCATGCGGCCGATCCCAATCCGACGCATATTCCCCTTCGCCGAGCTTGTCATCGCGGCGAGCGCGCGAGTATGAGTAGGTCGCCGAAGCGCTCCAGCCTCGACTCATGCGCTTGGCAAGCATCAGATCCACGCCCGTCGCGGAACCCTCACCGATGTTGGTTGCGGTGTTCGTGGTTCGATCGTCGAACACGATCAGATCGTCGAGCTGCTGATAATACCCTTCGGCCGAAAAACGCAGGTCCTCGCTCAGGTGACGGGAATAGCCCAGCACCCACTGCGCGGAGCGCTCGCTTTTCAGATCGAGGTTGGACGGATCGGCTGCGATATCGAGATAACGCGGTGTTTGATAATACACGCCACCGCCGGTCCACATTCGGGTGATCGCATCGGGTTTCCAGCTCAATAGCAGGCGCGGGGCGACGACGGAATTTCCGGAAAACCCATCGCGCTCGTAGCGTACTCCGGGTGTCCATGTGAAATCGCCGAGGGTCCAGGCGTAGTCGGCATAGGCGGCAATCTGCGTCTCCGCCGCGCTCAAGCTTGAGTTGTATTCCTCGGGCGTCAGCACGATGTACTGTTGTGCCGGGTCGGCGCGAAAGTCGGACTGTTCGTACACATACCGTGTCCAGTCGCCTTCGAGCCGACGGTCGAAGTCGAGATCCACGCGTGCGAACCGCGCACCGGCGGAGAAGATTCCATCCGGGCCGAGCAAGGTCCTGAAATCGCTGCGCCAGCCGATCTCTGTTTCACGTTCGTCGATGTGCAGAATGTTCTCGCGGACCGGCGTCGTCGCAGGGGTCGGGTCGGGACCCGCGAGATCCGGATATGCCTCGCCTTCCGTGCTTGTCGTATCGCTGTTGCGGTAATAGAACGTATTACGCAACTGTGCGACCTCACCGGGAGACCAACGCCACGTCACGCCGAGCAATGTGCTGTCCTGCTTCGAGTCCTCGAGCCCTAGGTCCTCGAAGTTTTCGGATTCGAGCGCATTCTCGACCGTTCGCTTGGAATCCTCGCCTGCGTGAATCGCCAGCAGCTCGATACGATGATCGTCATTCAGATCGGTGACGGACTTCGCGATGAAATCAGTCAGGCGCTGCGTACCGATGTCCTTCTCACCGATCGCGTCGAACAATCTGCTGAAATCGAACCGGCGCGCCGACAGCAGCAAGCTGGTGTTGTCGACCACGTAGATCGGCCCGTCGTAGTCCGTTTCCACTCCGATAATGTCGACTCGTGCGCCAACCGTAGAGCTCACGGGGTTGCCGTCCGCGATCTCCAGCTCCAGCAAGGAACCATTCCTTCCGCCCTCGGCCGCGCGCCAGCCGCCCGGAGAAAACTTGGCGCTGCCGATGATGTTCGGTTCGAAGATCGAATATCGTCCGCCGCCATCGACGCCTTCCTGCTCGCCGAGCGACTCATCGAAGTGCGCGACCTTATCGAACGGAATGCCATCGATCAGGATCAGGTTGTCGCGTGGCCCATTGCCGCGCACGGTGAAGCTTGAGAACTCACCCGTCGCGACGACGCCCGGCAGAACGTCCAGCGCGCGGACTACGTCGCCTGCGCTGCCAGGATTGCGTCGTATCTCTTCGCGCTCCAACAGCACGGTGTTCTGCGTCGCCCGCGGATCTCCTGCGGGAGCGCGCGCCGAGACGACCACTTCGGCGATCATCTCATCGCTGCCGCGCACCAGCGCGAATTCGACGGCAGCCACTCTGCGAAGCACGACCCTTACATCCGCCTGCACAGCTCTCGCGTAACCCGACTCTTCCACCTCGACCGAATACACGCCTTCAGGCACTCGATTGAACGAAAACTCTCCGGCGGTATCGGCTTCAACCGTGCTGTAAACCCGCTGATTACGCATTAAGTGCACGGTAGCTGCCGGCACCGGCCGTTCGGTCACCGAATCCACTATGCGTCCACGAACGGTGCCCGCTGCCTCCTGTTGCGCCTGGGCATGCGCCGGAAGCGAGATAGGTGCCACGAGTAGGAGCGTGGTAAGCGGCAACAATCTATGCAGCATGGTGGGTTCCTTGGACGGTCGATCGTCATCGGAATCCAAACTAGCAATCGATTCTGTCGCGAAACTTGCAAGCGGTGCGGTCTAACAAAAAAGATGTGCCTGGTAACCGAGTCATGCTGACCGGCGACGGATCCTTTCACTCCTACTGGGTGAGTGCCGCAGAGCAGTCACTGGCTGCGGCTGGAACTCGCACAAAGTAGTCACTCGACATATCCGAACGACCAGCTGTGCTGCCGTTCAATCCACTGCCCCAAACCCCGGCGGCGCAAACCGGTGATGCGTCGCCGACTCGTAGGCAGTGCCGATTTTGATCAGCACCGGCTCGGCGCCCTGACCCGCGAAGAACGTGATCGAGATCGGCATCGGGTGCGGCAGTCTCGAGCGCGGCGTGCCGGGCTTGAGTACCGAGACGTAGTCGCTCGCATCGTCGTTGAGCGCGAACTGCGGCTCGACGACCACTTCGGTGGCGCCGGCCGGAACCGCGATGCGCGGCACCTGGAAGAATGGCGTGATGCCGTCGAGGCTGATCGCGCCGACGTTGGGGCCGAGGATCTTCGGCGTCGGCACCGTGTTCTCGGGATGCACGAAGGCGTCGATGCGGTTCTCGCGCATGACGCGCTCGAGCGCGAGGCGCGCGATGTAGCTGCGCGCGAGCCGGTCGCTCTTGCCGTCGGCGAAGTGGCCCTTGAAGTTCACCCAGTTCTCGGCGCCCGCGCGTGACTCGTCTTCGCGGAACTTGGCATTCGCGGTCCACGCGGCCCAGTCCCTGATGCGCGCGTCGCCGCGCTCGGCCAGATAGCGGTCGACGTCGAACGCCAGGTCGGCGCATAGCGCGGAATGGCAGGGCTCGGCACCAAAGTTCGCGAAGTTGACGATGTTCACCGCCTTGGTCAGCGGCGCCTCGCGGCGGCTCAGCTTGAGCAGGTAATCGTAGGAGGTGACATCCCAGCCCGGAACCGCGAACACGAGCGCGCCCTTGGCGTCGCGGCGCGAGAAAATCTCGGGCATGAGCCGCGGCAGGATTTCAGACAGGGCGTCCGAGAAACCGTAGCGCAGGTTTTCGATTTCGGCATCGTCGGGATAATCCGGCGTCACCGTCTCGACGAGTTCCGCGCCGAGCCGATCGCGCAGCACGGTCTTGATCTCGCGATCGATCTGCTCGGAAATCGCCTCGTGATTCGCGGTCTTCTTGACCATGTGCTCGCGCAGGATCGCGATGCGCAAGCCCTTCAGCGGCTTGGCTTCGCGCTCGAGCCGCGCATCGTCGATCACCGATTTCGCATACGGCTGCTCGGGCGTCAGCGCCTTCGGCAAGGCGGTGAACGGATCGCGTGTGTCGTAATAGCCCTGCGCATCATCCCTGGCCGCATCGAGCACGAGCACCGCATCGGCCAGCGTGCGCGCGTGAATGCCCGCGCGATCGTTGAACCACTGATAGCCGATGCCGCCGTTGTCGGGCAGCAGGCCCTTGGTCGTCAGCAGCGTGGTGACGCCGTTGCGCGAGGCCGGGCCCTGGCAGGACATGCCGGATTGCTCGCAGATGCCCACCGTCACGAGATTCGCACCAACCGCCGCGCCCGATCCGCCCGACGATCCGCGCGTGACGCGCTCGGTGTCGTAAGGGTTGCAGGACTGCCCGCCCCAGGAACCGAAGGCCTGGCCGCCGCTCACCATGTTGGTCTTGGGCTTGGCCGTGCCGCCCGGGTCGCCCGGCCCGCCGTTGAACTCATGCGCTTGCGACTTGGCGTAGATGATCGCGCCTTTCGCTCGCAGCCTCGCGATGATCGTCGAGTCGAACGGCGGCGCATCCATCGCGAAGTTCACGTCGTTGTTCGCGGTGCTGCGCATGTCACGCGTGTCGTAGACGTCCTTGGCCGCAGTGGTGATGCAGTACATCGGCAGCTTGGCAAGATCGGGCTTGCTGCCGTATTGCGCATCGAGCTCGGCCGCGCGTTCGAGCGCGTCGGGCTGCTTGCGGAATTCCTCGCAGGCCGCGGGCGCGCCGGCCGGCAGCGGACCGGTCGACGGATGCGCATCGAACTTGCCCTTGCAGGTCACCGATCGTTCGCCACGGATGTTGATGGTCTCGAGCGCGTTGACCTGCCCGGCATCCGGAATGCCGACGCGCAGGCCCATCTGCGCCATCACGCCCGGATCGGACACTGTCGCCTCCATGCGACCGTAATCGAGCGGCAGGCCCTTGTACTGGTCGAGATCGGGCAGCACGGTCGAGGCCTTCACCGTGTGCGTCGGAAACTTGAGCGCGGCCCCGGCGCGCACCATGCCCGTCGCGGCGGGCACGTCCGCGCCATCGGCGGTGACGAGCGCGGTGCAGACGCCGTTGTAGGCGCGTGCGCGATCGATGTAGGCCTGCACGACCTGCTGGCACGTTGTTTCGCCGGACTGGATCGCGGCGTGGATGCTCGCGATGCTCGCTTCTTCGACGTGGAATTTCTTCGGCGCATCCGCGCTTTTCGGAGGCTCCACCGGCATCGCAGGCGCCGGAGCCTTCGGTTCACCACAACCTGCGACGCAGACGGCCAGCAGCATGGCAACGCTGCTCCGGCACGACGATCTATGAAGTCTGCTCAAGGCGCTCTCCTTGCTGTCGATGATTGGAGAAACAAGACCAGGGAAACGGGAAAGCACGTTTCTGCCACGATGCGAAGCCGGTTCCGGCTCTGCCGCTACAAATGCGAATACAGCGTCACTCGCTTGTCCCCTCTCCCATGTGGGAGAGGGTGGTCCGAAGGACCGGGAGAGGGGCTGGTCGAAAATGGCGCTCACTTTCCAACCGGCCCTCTCTCCCCGCCTTCGGCGGGACTCTCTCCCGCAAGCGGGAGAGAGGAACAACTGCACTGCACTTACGGCTCACCCGCGAGCGGGCCGAAGTCCTTCGGCGGCTTGCGATGATGCGTCGCCGCCTCGTAAGCCGAACCGACCTTGAGCAGCAGCGCTTCCTCACCGGGAGCGGCCCAGAATGCGATGTTGTACGGCAGCGGATTCGCGAGTGCGGTCGGCTGGGTACCGGCCACGGTGTCGTAGCGCGTTCCATCGGCGCTCAGCGCATATTTCGGCTCGATCATGCTCGTCGCGAAACCGGCCGGCACGAACACTTCGGGAATGCCGAGGCGCGCACCGTAGCCGAAGCCCGAGCGCAGATCGCGATTCGGCTCGTTCGCTCCGCCGATCTTCGCGGGCAAGGTCGACAGCGGCGGATTCACGAGCACGTCGATGTCGTTCTGCCGCATGAGCTTGATCATCGCCATGCGCATCGCATCGCGTCGCTTCATCGTGTACGTGGTGTCGTAGGTCTTCGGGTCGATCGCCTTGTTCTCCCAGTTCTTCGCCGAGGCGCGCTTGGCGTCGGTAAAGTATTTGGCGTTGGCGTTGAGCGTGGCCCAGTCGTAGACCGTGGCGTCACCACGTGCGTTGAGATACTTCTCCATGTCGAACGCAAAGGTATAACCGGTAACGCTGTCCGGGCCTTCCGGCGGATTGCCCATGATGCGGCGCAGATTGAGGTTCGCGGGCCACGGCGCCTTGTGGTTCGCGGCGGCGACGAGGTACTTGCGGCTCGTCACGTCCCAGCCCGGCACGCTGAATTCGGGCTTGCCGTCGGCGCTCTTCCACGACAGAACCTCCGGCATGTGGAACGGAATGACTTCAGCCATCGCCTCCTGGAAACCGAACTTCACATTCGGAATCGTCGGATCGTCCTTGAACTGCGGATCGGTGGTCTCGACGAGTTCGGCGCCGAGATCCTTGAGCACCTTGAGCTGGCCATTGACGCCATCGATGATCGCCGCGTCGCTCGGCGCGATCTTCACGAACAGCTCGCGCACGACGCCGATGCGCAGGCCCGCGAGCGGCTTGCTCGCGCCGGCCGGCGTGATCGCCGAGACGTACGAGGCTTTCGAGCTCAGCACCGGCGGCAGCGCGGTATACGGATCGCGCTCGTCGAAGTATTCGCCGGTCTTGCGATCACGGAAGGCATCGAACACCGTCGCCGCATCCTTGACCGACTTGCACAGGATGCCCGGGCGATCCTGGTACGGATTGGCGCCGATCGCGCCGCCGTACGAGATCATGCCCTTGGTCGGCACGAAGTTGACGACGCCGTTGTGCGTGCCCGGATTGCGGCAGGAACCACCGGTGGTTTCGCAGATCGAGCAAACCACCAGGTTCGCCGCGACCGAGGTGCCCGATCCACCCGAGGAGCCGCCGGTTTCGCGCTCGGTATCGTAGGGATTGCAGGTCGCCCCGCCCCAGGTTTCGCGCGCCCCGCCGGTGCCGAAGCTGGGCTTGTCGACCTTGGTGTCGCCGCCCGGGTCGCCGCTGCCGCCGTTGTATTCGGAGTTCACCGCGTGCGCGTAGACGATCGCGCCCGAATCACGCAGGCGCGAAACCATGGTGCCATCGCGCGGCGCGAAGTCGGTGGCGTACTTCACGTCGCCACCGCCCGTGGAGCGCATGTCCTTGGCGTCGTAGACGGCCTTGAACGACATCGGCACGCAATAGAGCGGCATCTTCTGCGTATCGGGATTGCGTCCGTACTGCTTGTCGAGCGCGGCGGCGATTTCGATCGCATCGGGCTGCTTGCGAAAGGCCTCGCAAGCCTTGGGGCATTGCGCAGGCAGCTTGCCGCTCGCGGCGTCGCATTCGGCCTTGCAGCTCACCGAGCGCTCGCCGCGCAGGTTGATCGTGTCGAGTCCGTTGATCTGCCTGGCGCCCGCGATGCCGGCGACCATGCCGTACTGCTGCTTCACGGAAGGATCGGACATCGTCGCTTCCATGCGTCCGTAGTCCGGCGTCTTGCCCTTGTAGCGGTCGAAGTCCGGCAGCAGCGTGCGAATGCCGACGGTCTCGGTCGGAAACCTGATCGGCGAACCCGCGCGCTGCGTGCCGAGCGCCGCGTCGACCGCCGCGCCATCGGCCGTGACGAGCTTGGTGCAGACGCCGTTGTAGGCCTTGGCCCGCGCGAGATAGGCCTCGACGACTTGCTGGCAGGTGGTTTCGCCCGAGCGGATGCCGGCGTGGATTTTCTCGATCGAGGTTTCCTCGAGCTTGAAGGCCTGGGCCGCGCCGCTGTGCGCTGCACAGGCCATCGTCACGAGCAGCAACAAGTTCCGCCGCCAGCCGGACCGCGTGCGCAATGAAACTGTAGGCATCCCGCTTCCTCCCGATGAACACCGCTGTTTTTCCGCATCCAACGAGTCGGACGATCGCGAATCGCAGTCCCCTACCCGCCGATCGTTTCGCGGCTCGGCGCAGGCGTGCCGATGGATGGCGTCGCGAAGCGCGGTGGTAGGGGGAGCCGCAAGCCGGTCGTCTGAATCATCGGAACGCGCCTGCGTGGCGTCGATTTCCGGCATCAGCATTCGACGGCAACGAGCAAGGGAGAGGGATCGATGAGCGCAATGAACGACAGGCGCGCGACGCGGTTGGGGCGCAGCACGCGACGTCAGTTCCTGATCCAGTCCGGCGCGGCGGCAGTGGCGGCGAGCAGCTTCGCGGCGACGATGCGCGCCGAAGCCCAGGCCGCCAAGGCGAGCATTCCGGACGACGTTCTCTACACCTCGGCGACGCGCCTGGCGGCGATGATCACGAGCAAGCAGATTTCGTCGGTGGAACTCACCAAGGCCTATCTGGCACGCATCGAAGCGGTTAATCCGAAGTTGAATGCCGTGGTCACGCTGTGCGCCGAGCGCGCACTGCAGGAGGCCGCCGAAGCCGATGCGATGCTCGCCGCGGGCAAGAGCATGGGTGCGCTGCACGGCGTTCCGTGCACGATCAAGGATTCGCTCGAGACGCAGGGCGTGCGCAGCACCGGCGGCACCACGGGCCGCACCGAATACATCGGGACGCGCGACGCCACCGTGGTCGCGCGCGTGCGCCAGGCCGGCGCCATCGTCATGGGCAAGACCAACACGCCGGAGCTCACGCTGTCCGGCATGACCACGAACCTGATCTTCGGCAAGACCCACAACCCGTACAAGATCGGCTATCAGCCCGGTGGCTCGACCGGCGGCGGCGCGTCGATCATCGCGGCCGGCGGGTCACCGTTCGACATCGGCACCGACTTCGGCGGATCGATCCGCGGGCCCGCGCATTTCTGCGGCATCACCGGTCTCAAGCCGACCACGGGCCGCGTGCCGCGCACCGGACACATCGTCGATTACGGCGGCTATTTCGATGCCTTCCAGGTCGTCGGCCCGCTCGCGCGCTGGAGCGAGGATCTCGAGCTGATCACCTCGATCATCGCCGGCCCCGATTATCTCGACGCCGCGATCCTGCCGGCGCCGTGGACGCCGGCGTCTGCGGTCGACCTCAAGAAAATCAAGATCGCGTACTACGTCGAGAACGGCAGCGCCAGGCAATGCACGCCCGAGACGCGCGCCGCGGTGATGAAGGTGGTCGGCCTGTTCAAGGATCTCGGCGTCAGCGTGGTCGAGGATTGCCCGAAGGATCTCATCAAGGAATCGCACGAACTGCGCAACGCGCTGTCGACGGCCGACGGACGCGAATGGGTCAAGCGCATGCTCGCCAAGTACGGCACGATGACCGCGTCGCCGGTGATCAGCCTCGTCGACACGCCGCGTGCGCCGACACCCGAGTTCACGCGACTGGCCGAAGCCTTCGACGCCAATCGCTCGAAGTTCGCGCAATGGTTCGCGTCCTACGATCTGATCATCGCCCCGGTGAATCCGACGCCGGCCGAACCCTGGCCCGAGCAGCCCAAGGCGCTCACGCCTCCGCCCGGCAACTACGGCTACACGCCCACCTATAACAACACCGGCTGGCCCGGTTCGGTCGTGCGCGCCGGCACCTCGCCCGAAGGCCTGCCGATCGGCGTGCAGATGATCGCCAAGCCTTTGCGCGAAGACGTCGCACTCGCGGCGGCGGCCTTCGTCGAAGCCGGCACCGGCGGTTATCAGAAGCCCACGATCTGAGCTGCGTTCACCACGAAGCATACTTCTCAAGAGCAGCGAGCCATGAACGATTTTGATCGCGATGAAGCGTCTGCGGAGCACCTGCAGGCCGATGTGGAATCCGCAGCGCAGGACAGCCCGGCGAGCGGCACGGCGCGTTCGCGTCGCGCGCTGCTGTTCGGCGCCACGGCGGCCAGCGCCGCCCTCGCCGCCTGCGGCAAGTCCGCCGAGCCGACCTCCACCGTCAGCGCCGGCGTCGCGGCGAAGACGAGTTCGACACCCGTCGACAGCGACATCGTGTTCGCCTCGGCGACGACGATGGCGCAGATGATTCGCGACAAGAAAATCTCCGCGCGGGAGTTGCTGAGCGCCTGCTACGCGCGCATCGACGCGGTGAATCCCAAGTTGAATGCGGTCGTGCAGTTCTGCCGCGATCGTGCGTACAAGGAAGCCGACGCGGCCGACGCGGCGCTCGCCAAGGGCCAGCTCAGCGGACCGCTGCACGGCGTGCCGATGACGATCAAGGATTCCTGGGACACCGCCGAGGTGATCTCCACGGGCGGCACGCAGGGCCGCGCCTTCTTCGTCCCCGAGAAGGATGCGACCATCGTCGCGCGCCTGCGCGCAGCCGGCGCGATCCTGATGGGCAAGACCAACACGCCGGAATTCACGCTCGGCGGCGTCACCGGCATGGGCACCACCGTCAACATCATCTACGGCATGTCGCGCAATCCCTACGACCAGACGCGTTCGACGTCGGGCTCCACCGGCGGCGGCGGCGCGATCATCGCGGCGGGCGGCTCGCCGTTCGACATCGGCACCGACTTCGGCGGCTCGATACGCGGACCTGCGCACGCCAACGGCATCGCCGGCATCAAGCCGACCACGGGCCGCGTTCCGCGCACCGGACACATCGTCGACTACGGCGGCGTGTTCGATTCGTACCAGCAAGGCGGGCCGATGGCGCGGCGCGTCGAAGATCTGCTGCTGTTGATGCCGATCCTCGCGGGCCCCGACAACAAGGACGCGATCATCATGCCGATGCCCTGGGCCGATCCGGGCAAGGTGTCGCTCAAGGGCCTGCGCGTGGCTTGGTATACCGACATGGGCAAGGACGACAAGGGCGAGGCGGCGAAGCCGACGCCCGAAGTCATCGAAGTCGTCACGCGCTGCGCCAAGCACTTCGAACAGCTCGGCTGCAGCGTCACCGAGTCGCGCCCGCCGGACATGATGGCGATCGCGGATATTTCGACCAAGCTGCGCGAAGGCGACGGCAATGCCTGGCAGAAGCGCCTGACCGAGAAGTACCACACCACGGTGCCGGGCCCGAATCGCCGCTTCGACTATCCGCTGATCGGCACGGCCGAGTTCACCGATCTGCTCGAGCAGCGCGATGCCTGGCGCGCGAAGATGATCGCCTGGGTCAAGGACTACGACCTGATCGTCTGCCCGCCGTCGACCGGCCCTGCGCCGGTGATCGGCTCGCGCGAAGGCGAAGGCAAGCGTGGCACCGGCTTCACGAGCACCTACAACATTGCGGGCTGGCCGAGCGGCGTGGTACGCGCGGGCACTTCGCCCGAGAAGATGCCGCTCGGCGTGATGCTGACCGCGCAGCCCTGGCGCGAGGACATCGTCCTCGCCGCGATGTCCGAAATCGAGCGCGAGTACGGCGGCTGGCAGAAGCCGACCATCTGATCGAAAACGCTCAAACGCTTCAGGTCGACCGCAGTCCGGAACAAAGGCCGGCTGCGGTTCTTTTTTTGCCGAGGACAGTACTGTCCGGGGAAAGTGGTCTGTCCTGTTTTCAAGTCATTGATTGAATTGTTCTGATGGCTGTTTCGGGGCTG
>NZ_JBYSYG010000012.1:0-151635 GCF_058783045.1 Hydrocarboniphaga sp. FW305-C-57 | reverse complement strand
ACTATTCACCACCACCGAGCCTCGCCATCGCGGCGTGACTCACACCAACGAGCCTCCGCGAAAGCCGGGGCGGTTCACTGCCTCGGCCCCGGGCGTGTCTGCGATTGATCTTTCTACCTTCAAATATTCATCCGTTGCCGCTTCTAGATCGGAGCGCGTGAATCCGCGAACCTGGGTTGTGCCCTCCAATGGATTTAGAACAAGCAAAAAGAAATGTGCTTTCGACCCTATGCCGTCTTCAAGTGTTCGCAAGGCGGCGCCGTACGTTTCTAGGCGGCTTAGAACCCCTAGCGACTTAGTGGCTCGACGAAGTTCTCTTGTAAGCGAAGTTCTGGACTCGGGTGTATCAGGAACTATTGGCGATCGTTCTCGATGGGCAATCGCTGAGCCCATCATTGCGAAGAAGCGCAGCCATTCTTCGTGTCCTTGACTCGACTTCAACGCTTGGCGCAAAAAGGTGCCAACTGTCTCAACCGCAGTTGCCCATGCATGCTGGAGCTGGGATCGAATCTGTATTTCAATCTGCAAGCCGTTGTAGGTCTTTGAATGGTCGCTGAAGTAGCGATAGATCAGGTGAACTCCCCGGTATCCGGATCGTTGTGGTGTAGCGATGTAGTCGTCAACCCTAGCGAGCTTGTGTTTGATCTGGCTTTGGCGATAGTCGGCCACAATGTTCCTGACAGCTGAAATATTCCGAACTACGCCACGACACCCCCCGATATCCTGCATCTGAGACATGTTCATTGTCGGGAAGCGACGCAACTTATGCTCGATCGAGGACAACCGCTTGATCCTCTGCGCTACCAGTATCTCGGGATCGGTCTTCCGACCAATTCGCCGGAGGCCCATCTGCATGGTGTTCAGCGGAAAGCTGTGCGCAGCTCGCCAATTGTTGAGCACGTCCAATGCTTCTTGAACATGTTCATCAATCACCATCGAATCAGCCAGAATTTTTCCGGCCCGATCAATCCGCCCTTTGGAATGCGCTGGCTCAGTCCAGGCCATTACTAATCTCCTTAATGCTGCCGAACGCCCGTTAAGAGACGCGGGATTGTCCAATAACTGGCAACGCATTTCGACAAATTCATCGCAGTCTCCAAACCCCTGGAATGATTTGAACTCCCAGCTCTCGTTCGGCATGCGCATGCACAATAAGCCGGTCCGTCCACCGCGAGCCCGAACCGATTTACTGAGCGCGCGTCCCTTTACTCTTCTCCGCAACCAACGCATCGTGTGACCCGAGGATGAAGCAGGGACGGCCTAAGTTTCAAGGCGCCGCCGGGGCCGCTGCTTTTGTCTTTTTCTGAGGCGGCTTTTCCACCCGGCTTGCCGTTTTCCAGGCGCGCAGCTTTTCGGGCTCGGCCGCGTACTTGTTGACCATGATCGCGTCGAGCTGGCGGATGGTGTCGCTGGTGCTGTCGAGCAACTGCTCGATGCGTGCGGTGCTTTCGACTCCGTCCTGGGTTTCGCCTTGATTGGTGCGGTGGGCGTCGCGCAGGGCGTCGGCCCGTTGGGCCAGGGCGTCGATGAAATCGGCCGGCAACTCGTAGGCGGTGAAACGGGCACGCAGGGCCGACTTGGCTTGCAGGGTTTGCGCGCTGTCGCCGGGCTGGTCCTGGAGCAATATGCGCAGGGTATCGGTATGCGTGAGCATCGGCGTTTCGTTGCGCTTGTCGGGCAGGCGATACGGCGTGACGAAGCCCGGATCGCCGGATGCGAGTGCGATGGCACGGGCAGTGTGGGTGATCTTGCGGCAATCGGCTTCGAGCCTCTTGAGCAGCGGACGCTTGTCGATGCGGCTCGGCAGTTGCTCGGACATGGCGACGTTGAGATTGACGAGTTGCGAACTGAGCGCGGCGAACAATTCGGCCGCCTTAGTGCCGGGTGGAAAATCCGTGGCTCGGTCCTGGCCAAAGGTGCGTGCGGCAGTGGCCCGCTGATAGCGGAGTTCGTTGCGTCGGTTCATGTCTTTCCCTGGTTGAGCCGCCGGCCGGCGGGTTCCTGGACCATGCAACAGGGGCGTTTGCAGTTCAGCGAGCAGCATCACAGTTGTTGTGGTCTTTAAGCCGCGAATCGGCTCGAACTGTGAGCTGTGTTGCAGTACCGTAATGGGATGCCGTAGTGGCGTTTGCAGCCTCGAATCGGCGGATTCACGGGCGCGATTCGGGGTTCTGTTCGGCTGCCACTTCGGTTTCGGTGATGAGCGCTGCCGTTTGGCGTGATGACACCGCCGATTCAGGCTCGTGACGCTTTGTTTGGCCGTCGCGCAATATGGTTTTACCGGCGTGACGCACGGATTCGGTGACTGACACGCTGGTTTCGACGATCGACGCACCTGTTTCGTGCGCACGTACGCCGGATGCGCCGGCTGACACGGTGGTGTCGCTGGCTGACATCGAGGATTCGTCGATTGGATGCGGGGTCTTGGCCGCCGACATTCCGGTTTCGGCATTCGACGACGCGGATTCGGCAGCCGGAGTGTCGGTTTCGACGGCTGACGATGCCGATCAGGTGACTAGATCGCGGTTCTGGAGCGGTGGCGTCCCAAATCAAGGCCTTGCTCGGCCGACCGGCCAACTGGACAGACAGGGCTTCCGGGTGCACCTGATTAAAAGGCAAACTCGCATGCTTGAGAGTGCCCGCGATCGGATCGATGCAAAAAAAAGACGGAAGCCATAGGTCGAACGCCATCGGAGCCCAGCCGCTACAGCGCAGCATGCGATCGTTACTGGCCGCCTGTCTGGGCCTGCTGGTCTCGCTGACGGGATCGCCGCGCTCGATGGCGGCCGAGGCGCAAGCCGGCCTTGCACCGATGCCGGCGCCGTATCTGTTCGCGACCTATGGTCGCACGCAGGGTCTCGCGAACCCGAACGTGTTCTCACTCCTGCAGGATCGCGACGATTTCCTCTGGGTTGGCACCCAGCGTGGGCTCTACCGCTTCGAGGGCACTCGCTTTCGCCATTTCGCCGATGCGCAGGGGCGCTCGGAACAGGGCGGTGACGGCAACCTCATGGGCGCGCTGTTGCAGGATCGGGCAGGGCGCATCTGGGTCGGCACGCAATCCGGTCTCTATGTCGTCGAGGGTGATGGACTGGCGGCGATTGATGGCGAGGACGGTCGTCCGCTATCGCTCAACGCCACCACCTCGACGCTCGCCGAACTGCCCGGCGGCGGATTGCTCGTCGTCGCCGTCAGCAAGTTGTTGCAGGTGCAAGGTGGGCCAGGCGGCTGGCGTGCCGAGCCCTATGCACCGGACGACTCGCAGCATCGTCTCGAATCCGGCACGCAGATTCGCAGCGTCGGCACCGACGCGAACGGAATCGTGTGGCTCGGCTGCGGGATGCGATTGTGCGAACTCGCCGAAGACGGCCTGCGCGTCTGGGATGAAAGCGCGGGCGTTCCGAGTACCGAGTGGTATCGCTACGCCGTCGATGGCGACGGTACGTTCTGGGCGATGAGCCTCGAGCGCATCATCGCCTTGCCCAAAGGCGCGACGCGCTTCGAAGACCGCACGCCCGGCATGCCGATGCTCGCGGGCGCGCACATCTTCGTGCTCGCGCCCGATGCGCAGGGACGCATGCGCACGAGTCTCGGCAGCGGAATTGCAGTCTGGAACGACGGACGGTGGAACGCACTGACCACGAGCGACGGCCTGCCGGAGCCGCCGGTGATCGCGATGCTCAGCGCGGCCGACGGATCGAGCTGGTACGGCGTTGCGGGGTCCGGACTCCTGCGCAGGCTTGGCGACGATCGCTGGCGTCATCTGCGACCGGCCGACGGCCTGCAGAACGGTATGGTCTGGTCGATGGCGGACGACCTGCTCGGCCGCACCTGGATCGCCACGCACCTGGGCGTCGATCTCTACGATCCGCGGGCAGGGCGCGACGGAAAAGCGCTGGCTCCCTGGGCCGAAGGCGCCAAGCTCGGCGTCGGCAGCGTGCAGTACGTACGCCGCGATCGGCAGGGCCGCATGTGGCTGGCGGGCAACGATGGCCAGATCCTCGTGCACGACCCGCGCAGTGGGGCGACGCAACGCGGCAAGATCTCCGACAGCATCAACGATCTGCTCGTCGATGCGGGTGATCGCGTCTGGATCGCGACGTACGCAGGCATCAGCCGGGTGTCCACCGGCGATGGCGAGCTGCGCATCGAGCGCGTGCATGCGCAGGATCGCGGTTATCGCCAGCTCATGAGCGATGGACGCAGTGTGGTCGCGGTGGCCGATCGCGAACTCCTGCAGGTCACCGAGCGAGGCGCGACGCGGCTGCCGTATGCGCCGGCCCCGGAAGCGCCCGCGTTCGGCTACGGCGACATGACACGCGACGGGGCACTCTGGTTCGTCGACTCGGCGCGCGGCGGGCTCGTTCGCTTGAGCGATATCCGGAGTACGAAACCCGAATTCATCGCCTTTCCAGCACTTGCGAAAGACACCGCCGCGTTTTTGAACAGCGACCAGCAGGACCGCATCTGGATCGGCACCGACAGCGGCGTGATCGTCTACGACCATGGCCGCTGGCAGCGGCTCGCGCACGGCGACGGATTGGTCTGGGACGATTGCGACTCCGGCGCGTTCTACGCCGGCGACGACGGCAGTATCACCATCGGCACGAGCAACGGGCTCACGCGGCTTTACGACGTCGGCCCCTTGCTCGCCGAGCTGAAGGCTCCGCGAGCGAGCATCATCGAGACGCGCTGGAACGGCAGCGCGATGACGATCGACCAGAACGGTCGCGGCCTCGCCACGAGTGGGCGCCGCAACGAGCTCACGATGCAGTTCGCCGCCTGGCCGCTCGGGTCCGCGCGGCAAATGCTGTTCCGCTACCGCCTGCTCGGCGTCGATGACGGCTGGATCGAATCGCAGCACGCGGACGTGCGCTATCCGAAACTGCCGTGGGGCGATTACCGCTTCGAACTGCAGGCTTTCGATCCACAGCGCCAGCTGAGCTCCGGGACGGTCGAGTTCGATTTCAGCGTGCCGCCGAGCTGGTGGCAGCGCAGGCCGGTGATCGTGCTGCTGCTGTTGCTCGTCGTGGGCCTGATCGCCATCGCCATGCGCACACTCATGAATTGGCGCGAGCGGCGCCTGATCGCGCAGCGCCAACAGCTCGAAAAGATCGTCGAGGAGCGCACGCGCGAGCTCGAACGCGACAAGCAGGCCCTCATCGAGGCGCGCGAGGACCTGCGCATCCTCGCGGCGCGCGACGGCCTGACCGGCTTGCTCAACCGCACCGCGATCTTCAATCGCCTGCAATCCGAACTCGACGCGGGCGCACGCAGCGGCAGGCGCACGGCGGCGGTGCTGATCGACATCGATCACTTCAAGTCGATCAACGACAACTACGGCCATCCGGCCGGCGACGAAGTACTGCGTGAAGTCGCAGCGAGGCTCGCGGGCGCAGTGCGCTCGGATGATGGGGTCGGTCGTTACGGTGGCGAGGAATTCCTCATCGTGCTGAGCAACTTCGGCTCCGGCGCGGACGAGCGCATCAAGCGCCTCATGAACGCCGTGCGCAGCCGCCCGATCACGTTCAACGGCGGCTCGCTGTCGATCACGAGCAGCGCCGGCGTGGCCTGGGCAGAGGGCGAGGGCGTGGACATCGCGGCGCTGATCAATCGGGCCGACCAGGCTTTGTATGCGGCAAAGCGAGGCGGGCGCGATCGGGTGGAGTTTGCCGAGAGCCGGGAGACGTAGAAGCGGCAGCTGCAGCGAATCGCTTGCACGGCGCGCAGGCCGTGTTTTTCCTTTGGCGTCTCCCATCAGTTGTCAGACCAATCACCCGAGTCGATGCGCCGCTGGCACGATGCCGCGCATCGTGGCCGCATAAAACTCCAAGACGCGGCCGGCCCGGGGAGACAGCATGGTTTGGCAGCAGATTTACGATCCGTTCGGCAGCATGTGGCTGTCGAGCCTGCTCGCGGCGCTGCCCGTGGTGGTCATGCTCGCCGGGCTCGGCCTGTTCCACCTGAAGGCGCACGTCGCAGCGGCGGCGGGTCTGGTCTCGGCGCTACTGGTGGCCGTGTTCGTCTACGGCATGCCGGCCGGAATGGCGGCGAATGCGGCATTTCTCGGCGCGCTGATGGGCATGCTGCCGATCGGCTGGATCGTGCTCAACATCATCTTCCTGCATCAGCTGACCGATCAGAACGGCAGCTTCAAGGTGCTGCAGGATTCGATCGCGGGCATCACCGAAGACCGGCGCCTGCAACTGCTGCTGATCGCATTCGCCTTCGGTGCCTTCTTCGAAGGTGCGGCCGGTTTCGGAACGCCGGTCGCGGTGACGGCCTCGATCCTGATCGGCCTCGGGTTCTCGCCACTCGCCGCGTCCGGTCTGAGCCTGATCGCGAACACAGCGCCGGTGGCCTTCGGTGCGCTCGGCTCGCCGATCATCACGCTGTCGAAAGTGCACGGCTACGACCTCATGGAGGTCTCGTCGATGATCGGCCGCCAGCTGCCATTCTTCTCGCTGCTGGTCCCGTTTTGGTTGATCTGGGCCTTCGCGGGACGCAAGGCGATGCTCGAAGTCTGGCCGGCGCTGCTCGTCACCGGCGGCAGCTTCGCGATCATGCAGTTCCTGGTGTCGAACTACATCGGCCCCGAACTCGTCGACGTGATCGCCGCGGTGGTTTCGATGCTCAGTCTCGTCGCGTTTCTGCGCGTCTGGCAGCCCAGGCGCATCTGGCGATCGGCTTCGCTCAAGGGCCGGCAGCACGACGAAATGCCCGTCGTGCCGGCTGCGGCACCGACGGTGCACGGACGCTCAGCCGTGATCCGAGCCTGGACGCCGTGGGCGATTCTCACGGTGTTCGTCTTCATCTGGGGATTACCGCCCGTGAAGGCCTTCTTCGACGGCTGGTACGCGCCGAAACTCGTCATCGCCGGGCTGCACGAACTCGTCGAGAAGATGCCGCCGGTGGTGACGACGCCGCACAAGGAAGCGGCCATCTACACGCTGAGCCTGCTGTCCGCGACCGGCACCGGCATTTTGCTCGCGGCGATCGTCGGCGGCTTGGTCATGCGCTATCGGCCAGCGGCCCTGCTGACGACGTTCGGGCAGACCTTCTGGCGCGTGCGCTATTCGCTGCTGACCATCGTGCTGATGCTCGCGCTCGGCTCGCTGACTCGCTTTTCGGGCACCGACACCACGCTCGGTCTCGCATTCGCGAACACCGGCTGGCTGTATCCGTTCTTCGGCACGCTGATGGGCTGGCTCGGCGTGGCGCTGACGGGCTCGGACACGGCCTCGAACGTGCTGTTCGGCGGCATGCAGAAAGTGGCGGCCGAGCAGCTCGGCCTGTCACCGAACCTGATGGGCGCGGCGAACAGTTCGGGCGGCGTGATGGGCAAGATGATCGACGCACAGTCGATCGTCGTCGCCTCCACCGCCACGCGCTGGTTCAACCACGAAGGCGAAATCCTGCGCTACGTATTCTTCCACTCGATCGCGCTGGCCTGTCTCGTCGGTCTGTTCGTGACGCTGCAGGCGTATGTGTTTCCGTTTACGGAAATGGTGGTGCGGTAGATTCCGCTACCCGGGCCCGGTCGATCGGCCAAGCCCTAAAGGCTCGCGCTGCACGGTGGCGGCATAGAAGTCCGCCAGCGCGACGAGATAGCCCAGATGCGCGTCTATTTCGCGGCCCCGGGCGTTGGCGGCGGCTTCCTCGCGGAGGTTGACGAGAAAGAAGTCGCTGGAGCCTTCGGCGAAGCGGTCGCGTTCGGCACGGGACAGAACGTCGGCCTGCTCGACTTCCTGCGCTGCGAGTTCGACGAAGCGGTAGGCGGTCGAAAGATCATTGGCCAGCGTACGAATCTCGACTTCGATGCGCTCCTCCAGCAGGCGCCGATCGAGATCCAGCCGCGTCAGGTTGGCCTCTGCGGCGCCGATCTGGCCGCGTGCAGTACGGGTTTCGATCGGGACGGTGACGTCCAGCCGCACGATGGTGTCGGTGCCCGTCCGATTGACGGGGCCGCTGCCGAGATCGCGCGCGGCTTCGAGATTCAGGTCGATTCTGGGCTTGAGCAGGTTCCGACCCAGTGCCAGGTTCAGGCGCTCGCGTTCAATGTCCGCCGCCAGCACGCCGGCCTCCGGGCGCGCGGCCAGGGCGGCGCTGATGGCGGCATCGACGCCGGACGGGTCGATCGGTGCAGGCGGGTAAGGCCAACCGCGCGGCAGTTCGGTTTCCAGTGGCCGGCGCGGCGTGCCATCGGCGTGTCGCAGATACAGCGATAGCTTGTTGGCGGCAGCGACCAGCTTGCGCTCGGCCTCCAGTACCAAGCCGCGCCGTTTCAGGATGTATTGCCGGTTCTCGTTCAAATACACGGTCGCGAGATCGCCTTGCTGGACGCGTATGTCGAGACCGTTGTTACGCGCTTCGGCGAGTTGCAGCAGTTCCCGGTAAACGGCGAGTGCCTGACCCGCGGCGATCCAGGCGAAATAGGCCGTCATCGCGTCGTGCTGCACGCGTATGCGGGTCAGCATGGCATCGAGCTCGGTCTGCTCGAGCGTCAGGCGGTTGTCGCGCAGCTTGGCGCGGCGGTCGTCGATGTCGCGGTCGCGCAGCAGCGAGAACACCGCGCCGATCTTGAATTCGCCGGCGTCGAGCGTGTAGGCCTCGTCCTCATAGATGGGAAAGTCACCGCCCGAGATCTTGAAGCCACCGTAGACATCGGTACTGAATCCGGAAAGGGGTTGGACGATCTTGGTGTTGGTGTAGCGGCCGTCGTAGTAGCCGCTGAGGCGGCTCTTGCTGGTCTGCTCGGCATAGAGGTCGAAGGCCCCTTCGCTCGACAGCAGCTTGCCGGCCTGGGCGCGGATCTTTTCGCGCGCCGCCAGCACTTGCGGATAGCGCTCGCGGCTGCTGGCGAGCACCGCCTCCAGGGATAGCGGAGTGAGGCCGGCGTCGCGGGCGGTCGCCTCGATGGCGACATTCTCCGCCCGCACCGCGAGGGAGAGCGCCAGCGCCGCGCAGAAGGCCGTGAAGCGCCCGATCATTTCGCGGTGCCGTTGCCGACGGCGGTCACGGCCGGGGTCGGCTCGGGAGGGAAGTAGTTCAGCTGACGCCAGATCTCGTAGCCGAGCTTGACTTCGTTGAGCAGCACCCAGCCCTGCGCGCGGCCGCCGAGGCGCAGGAATCGTTCGTCCGGCCACGGCTCGCCAGGCTTTTCCATCACCACCACGCGGTATCGGCCATTGAGCGATGCCGCCGGATCGACGAACTGGACCACGCCCGGGAAGGTGCCCACGGCCACCGAAGGCCAGCCGCTGAACTGCACGGCCGGCCAGCCTTCGAAGCTCAGGCGGACCTCGCGGCCCGGCGACACCAGTACGGCATCGAGACCGCTGACGAACAGTTCGGTAGCGCGCCGGCTCGCAACGGGGGCGAAGCTGACGAGCACTTCGCCTTCCTTGACGTAGGTCGAGGTATCGCCGCCGAAGATTCTCATGATCGTGCCGTCGCGTGGGGCGGTGACCAGCTGGGTGTTCTGGCGCGATACCGCGGTCTGCGCCTTGACCACATCGGCCGAGGCGCTGGCCTCGGAAGCCTTCAGTTCGCGCCAGCGGATGTTGGCGGCTTCCAGGTCTCGCCTGGCGGCAAGGCCCTTGTCGAACAGGCGCTGGCGGCGTTCGACGTCGATCAGCGCGATCTCGCTCGCTGTTCGTGTGGCCTCGTAGCGCGCCTGCGCGGCGTCCAGCTCGGCTTGCAGGCGTTCGGTGTAGCGTGGGTCGTTATCTGTCAGTTCGACCAGCGGATCGCCTTGCTTCACGCGCGAGCCCTCCTGCACATGCCATTGCTTGATGCGGCCGCTGAGCGAGGCGGTGACCGACTGCACGCGATTGGTCGGGTCCAGCGAGATGATCTGCCCCACGCCCTGCGCGGTCTGGATCCAGGGCGTGACGGACAGCACCACCGCCAGCAGCAGCAGCGTGACCAGGATCAGCCAGGCCAAGCCGCGCGTCGGCCGCGGCGGCTTCAATTTATCGAGTGAGCGGAATGCCGCGGTGTACTCAGCGTCGAATTCGCGGGTCGGCAGCTTGCTCATCGCGCATCTCCCATGCTGGCATCGGGCAGGGCGCGCAGCGCTGGCGTCGGCGGCGGCAAGCCGCGCGGATCGTCGATCCAGCGCTGTTCGGTGGCGGTGATATCCAGTGCGGCGTCGAAGCCCGCAACGTCTGCGCGGCGGCTGAACTGTAGATAGGTCAGGTCCGGCTGGCGCCGCACGGCGTCGAGCACCGCCTGCCGCGAGGCCTGCGACAGGCGATCCGCCACCGGCGTCACGATCAATAGGCGCGGCTTGTCGAGCAGCGCGGCGGCGATCCGCAGCAGCAGGGTCTGTTCCAGCGTCAGCGGGTCGCCGCTGCGGGCGAGCACCGAATCGAGGCCGTGCGGCAGGCGATCGATGGCGGATGACAGGCCGAGCACATCGAGCACGTCGCGCATCGCGCTGCGCGTGATCGCCGGATCGCCGAGGCCGAGATTTTCGGCGATGCTGCGTTCCAAAGGCTCGGTGGAATCGACGACCAATATCGCCTCGCGCAGGCGATGCAGGTGCAGGTCGCCGATGTCGGCGGGGCCGAACTGCACGCGGCCGGATTCCAGCGGCCGGTGACGGCGCAGCACGGCCAGCAGGGCGTCACGCAACTCGTCGTCGTCGCAGTTGACGAAGACCTTGCGGCCGGCCGGAACGGTGAAGGTGAATCGCGCCTTGGTGTCGCCCACGGTGATCGTCGCCGCATCGAGTCTGAGGCCAGCGGCACCGCTCGGCAGCGGCTCGCCGTCCACCGGGTGTTCCAGTTCGAGTTCGAGGAACTCTCCGAGCTTGTCGATCGCCGCGCACAGCTCGTAGTAGCTGTCGAGCAAGGCCGGCAGACGGGTCAGCGAGGCGAACACGGCCGCGAAGATCAGCTCGGCGGCCACCAGCTGCCCCAGCGTGAGCTGATTGATGATCACCAGCCAGCCGCCGACACCGAGCAGCGCGGCGCTCGCCACCGCGTACAAGCCGAAGTAGCCGATGATTTGCGCGAGCTTGTACCCGAAGTGCGTGCGATGCGCGCTCTCGTAGCGGTCAATCAGCGAACCGGCCTCGCGCGTCGCGTAGCGGATCGTCCGCGTCGACTGGAACGCGGGATGAACGCGGGCCAGTTCCTCGAGCCAATGGGCGACCTTGAACTTGGCTTTCGAGGCGCGGACCTTGCTGTCGATCGCGCGGTTGGACCAGAGCGCCCAGATCAGCCAGACCATCAGTACCAGCACCGCGCTGAACACCATGAAGGCCGGGTGATAGGCCGACACCACGATGATGCCGACGACGGCCTGCATCAGGATCGCCGAGCCGTTGAGCACCAGCATCGGCACGTTGCGTTGGACGGTCACGATCTCGAAAAAGCGGTTGGCCAGTTCCTCGCGGTTCATGCGCCGGCCGGCGGCGACCGCGCTGTGCACGCTGCGCAGCACGATTTCCCCGGTATATCGGGCGAAGAAGCGACGCTCGAAACGGTCCATCAGATGGGCCTGCACCACGTACAGCGCGCCATACATTCCGAGCAGCGCGCACAGGATCAGCGCCAGCACCACCACCGACTGCAGCAGCGCGGTATTCGAAACCGTGGCGATCAGCACCTGTACCGACAGCGGAACCGCCAGGGTCAGCACCGAGGTCGCGATGCTGTAGATCGCAGCCAGCCAATAGAAGGAGCGCTCCGGGCCGAGGATGACCTTGAACAGCATGGCGCGGCGAGAGCTGGTGCTGGCGGAGTCGTCAGTCACGGTGTCAAAGGCTGCAGTGGGCGTCGGCAGAAATCTGGGGCGTCCGTGCCACAGCTCAAGAGCTGTCTTGTATAGCGTATCAGCTACGACGGCGGTCCGGCTCGAACTCGAATTTCCGCTGCTTTTACAGCCGCGGCGCCCAGCCCTCGGCGGCACCGCTCGGGCCATGCACGTCGGAGTTTCCGCTGCGCTGGCCAACGGAGTGAGGCGCGAGGCGAAAGAACTCCACCCACCGTCCCGCTCGCGCCTTACGGCTTCGGCACCACCAGCTGCGTATCGCCGCGATCCGGCACTTCCTCGCGCCAGCGGACCGAGCCCGACGGGCGGTCGAGCCAGCGGCGGATGCGGATCGGCTCGATGCCGATGTGCATTTCGATGGCGCGCTGCTGGATCGCGCTTTCCTCGAGCGTGCGGCGGCCGCGCAGGCGCAGGTAATCGTCCCAGGTGGAGCAGCGATAGCGCTCCGACCAGGTCCACGGGTCGGCGATCTCGCGCGAGAGCGACCAGTCGTAGGCGCCGTTGCGATTGCGGATGCGCTGGATCTCGCGCATGAGATTGTAGAAATCGCGCGCCTTGTCTGGGGCGATGCGGTACTGCACTTCGATGCTGATCGGTCCGCTGCGGCCGCTGATGCCGAGTTTGACGTCGGGCTCGGCGAGCTGGCTGTCGTCGGATTCGGGCGAGGCGTTGCGGTCGGCGATGCGCAGCATCAGACCGAGCAACGGAGACAGCACCAGCAGCACGGCGGCGATGCGCATCGCCATGGCGACGCCGAAGTCGAGCGTGAACAGGCCCCAGAGATAAGAGCCCGAGGCGACGCCGAGCGCGACCGAGGCATGCAGCGTGGCGACCGCCCGGCCGACCACCCAGCGCGGAACGAACAGCTGCAGGGCGATGCCGATGACGGTGACGAGCACCATCCAGCTGATGCCGGCCACGAACAGGATCACGCAGCTCAGCAGCATGTTGCCGCTCATCGACAGCAGCGCCAGGCAAATCCCGAGCGCGCAGCAGCCACCGCGCACCACGAGCTCGTTGCCGAAGCGCGAGCGCAGCGGTTGCAGCACGAAGATGCCCGATACCGCGCCGACGCCGAAGCAGCCGAGCAGGATGCCGTAGGTCTGCGCGCCGCCGCCGAGCAGATCGCGCGCCATCAGCGGCATCAGCGCCTGCAGGGCCGAGCCGATGAAGCAGACCAGGAAGCCGCGCAGCACGGCTTGCCGTACCGGCTGCATGTGGACGATGTAGCGCAGGCCCGAATGCACCGAGCGCAACAGCCCTTCGGGCGGCAGGCGCGACACTTCGACCACGCGCTTCCAACGGCTCAGTGCGAACAGGATCGGAAGGAAGCACAGCGCGTTGACGCCGAATGCGAAGGTCGCCCCGAGCGCGGCGACGAGGACGCCGCCTAGGGCCGGGCCGAGGCTGCGGGCGACGTTGTAACTGACGCCGTTGAGTCCCACCGCCTGCGGCAGCAGATCGCGCGGCACCTGCTCGCCGACCGACGACTGCCAGGCCGGACCGAAGAACGCGGTGCCGGTGCCGATCAGAAAGCAGAAGCCGAGCAGCGCCGTGGGCGTCATCCAGCCGAGTATCGAGGCCAGCGTCATCAGCGTCGCCCCGGCCAGCGAGACGGCGAGCGCGGCGATCTGCACCTTGCGCCGGTCGTACATGTCCGAGATCGCCCCGGCCAGGATCGCGAACAGGGCCATCGGCAGGAAGGTGGCGGTCTGGACGAGGGCGACACGGTCAGGCGTCGACATTTCGGCCATCAGCCAGGCCGAGCCGACGATCTGGATCAGGCTGCCGGTGTTGGCCACCATGCTCGCGAGCCAGATGTTGCGGTAGTTCGGAACGCTCAGAGGGGCGAAGGTGCCGTTGGCAGCCGTCATCGATGCGGCCTCGGGATCGGAGGCCCAAGACGGAGTCGCAGTCGGGCTGCGCGCATGGCTCGCAAGGGTGTCATCTGGGTGCGGGTGCTCACAGCCCGCCATTCTACTTGGGGTCATCTGACCCATGGCGGAAAAACACACGTTAGCAGATGCTTATAAATCAAACACTTAGCTGGCGTTTTTCGACAATATCAAGATAAATCAATGGTTTATGGTATTTCAGTTCGGTAAACCGTTGCACAGGACGCAGTGTTAGCCTCGGGCCAGGGACTTTTCCGGGGAGCTTCAGATGGCGCAATGGAAGGAACGCTTCCTAGGTATCAGCGAACTTCCCGAAGAACTCTCCGATCCGGAAATGGAGCAGTTCTTCCGGCTTAGTAAGCGTGATGTGGCCACGATCACTGGCGAGGTTCGGCCCAAGTTCCGCCTTGCCATTGCACTCCAGCTCGGCTTCGTCCGGATGTCCGGTCGAGGTTTGAACACCTTCAAGGTCCTGCCTCGTCCCCTCCTGAAGTTTGTGGCGGACCAGTTCAAACTGCCGGCGCCGACCATTGCTTCAATTCGCGCGCTGTACAGTAAGCGCGACAATACCCGCCTTGAACATCAGGCTCTGGTCTTCAAATGGCTTGATCTCAGCAGTCACACGAAGCGCCAGGAGCGGATGCTGCTCGCCGCAGTCCGCGCCGCGAGTCAGGGCACCGGCTCTATCGATCGCCTGATCTCCATCGCAGCGATTTGGCTCCACGACCGAAAGCTGGTCATCCCGGCGTTATCGACGTTACGCGAGATTTGTGTCCGGGCTTCCAAGGACACCGAGCAATCGATCTATGTCGCGATCTGCGCCGAGACAACCGAAGAACAACGTCAGCAGTGGACCGACACCCTGCTGTCGAATCGCAAGGACGGACGTACCGTTCTCGAATGGCTGCAGAAGTCGCCGAAGCGCCGCTCGCCCAATAATCTCAAGGCCATTTTCGAGAAGATCGATTTTCTCACGGAACTGGGCGTCAATAAGATCAAGTTACAGGGAGTGCCGACCGAGCGGCTGCAGGATTTTTCACGTTCAATGCAGCACCGCAGCCCGTCGCGGTTCAAGCGCCTGGCTCCTGTCACACAGGCGCTTCAGCTGATTTCCTTTCTGAAGCTCAGCCTCAGCCAAGCCACCGACACGGTCATCCAGCTCAGCGGCAAAGTCGCATCGGACACCGTGAGTCGGGCGCACGAGAAGGTCAAGAAAGCGGATGCGGCGGCCGTCATGACCTTCCGGGAGGCGCTGACCCAAATCTTCGACTTGGCGAACAATCAGGAGCTGGACGCAGAGGCGGTACGCAAAAAGATCGTCGAAATTCATGGCTCTTTTGGCGTGCAGGTATTCCCGACTCGATCGGCCGCCGTTCGTTCGGAACTCTCCGACAGCGCGAAGAATGTGCGCCCCTTGCTACGCCGGCTGAGCCAGCTCGACGTCAAGGGTGTCGAAAACGACCGCGCCATGAGCGGCCTCGGAGTGCTTTGCGATCTGTACTCCAAGCAGATGACCGAGCTACCCGAGGGTGACTACCAATGCCCCGAGACGTGGAAGTCGCTGATCGACGACAAAGACCGGCAGCGTGCCCTGCGCGCATTCGAAATGTCGACGCTTCTGGAACTCCGCAAGGGCTTTCGACGTGGAAGTGTTTGGGTGGACTACAGCGATACCTATCGGGATCGCGATCACCTGCTGATTCCTGCTGAAGCCTGGGAGCGCCAGCGGAAACGGCATTACGATCTGCTGCGCCTGCCGATGGATGTGGATCGCTATCTTGATCCGTTGATCAAAGCTGCCGAACGAGGCCTCAAAGCCGTCGCCAAAGCGCAGGCCGAAGGACTGCTGGACATCAAGGACGACGACATCAGCCTCGATCGGCTCGAAGCCGAGCCTGATTCACCAGAAGTCATCGCTGCACGCAATCTTATCGACGACGAAATCGGCACGATCCAGTTTCCGGAGCTGCTTCTGGAAATGGATGTGCATGTCCGTTTCTCCAAGGAACTGCTCGGCCGTCTTCCGCGAAGCGATCGCGATCTGTTGTTGTCGTATGCCGGTCTGGTTGGGCACGGCACCGATATGACGGCCTCGGGCATTTCTCTGATGATGACCGAGCTGAGCACGGCCGACGTGTCCGGTGCGATGAAGTCGCTGGAGTTCGAGAGCGCGATCGATCGCGCCAATCAGCAGTTGGTCAACTACATGAAGCAGCTGCCGATCATGGCGCTTTACGGTGACGACAAATCGGCGTCGTCCGACATGATGAGCCTGACCACATCACGCCACCTCTGGAACGCGCGAATCGACCCGCGGCGCCAGACGCCCTCCGTCGGCATGTATACGCACGTCTCCGACCGCTGGCCGATCATTCATCACCAGCCCATCGTGCTCGGCGAACGCCAAGTCGGTGTTGCGATCGAAGGCGTCGTCAGGCAAACCGAATTCGATCTCAAGCGGCTGGCCGTCGATACGCACGGCTACACTGATGTCGGCATGGCGATCTCACATGGACTGGGCTTTGATCTTTGCCCCCGCCTGCGCAACCTGAGAGAGCGTCGGCTGACGGTGCCTCGCGATATGGCGGTACCGGAAAATATTTCGAGCGTCGTCGATCAGACCTTGAACCTCGACTTCGTTCGGTCCCATTGGGACGACCTCGTGCGCGTTCTGGCCTCCATCAACAACGGAACCGTCAGCGCCGTTACAGCGCTGCAGCGCTTCGGCTCGGCAGCTCAAGGCGATCCCATTTACCGTGCTGCCAAGCAACTAGGCCGGTTGCTGCGCACGATCTACCTGTGCGACTACTTCACGAACCCTGTTTTCCGTCGCGAGATTCATCGTGTCCTGAATCGCGGTGAGTCTGTCCACACTCTTCAGCATGCGATCCATCTGGGCACCGTTCGACATGATCGGGGGCGCCGACCTGACGAGTTGGTCGCCATCTCGGCGGCGCTCACCTTCCTGTCGAATCTAGTCATCGCATGGAATGCGCAGAGGATGCAGGGGGCGATCAAGGCTATCGCCGCGCGCGGAGTGACCATTAACGACGATGTGCTGCGCCACATCAGTCCGGTCCGTTACGCCAGCATCAATTTCCGCGGCACCTTCCGCTTCCCGCTGGATCGTTTCCGCTCTTCGCTGCTGGTTGAAGGTCCGACTCGGCTCAAGGTCGTCGGCACAAACTCTTTGTAAGCGAATCACGATGCCGGAAAGCACATTCGCTTATTTCGCTATCGATTCGACAATTCAACGATGATTGACACGATATTGTCGCTTCGATAGTCTTCGAAGCATGAAGATCGATACTGCCGTCACGCGCCTCGCCGCGCTGGCCCAAGCTTCCCGCCTGTCCGTGTTCCGCTTGCTCGTCCAGAAAGGGCCGGACGGCATGCCCGCGGGCGAGATCGCCGAACGCCTCGGCGTGGCCCCGAACACGCTGTCCTTCCACCTCAAGGAGCTGAGCAATGCGGGCCTGCTCAAGTCCCGGCAGGAAGGCCGCTTTATCTATTACGCCCCGGACTTCAAGGCCATGAACGGGCTGTTGGAGTACCTGACTGAAAACTGCTGCGTGGGCAGCGCAGTCCCGGCTGATCGCACAACCCCAGCGACCTGCAAGGAGTGCTGACCATGAAGCGATTCCACGTCCACGTCTCGGTGACCGACCTGTCGCAGAGCGTTGGTTTCTACTCGAAGCTGTTCGGTGCCGAGCCGAGCGTCACGAAGACCGATTACGCCAAGTGGATGCTCGACGATCCGCGCATCAACTTCGCAATCTCGACCCGCGAAGGCAAGGCGGGCCTCAATCACCTCGGCTTCCAAGTCGATTCGGACGAGGAGCTGACGCAGCTGCGCGAACAGGCGCAGAAGGCCGACATCGCCGCCGTCGAGGAACTGGGCGCTGCCTGCTGCTACGCGAAGTCCGACAAGCACTGGATCGAAGACCCGCAGGGCATCGCATGGGAAACCTTCCACACGCTGGGCGACATTCCGGTGTTCGGCGCACCCGCAGTGAAGGCCGAGCAGGCCAGCGGCTGCTGCGCGCCGAAGCTCGGTCCGATCCCGGTCAAGGTCCAGAGCGCCTGTTGTGGCTGAGATTCGCATCGAGCCGGCAACGGCGCCCGACTTCGGCGCGCTCTGCCGTTTACTCGAAGCCGCAAAGCTGCCCACGGAAGACCTTGATGCCGGTCGGCTCGATGGCTTCCTGATCGCCCGGCTGAACGCCGCGGTCATCGGCAGTGTCGGCATCAAGCGGTACGGCGATGTTGGCCTGCTGCGCTCGCTGGTCGTTGCGGACGCCGCGCGAGATCGAGGCTTGGGCGGTCGCCTGACGGCGGCGGCCGAGGCTCTGGCAGTGCAGCTCCGCATTCGCTCCCTGTACCTGCTGACCACGACGGCCGGCGCCTATTTCGAAAAGCGCGGCTACTGGATCACGGCGCGTGCCGACGCGCCTCCATCCATCACCGGCACGCCGCAGTTCAGCGGTCTGTGCCCGTCCTCTTCGACGTTCATGAGCAAGACCCTATGAGCCACCGTCCCTACAACGTGCTGTTCCTCTGCACCGGCAACTCCGCCCGATCGATCCTCGCCGAAGCCGCCACCAACAACCTCGCCATTAGCAGCGGCAAGTTCGTCGGCTACAGCGCCGGCAGCCATCCCAAGGGCGAAGTGAATCCGCACGCCATCGAACTGCTGGAGCGTAGCCACATCAACACGGCGGGCCTTCGCAGCAAGAGCTGGGATGAGTTCGCGCAACCGGGGGCACCGCCGCTCGACTTCGTGTTCACGGTCTGCGATCAGGCGGCGGGCGAGCAGTGCCCCTACTGGCCCGGCCAGCCGATGACCGCGCATTGGGGCATGCCCGACCCGGCCGCGGTGACCGGCACGCCGGAGGAGATTCGCCGGGCCTTCGCCGACACCTTCATGGTGCTGCGCCGCCGGATCGAAATCTTCGCCAGCCTGCCGTTCGACAAGCTCGACCGGCTTGCCTTGCAGCACCGGATCAAAGAGATCGGCAAGGAATGATCGTGGAAACCGCACCGGCCCGCTTGGGCTTCCTAGACCGCTACCTGACACTCTGGATTTTCCTCGCGATGGGCGCCGGCATCGTGCTGGCGACCACGGTCGGCGGATTGCCGCAGCAGCTCGACCGCTTGTCGATCGGCAGCACCAATCTGCCCATCGCCATCGGCCTGATCGTGATGATGTACCCGCCACTGGCGAAGGTGCGTTACGAGGAACTGCCCGAGGTCTTCAAGGATCGCCGCATCTTGCTACTGTCGCTGATCCAGAACTGGGTGATCGGTCCGCTGCTGATGTTCGGACTCGCCGTGCTATTCCTGCGCGACCAACCCGCCTACATGACCGGCCTGATCCTGATCGGCTTGGCGCGCTGCATCGCGATGGTGCTGGTATGGAACCAGCTCGCCTGTGGCAGCAGCCAGTACGTGGCCGGGCTCGTCGCCTTCAACTCGATCTTCCAGATCGTCTTCTTCAGTGCCTACGCATGGCTGTTCCTGACGGTACTGCCGCCGTGGTTCGGGCTGGAAGGTCAGATCGTTGAGGTCGGCTTCTGGGTCGTCGCCAAGGCGGTGCTGATCTATCTCGGGATCCCTTTCCTTGCGGGCTTTTTGACGCGTCGCATCCTGCTCAAGGCCAAGGGCGCAGCGTGGTACGAGTCGCGCTTCCTGCCGAAGATCGGGCCACTGACGCTGATCGCGCTGCTGTTTACGATCGTGGCGATGTTCAGCCTCAGGGGCGATCAGCTCGTGGCGCTGCCACTGGACGCATTGCGCATCGCCGTGCCGCTGGCGATCTACTTCCTGATCATGTTCGCCGTCAGCTTCGCGATGGGACGGATGATCCAAGCCGACTACCCGCGGACTACAGCTATCGCCTTCACGGCCGCCAGCAACAACTTCGAGCTGGCAATCGCGGTCGCCATCGCGGCGTTCGGGCTCGCATCGCCGGTCGCCTTCGCCACCGTGATCGGCCCGCTGGTCGAGGTGCCGGTATTGCTGGCGCTGGTCCACGTCGCGCTGTGGTTGAAGCGCACCCGCTATTCCGAAACCGCTGCTGCCTGATCCCATGACCATCGACATCGTGATCTACCACAACCCGGCCTGCGGCACGTCGCGCAATACGCTGGCGATGATCCGCAATGCGGGCATCGAGCCGCACGTCATCGAATACCTGAAAACGCCGCCGAACCGGGCCATGCTGGAATCGCTGCTGGCGCGCATGGGCATCACGGCGCGCGAACTGTTGCGCGCCAAGGAGAAGCAGGTTTCCGAGCTCGGGCTCGAAGATGCGGGCGTAACTGAAGAACGGTTGCTCGACGCCATGCTGGAGCATCCGATTCTGATCAATCGGCCCATCGTCGTTTCGCCCGTCAGCGTGCGGCTGTGCCGTCCGTCCGAATTCGTGCTCGATCTGCTGCCGCTCGCGCAGCGCGGAGCCTTCACGAAGGAAGACGGCGAGCGCGTTGTGGATGAACACGGCCAGCGGATCGCCTCCGGGAAGCCGGCATGACGCGCGTTCGCGAGCTGCCGGCCCCGGACCATCTACCGGCGCTGGACCCGGCGTTCGTCCATCAGCGCCCGGCGGCGGGGCTGGGGGCACTCGATCCACCGCCCCGAATCCTGCTGCTGTACGGCTCCCTGCGGACGCGTTCCTTCTCGCGCCACGCAACGGAAGAAGCGGCGCGGCTACTGCGCTACTTCGGCGCCGAAACCCGCATCTTCGACCCTTCCGATCTCCCACTGCCGGATCAGGTTCCGGGTGACGACCATCCGGCCATCAAGGAACTGCGCGAGCTTTCGATGTGGTCTGAAGGTCACGTCTGGTGCAGCCCCGAGCGCCACGGCCAGATCACCGGCCTGATGAAGGCTCAGATCGATCATCTGCCACTGAACATGGGCGGCATGCGTCCGACGCAGGGGCGGACGCTGGCGGTCATGCAGGTCTCCGGCGGCTCGCAGTCCTTCAACGCCGTGAACACGCTGCGCCTTCTGGGCCGCTGGATGAGGATGTTCACGATCCCGAATCAGTCCAGCGTTGCCAAGGCGTTCGAGGAGTTTGACGCTGCCGGCCGCATGAAACCGTCTGCGTACTACGACCGGATCGTCGACGTCATGGAAGAACTGGTCCGCGTTACCGTACTGATGCGGCCATATGCAACGCAGTTGGTCGACCGCTATTCGGAAAGAAAGGACGAGAGCCGTCCCGTCAACCAGATGGTAGACCTATCTGCTCGGGCGACCACCTTGTAGGTACGAGAATTAATTGATCCTTGCAGGGCTGTTCAGCAACGGGACTTCAGCTGACTTGGTCGCCGCCCAAGACCAACGGGTCGCCAAGTGCGTTGGTGGTTGAGGGCGCCCGCCGCAGCCGCAGCGCATTACCGACCACAGACGCCGAACTCAGGCTCATCGCCAGCGCCGCCAGCATCGGTGACAGCAGGATGCCGAACAGCGGATACAGCAGGCCAGCGGCGATCGGTACGCCCAGGCTGTTATAGAGCAGCGCGAAACCCAGGTTCTGTTTCATGTTGCGAACCGTGGCTTGCGAGATGTCAATCGCCCGCACGATTCCCAACAGGTCACCTTTCACCAGCGTGACATGCGCACTGTTCATAGCGACGTCGGTCCCAGTGCCCATCGCGATGCCCACGTCGGCACCAGCCAGAGCGGGAGCATCGTTGATGCCGTCGCCAGCCATCGCCACACGCCGCCCTTTTGCCTTGAAGTCGGCCACGAGTTTGGCCTTGCCTTCAGGACGAATTTCGCCATAGAACTCGGTGATACCCAACTGCTGCGCAACCGCGCGCGCCGTCGTGACGCCATCCCCGGTGGCCATCACCACCTCAATGCCCAGAGCCCGCAAGGCTTGCAGGGCTTCCGGTGTAGAGGACTTGATGGGATCGGAAACCGCCACCAGGCCCGCAAATCGGCCTTCGACGGCCAGAAGCATCACGCTGGCACCGTCCTTCCGCAAAGCCTCCGCAGCGGTGGTCAGCGACGCCGTATCGGCACCGCTGTCCTGCATCAGCAGCGTGTTGCCGAGCGCCAGCGCATGGCCGTCCACTACGCCGCGCACGCCGATGCCGGTGACCGACTCGAACCCATGCACGGGCGACAAGGCAATACCCTTCTTTCGCGCCTCGGCGACGATCGCCGCCGCAAGCGGATGTTCGCTGCCTTGATCGAGACTGGCCGCCAACTGCAACAGCTGGTCGCCGGTGAAGCCTTCAACGGCCTGGACGCTGTGAAACGCCGGGGCGCCTTGCGTCAGCGTGCCGGTCTTGTCGACGATTAGCGTATCGATCCGGCGCAGAGTCTCGATGGCCGCCGCATCTCGAAACAGCACGCCGGAGTTGGCCGCACGCCCAGTGGCGACCATGATTGACATCGGCGTCGCAAGGCCCAGCGCGCAAGGGCACGCGATGATCAGCACGGCAACAGCGTTGATGAAGCCATAGACCCACGAGGGTTCCGGACCGAACACGCCCCAGACCAGCAGCGTCGTCAGCGCGATGCCAATCACGCCGAGCACAAACCAGAAGCTCACCGCGTCGGCCATGCGCTGCATCGGCGCCCTGGTGCGCTGCGCTTGCGCAACCATCTGCACGATCTGCGATAGCAGCGTGCCGTCACCGACCTTCTCGGCCCGGATGATCAGGCTGCCATTGCCGTTGAGCGTGGCGCCGATGACCGCGTCGCCGGGCTTGCGATGGACCGGCACCGGTTCGCCGGTGAGCATGGACTCATCGACGTGGCTTTCACCTTCAAGCACGACGCCATCGATCGGCACCTTTTCGCCTGGCCTTACCCTCAACCGATCACCGATGCCGACCTGATCGAGCGGCACATCTTCTTCACTGCCATCGTCGCGCAGTCGTCGCGCGGTCTTGGGCGCCAGCCCCAGCAGGGAGCGGATCGCAGCCGAGGTCTGCGAGCGTGCTTTCAGTTCGAGAATCTGGCCCAGCAAGGTCAGCGATACGATGACGGCCGCCGCCTCGAAGTAGACGCCGATACGGCCGTGTGCGGCGAAAGCTGCAGGAAAGATACCCGGCGCGATCGTTGCGACGATGCTGTAGCCGTAAGCCGACGACACCCCCAGTCCGATCAGCGTGAACATGTTCGGACTGCGGTGACCGATGGACTGCACCCCTCGTTCGAGGAAGGGCCAGCCTGCCCACAGCACAACCGGCGTTGCCAGCACCAGCTCGACCCATGACTGTGTGGCCATGCTCATCAAGCCCAGCCGGTGGCCCACCATGGCCAGCGCCATCACGATCATCGACAGCGGCAGCGTCCACCAGAAACGAAGGGTGAAATCGCGCAGCTCGGGATTGTCGTCCGCGTCGAGGCTCGGCATGGCAGGTTCCAGCGCCATACCGCACTTTGGGCAGCTTCCCGGATGGTCCTGACGAATCTCAGGGTGCATTGGACAGGTGTAGATCGTCCCCTTGGACGGTTCGATCGCTGCTGCCTTTACGGGTTCCAGATACTTGGCGGGTTCCGCCGCAAATTTTGTCTGACAACCCTGGCTGCAAAAGTAGTAGATGTGTCCGGCATGCGTGTGTGAGCGCGCCGTCTGCGGATTGACGGACATACCGCAGACCGGGTCCTTCTCCTGACCCGAAGCAGCAGCGTCCGCCGATTGATGACCGGCGGAATCGTGATGGTGCGGGTGCTTCGTCGTATCGGGCACAGCGATCGCAGACGAATCTTTCGAGCAGCAAGACTGGGGTTTCTTTGGCACGCCCTCGGGTTGAAACACCATCGGGACGGATGCAGGTGCCGGCTTTGCAGAGCCTTCGTTCTGCGGCTTGCTTGAATGGCTGCAGCAGCTGCTCATGACGAAAACTCCTGATTCAAAGCGTTCACGATGGGACATTCAGATCGCGCGCCATGACCCGGGCAGGCTGCTACCAGCGCGGTCAGACCTTTGCGAATCTGCTGCAGCTCGCGAATCTTCTGCTCTACGACGGCCAGCTTTGTCTGTGCGGCAACCTTCATAGCGCCCATGTCGTCGTCGGCATGCGAAGACAGCGCGAGCAATTCGCCGATCTCGCTGAGCGTGAATCCCAGATCCTTCGCGCGGCGGATGAATTGCAGACGTTTGACGACATCCGGGCCGTAGTTGCGATAGCCGGAATCACGGCGGGCCGGCGCCGGAATCAGGCCGGCGCGTTCGTAATAGCGGATGGTGTCGATAGACATTTCCGCCTGCTGCGCAACTTTGCCAATGCTGAGATTTTCCACGCTTCGCCTCCGATCAGGACCCTGCTGGACCCACTGTAAAGGCTGGACCATGGTCCAGAGTCAAGCGGATTGAACGCGCGTGGTCAAAGCCGGCGGCGATTGCGAATGATGTTCACTCCTCCGATTCATCTGTCGTAAGCACTTTTGGAACTAATATCGCTTGCAACCGGTCTTGCAACAGACTACAAACTGCGACTTGATGAACCGACTCCGCCCCCTGTTCGCTTTGCTGCTTGCCTGGATGCTGTGCTTTCAGGCGGTCGCGAGCGTGTCGGACGTTCGGTGCAAGCACCCCGGGCAACAGGCGTCGGTCACTCGGCATGTAATGAGCGGCCACATGATGAAGATGGCGTCCGCCTCTCCGGTCGATCATTCGATGCACGTCGGACATCGCGCCGGCATGGTCATGTCGTCCAACGGCAAATCTATCGCCGGCAAAGCTGGCGGTATCTCGATTTGTGGCTGCGCCGCCGGGTGTTCCTGCGCCGGTCAATGTACGGTGTCTTGCTATGCCGGCGTTAGCAGTCAGCCAGCCGTCTTCACGTTTTACCACTTCACCCCCGCCGTGAATTCTCAGTCAGTGGCGGTTTCTACAGCTCACGGACTCGACCTTTTTCGACCTCCAAGTATTTCTTGATTTGAAGCCGCGTTAGCGGCAGGGCGTGCCCCTGTCCGCAGGTCTCAAATATCGGACGCGCTTTCGCGCGCATCCGGATCAGGATGGCTTGGAGGTTTCGTGTTTTCAAACAGATGGATTGCGCCCGGTGCGTTTGCACTGGCGACCTTGACCGGTTGCGCATCGGTCCCACCCGATTGGGGCCGTTCGCAAACCGCGCAGTACGCCGCCGACCGCGGGCGGGCCCTGCCACAACCGCCCGATACGGCCGCTTTCACCGGCCAGTTGGTCGGCCAGCCGCTGACCCCAGAAGCCGCGGTGCAGATCGCGCTGGTCAACAGTCCGGCGGTTCGACGGGAAACCGCTCGACTGGGTTTGGCCGCCGCCGATGTTTATGAGGCAGGCCGACTCGCCAACCCGGTGTTCTCCGCCTCGCGTCTACACGCCGGCGATCCGGCCGCAGCGAATGCGCAGCTCACGCTGGGCATTGCCTTTAATTTCGTCAATCTACTTTTTATTCCGGCAAATTCGCGTTACGCGGGCGCTCAATTCGAAGCCGCCAAGCTCTCGGTCGCATCAGCGTCGGTGAATCTGGCTGCAGATGTCGAGGCAGCCTATTACGAGGCCGTCGGGGCCAATCAGATCGCGCAGATGCGTCAGACGGTGGCGGAGTCGGCGCAAAGTTCGGCCGATCTGGCCCAACGCTTCTTCGACGCCGGCAACATCAGCAAGCGAGAACTCGCCTCAGAGCAGGCTGCCGCCAGTCAAGCTCAACTCGACGCCCTCTCGGCCGCTGCGGCTGCGGTCGAAGCCCGCACTGCCATCAACCGGATGATGGGCCTGACCGCAGAACAGGACACCTGGCAACTCGATGCGCGCCTCGCGGAGCCACTTGATAACGAGGACGACCTGACCAGCCTTCAGCAGCTCGGCGCAAAGTCCCGACTGGACGTGGCCGCCGCACGCAAGAACGCCGAAGCCCTGTCGGCCCGCTTCGGATTGCAACGCCATACCCGATTCCTCAACAACGTCGAAATCGGTGTGGAGCGGGAGAAGGATTACGACGGCGCCATCAACGTCGGGCCGACGCTGCAGTTCGAGCTGCCGCTGTTCAATTGGGGCGGCGGACGGGTTGCCGCTGCGCAGGCAGCGCTCGATCAGGCCGAAGCCGAACTTGACTCGCTGGTCATCGACAGCGGCAATGACATCAAGCTCGCCAGCGCGAAAGTCGAATTTGCTCGTGCTCGTATTGAACGCTATCGCAACGCGCTGATTCCCCAGCGGGAAGCGGTCGTGGCGCAGATGCAGCTTGAGGTCAACTACATGCTGATCGGCGTGTTCGACATTCTGGTCGCCAAACAGCAGGAATACGACGCTTACGCTGGCTATCTGGAAGCAGTACAGGATTATTGGACTGCGCGCACCGCACTCACGCGAGCCGTGGGCCAGCGACTGCCCAGCAGCCAGCAGCAAGTCAAAGCCACGCTCGACCCGAAAGAGCTGACCAAGCCCAAAGGCGGCGGCGGGATGAGCCACGGTCAGCACGGTGGTTCCATGGGCGGCATGAGCATGCCGATGGGCGATATGCCGGGCATGGACATGCAAGACAGCGGCGGCCCGCCAAAGGATATGCCACCGATGAAAGGCATGGAGTCAAAAGGCAACCAAACAATGCCGGCGCCTCGCTCCCAATCGAGCAAGCCACCGGCGGCGCACGACATGAAAAGCATGCCGATGGACGACATGCCCGGAATGGACATGAGCGCTCCGAAATCCAGGGCGCCTGCCAAACCGCAAGGCGGTCATGCGATGCCCGACATGCAACACGACTCGCCCCCGAAGAGCGATCCGAAACAAGCCCCCGAACAGCCTGCTATTCAGGAAGAACGCCATGCACATTGATCAACCCCCACCCGGACGCGTCGCGTCCATTTGCCGGAGTCGCACCATGAAGAGTCTCACCCGTACCACCCTGATTGCCGCCTTCCTGTTCACGGCCCAAGGCGCCCTGGCACACGATCCCAAGGAGCACGAGAAGGAAGCTGCGGCGGCCAAGGCCGGTCCCGATTGCGCATCGATGGACATGTCGAAGATGGATATGAACGATCCCGTGATGAAGGCCATGCATGACAAGTGCGCCAAGAAACCAATGCCGGCCGGCGACATGAAGAACATGAAAGGCATGAAGGGAATGGAGGGCATGGGTGCCCCGAAGCCCGCCGATGATCACGGGGGCCACTGATGGTCTCAAGACGAGATTTGTTGCAGGCAATGAGCGTGGGCGGCGCCGGCCTTCTGGCCGGTGTCGCCACCGGCGCCCGCGCGCAGCATGAAGGCCACGACATGAGCAACATGTCGCCGGCTCAGATGGCCGACATGAAGATGCCGGACACCGCCAAACCCACGCCGCCGCCCGCCGAACTGGCACCGCCCGCAGCGTTGAAGCGCACCGCACAGGGTTACGTGCCGGTGCGCACCCTCAATGGCTGGACGCTGCCTTACAAGCTCAACGGCGGCGTCAAAGAATTTCATCTGGTGGCGGAGGAAATCGAGCACGAGTTCGCGCCCGGCTCCCGCGCGAAATGTTGGGGATATAACGGCACGACCCCGGGCCCGACCATCGAAGCCGTAGAAGGTGATCACGTGCGCATCTTCGTCACCAATGCCCTGGGTGAGGCGACGACGGTGCATTGGCACGGCATTGATCTTCCCAATGGCTACGACGGCGTCGGCGGCCTCAACCAGCCGCACATCAAACCCGGCGAGACCTTCGTCTACGAGTTCACGCTCAAGCAGCACGGCTCGCACATGTATCACCCGCATGCCGACGAAATGACGCAGATGGCGTTCGGGATGATGGGGCTCTTCATCATCCACCCGAAGGCCGGCGAAGCAACGCGTATCGATCGAGACTACGCGTTCCTGCTGCACAACTGGGCGCTGCACCCGGGCACCTATCGGCCCGATCCCTCGATCATGCAGGACTTCGATCTGTGGACCTTCAATTCGAAAGTCTTTCCTGCCACCGAGCACCTGGTGGCGGGCATGGGCGAGCGCATCCGCATCCGCATCGGCAACCTCTCGATGTGGAATCACCCGATCCACCTGCACAGCAATCCGTTCTGGGTGACCGGCAGCGATGGCGGGCGCTGGCCCAGGGAACAATGGCGGCGCGAGGTCACTGAGATCGTTGGCGTCGGCCAGATGCGCGACTTCGAATTTGTGCCGACGGAGCCCGGCGACTGGGCGCTGCATTGCCACATGGCCCATCACACGATGAACGCGATGGGCCACGGCATCCCGAACGTCGCCGGCGTCGACCAGACGGGCGTCGAATCCAAGGTCCGCGCGATGCTGCCGGGCTACATGGCGATGGGCAAAAGCGGCATGGCCGAGCACGCAGGACACGTCGCAATGGGCCTCGCCGGGCCCGACAACACGCTGCCGATGATGATGGGCGAAGGCCTATACGGTCCGATCGAAATGGGCGGGATGTTCACGGTGGTCAAGGTGCGCGAAGGCTTGGCTGTTGGCGACTACCGTGATCCCGGCTGGTATCGGCATCCCAAAGGCACCATCGCGCGGCGCGTGAGTCTCGATCCGAAGTTCGGCGACCCGCCGAGACGTAATCCTTATGGCAGCACAGCGACTGGTGCCAAAGCACCCCCTGCAGCCACCCCCATGCCCGATATGCCCGGCATGGACCACTCCCCGCACGGCGGTTGAGGTCGAGACAGTCTTTCCATGAAAACAATCAAAATCGTGATGGTCGTCGTGCTCGTCGGGTTGCTGGGCGGCCTCGCCTTCATCTATTCCGGCGTCTACCCGATGGGGGCGGATGCCCATCACACCAAAGCCGTGTTCTGGGCGCTGGAAACCTTGCGTGAGCGATCGATCGCCCAGCGCACCGACGATATCGAGGTGCCCGATCTGAACAGTTCGGAGCTGCTGCTGGCGGGAGGCGCGGACTACAACGACATGTGCGCGGGCTGCCATTTGAAGCCGGGCAAGAAAAGCTCCGACATGTCGATGGGCCTCTATCCGCAGCCGCCGAATCTCGCAATTGCGCCGGAAGAGCACGCCGGCCACGATCATGGCGACGTCAAGGCCAGCGCCGCGCGCCAATTTTGGATCATCAAGCACGGCATCAAGGCCTCGGCAATGCCTGCCTGGGGGCCGACGCACGACGACGCTCGCATCTGGGCGATGGTGGCGTTTCTGCAGAAGCTGCCGACGCTGACGCCTGCCCAGTATCAGATCCTAACCGCTCGCACCGAGGGCGGAATGGATCACGACGGTATGGACATGGGCGAATCCGGCTCGACGCCCGCGGCAGCGGTCACTTCGGATGACCACGCCGGAATGGCAATGCCCGGTATGGCGCACGCCAACGAGACGCCGGCGGCTCGAACGGCGAGCGATGCCGTGACGGCCTTCCAGACCGCTCTGAAGTCGGGCGATGCGGCAGGGGCTGCTGCCTGGCTCGCGCCGGATGTCGTCATCTACGAAGGCGGCGAAGTGGAGCGATCACGCGACGAATACCAAGCGCGGCATATGCCCGCCGACATCGCGTTTCTCAAGACCGCTCGGATCGAATTAATCAAACGGGACGCAGGCGAAAGTGGAGACAGCGCTTGGGTCAACTCTGAAACGCGCGTGCGCGGCAAATCTTCAAAGGGCCACGACATCGATTTGATCAGTACGGAAACCACACTGTTGCGTAAGACATCCGAGGGCTGGCGGATTACCCACATTCATTGGTCATCGGCACCCGCGACGTGATGCTGATGACTTCACAAGGTGCGAGGGGCGCATGCCGCCCTTCAAACCCGCGGCTCAGTCGAGCCGTGATTGACCGCGCCCATCGTCTTGGACGCGAAACCGATGTCGCTGCAATCCCGCGGCGAGATCAATGACAAGGAGTGTCCGATGAACAAGCAACACGATTCCGCCATGGCGAGCTGCATCAGCAACTGCCTGGATTGCCACCGCAGCTGTCTGGAAACCGTAAAGCACTGCCTGCAGAAAGGCGGAGACCATGCCAAGCCCGACCATATTGCCTTGATGCTGACTTGCGCCGATATCTGCCAGACCAGCGCCAACGCAATGCTGCACGGTGCGTCGGTCCACGCTCACACTTGCGGAGCCTGCGCGGCGATTTGTCGAGAGTGCGCCAGGGCCTGCTTGGCCATGGGTGACGACCCCGTGATGAAGGCCTGCGCGGAACGATGCAATCGCTGCGCAGAAACCTGTCAGTCGATGGCGGCCTGATCCGCAATCTGGCAAAGCACTGTATTTCAACCTCGCGGCTGCCACTGTTTGCTGGCAGTTGCGGGGACTCCGTCCATTTACCGTCCGGCAATACTACGTGAACCGTCTCAACCACGAGGAGTTTTAAGCCAATGAAGAAGCTCGCCTCCAATGTCCAGCGCGATGGCTCCGAAGGAATACTCTCGCAGTTCCCGTCTGCTTTGCATCCCCCGTTGCCGGGAGCTCGCTTGGGCCGCGATCACACCGGAAACCCCGGCTGGTTTCTTACCGATCCGGCTCGGCCCGGAAAATTCCTGCAAGTGCATTGGCTTCTCGACGCGACCGCGACTTCAGTTTTTCGGCTTGAACCGACCCCATCGCTAACAATTGCCGGTGGTCTCGATGCGCATCCGACCGAGTGAAGGCTTGGTCTCCTTTACTCGGCCGAAGCCATCCGCTGAGGCCTCCCTTTTCAAGACCCAAGATCGAAATGATCCCTTTTAGACAAGTTCTGTGGCGTACCGCTGCTCTGCTGGTTGTGGCATCGCAGCTGGCCAGTTGCAAACCCCAGACAACGCCAACCGGGCCAACCATTGAAGTGTGGAAAAGTCCGACCTGCTCTTGCTGCTCGAAATGGATCGAGCACCTTCGATCGAATGGTTTCGCCGTAACGGTTCACAACGAGCAACAGATCAATCCCTTGAAGGCCAAGCTCGGCGTCCCCGAACCGCTCTGGAGCTGTCATACAGCGGTGGTCGGCGGCTACACCATCGAAGGCCATGTCCCCGCAACGGACATTTCGCGCCTGCTTGCTCAAAAGCCGGTGGCGAAGGGCCTATCGGTGCCGCAAATGCCGAGCGGATCTCCGGGGATGGAAAGCGACCAACCCGAGCCTTACGACGTGGTGCTGTTCGGCAGCGAAGGAAAATCTTCTGTTTGGGCGCATCACCCTTGAAGGCACCTCAAGTCAACAACCCGCTGTACAACGTATCAGGAGTCAACAATGAAATTTCACAGCAACTGCGCACGCGTCTCCCGCCTGAGAGTTTCTGCTACCGCAATATCGATGGCATTGACCGTCGGCGTATTTTCTCCGCCGGCGGTCCGTGCTCAGGAGCCGAGTTTGATGCCGGGCCAGCCTTCGAAGATGGAAGAAATGAAGGGCATGGACGGGATGTCCATGACTGGTGATGCGGACTACGACTTCGCCATCAACATGCGCAAGCATCATCAGATGGCATTGACCATGTCGGAATCGGAACTCAAAAATGGAACAAACCCGCAAATGCAGCAGATGGCCAAAAACATAATTGCCGCTCAGAAGAAAGAGATCGCGACGTTCGACAAGTGGATCGCCTCACACAAGAAATCCGCGATGAAGTAGCGGCTCAAAGGGATCTTCGCCGCCTGCCATTTTCCAGCCCTAACCTTTCATACAAGTTCAAGGTGATGGGCTGCCTCCTGATAGGTAGAGGCAACATCGTCTCGCCAGTCTATCAACGCAGCGACTTCGAGATTGCTTGCACGGCCTTCAGACCTGTCCCAAAGCGGGCCATTTGGCTACGGTGTTGGTCCAATTCCGTATACGGCAGAAAGCGAAGATCCAGTTCCTTGACCCGGCTGAAAGCCGGCCTCGCAAATTGGGCGCGCACCGAGCCCTCACGATCATCCGGTGCCACTAGGAAGTACGCGCCGGCAAGATGATCAGGCAGGCCCAAAGCGAGATCGAGCATCCGCACGATGCCGGAATAAATGCTCGTGCTGTGCTCGACCTCGAATGCGGCTGAGACGCGCTCGCCCGCGCTTTCAAGCCACAGGACATCAATCAACTTGATGGTCTCTTCAGCGCCGCAGGCGGTAATCGAAGGCGGCAGCTGATCAAGACAACCATCGCCCAGACGCCCGCCGTTATAGGCACGCCCGCGATCGTTGCTCGCGATCCACACGCGGAACCCCAGTGCCTTGCCCAAATCCCGCAACCAACCCTGCACGTCGGTATGCGTCAGGTCGGCCTCACGCGCTTCGGCCTGCAACTTGGCCTGACGGGCGCCATCGCTGCGGATCGTTTCAAGGTCTTGGCGCCATCGGGCCAGCGCCGCCGCATCGTCGGCCGGAGGTGGCAGCTCGTAACGGCCCATGCCGAGGTCGAATAAAAAGCCTGCGATCGCGCCAAGGTCGTTTGACAGCAAATCGCGAAAGCGGATGTTGAGTGCCAGCACACCCTGACGCATCGCCAGGTATTCCTCCCACCGGCCGAGCTTGACGTTCGCACCCGTCAACAGGTTGTAGCCCTTCACAATGGCGGTGTTGAATGGGGGCACCAACGTGGGATGCAGGAAGTACAAAGGGTTGGCTGCTGCGGGACCCAATCCCTTGACCTTGTGTGCGTCCAACGTCCGGATTGCCGTAATCACCTGGTGTTCGTGCTGGCAGCCATGGCAGGTATCGAGAAAGCGCCCGAACGCTCGCTGATTCTCTGGGCTCTCGTAGATATCGGGAATGCGCAGCTTCGGTTTCCACAAGAACGCATGGTCCGCACCCTTGAAGATTTGTCGCTGCTCGACGATCGACCCGATGACGGTTTCCAGCGACGAGCCCTTGTAGGTATTGCCGAAACGGCCCGCTTCGATTTCGGCCACGACGGCTTCGATGCCGCGCCGGATCGAGCGGAAATTCTTGATCCGCTCCTCCCACAGAAACCAGCTCTGGTAGGTGCCGCCCGCATCAGCGCGCCAGCGATCCAGCAAATTGCGGATGACTTCAGTCGAGTGATGCTCGAATGAAGATTCGGAAGGCAGAGGCATACCGGTAAACTCGCTGGGCCAGTCGAGTCTGGCCTTGGGATTGTCTCACGGGCCTTTTGGTCAAAACACCGATAAACAACACAAGCTCAATCGGCGCTTAGCGGTTCAATTCGACGGTGATGTGGACGAGCTCATCGTGGACACTCAGCTGGCGCCGGAACTCGTCGGGCGAAACAGACTGATCCGTGACGAGGCCCAGAATGCAGGCAAACTTCCCCTTGCCGACTCGCCAGACATGCAAATCGGTGATCTCGGCAGGGACCGGGCTGGCCGCTATCACCTCACGAATCTCGTCCACGACGGGAGCATTCATTTCAGCGTCCAGCAATACCCGTCCGCTATCGCGCAATAGCCCGTAAGCCCAGACGAGAACCAAGACCGCGCCAACGATACCCATCACCGGATCGAGCCAGGACGCGCCGAAAAACATGCCGCCCACCAGCGCCAGGATGGCAAGTACCGATGTTGCGGCATCGGCGACGACATGGACATAAGCGGACCTCAGGTTGAGGTCATGATCGTGACCATGATGATGGCTTGCCTTTTCGTGCCCATGCCCATGCCCGTGGTCGTGGTGATGCTCACCCCTGAGTAGCCAGGCGCAGATCAGATTGACGGCCAGGCCGACCATCGCAATGGCGATGGCTTGGCTATAGTGGATGGGCGAAGGGGACATCAGCCGTTCGATCGATTGAAACATCATCGATCCCGCGACCAGAACCAGCAGAATGGCGCTCGTGTATCCGCCGAGAACTTCAATTTTCCAGGTGCCAAAAGCGAAACGACGGTCATGAGCGAGCCGACGAGCAAACGAGTAGGCCAACACAGACAAGCCCAGCGCCAAAGCATGTGAACTCATGTGCCAGCCGTCGGCCAGCAATGCCATCGAATTGAAGCTGTATCCACCGACGATCTCCACCACCATCATCAACGCGGTCAGCAATCCGGCTCGCGCGGTCTTGCTTTCAGCGAGAGGGTTGCTTTCGTCGAAGACGTGCGAGTGGGTCCATTGGGACGCGGCGGCAGAAGAAGATGACATAAAATAAAGACCGGCGATGTTAAGAGCCGGTACTATACCCCAGTATACAACCCAGTAGACTCCACGATGCCTCATACGATTCACGGAAAAAAACAGCTCCTGACGCGCGTCCGTCGCATAAAGGGTCAAGCCGCCGCTCTGGAAGTGGCGCTCGAAGGTGAATCGGAGTGTGGATCGATTCTTCAGCAGATTGCGGCGATCAAGGGCGCTATCAACGGGCTGATGGCCGAGGTTCTCGAAGGCCACATACGCGAGCACTTAGGCGATGAAAGCTCATCACCAAAACAACGGCGGGACGATATTGAGCAATTGGTGACGGTGATCCGCTCTTACATGAAATAGCCAGAAGGGGCAGTTAGGCAGCCCGTGTAAGTTTTGATCGATGTAGGGTCCGCTGCATCATTAATAGATAAGCGGCCGGCACGACGAACATCGAAAGCAGGGGCGCTGTGATCATACCGCCTACCATCGGCGCGGCGATCCGGCTCATGATTTCGCTACCGGTGGCGCCGCCCCAGAACAGCGGCAGCAAACCCGCAACGATCACGGCAACCGTCATGGCCTTTGGCCGCACGCGAAGCACCGCACCCTCGGTGATGGCTTGAATCAAGTCATCACGCGTGCGCAGACGACCTTCTTCGCGAAACCGGCGGATCGCCTGATCCAGGTAGATCAGCATCACGACGCCGAACTCGGCGGAAACACCCGCGAGCGCAATGAAACCAACGGTGGAAGCGACCGAAAGATTGTGGCCGAGCAGGAAGATCAGCCAGAACCCGCCGATCAAGGCGAATGGCAGCGTCCCCATGATCAGAACCGCATCGCCGATGCGCCGGAAGGTGAGATAGAGCAACACCAGAATGATCGCGAGCGTGAACGGCACGACGACGGCGAGCTTTTTGCTGGCGCGCTCCAGATATTCGAACTGTCCCGACCAGGCAATGGAGTAACCCGCTGGCAGAGTGACCTGCTCGCGCACTGCCTTCTGCGCGTCCTTTACGAAGGAGCCAAGGTCGCGTCCGCGAATGTCGACATAAGTCCATCCGTTGAGGCGGGCGTTCTCGCTGCGCAGCATCGGCGGCCCATCCTCGATCCGGATGTCCGCTACCGTGCCAAGGGTGATCGTCGCTCCCATCGGCGTGACGATCGACAGATTCTGCAATCCATCGATGCTGTCGCGCACCTCACGCGGATAGCGCACGTTGATCGGAAAGCGCTGGAGGCCCTCGATGGTCTGGGAGATGTTGTCGCCGCCGATCGCCGTCGATACGACCTCCTGCACGGCCTTGATACTCAGGCCAAAGCGCGCGATCGCATCGCGACGAATGTCGATCTGGATATAACGCCCACCGCTGACCCGTTCGGAAAACACCGACGATGCGCCGGGAACTGCTTTGACCACGGTCTCGACTTGCCGGCCCAACCGGGCAATTTCTTTCAGGTCTGGCCCGGCGATCTTGATGCCGACCGGCGATTTAATGCCGGTCGCGAGCATGTCGATGCGATTGCGGATCGGCGCCACCCAGACATTGGCCATGCCCGGAATCTGCAGCGAGGCATCCATCTGCTCGATCAGCTTTTCAGTAGTCAGGCCCGGACGCCACTCGGATTTCGGCTTGAACCGAACCGTGGTTTCCATCATTTCCAGCGGCGCCGGGTCGGTAGCCGTCTCGGCTCGCCCCATCTTGCCAAAGACAGTCAGGACCTCCGGAAACGTCTTGATGATGCGATCGGTCTGCTGAAGCAGTTCAGATGCCTTGGCAGCAGACAAGCCGGGAAGCGCCGTCGGCATATACAGGATGTCGCCTTCATCCAGTGGCGGCATGAATTCGCTGCCGATGTGCGTGATCGGCCAGAAGGTTCCGGCAAGCAGCAGACCCGCGCCGAGCAGCGTCACTTTCGGATGGCGCATGACCCAGCTAATCATCGGTTGATAGCCCGCGATCAGAATTCGGTTCAGCGGGTTGGCCGTTTCGGAAACGATCCGGCCGCGGATGAAATAGAACATCAGCACCGGGATCAACGTCACCGACAGGCCGGCGGCGGCCGCCATCGCATAGGTCTTGGTGAAAGCCAGCGGCGCGAACAACTTTCCTTCCTGGGCTTCTAACGAAAACACCGGCACGAAACTCAGCGTGATGATCAGCAGGCTGAAGAACAGCGCCGGTCCGACTTCCGCTGCCGCATCGCCGATCAGGCGCATTTGTGTTGCCGAATCCAGCTTCACATCGGGATGCTGGTGTCGCCAGGATTCGAGATGCTTGTGCGCGTTTTCGATCATCACCACCGCAGCATCGACCATCGCACCAATGGCAATGGCAATCCCGCCCAGCGACATGATGTTGGCATTCACCCCCTGATGACGCATCACCATGAACGCGATGAGGATGCCGACCGGCAGGCAGACAATGGCGACTAGCGCGGAGCGCAGGTGGAACAGGAAGATCAGGCACACCAGCGCGACTACGACAAACTCTTCGATGAGTTTGTGCGTCAGGTTGTCGACCGCTCGATTGATCAGATCGGAGCGATCGTAGACGGTGACGATCTCGACGCCTTTGGGCAAGCCCTGACGCAGCGTATCGAGCTTGGCCTTGACCGCATCGATCGTCTCCAGCGCGTTCTTGCCGCTGCGCATCACGATGACGCCACCCACGGCTTCGCCGTCGCCGTTGAATTCGGAGATGCCGCGCCGAATCTCAGGGCCACGCTGCACGAACGCGACATCGCTGAGCGTAATCGGCGTGCCGTTTTTGCCGAGCCCGATCGAGATCAGCCGGAAATCGTCGAGCGATTTCAGGTAGCCGTTGGCGCGCACCATGTATTCGGCCTCACCGAGTTCGAGCACCGATCCGCCCGTCTCGCCATTGGCATCCTGCACGGCCTGCACGATGGTCTGCTGGGAGACACCGAACGCGCGCATGCGCTCGGGCTGCAGCACGATCTGGTACTGATTGACGAAGCCGCCGATGCTGGCCACTTCGGCGACATTGGCGACCGTCTTCAGCTCATACTTCAGAAACCAGTCCTGCAGCGTGCGCAGTTGCGCAATGTCGTGCTGGCCGCTGCGATCGACGAGCGCGTATTCGTAAACCCAGCCGACGCCGGAGGCATCCGGACCTAGCGATGACTTCGCGGTAGCCGGCAACCGGCCTTGCACCTGGCTCAAATATTCGAGAACCCGCGAGCGCGCCCAGTAGGGATCGGTGCCGTCGTCGAACAGCACATAGACGAACGAGTCGCCAAAGAACGAATAGCCGCGCACATTCTTGGCACCGGGCACCGACAGCATTGTCGTTGTCAGCGGGTAAGTCACCTGATCCTCGACGACCTGCGGTGCCTGGCCGGGATACACCGTGCGGATGATCACCTGGGTGTCGGAAAGATCGGGAATGGCGTCGAGCGGGGTTTTCGCTGCCGAATAGATGCCGGCCGCAGTGACCATCAGCGTCGCCATCAGAATCAGAAATCGATTGGCCAGCGACCAGCGGATCAGTTGCGCGATCACGGCATTTTCTCCGTCGGCGTCGCCATGCCATCGCGAGACGCGGCTTCGAGCTTGCTGAAGGCGCCGCGCAGGTTCGCTTCCGAGTCGATCAGGAACTGACCGGAACTTACGACGTTCTGTCCGGCGGTGAGACCTTCAAGCACCTCGGTGAAACCGTCGCGTTGCTGGCCGGGTTTGACTTCGGTCGGCCGAAAACGACCGGGACTCTCGGAGACGATGACCATGCTGCGCGTGCCCGTGCGGATCAGCGACTCGCTGGGCACCATCAGCGCCTGGCGAGCGGAGCCGGCGCCCAAAACCACTTCGGCAAACATGCCGGGCTTGAGCAGCCTTTCCTTGTTGTCGATCAGCGCCCGCAGTTTCATCGTGCGCGTCTGCGGATCGACTTCGGGATAAACGTATTCGACACGGCCGTCGAAGCGGCGGCCGGACAGCCCGCCGGGATAGGCGGTCACCGGAGCGCCCGCCTGCTGGCCCGCGGCCTGGGCCTCCGGGACTTCGGCGTTGACCCAGACCTGCGAAAGATCGGCGAGCGTATACAGCGTCATGCCGGCGCTGACCTGAGCGCCGGCGCGAACGCCCAGTTCCGTGACGATGCCATCGACCGGGGCGTAGTACGCGACTCGGCGCTGCGCTTGCCCGGTTTTCTCCAGGCGGCTGAGCTGCCCCTGATCGAGCCCCATCAGCAGCAGGCGCTGACGGCCGGCGCCGATCAGCGCCGCATCGCCAGCTCGCAGGGCCAGCGCGAACTCCTGTTGCGCGGCCAACAGCTCGGGAGCGTAGACCTCCGCCAACAACTGGCCCTTGCGAACGATATCGCCCTGCGCGCGTACCGCGAGGCGTTCCACCCACCCAGCCACACGTGTCTGAACGACTTCGATCCGGTTGTCGTCAATGGCGACGCTGGCGACGGCGCGCACTTCCTGGGCGACATCGCGCATTTCAGCCGCTGACGTCCGTATCCCCAGGTTCTGCACCACGGCCGGATTGATGGATACGATGCCCACGTCCTTGGCGTCTCCGCCTTCCGAATACTTCGGCACTAACTGCATGTCCATGAAAGGCGACTTCCCGGGCTGATCGAAGTGTTGATCCGGCTTCATCGGGTCGTACCAATACAGCGGGTCGCGCGACGCGGGCATGGACGATGATGCGGCGGGCGCCGCCTCGGCTTTTTTGATCAGCGCCATGCCGCAGATCGGACAGTTGCCGGCTTGGTCGGAGCGAACCTGCGGGTGCATTGCGCAGGTGTAGTAAGTCTTGCCTTGCGCATCTTTCATCTTCACCGGCACATGGCGATGCCCGGGTTCGCCCTCAGCAGGTTTTCCGCCGGGCATGTCCGGGCTACGCGACATCAGAAACGCGCTCGCGATCCACGCACCCACGGCGGCACTGAGCAAGAGCCCCGCGATGATCAGCAGAACTTTCTTCACGATGCTTTCCCCGCGTAATACTGCAAATTGATTTGCCGCTTGGCCGCGTCGGCAAGCAGTTCCAGGCGTTTCATTTCGTTGTCCAGCGCCATGCGCCGGGCATCGAGTACTGACATCAGTCCTCCTTGGCCGGATTGCCAGGTGGCCAGCGCCGAGTCGATGCGCTGCCGGCTCTTCGGAAGGATGTCGTTGTCGAACTGCTTCAAGCGCTCCTGTTGTCGGCGCAGGGCTTCCCAGTTGCGCCGGATATCCGACTCCTGTTCCCGGAACATGTCCTCGCGCTGCAACTCGGCTTGTTCCTGCTCGGCGAGCTTTGCGCTCAACTCGCGATCCTGGCGGCTATGCGAGAACACCGGCAGGTCGACCGTGACGTTGACGCTGACGAAGTCGGCGAAATCCGGCCGATAGCCGTAATCCACCGCGAGACTCCAGTCCGGCTTGTAGGCCTGCCTTGCCAGTGCCACCTCGTCTTCGGCGAGTTCGACGCGCTTGGCTTCGGCGTTCAGATGCGGATGCTGACGCAATTGCACCAGTAGTTGCGGCAAGTCCGGGGGATCGGGCCACGTGGGCACTTCAGGGCTGACGCTGCGGTCCGCCACTTCGTTCCCAAGCCACCGGGAGAGCTGATCGCGCGCATCGCGCACCTGCAGATCGGCATCGGCCGCCTCGTCGCGCAGCAGAGCAGCATTGACCTGAGACTCCAGCACCGCGCTTTGCGGCGCAGTATTCGTCGTGTAGGCGATCTCGGCAGCTTGCATCTGCAGATCAGCCTGATGAGCAGCGTCGAGCAGCAACTCCCGCAAGCGCTCCGCCTTCCAGACCGCCAGCCATGCGAATCCCGCATCGCGCTCGATCATCAAGCGCGAGGTCGCCAGCGTCTGTTCGGCCAGTTCCGCTTCGTGTTCCCCTTTTTGACCTCGCAGCTGGCGCTTTGCGGCGCGGGGAAAGTCTTGCATCACCCCGGCGGTGAACATGGTGAAGTCGTCGCGACGCAGCGAATAGCGGTCCGCCCCATCAACCGGCAGATCGGTCACCCCGGCCGTCAGCTTGGGGTCGGGCAATTGCGCCGCAGCCACGGCGCTGTTGCGAGCTGCTGCGACCGCCTGCGCCTGGGCTTCTAGGGCGGGCTGACGTTCGACAGCCAGACGCTGGACGTCGGCCAGACTCAGGAAGACCTCGGGCTGAGCGGCCTGCGCCAGGCTCGGAATACAAAGCGCAGATGCAAAGGCGGCTATGGCCCATGTCATGAGTTTCATGCTGGCTCCCTCAGGCAAAATCTCCCGGCGCAGCACGCGCCGGGAGATCGGTGGCTCACTTTGAAGTGGGAATCGTGCCGCGCGGGCCGATCCAGCGTGCCGGCCGGATAGGCGTTGTAGGCGTTGCCAGCAGAGGGTCATGAACTGACGGCCAAGCAATGGTGCCGCGCGGGCCATACCAACGCTGAGGAGTAGAAATTGCCTCTTGCGCGCTGCTCGTCGGCATCATCAAAACGGGATGCCAGCCAGGATCGGAAGGACGCGCTTGCGCGGGATTCGAGAGAGCAGCGGAGAGAAACAGCACGCCGAATACGGCGCGCGAAATGAACGGGGTAGACATGGGAAACCTCACATTTCGAAGAAATGCCGTTACTGAAGAATTCAGCAAAGGCCAATGGGCGTTAGCCCGGATCGAAACGCGGGTTTTCTATAGACGCAGTCTTTGCGTGCTCAGGTAAAGCGAGGTGCCGTGGGGATGATCCGGATCATATTCGGTCCACTCGTCCCGCTCACGCTGAGCGTTGAATGCAACCAGCGGAAACTCCGCCGTCTGCGCCGCCGGCACCGGCAAGGGATCGAAACTGGGCACCTTGACGTCGGCCGCTACACTCGCAAGCTCGTCGGTCGGGCCGGCCGACACCTTGACAACTTTCTGACAACAATCCTTGTCGCCGGCCGCTGCCGCGCAACTCGGCACCATTGCTCCCGTCTTGCAGCAGCACTGCGCCGACACGACTTTCGTCGGTCCCATCATTGCGCACGCATACGCCACGCTGACCTGTGAGGTCAGGTTGGCGATGACGAAAACGAGAATGAGGAGGCGACGCAGCATGGAAGGATCTTAGCTCTTGATTGGTGTGCCGGACAGAGTCGGCTGTCTGGTATTCATACCCGATCGTTCGGACGACAAGACTATAAACCCTGGACCATGATCCAGAGTCAAGCTCCGACACTCCGACTTTGCGGTGATCCTGAAGCGTTCAGTTGCGACAAGTCCTGACCAGCCTCAATGCTCGGCATGCAGGTGCGAGTCGTGGTCGTGACCCTCCCCATGCGATTCGGTGATCCCACATTCCTCTCCAGCCTCGCAGGCTTCACGCTCGCATTGAAGTGTGCTGTGGTGAAGATTAAATTTCTTTTCCAGCTGGGATGCGACATCGATTCGGACCGCGTCGAAGTCGGCGGAGGGTTCGAGAAGGACGTGAGCGCTCAGACTGCTTTTGCCGGTCGTGATCGCCCAAACGTGCAGGTCATGCACACCCCGCACGCCGGCACTGGAGGCGATGGTCTTTTCGATGTCGGAAAGGTCGACACCGGCCGGAACCCCCTCCAGCAACACGTTCACGCTCTCGCGCATCAGGCTCAAGGTGCGTGGCAACACCCAAAGCGCGATAGCCACTGCAATGATCGGATCGACCCACGTCCACCCCGTGAAACGGATCAACAGGGCGCCGCCGATGACACCCAATGAGCCCAGCATGTCGCTCCAGACTTCCAGGTACGCGCCCTTCATATTGAGATTGTGGTCCTTGCCACTCGACAGCACCTTCATCGAGATCAAGTTCACGACCAGCCCTAACACCGCGATGATCAGCATCGCCGACGACTGAATTTCGGGCGGATTCCGGAGACGCTGGTAGGCCTCGAATAGGATGTAGATCGCGACGACGAATAGCATGCCGGCATTGAATGCAGCCGCGATGATCTCGGAACGCGCATAACCGAAGGTTCGTCGCTGATCGGCTGCCCGCCGAGCCATGTGAATCGCGAACAGCCCGATCCCCAAAGCGGCCGTGTCGGTGAGCATGTGCGCGGCATCCGAGATCAGCGCAAGGCTGCTACTCAGCACACCGCCGATGAATTCGGCGAGCATGAAACTGCCAGTGAGACACAAGGCAATCCACATCGACTTGGGATTGGCACCAGCGGTGTGATCGTGACCGTCACTCATTGGGAATACCCCTTAAAAGTTCAGCGAAATAGCAGTTGATGGACATTTAGACGTTCAATCTGGCGGCCCTATATCAGCAGCTCTATAAATGCTGTGAAGGGTCGGGATACGAACTGGGCGGCCACGGTACCCGCGTTCCGTCGCGGTTTAGTAACTCGAAATGCTCCGTGGAGGTGGGCGCAGCGTCGCCGCTTTCAGCCTTCGGACTCACCTGGATCAGTGCGATTGCCGAGGGATGTTCACGCCCGAGTCGGCGTATCAGAGCCGGCGGCACATGACCGTCGAGGACATACCCCAGATAAACGGCCGGGTGACAGCCATGCACCGCGTTTGGAACGTGCCAGATTTGCCGCCTCGCACGGAGATTTTCGAGTTCGTAGTCGCGCACGACGAAGCCATCGGCCCGCAACGAGTTCATCCAGCCGTCAACGCATCTGCACTCATGCGTCCATGCCACCTCGACCAAGTCTTCTTCGCGCACCGGGAAAATATTGTTCCAGACAGCACCCACGGCAGCGATGACCGCAAAGGACACCGCTGCAAGGATGATTAATTTCAGTTGTCGCGACGAGAGCCGATCGGCGGTCGGCAGAATTGGGCGGCTCTTTCGAGCTTTGGTCGGTTTCATCTTCACCGCCGTCGTGTCAAGACCGGGCTTTAATCGAATAGCTCCTGCAGCCAGGACTTCCGCTTTCGCCCGATCCCATGATCGTCATAGCCGCGCTGTCTATGTCCGCCGTGCGATGAAGAGCGTGTCTGATCTGAAATCGGCTCCATCATTCGTACGGATTTCAGTTCGGCCGCGCTGTGTTCGATGATCTTGTCCAGTTCGCCTCGCTCAAGCCAAACGCCTCGACAAGTTGGGCAATAATCGATTTCGACGTTCTTGCGCTCGGTCATCAGCAGGTCGACGCGGCACTCAGGACATAGCAAGCCAGTGGCGCGAGGTCCCGCCGGGGATTGTTCGGTATTCATTTCAAATCTCCTTCTTCATTCGATACTTGACCAGCCCCGCCGACCATTGATGCCGGCGGGGCTCGTAAAGTCACGGGCCGATTGGCAACGCCTGTTCCACCGGGCTGACGTATACCCAGCCCGAAATGTGCGGGCCGATCCGAGCAACGGTTCTGATGATCGACGTGACGGCCTCGACCTCGGCGTCTTCGCAGACCAGCGACAACCGGGCCTCTGAGATCACCAGCCCCGCGCCGTCTCGTGAATAGCTGTTTTCGCTTTCGTCGATCGGCTTGAGCATGCCTTTCACGTCTTGCACGGTCAGATTGCGGTAACCCGCATCCGCCAGTGCCTGCACCACGTCCGGCGTGCGGACGTGGTGGATAAACGCTTTCACGAGTTTCATGCGTGGATCTCCTTGGGAGCGGGCGTGGCAGGGACAAGCTCAGGCCGGCGTCGCCACGCCATGCGGTACAGGCCCGGCAGCACCAGCAAAGTCAGCAGCGTCGATGACAGGATGCCGCCGATGACGACCGTCGCCAGCGGACGCTGCACCTCGGCGCCGGTGCCGGTGTTCAACGCCATCGGCAGGAAGCCGAGCGCCGCCACCATTGCCACCATCAGGATCGGCCTAAGTCGCAGCATTGCGCCTTCAGAGATCGCGGTGTCGATGTCGTCACCATGTGCCAGTCGATCGCGAATGGCGGATACCAGCACCACGCCGGTCAGCACCGCGACGCCCGACAGCGTGATGAACCCCACACCGGCGGTGATCGACATCGGAATGTCGCGTAGCCACAGCGCGACGATGCCGCCGGTCAAAGCCAGCGGCACACCGCTGAAGATCAGCGCCGCGTCCTTGGCCGAGCCGAACGTCATCATCAGCAACGCAAAGATCAGCGCCAGCGTGATCGGCACCAGCAAGCTCAGCCGCTGCGTGGCCGATTGCAGTTGCTCGAAGGTACCGCCGTAAGCCAGCCAATAGCCGGTCGGCAGCTTTACCTGCTCGGCGATTCTCTGCTGGACCTCGGTGACGAAGCCGCCCAGATCGCGACCCTTCACATTGGCTGATACGACCAGCCTTCGCTTGCCATTCTCTCGGCTGATCTGATTCGGTCCCGGCGCGAGATTCAGGCTCGCGACTTCACCCAGCGGCACATAACCACCATTGGGCAGCGGCACCGGCAGGCGTTGAAGCGAGTTCAGATCGCTGCGCAGTCGCTCAGGCAAACGCACGACTAACGCGAAGCGCTGGTCACCCTCGAACAACTGTCCGGCCTCCTCACCACCAGTGGCCGCCGACAGCACGTCCTGCACGTCGCTGACGTTTAGACCGTAGCGATACAGCGCGTTGCGGTTGGGTTCAATGGACAGCACCGGCAAGCCTGCGACCTGTTCGACCTTCACCCCTTCGGCACCCGGAATGCTGTTGAGGACCTTGGCGATCGCGTTGCCGGTTTTCAGCAGCTCGCCCAAATCGTCGCCGTAGACCTTGATGCCGAGATCGGAACGCACGCCCGAGATCAGCTCGTTGAAACGAAGCTGGATCGGCTGGCTGATCTCGTAGGCATTGCCGGGCACGCCTTCCAGGCGCGCTTCAATATCCTTGACGACTTCCGCCTTGGCTCGCTGCGGAGTCGGCCAGTCCTTGTGATCTTTCAGCATCACGTAGCCGTCCGAAATGTTCGGCGGCATCGGATCGGTGGCGACTTCGGCGGTGCCGACCCGGGCGAAGTAAGTTTTCACCTCCGGTACTTTCATCACCGCCTTTTCAATCTGGAACTGCATTTCCAGCGACTGCGTCAGGCTCGTGCCCGGAATGCGCAGCGCCTGCACCGCCAGATCGCCCTCATCGAGACTCGGGATGAACTCTGAGCCCATGCGGGACGCCATCCAACCGCAGAAGATCACGAATACAACGGCACCGGCGACGAAGACCACTCGCAGCTTCAGAGCAGTCGCCAGCACGGGCCCGTAGACGCGCTTGGCGCTGCGGACGATGAAGTTGTCCTTCTCCTCGATTCGGCCGCTCAGCAGGAGCGCCACCGCCGCGGGAATGAACGTCAAGGACAATGCCAGCGCGGAGACCAGCGCCATGATCACGGCCAGGGCCATGGGTTGGAACATCTTGCCTTCGACACCCGTCAACGCGAGGATCGGCAAGTTGACGAGAATCACGACCAGCACGCTGACCAGGCTTGGCGTAAAGACTTCGCGCGTTGCCACGAACACCGTCTGCATGCGCTCCTGCAGATTCAGAAGCCGGCCGTGGTGATGCTGTTGCGCTGCGAGTCTCAGGATGCAGTTCTCGACGATGATCACCGCACCATCAACGATCAGGCCGAAGTCGAGTGCACCCAGGCTCATCAGGTTCGCGCTGACTTTGGTCTGCACCATGCTGGTCATCAGCATCAACATCGATAGCGGGATCACCATCGCGGTGAGCAGTGCCGCTCGCACGTTGCCGAGCATCAGCAGCAGCACTACGACGACTAGGATCGCGCCTTCCAGAAGGTTCTTCTGCACTGTTGAAATGGTCTTCTCGACCAGCACGGTACGGTCGTAGACCGGGTCAGCGGTGACGCCCTTCGGGAGCGTTTTGTTGATTTCCGCAAGCTTGGCCGAGACGGCGCTCGAAACTGTCCGGCTGTTGTCGCCAATCAGCATCACCGCCGTGCCCAGCACCGTTTCCGCGCCGTCGCGGGTCGCCGCACCGGTACGCAGTTGCTTGCCGAAGGCGACTTCAGCCACGTCGCGTACCGTGATCGGAACGCCATCCCGATGCGCGACGATGACGCGCTCGATGCCCGTGATGTCACTGACCTGTCCGGGCGAGCGGATTAGATACTGCTCGCCGTTCTTCTCGATGTAACCTGCGCCGACGTTGGTGTTGTTCTTCTCCAGCGCCTTGACCACGTCCTCGAAGCTCAGGTTGTAGGCCATCAGACGCGCCGGATCGGGCGTGACGTGAAATTGCTTCTCAAAGCCGCCGATGGTGTTGACCTCGGTGACGCCCGCGACCTGACGCAACTGTGGCCGGATGATCCAGTCTTGCAAGGTGCGGAGTGCCGTGGCGTCATACGGCTGCCCATTGGGCTGCCGCGCCTTGTCATCCGCATGCACGGTATAGAGGAAGATTTCACCGAGGCCGGTGGCGATCGGCCCCATTTCGGGCTCGATGCCGGTCGGAAGCTGACTCTTGGCGCCTTGCAGCCGCTCGTTGATGAGGTTGCGCGCCCAGAAGATGTCGGTGCCGTTCTTGAAGATCACCGTCACCTGTGAAAGGCCATAGCGCGACAGCGAGCGCGTTTCTTCCAGAGCTGGCAGGCCGGCAATGCTGACCTCGACGAGATAGGTAATGCGCTGCTCGACCTCCATTGGCGAGTAGCCGGGTGCGGCGGTGTTGATCTGGACTTGGACGTTGGTGATGTCGGGGACGGCGTCGATGGGCAGGCGCTGATAGCTGAAGATGCCTACCGCGGCGACGGCAGCAACCAGAAACAACACGACCCATCGGCGGGCGATGGAAAAGCGTATGAGTGCGTCGATCATGGCTGGGCTCCTTAGTCTTCGTGCTCGGCTTCACCCTTGCCTAACTCGGCTTTGAGGATGTAGCTGTTGCGGGTGACATAGGCGTCGCCAGCCTTGATACCTTGCAGCACTTCGCTATTTTCATCGTCCACGCGGCCGACCTTGATCGGCTTGGGCTCGAAGCCATCGTCGTCTTTCACGAACACCACGCTGCGGCCTTCCAGGTTCTGCACGGCTTCGTTACGGATTGCGAGCGGGACCACGGTCTCAGCCAGCGTCACGTCGGCAGTCACGTACAAGCCGGGTGCCCAATGGCGGTCCGCATTGTTGACGAGAACGCGCGCTGTCAGCGTTTGGTTTGCGCTGCTGCCGAAGGGTGCGACGTAGACCAGCTCGCCATCGGTCGAAAGGCCGGCGTCCGCGCTTTTGACCCGCACATTCTGGCCGACGCGCACCTTGGCGACATCGCGCGGAAACAGCGAAAGCTCGACCCACACCGTCGAAAGATCGGCAATTGTGAATAGCGCTTTCTCGCCAGTCTGCTCGCCGGGATTGGCGTTGCGCGCCGTGACAACACCCGGTAGCGATGCAACGACCGAATACGTCTGAAGGCTTTCATTGCTCTCGACGGTGGCAAGGGTATCGCCTTGCTTCACCGTGTCGCCGATCTTTTTGTTCACACTGCGGATGACGCCTGGGAAGCGCGCGCCGATTTCACGGACGCGCTCGGCGTTTGGTGCAACCGAACCGTAAAGTGGCAGCGTTTCGCGAATGGTGGCTGCGCCGGCGTTTGCGATCTCTACGCCAACCGCTTTGATCTGCTCAGGCGTCAGTTTCAGTGCGCCTTCTTCGTGGCCGCCTTCCTCCACATGGCCCGGCTTGGCTTCGGCCTCAGTGGCCGGCTTGGCGGGAGCCGATTCAGAGCCGCCGCAGGCGATCAGCGCCAGTGGCAGCAACAACGTGACGACGTTTTTTTTGGAATTCATGGTGTGATTTCTCGGATTCGTATCAGGGCGCGGCGCTGAGCGGCGCATTGGTAAGGCGTTCGATTTCCACGCGCAGGCTTTGCGCGCTGCTACTGGCATCGATTAGGGCGGCCTGTAGCGACAGGTATTCGCGCTGGGCATCGACCCACTCCAGATAGCTGTACCGGCCGCGCTGGTAGGCGTATTCGGTTTCCTTCAGCGCTTCTTCCGTCCGCGGGAGGATGTCGTTACGCAGCGTCTGGGCTTCGAGGATTTCGCTGCCGAGTTCGCGATATAGCTCAAAGAGCATCGTCTTGGCCTTGATCATCGCGATGCGTTGCTGCGCATCAACCAGATCGCGGTTGGCCTGCGCCTCGGCGACAAAACTTTCATTGCGCCTGGCGGAAAACAGCGGGACTGAGAAGGATGCGACGAAGGCTTCGTCGTTGGTTGCCTCTAGACGACGCACACCGGCGCCGATCGTGAAGTCGGGCTTGCGTGCGGTGGCGGCCAGACGTAGCTCGGCATCGCGCAGTCGGGCTTCGATGCAAAGCGCAGGAAGTCAGGCCCCGCTGAGAGCTGAGTCACCAGCAAGTCGTAGTTGCCCGGATCGGGCAGTGTGTACAGGTCCGCCGTGACATCGCCGAAGGGCTGGCCGCCAATGCTGGTTTGCGACTCGCCCCAGGTGGCTGCGAGCTGCTTGCGGGCCGTGTCGAGTTCTATCTCGGCCTGACGCTGTTCGAGCTTGGCGCGATCGAGCGCGATCCGGGCACGGTCGAATTCGGCGTGCGGTGACTTGGCGGCCTTCACTCGCTTTTCAGAACCCGTGACGGTGTCCTCCGCGAGCCGGACCGCGTTTGCTGCCAAACGAACCTGCTCTTGGCGAGTGGCAACCGCGATGAATCGGCGCGTCACCTCCGCCAGTACGTCGAGCTGACGAGCTTGGCGATCGACCCCGGCCCCGATGCGACCGGCCTTAGCGGCATCGATGCGTGCGTCTCGCTTCCCACCCAACTCGATGACCTGCGACAGTGCGAACGTAAGCTCTGCGGCGTCGAGCCCTTTATTTTGCCCGGTACCGGCCACGTTCTCCGCCGTGATGAAGAGTTCGGGAACTGGCCGCAGGGCAGCTTGCCGGGCACGAGCGTCCAGCGCCCGAAATTCGAAGGAAAAGGTTTGCAACTCCGGATTGGACGCCATGGCGGCATCGACCGCCTGACGCAGCGTCAGCGGGGGCGCTGCGGCATGCGCAGCAGGCGCGGCGAGCGCCGCCCAAAACAGGCACGCGCGCAATGCGCATGCAGAAGACCACTTCATTGTGTACCTCCCAGCGGCACCGACGCGTTGTCCGCGGCTGTGCCTGGATAGAGCCGCGAGACCTAAAAGGCACGCGGCAGGATCGTCAGAACGTCAGGGGGAGGTGTGCAGCGGAGGCCCGCGCAAGGGCGGGCGCAGATACTGCAGGTCGATCGGACGAACGAAGGTGTCGGCCGAAGGCGTAAAGCGAAATACTGGCTGAAAAACAGACCACAGCAGCAGCGCGGTCAGCAGGAACAGCGGCAGGTCGAAGAACCCTTTGCTGGCTTTGGCGATTACATCGCCAGCGACCGAGACTTCTGCGTCCTGGTGATGGACCACCGCGTTGGCACCCTCATGATGGGGCGCCTGATCAGCCAGGTAGAAGGTGACCGGCGCTTCCTTGCCGTCGAAGCACAGATGCAGGTGAGCCCCGCTGAGACGCGCAATCAGCAGCGCCAGGCAGACCAGCGTGACGAGCCATGGGCGCATGAGGGCATCGCGTGACATGGGCGCCAGCCTAACAGAATGCAACGGCAGGCCCCATCACTGCGATCATGCTGATCATCTCAGGCGCCGCCGGCGGCGCGCCGGTTGTAGGCGAACCCTATGACCAGAATGATGACGCAAGCACTCTGCGCCATTACCCCTTGAAGTGTCGGGAAAAAGCCGACCAAATCGACGCGAGGGAGTGCCAGCAGCCGCTCCGGCATCAGGTTCGCCTCCTGTAGTGCCGCGACACCTTTGCCAGTCAAGACGACCGCCAGAATCGCCATCAGGCCGGCGCTCAGCGAAAAGAACTTTCCGATTGGTAGTCTGGTCGAGTAGGCCAAAAGCAGACAAGCGATCAGCGCCAATCCGAGGATGGCGGTCGCAGCGCCGCCCAGCACGGCGTGATGGTTTCCTTCACTCCACAAGGCCACGTAGAACAAGATCGTCTCGAAGACTTCGCGATAGACCACAACAAAGGCCAAGGCGAACAGGAACCATGCCGAGCGACGTGTCAGTGCCTGGTCGACCTTCTCCTTGATGTATTGCTGCCACGCGCCCGCTTGGCTTTTTCCGTGCATCCAGATGCCGACGAACAGCAGCACGGCCGCAGCGAACAGACTGCCGCCACCCTCGGTTGCTTCACGGCTCGCTCCACTGATTGAAATCAGATACGTGGCGGCCCCCCAAGTTGCAACGCCACCCAGCAGCGCCACCACGGTGCCGGCGTGGACATAAGGCAGCACCTCAGAACGATTCGCTTTACGCAAAAAAGCGACGATGGCAACTACGATCAGCAGTGCTTCAAGGCCCTCGCGCAGAAGAATCGTGAAGGCGCCGACAAACGCGGATGCCGGGCTGTTTTCATGCGCGCCCAGTCGCGCCTCGGCTTGATCGAGCAACTGACCCGCCGTATCGATACGCTGCATAAAATCCGCTTCGGGCACCCCGCTGGAAATGCTCGATCGCAGATCCGTCATCGCGGTTTCGACGCGACGCAACAGAGGTTCATCCTTGGCGGCCAACTGAGGCTCGACCGGTTCGAAGCCGTCGAGATAAGCGGATACGGCAAGACGGGACGCCGTCGCTCGATCGCCCTTGCGATAAGCGTCCGCGCTTTCGCGCAAACGGTCGCGGGCGAGTTTTAGAACGCTGCCCTGCGAGACCGTCACCGCAGCCGGATTGCGCCGCAGGTACGACACGGCTGCTACTGCTGTGGCATCTCCCATTTCCGTCGATAGCGTTGCCGGCGTCGTTGTCGTCAGAGCGTCCATGCCGGTGATCGCCTCGCGTAGTTGCGCATCGTCCCGCCAAAGTTGTTTTCCCTGCGCCTGGGATGCCTCTGGGAAAGCGAACTGGCCAACGACAAAGGCAAGCGCCCAGCGATCCTCATCCGGCAGATTCGCGAAGCTGCGCATCGAGGTGCCGTCGAGGCCTTGGCCGATGACTTGGTACAGCGCGAACACGCTACGTTCCCGCGCACGCATCAGGTCCGTGAAATCGACTGGTTTAGGGTCAAGGCTGGCGGAGGCAGGCCCATTGCCCTTGCCTTCGTTGCCATGACAGGCGCTGCAGCCTTCTGCATAGAGCTGATGACCTCGTGCGAGGTCTGGGATAACTCGCGGTGATAGCGCGATCGGGTAGACCGCCAAGAGCTGTCCGGCGAGATCGCGGGCTTTCCGGGCAACGGTTTCCGGTGACTCGCGACCGGCGATGGCGGACTGCAATCCTTGAGCGCCCGATACCAGTTCGTCGTGTTCAGGACCCGCCGGCAACGCGGAAATTTCGCGTAGGACGGTCGCGGAGAAGTCGGACATCTCCGCATATTCCGATGCGCTGATCACCGCCCCATTCGCTACCGCACCGCGGTAGTCGACGGCGAGATAGTCCAACAGCCGCCAAATGGTCTTCACTTCGGTAGGCGCTGCGGCCGCGCCAGCGAAGACAGGCCACAGCAGCGCCAGCAATAGGTAACGCATCAATTTCAACAATGCAGCATTCCTTCCTTCTGATGCCGGGAAACACGGCATCGCGCCGATCCCATGAAAGTGTCCGGGCCGCTCATCACTCAGGATCAGCCTGGGCGGTGCGGTTGCAAAACAGCGCGATGAGTGTTGCCGGGGTTCGCCTTGAGTTCGGCGCGGGCTTGCCGGATGACCGAAAAGGCGGCGCTGAGCCCCAGACCCGCCATGCCGACTGCGACCACGATGTCCGGCCAACCTTGTCCCAGACCCAACACCCCGGCGGCCGCCAGCATCACCGCGACGTTGCCGATTGCGTCGTTGCGAGAGCACAGCCAGACCGATCGCATATTGGCGTCGCCGTCACGGAACGAATACAGCAGGACGGCAACCGAGCCGTTTGCCACCAAAGCCAGCAGGCCAATGGCGCCCATGACCCCGGCTTCCGGTGTCACGCCACTGGTGACGTTCCAAGCCGCTTGGCCCAACACATATAGGCCGTAGGTTCCCATCGCCATGCCCTTGATGAGGGCGGCGCGGGAACGCCACACGACCGCCATCGACAACACGATCAGGGAAAGCGCGTAGTTGGCGGCATCCCCAAAAAAATCCACCGCGTCGGCCAGAAGTGAGGCTGATCCCGCATTCCATCCGGACGCCAGTTCGACGCCAAACATGGCGAGATTGACGACCAACGCCACCCAGAGCACGCGGCGGTACCGGGGCGACACCTCGGACTTGGTGGGGGCCGAACCGCAATCGCAACAACCGGACATCGAAATCTCCTGTCGATATCCTTATTCAACACCTTGTAGTAGGTTTAAGGTCAAGCCCGAATACATGAGAATTCTGTGACAGCCCTCAAGATTGGAGAGTTGGCCGCCCGGCTGGACGTGCCGGCCGAAACGATCCGGTACTACGAACGGGAGGGCCTTCTGCCTCAAGCACAGCGCACTGCTGGCAACTACCGGCTCTACGACTCGGCCTTGATTGAGCGCCTGACCTTCATTCGCAACTGCCGTGCGCTGGACATGACCTTGAATGAAATCCGCGCCTTGCTCGTCCTGCGCGACGGCCCAGACGAGGAATGCGGCGGCGTCAATCAGTTGCTCGATCAGCACATCAAGCACGTGGCCGAGAGGATCGCCGAGCTTCAACGACTGGAGCATCAACTGCAGCTGCTACGGAGCCGGTGCTCGCGATCGGCGACCATGGGCCATTGCGCGATTCTCAACGGACTATCGGCCGGAGACGCCAGTATTCCGGCAATGACTCCGTCCAGACCGGGGCTCTGAATCGAGCCGGCCTGCTGCGGCACGCGAACCGGTCGTTTGCCCATCCGTCCACCTGCGCCCTCAGGAAGCCTGGCGGACTTGGAGGGCCTCCCTGATCAGTCGTTCCGAATTCGCGGTTCACAGCTGCTCGGAGAGTTGGAACGCCAAGCGCGCTGATCATCGACGTCGATGCCGAAGATGCGATCGATCATGGCGGGCCAAACCAAACCCGAGAAGCATGCCTTCCCGAGTCTGAGATTGCCGACCTCGGCGATGACCGCGATCTCGTTGGTTCCCGGCAGGCCGCACATGGACCAGACGATTTCGGGATATTCCTTGTCAGTGAACCCTGAGCCGTAGTCGATGGCCGTCTCGCCGAGGAACGCAGCGTTGGCTCGCGCCGCGACCTGTTCCGGAGACTCGTCACTCATGATCGAGACACTGCCGAAGGACCTGGATAGCCCTTGCGCCGACGGTACTGCTCGGCATGGGCTCCAAGGAACAGCTTCATCGTCTCGCGGTACTGGAGAACTTCGGCCGGAAGCTCCAGCGCGAGTTCCTGGGCAATCGCGACCGCGTACTTCAGCTGCTTGTCCGTCGGGGGAAGCAACTCGCCTTCGAGCACAGCAGTGACCAGATCAACGATACGCCGTGCCAGATCGTTTCGGCCACGCTCGGCCGCCACCGGCGGCTCGGCCTTGCCGATCACCTGCAGCAGGCGCTCCTCGATGTGCCCCTCAAATGGAAGGGCCAGATGAAGCTCGGAATCCTCATACATCAATCGAAAACACACGCGCTGCCCTCAGTCCTGTCGAAAGTTCACGAAGCACGCACCCCGCCGTACTTCTCTCGCAATTCGGACTGTCCGCTGTGCATCGAGAGTTTGGCCCCAGCCGCACACGGAAATACCACCCGCAAGTGCCGTAGGGCCCAGATATCCCGCTAGAATCTCAGACTATAGTCGGTAGATCAATAGTCGTCGGGAACTCATTGTCCGCCGGATGGCGGCCAAGTCCAAGCAACGCAACCCGGTGGCAATCGCGTTCGGCGCCGTGCTGAGGGAAACCCGCACCCAAACGGGCCAGTCCCAGGAGGCGCTGGGACTGGCTTGCGACATTGACCGGACCTATGTGTCCCTGCTGGAGCGTGGTGAGCGGCAACCGACGCTCGGGACTTTATTTGCCCTGTCAGGACAACTCGGGGTGCCGCCGGAGCTTCTCGTTGCCCAGACTGCCAAGGAACTACGCCGGGCTGGTCCTTCAAGTCTAGGCAGAGGTCAGCGAAAAAGCTGATTGATCCGCGCGAATAGACCCTCGAAAGTCGTCAACGCAGCCGGGTCCGGAGTCGTCCCAGGATTTTGCGAGAAGGCCACCGCCGGCAGATAGTGGTTGAATCCGCCAGCTTTCTTGAGCTTGATGCCGGAACTGGCCAACCACTCGTCGATGCGCGCGATGATGCGATCACCTGGCGGAAGCGCCGCCAAGGTCACGGTGGTGCCGCCAAGGGCTTGGGCATAGGTTCGATTGAAGCATTCGAGATAGACGACGGGATCGAGCAAATCTTCGAGGTCCGTGGCTGGTGACGCGGCGCCTCCGGCAGGCCGGAACTCGCCGGCGTGTATCACGGCTTTAGCTGCAACCATCTTTTGCTTGACCAGTTCGGCGAGCCGTTGCTCCGGTGAGCCTGAATAGTCATGAAAGATCGCCATCTCCAGGCGGTTGCCGCTGAGCAACGCAATGAACGTGGCGATCTTGTCCAGACCGCCCGTAGGCACGATCGTAATATCGTCCCTCAAACCTTCCCGGCCTTCAGCTTCGAGTAGAGAACTCATGGCCGAAAGATACAGCAGGTCCGCTGGTCCCTCGACGAGCAGATTGCGTTTCGAAATGAAGAGACTCTGAGCCATCGTCCAGCCCAGCGCTGCCTGCAGCGGAAAGATCGTGCGCGGGTCGGAGCCGACCAGATTCTCTGATAGCAGCGTGCCTTCCTTAGCCTTGTCCTCCACGATGCGGACGTGATCCAGGTGCTCCATCTCAACCATGAAGGGAGAATGGGTCGTGTAGATCACCTGGTAGCGCTTGGACAGCTCGTGGATGTAGCGCAGGAAGTCGGCTTGAGCCAGCGCATGCAGGCTCAAGCCGGGCTCGTCGAGCAGCAGCACGAGTCCTCGCTCGCCTTCGAACCCTGCGGTAGACAGCTGCTGCTGCACATCGTCGAACCAGACCAGGAAGCTGAAGAACCAGATGAAGCCACGGCTGCGCTGCTTGAACGGTGTGCTTACACCACGGTGCCGCATGTTCTTGATGCGAAGATATAGATTGGGACCATTGTTGAAAGGCGGAGCATCCTTGGGATCTGGCTTGATGTCCACCTCGACGACCAGGTCCTCATTCTGCTTCCAGAACTCCATGATCTGATCGGTGAGCTGGATCGAGACGCCTTCGATCTTGGCCTTCAGCGTTTCGTAGCCGACGTCAGCCGTGAAGTCAGACACCGCGATGTCCGCCATGCGCAGCAATCCGAGTACGCCGAGGTGTTCGGGCTCAAGTGCCTTGGCATCGGTTTTGGAGCGATCGTAACGCGCCGAGAGATCGGCCAAGTTGACTTTGCTCGGAAGGACTTCGTAGTCGCCGAAGTAGAGAAACTTCGGGCGCCGGGCGCTCAGCCAGACCCACACTTCCCATTCCACCACCGAATCCCATTTTGTTTTCCCGACGCGCGTTTCCAGCGCCGACAAGAACTTTTGATCTTCTTCGGTAAGCGAACCCGACAAACCTTTGAGCGTCTCGACGGCCTTACGCAAAGTGGGGGCGGATTTCAAAGCGCTTTTGGCGTCCGTGCTGAGCGCGGTATTGGCGACCAGCCAATTGATGACCGGCTGCTCTTCCACGTCGACAATGATCGTGGCAGCGTTGTTGTAGTGCTGGATCACGGAGAAGCTGAAGTCTGATGGCACGTTGACGTGCAGTGCTTTGTTGAGCGCCGCACGCTCCGCTTCTGAAAGCCGGTAATGCAGTTGGGTCGTGCTGTCTGGACTTGTTTCGTGACGCTTCAGATACGTGGGCAAGTCTTTGCGTGGGTAGTCCTCGACGGCATCGAACTTCGTTGTACCTTTGGCGTCTGCCGATTTCTCCAGCGCTTTCAGGAAAACGGTCTTGCCAGCCTCGTTCATGCCGACCAGCACGGTTTCATGCTCATCGATAGAAATGGTCTGCTTCGAGTTGATCGAGCGAAATGGGTGAATCGTTGCGGACGTCAGAAACATGGCCCCCCCGGGTTTTTAGCGCATAGCAGGCTGCGTGCGATGTGGAAGTTCTAGCAGAATTTGTGGTTCAAGGGCGTCGGCGAAACAGATCAGAGGCTTTGCTTTTAAGGACGTCACCAACTTCTGAGTACCGGATCACACTTTTCACCATGCGGTGACCGGTCATCGCCATGGTTTCTGCCAAGGGGACATCGCTCATGCTGGCCTCAGTCACGAATCCGCGCCGGAGACTATGACCAGCGAAATCGCCGGGCAGACCAGCAAGCTGGGCGCGACGTTGGACGATGGCCGCAATCGCATGGGCAGACAGGCGTGGCCCCAGCTTTGCGCCCCAAAGGCGCCGGAAAACGGCTCCTTCGGTGATATTCGCGGCGGTCAGCCAACGACGTAGGGCGGCTGCCGTTTCGGCCTTTACGGGTTTCGGGCCGTTGTCGCCGGTCTTCGATCGCCGCATGCGGAAAACAGCCTGATCGGCTCCCAGCCACTCGAAGTCCCGGTACTCGGCACCTGCGATTTCCGAGCGCCGGCGGCCGCCGCTGGCCCAACCGAACAACAGGATCGCCTGGTCTCGCAAGCCTTCCAAGCTCTCATCGCAGGTCACCAGCATCTGCTCCAGGGCGTCGAGTGTGGCGGCACTCTTCGATTTGGGGCCTTCGCCATACTCAAGCGCCAGCTTCCGGCAATCCGATAGGAGTCGCCGAATGGCAGGTGCCCGGCAGGGGCTCTCCAGCCCTTTTTCTCCATGGGCCCATGACAGGACGGCCAGGCGCTGATCAATGGTGGTCATGCGATGTCGGCCCAGCGTCGTTTTGAAGCCGGCCGCAACCAATGCTTGATCGACTTGCTCCGGCATGGCGTGATGAATGACCAAGCGCGCTTCGGCGCCGGCCTGGCGCTGGGGTCGACCAAAGTGATCGATCACGAACAATTGCACCCGATGTTCGGATACAGGGAGCCTCATAGGCTCCCCGAATCGAACTTGGGTCCAGGCGCTGAAGTAACGCAGCGCCTTCATGTAGGCATTCCAGGTCGATGACGGGGTGGCGGCCAGGCGGATATCGAGAATCGCCGCTTCGACTTGTTCCGCAAGAGCGGCAGGCTCAAGGTGCGATACGACCGAAACTTCGGCGATGGGGGTGGAAAGTTCTGGGATTGGATTGGATTTCATTTATAACGTATTACGTGTATTTTATTACGATAAACAAACTGTACCGACGTAAAGGAACACTTAACGTAGGTATACGCTGAAATCGTAGAAAACGGAATCAGGGAGGCTTTGGCGATGCGAACTGGCGTCAATTTGGTGGACGTTACCCGTGCTGCGGACCAGCTCTTGGCCGATGGCGAGCGGCCCACGGTCGAAGGCATCCGCAAACTGCTTGGCACCGGCTCGCCCGGCAATGTGAACACGCTGCTGAGGGAGTATTACCAGACGCTGCCGGGGCGACTGAATTTGCCGGCCCCGATCGCAACGGCTGCCGCCGAGCTGTACGACAAAGTGCGGTCAACCGCGATGGAAGAGGTAACGGAGCAGCGCGTTGATTTGGAGCGCCAGATGGCACTGGAGCGTGAGCAACTGGCTCAGGACAGGCGCTCGTTCGAGACCGAAAAGACCAACCTGCGAAGCCAAGCCGCTGCCCTGACCAATGATGTCGAGCGCCTGCAGGATCAAGTTCGGCAGGCGGCCACGAGGATCGCGAGCCTTGAGAAAGAACTGGCCGGACAAGCCGAACGCGCCGCGACGGCGGAGGCCCGGGCGGGCGCGGCCGATGAAGAACGAGAGCGCGCCAGCACCCGTCATGGGGCGGAATTACAGCGCCTGCGTGATCAATCGGAAGGCAACGAGCGCCATTTCCTATCCAGGATTGAAGAGCACAAAACCCAGCACCAGCGTCTCCAGGCCGAGCGTGATCGTGAGTCCGCGATGGCCGCCAAACGGACGGCAGAGCTGGAATCGTCACTGTCTGAAGCTCTCAAGGTGCAGGCTTCGCTACGTGCCGACCAAGCCGCCCTGCAGCGTGAGCTGATCAAGTATCGGGAGTCGGCACAGGCAGCCGAAGCGGCTGTGGAGCGCCTGCATGTTGAATCCGCCAAGACGGAAGCGGCGCATCGCAGCGCCTTGGAAAAGGTACAGCTCGAACTTGAAAGCGGCCGCAAAGCAATTGAACAGCACCGCCGAGAACGCGATGACGCGGTCCGCGAGGCCGCTCGCGCAGAGGGAAAACACCAAGCATTCCAGGCCCAACTGGAGGAAGCTCGTGCGGAAATACTGCGGCTGCACCGAAGCAACGCCGACGCGGCAAACCTCGATCGGAAAGACGAACAGCGACCGTGAACGAACTTACCGCCCAAGAAATTGACGAGGCAATCTGGCCACCGGCTCTGATCTTCTACATCCACGCGATGCAGTTCAACGTCCGTGCAGCGCTGGGCTCACTGGAGTTGGCGGGTGATGCTATGGGGCTCACACCAGGCTCTACCGCTCCGGAGCGAATAGAACAAGACTTCGTCCTCAACCATCTTCAGAACGCGATCATCCATGCTGGCGCCGTGTCGCGGCATTTCTGGCCCACGAAGGGAAAAGGGGCGGCGGCAAGGAAGACCCAGGCCCGCGGAGTGTTGCTGCGACGCCAGCTCGAAATCAAAGATGACAGCCCATTGGCTGACCGAAGGCTCCGAAATGCCATCGAGCACTTCGACGAACGCCTGGACGCGTATCTGGCCAATGGAATCGCGGGCATCATCCTGCCGCATTACGTCGGCCGATCCATAGAGCCGTCTGGAATCCCGGGCCATATCTTTCGCGCGTTCTATACGGATACGTTGGTGTTCGAGATCATCGGTGAGCGATATGAGATTCCTCCGCTGATCGATGAACTGCAACGGCTGGAGGGGGCGCTAGAAGCAAAAAATCGTGGTGGCTAAATGTGTCACCGACGCCGGTGCCGCTATTGTCCTTTAGGCGCAGTAAACGTGGGTTTTTCCGTCATCGACCAGGCATTGCCACTGCCTCTTCGAGATCAAACACCAACTGTGGACGTACCATAACCCATTGATATTAAAAGACTATCCGCAAAATAACTCCGTATGTAACTGATTTTATTATGCTTTTCTAGCGTGGGTTTTTCCGCCTCAGGTCAGATGACCCCTACTTGGTGGTGCACGGTTTACGGCCCGTCCCAACGGCAGGGGCAATGCCGGCCGAGCGATGACTGCCTGTGCCCTGGGCGTGGCGCTCGTGGCCGCGCGTTTCCGGCTCTACTTTTTGCTGTTCGTCATGCTGCTCGGGATGGAGCGGGTCTGGCGGTCGATCCGCTGATTCCGCGGAGGCCCATTTCGATCAGCGGGCGCTTGTCGGCGTCGGATCGCGCGATCCGTGCGAGTTCGCACTGCAGGCGTTTGGCCCGATCCGCACTGGCGAGCTCGAGCAGTTCGAGGCGGGCAAGCCATTCGTCGGGGAAGAGTTGCAGCGCATTCTCGATCGACTGCAAGTCGGACGAAGCCGGTGCGCCGTCTTCGCGCAGGGCACGCAGCTGCGCGTAGATCGCATCGAGCTTAACGCCCGCTGCGTCGAGCGCGGTGGACTCCCGGACCGAGGCGGGCGGGGCGTCGGCATCCGCCAGGCTCTCACGATCGGCCGGTCCGCCAGTGACCGAGACGATGGCTTCGCCGACGCCGAGGTCGTAGCGGCCCCATTGCGGTTCGAACAGGCGCTCGCCGGCCAGGCCCGTCACCGTGCAGTCGCCGAAGCTCAAGATCAGGTTGCGACCGTTCTCGCGCGCCAGGCTTTCGAGACGTCCCTGCACGCGGATGCCCGACAGATAGTCGAGCCGTACGTTCTGGCCGATCGCGATGCCGAGCTGCTTGAGTTCGTCGACGGAATACTCCGACAGGCAACGCGGCAGGCCTTGCAGCCGCCCGACCGGCGAGCCATAGCCTTCGGCATGCGTCTGGATGCCGTGGCCGGGCAGCTCGCGTCCGTGATGAGCGAGCTGCGTGGGGCCGCGCGTGCACAGGTAGATGGCGTTGCCGATCGCGTCGGTCAGCACGCGGTCGAATACACCGCCGACTTCGAGCCCCGAGTTGTAGCGGGCCGTGCAGATGGAGCCGCTGTCGATCGCGATGCGCAGCGATTCGGCTCCACCTTTGCGAAAGCACATGCCTTGCGCGAACACCTCGAGCACCTGTGTCAGGTGCTGGCAGCTGCGCGCGACGAACAGCTGCGGCTGCGGGCGCGTGATGTCGTAGGGCGTGTTCACGGCTTCGACCGTCAACGGCAGCTTGCGCACGGCGCCATCGTCGAGACAGCTGCGGCTTTCGCCGAGCGAAGACAGCAGGCCGGCGCCGAACAGCTTGTAGTTCGCAACATCGCCGACGAGCCCGTATTCGATCGTCCACCACTGCAGGCGCGCGAGCCTGGCGGCTTCGGACGAATGATCGTTGGCCGCGAGCGCCGCATCGAGCCGGGCCTGGGCGTTCGCGAGCTCGGCATCGCTCGCGTCGCGCGCTTCCTTGAGCGCGGATAGCGCGCGTATCGCGAGAAAGACCTCGTGATCGGCCTGCGTCGATATCGCCTTCATGCTGATCTCGCCGAAGCGTTGCAGGTATTCGGCGTAGTCGACGTCGACGATGAACGGCGCATGCCCGGCGGATTCGTGGACGATGTCGGGCGCCGGCGTGTAGAGGATGTTGTCGATGCTGCGCATGTCCATCGCGATGGCGAGGATGCGCCGCATCTGGAACTCCGAGAACACGCTCGTCGGAATGTAGCCGTCGACGACGAGCGCCGACCAGCCCAACGGTTCGAGGCAGCGATTCATCTCGTCGATCGACGGAATGCGATCGAGCCGGATGCCGGTCTTCTTCAGGCCTTCGAAATACACCGGATGCGCCGAATGCTCGAGCGAGCGCGTGAGCTGGCGCATGATGAAACGCCAGACCGCATGATCGCGCGCCGTGTAGCGCGCGTAATCCTGCACGCAAGCGTAAGGCCTCAGGTGACGCGGCAAGCGGGCGATGATCTCGGCTTGCGTGGACATGGCGTCAAGACCGCGCCGGAAACTGAGAAGGATGCGTATCGGCGAAGGCCGGCAGGGCCATGCAGCGGTCGTCGATCTCGCGCAGGATCGGGTAGGGCTTCATGTCGACTTCGAAGCGCCGCGCATTGACGATCTGCGGAACCAGGAAGATGTCGGCCAGAGACGGCTGATCGCCAAAGCAGAACGCGCCGCGCCGGGATGAAGCCGACAGGCGCTGTTCGAGCGCATCGAAGCCACGCGCGATCCAGTGCCCCGACCAGTCCTGTCGCTGAGCTTTGTCCAGGCCGAGGCCGTCGCGCAGATGGTTCAGCACGCCGAGATTCTGCAGCGGATGGATTTCGCAGCCGATCGACAGCGCGATCTGGCGAACCCAGGCGCGGTCGGCCGCATTCGTGCGCGGCAGCAGCGGAACCTGCGGATGCGTCTCGTCGAGGTACTCGATGATCGCGAGCGACTGCGTGATCAGCGTTCCGCCGTCGTCCAGTACGGGCACGAGCCTGGCGGGGTTCTTTTCGGCGAAGCCCGGTGCGAGCTGATCGTGGCGCGTCAGGTCGATCAGATGGCTGCGGTAGTCCAGGCCCTTGAGTGCGAGCGCGATGCGCACGCGATACGAGGCCGAGCTGCGGATGTGGTGGTAGAGCGTCAGCGCGTGGGCCAATGTCGGGCTCCTTCGCAAATCTTGGCTGTCATTGCCGCGAAGGCGGGAATGACAGCTAGGTGGGGCGGTTCACGGATCGTACCCGCTGATCGATGGCCCCGAAGATAGTTCGGGACTGCGCATCGAGCATTTCGATGCGGATGCGATCACCGTCGCGCATGAAGCCGGTGCCCGGTTTGCCGTCGCGGATCGTTTCGATCATGCGCAGCTCGGCGATGCACGAATAGCCGCGACCGCCGTCGGCGATCGAGGAGCCATGCGCAGTCCCCTGTTTGTTTGAGACCGTGCCCGAACCGATGATGGTCCCGGCCTCGAGCCTGCGCGTACGCGCCGCATGCGCGACGAGCTGGCCGAAGTGGAAGGTCATGTCTTCGCCGGCTTCGGGCCTGCCGAACAGACTGCCGTTGAGATGGCTCAGCAGGGGAAGATGCAGCTTGCCGTCGCGCCAGGCGTCGCCGAGTTCGTCCGGCGTGACGGCGACCGGCGAGAACGCCGAAGCCGGCTTGGACTGGTAGAAGCCGAAACCCTTGGCGAGTTCGCCCGGAATCAGGTTGCGCAGCGAAACGTCGTTGACGAGCATGAGCAGCCGCAGCTGCGACAAGGCCTGATCGGCGTTCGCGCCCATCTCGATGTCGCCGGTGATGACCGCGATCTCGGCTTCGAAATCGATGCCCCAGCTCGGGTCGGCGACGATGTCGTCGGTCGGCGCGAGAAAGCGATCGGAGCCACCCTGGTACATCAAGGGATCGTGCCAGAAGCTCTCGGGCAGCTCGGCTCCGCGCGCACGGCGCACGAGTTCCACGTGATTGACGTAGGCGCTGCCGTCGGCCCACTGATAGGCGCGCGGCAAGGGCGAGTCGCAGGCGCTCGCATCGAACGTGAAACTGTTCGTGAGTTCGCCGCGATTGAGCTGATGGTAGAGGGTTTGCAGCTTCGGCGCGATGTTCGGCCAGTCGTCGAGCGCGCCTTGCAGGGTCGCTGCGACATGCCCGACGCGCACGGCCTTGCCCAGATCGCGCGACACCACGATCAGGCTTCCATCGCGTCCGCCGCGCAGGCTCGCGAGTTTCATGCGGCGGTCTCCGCTGCGTGCTTCCGATGCAGCCAGGCGGCGTGACGCGGGGCCTTCTTCGTGCGGCTCCATTCTTCGAGCATGGCCGGCGCGACGTCGTGGAGCTGCGCCATCTGCTCGGGCGTGCAGGTGTTGCTCGTCAGCTCGATCCGATGGCCGTTCGGGTCGAAGAAGTAGATCGAGGTGAAGATGCCGTGATCGGTCGGCCCGACGACGGACAGGCCTTCGCGCTGCAGGCGGACCTGCGCCTCGCGCAGCTCGTCCAGGCTGCCGAGCTCGAAGGCGATGTGCTGCACCCAGTCGGGCGTGTTGGCGTCGCGGCCCATCTCGGGCGCGTTTGGCAGTTCGAAGAAAGCCAGCACGTTGCCCATGCCGGCATCGAGAAACACGTGCATGTACGGATCGGGCGCGCCGGTCGACGGTACCTCGTCTTCGGCGATGGCGAGGACGAAGTCCATGCCGAGCACGCGCTGATAGAACTCGACGGTCTGCTTCGCATCGCGGCAGCGATACGCCACGTGGTGAATGCGCTGGATGTTCATGCGGCGGTTTCCTTGGGCTTCAGCACCCCACGTTCGATCTGGTCGCGCTCGATCGATTCGAACAGCGCCTTGAAGTTGCCTTCGCCGAATCCGGTGTCCCGCTTGCGCTGGATGAACTCGAAGAAGATCGGGCCGACCATCGCCTCCGAGAAGATCTGCAGCAGCAGGCGCGGTTCGCCGCCTTCGGTCGTGCCGTCGAGCAGAATGCCGCGACGCTGCAGTTCCTCGACGGGTTCGCCGTGACCCGGCAGGCGCTGGCCGAGCATCTGGTAGTAGGTCGCGGGCGGCGGCGTCATGAAACGCAGGCCGCGCGCCTTGAGCTGGTCCCAGGCTTGCAGCAGATCGTCGCAGGCGAAGGCGATGTGCTGGATGCCCTCTCCGTTGTAGGCCATCAGGAACTCTTCGATCTGGCCCTTGCCGCCCTGCGATTCCTCGTTGAGCGGGATGCGGATGCGGCCGTCGGGCGCCGTCATCGCCCTGGAGGTCAGGCCGGTGTATTCGCCCTTGATGTCGAAGTAGCGAATCTCGCGGAAGTTGAACAGGCGCTCGTAGTAGCGGCTCCAGAACGCCATACGGCCGCGATAGACGTTGTGCGTGAGGTGATCGATCACCGAGAAGCCGCAGCCCTCGGGTTTGCGTTGCACGCCGTCGATGAAGCGGAAATCGATGTCGTAGATCGAGCTGCCTTCGTCGTAGCGATCGATCAGATACAGGGTGGCGCCACCGATGCCACGGATCGCGGGCAGCCGCAGCTCCATCGGGCCGGTCGGAACCTCGATCGGCTGCGCGCCGAGTTCGAGCGCACGCTGGTAGGCCTTGGCGGCGTCCTTGACGCGAAACGCCATGCCGCAGGCCGACGGTCCGTGCTCCTCGGCGTAGAACGCGGCCGGGCAGTTCGGCTCGTAGTTGGCGATGAAGTTGATGCCGCCCTGGCGCCAGAGGTCGACCTGCTTGGATCGATGCACGGCCACGCGCGTGAAGCCCAGGGTTTCGAAGACAGGCTCGAGTTCGCTGCGATCGCGGGCCGCGAACTCGACGTACTCGAAGCCATCGAGGCCCATGGGGTTTTCGAACAAATCCGACATCGCCGTCCTCCGCGGTGGTCGCCGGCCTTGGCCGCGCGACTCGTTGATCGTCTGCTGGTGAAGATGCTACTGCCGTTGAGGCGGTGGATTTCTCCTATTTCATTCGGAGAAAGAGGATAAAGTGGTGGAAATCACCTGATGGAAGTCATTCGATGACGGATTCCACCTCAAGACTCGACCGCGGCCAGGCCCGCATCCTCTACGAGCTCCAGCGCAACGGCCGGCTGTCCAACGTCGAGCTCGCCCAGTTGCTCGGTATGTCGGAGTCGCCCTGCCTGCGGCGCGTCAAGCAGCTCGAACAGGACGGCGTCATCGCCGGCTACCAGGCCCGGCTCGACCAGCGCCGGCTCGGGCTGCCGGTGACGGCCTACGTGCAGGTCTCGATCGACAAGCAGGACGACCGGCTGCGCGAAGGCTTCATCGCGCGCGTGCAGGCCGAGGAACACATCATCGAATGCCATGCGATGACCGGCACCTCGGACTTCATGCTCAAGGTCGTCGCGCGCAGCATCGACCATTTCTCCGATATCGCCATGCGCGGCATCCTGCGCTGGCCCGGCGTGCGCGGCATCGAGTCGCAGTTCAGCCTCGAGGTCGTCAAGGCCAATGGACCGCTTCCGGTCCCGACGCGGGAGAGCAATTAAGCGTCACGGGTGACGTTAATAAAAATTTGGAATCGGCGCAGAGGAAATCCGTCGTTCCCACCGGTGGCGGCTGCGGTTTCATGACGGTGGTGTCATCTTCGGTGCACGAAGAAGGCGCCAGCCGGGGGGAAAGCGCATGGACACCGACATCAGCAGCAGCTGCACGAGGCCATTTCGGTTTCGCCACTGGGGCATCGCTGCGCTGATGATCGTCTCGACCTTGCCGGCCTGTGCGACCACCGCCGATGCGGACCTGCAGAAAAAGGCGCTCGACGCCGAACTCGCCGAGCGCGGCTGGCGCGCCGGCGAAGAGGTGCGCTCGGTCAACGGCTATAGCGTGCAGGGCTTTCAGTCGGTCGACGATCGGCACGTGATCCTCGATGCCGGCATCACGCGCCAGTACCTGATCACCACGAGCTCGCCGTGCACCGATCTGCAGTACCACGAGCGCCTGCGCGTTTCGACCAATGTAGCGAACGAGCTCACCACGCTCGACACGGTTTACGCGCTCGACCCGACCGGCCGCCAGGCTTGCCCGATCGCCCGGTTGCAGAAACTCGAGAGGATCAGCTCGGCCCAGTAGGCCGCGCGCTCAGGCGCGAGGGTCGCGTCTGGCGCGGCGATTGACCAGCGGGCGCCGGTACGAAGGATCGTCCTGGCTGCGCGACGAGGTTCCGTTGGCCTGGATGTCGGGCACGTCCGCGAACGGAATCGGCAGCGTCGGCACCAGGCCGGACCATTCGATCAGGTTCGTGCGCAGCGCGATCTTCCATTCGCCACCACGCTTCTCGAAGCGATCGAGGTAGCGGCCGCCGGCGATCCAGTTGGTTTCGTCGTGGTTGCGGCCCACGAACAGGTAATAGGTTTCGCTGTGCGCCACGTCGCCGTCGAACTCGACGCTGTGATTGAGGATGTTGTGATGCGTCGCCACCTGGCCGGCCTCGTGCATCGGCTGCGCCCAGTCGTAGCAGCCCGCGACATCGCCGACGTAAGGGCCGGCCGCCATTTCGGCGTCGGCATGGAACGCGGACAGCAGCAACTCGCGGTCGAATCGGTCCATGCCGCGGCAGAAGCGCGTCAGGCAGTCGAGGATGTCCTGGCGATCGAGCAGGGCATCGAGCCGGGTCTGGCGGTCGACGGATGCGGGTGCGGATTTACTTGCCACGGTAGTCGACCTCCGCGATCGGCTTCCAGATCGGCGAGCCGCGCGTCGCGCGCGCCGACGGAATCACGTTGCCGTTGATGTCGGTGATGCCGAGTTCCTGCGCGAGCTCGGCGGTGATGAATTCGCCGCCCGAGCGCTGCATGAGATTCGGATCGGCGGCCAGCGCCGCGATCACGCGGCCCGGATGCTCGACGCTGCTGCCGGTCATGTTGGTGATGGTCTTGGTCATCTTGTGGCCCATCCTGGCGAGGTTGTCCTGCGCCTTTTCGGTCAGGGTCAGGCCCTGCCAGAGCGTCAGCGAGGCGACGTTGTAGGGCTGCAGCTCGATCGCCATGTCGCGCGCCATGCGGTCGGTGGCCGACTTCGAGGTGCCGAAGACCACGCCATAGGTGTACGTCACCGCGGCGAAGCCCGAGATCGCGACGATGAGCCCGGATTTCTGCGGGGCCATGATGCGTGCCGCGTGCCAGGCCGCGACGTAGTTCGACTTCACGCCGACGTCCCACATCTGCAGGTCGGACAGCGACTTCTCCCAGAATGGCTTGGGATCGAGCAGATCGTCGGTCAGCTGGAAGGCGTTGTTGACGAGGATGTCGAGCCGGCCCTGTTCGCGCTGCACCTGTTCGAACAGCGCTGCCACCTTGGCGTCGTCGGCGTGATCGACCGCGACGGCGATGCCGCGTCCGCCTGATTCGCGGCCGCGCTCGCTGCATTGCGCGGCGGTTTCGCCGACCGTGCCGGGCAGGTAGTACGAGCCCGGCGTCACCGTGCGGCCGGTGACGTAGACGGTGGCGCCCTGTTCGGCGAGCACCAGGGCGATGCCGCGTCCGATGCCGCGGCTCGCGCCGGTGACGACGGCGACTTTTCCTTTGAGCGGATACATGTCGTGTTCCTCGGGCTCAGGCACGCTTGAAGAAGCGGTCGCTATGATCGTCCCGCGTGCGGCCCGTGTAGTGCGCGCCCGAGAACGGCGTACCCATGAGCCCCTGCGACCAGTCGGCCGAGACGCCGCCGTTCTGCACCCAGTCGTAGAGCATCGTGCGCTCTGCGATGCGCCACTGGCCTTCGCGTTTTTCGAAGCGATCGAGATAGCGTCCGCCGATGGTGAAATCGCGCTCCTCGCTACCGAGGTTCACGCGGTGATACGAACTCACGAGCGTTTCGGCGAGCGCCGTGGCGCCGTGCAGTTCGATGACGGTCTGGCCGAGCAGGTGCTGCGTGAGCACGATCGCCGGCGAGCCCGGCACGACCCAGTCCAGGTAGGCGTCGAACGAGCCCTTGAAGATGCCGAAGTCGGTCGTCGAATCGGGCCAGTACGCGGCGCGGATGAGGGCGGCGTCGCGACGGTCTTCGCCGCGCGCGAGGCTGGCGATGCGATCGCGGATCTGTTCGCGATCGAGCAGCGCGCCCAGCTGTTCGCTGATGTCGTTCATGGGTTCTCCTGTCGGGGTTCTGGTGAGCTCAGCCCTTGCGGGCCATCTCGAAGCTGCGCGCAAGGTGATCGCCGAAGCCCGAAGGCAGCGGCGGGAACGTCCACTGCCGCGCCGGATCGCGGATCGCCTCGATGTGGGCGCCGACGTCGTCGATCGACCACGACGGCCGGTAGACGCCTTCGGTTTCGGTGATGAAGGCGCGTGCGATGCGCCCGGCCATCGAGACCAGCATTTCACCGCTGATCGAGCAGCTTTCGTGCGCGAGCCAGCCGACCACGGGCGCGACGAGATCCGAGCCCATCGGCGGGTACTGCGACACGTCGAGCCCTTCGGCCATGCGTGTGACGGCGCCCGGCAGAATGATGTTGCTCCTGATGCCGTGCGGCGCGCCTTCGAGCGCGACGACGTTGTTGAGACCGATCATGGCGGACTTCGAGACCGCGTACGGAACGCCCTGCGGAATGCTGTAGAGCCCGCCGATCGACGAGGTCAGCACCACGCGGCCGTAGCCGGCCTGTTTCATGTGCGGAAACGCGGGGCGCACCACGTTGAACGCGCCCATCAGATGCACGCCGAGCACGGATTCGAAATCCGCGTGCGATATCTGGTCGAGCGCGCCGTAGCGCACGTTGCCCGCGTTGTGGATCAGCACGTCGATGCGGCCGAAGCGCTCGATCGCCGTGTCGATGATCGCCTGGCCGCCGGCTGCCGTGGCCACCGAATCGATGCAGGTGACCGCGCTGCCACCGGCGGCTTCGATCTCGTCGACGACCGCCTGCGCAGGGCCTGCATCGCGACCTTCGCCGCTGAGGCTGCCGCCGATGTCGTTGACGACGATCTTCGCGCCCTTGCTCGCGAGCAGCAGCGTGTATTCGCGTCCGAGTCCACGCCCGGCGCCCGTGATGACGGCGACGCGGCCGTCGAATCTGCTGTCGTTCGTCGGCATCAGCTCACCACGCGTCCGCCGTTGACGCCGATGGTCTGGCCGGTCACGTAGCCCGATTCCTCGGCCGCGAGCCAGGCGGCCGCGTTGGCGATGTCTTCGGGCTCGCCGGTGCGGCGCACGGGCAGGGTCTTGAGCAGCTGCTCGGTCGAGATCGGGAAGCGATCGCGGGTGGCTTCCGACATCAGCGTGTTCATGACCGAACCGGGCGGAATGTTGTTGACGGTGACGCCCAGCGGCCCGAGTTCGCGGGCGAGCGTGCGCGTGAGCGCGATCACGCCGCCCTTGGACGCGGAGTAATGCGCCATCGTTTCGGCGCCGGTCTGCGCGCTCGACGAGGAGATGTTGATCACGCGCCCCCCCCAATGCGCGGCCTTCATGTCCGGCAGCACGAGCTGGGTGACGATGAAGGTGCCCTTGAGATTGATCTCCATGACCTTGTCCCAGGCGTCGTCGGTGAGTTCCTCGAACGGGCAGTAGCCGGTGATGCCGGCGTTGTTCACGAGCACGGTCACCGGGCCGAAAGCCTCGCGCAATCGCGAGAGTGCAGCGCTCATCTGCTTGCGGTCGGCGATGCTCGCGGCGAGCGCGATGGCCTGGCCGCCCGCGGCGCGAATCTCGGCCGCGACGCTTTCGGCGCCGTCGAGATTCAGATCGAGTACGCCGACCGCCATGCCATCACGCGCGAAGCGCAGCGCCACCGCGCGGCCGATGCCTGCGGCGGCACCGGTTACCAAAGCCGTTTTCGTCGTCATGCCTTGTCGCTCCTCCGGATCGCAACCATTTGAATTATTGGACGTATCACCATGTAATACGACACTGGTGTTTATTGATACACTATAAGCGGATCGGGTCGGCCAGTGCCAGACGAGCCGCGTTCGCAGCGTGAGTGGAAGGAGGGCTTCTGAGCGTCAAACGCAGTCAGAGCGGTTCGCGGGTCTTGAACGTGCTCGAAACGATCGCGAGTCATCAGCCGATCGGCGTGCGGGCGCTCGGGCGCCTGCTCGAAGAGGACAAGAGCGCGGTCCAGCGCGCCCTGATGACCCTGGCCGACGACGGCTGGATACGCCCGACGCGCGAGCCTCAGATTCGCTGGGAACTGACGGCGCGCATCCTGACCGTCGCCAACAACGCGCAGGGCAACAACGATTTGCGCAAGCGGGCGCGCCCGCTGCTCGAGCGGCTGCGGGACGAATGCGGTGAGACGGTTCTGCTGGTGCTGCCGGATCAGCAGCAGTTCGTGATCGCCGATGTGATCGAGAGCCGGCAGGTGCTGCGCATGGTGCCCGAGCTCGGCTATCCGGTCGCGGCGCGCAACACCTCGACCGGTCGCGCGATGCTGCCGTATCTCGACGACACGCGGCGGTTGGCGCTGCTCGGCGCGGAGCCCGACGCCGCCATGCGCGCAAGCTTCGACGCGACGCGAAGCCTCGGCTATGCGATCAGCGACGGCGAGATCAATCCGGCCGCATCGAGCATCGCCGCCGCCATTCTCGAACGGGATGGCTCGGCGATCGGCGCGGTGGTCGTCACGGCCCCGAAAGAGCGCATCGATGCTCGCTCGCTCGCGAACATCGGCAAGCTGGTTGCGCTGACGGCGAGAGACCTTTCGCGCAGCGAGTGATCAGCGCGCGGTTCCGGCGGCCACTTCGGACATCGCCGAGGTGTCGCTGCTCCGGGGCGCCGTGTGCGGACTCGGCTGCCGATGGAACAGGCGATCGAGCGCCAGGTAAACCACCGGCGTCGTGAACAGCGTGAGCAGCTGGCTCAGCAGCAGGCCACCGACGATCGCGAAGCCGAGCGGCTGGCGCAGCTCCGAGCCCATGCCGAGGCTGAACATCAGCGGCACCGCGCCGAGCAGGGCGGCAAGCGTGGTCATCATGATCGGGCGGAAGCGCACCAGGCAGGCCTTGTGCACGGCCTCGCGCGGCGACAGGCCTTCCTCGCGCTGCGCATGCAAGGCGAAATCGACCATCAGGATGCCGTTCTTCTTGACGATGCCGATCAAGAGCACGATGCCGATCATCGCCATGATCGAGAAATCGAAGCCGAAGGCCGACAGCATCCAGATCGCGCCGATGCCGGCCGAGGGCAGCGTCGACAGGATCGTCAGCGGATGCACGAAGCTCTCGTAGAGCACGCCGAGGATGATGTAGACGGCGAGCAGCGCGGTGAGGATCAGCACGGGCTGGCTCGCGAGCGAATCCTGGAAGGCCTGCGCATTGCCGCGGAAGCTGCCGCTGTACTCGGTCGGCATGCCGATCTCGGCCTGCAGCGCCTGCACCATGTTGACGACGTCGCCGAGTGCATAGCCCGGCGCGAGGTTGAACGAGATGTTCGCCGACGGAAACAGGCCATCGTGCGCGATCGACAACGGACCGGCGGCGGTCGGCTGCACGCTCGCGAGGGCCGACAGCGGCACCATCTCGCCGGTCAGCGGCGAGCGCAGGCGGAAGTAGTCGAGGCTGTTGATGCGCCCGCGCAGCGCCGGATCGATTTCGAGAATGACCTTGTACTGATTGGTCTCGGTCTGATACTCGCTGATCTGGCGCTGGCCGAAGGCATCGTAGAGCGCCTGGTCGATGTCGGCGGTGGACAGGCCGAAGCGCGCGGCGGCGGCGCGATCGATGACGAGCTTGGTGACGGCGGCGCCGAGCTGCAGATCGCTCGAGACGTCGCGCACCATCGGCGAAGACTTCATGCGATCGACGAGCTGATCGGCCCAGCGCGTGAGCCCGTCGCTGTCGGGGCCCTTGAGCGCATAGAGAAACTGCGCGCGACCGGTGCGGCCGACGTTGACGTCCTGGTTCGTGCGCAGGAACAGCTGCACGCCCGGAACCTGCGCCGTCTTGACGCGAATGCGGCTGATGAACTCTTCGGCGCTGACGTCGCGATCCTCGACGTTCTTGAGCGAGATCAGGAAGGTTCCGTTGCTCATCGAGTTGCCGCCGAAGCTTCCGCCGATCGACTGGATCATGCCGTCGACGGCCGGATCGGCGAGCAGGATCTCTTCGAGCAGCTTGTTCTTGACGCGCATGTCTTCGTACGAGATGTCTTCGGCCGCCTGCGAGTTGCCGAACACGAAGCCGGTGTCCTGGATCGGGAAGAAGCCTTTCGGAATCTTCACGTAGCTGTAGACCGCCAGCGCGAGCGTCGCCGCGAAGACGCAGAGCATCGTGCGCTGATGCGCCAGCGTCCACATCAGGCCGCGATCGTAGAACGCGATCAGGCGTTCGGAGAATCCGCCGGGCTTGTGCGCCGGAGCCGACTTCATGAAGCGCGAGGCGAGCATCGGCGCGAGCGTCAGCGAGGCGACCACCGAAATGAGGATCGCGGCGGTCAGCGTCAGAGAGAACTCGCGGAACAGCCGGCCCACGGTTCCGCCCATGAACAGCAGCGGGATGAAGGCCGCGACGAGCGAAAAGCTGATCGTGACGACCGTAAAGCCGATTTCGGACACGCCCTTCAAGGCCGCATGGCGGAAGGATTCGCCGGCTTCAAGATGACGGTGAATGTTCTCGACGACGACGATGGCGTCGTCGACGATGAAACCGACGCCGACGATCAGCGCCACGAGCGTGAGATTGTTGAGTGAGAAGCCTAGCGCGTACATCGCCGCGGCGGTGGCGATCAGCGCCACGCTGAGCACGGCCGCGACGATCGCGGTGGCCGACAGCTGGCGCAGGAACAGGCCCATGACCATGATCACGAGGCCGATCGCGATCGCGAGCGTGATCTCGACCTCGTGCAGCGAGGCGCGCGTGGTGCGCGTGCGGTCCGACAGCAGTTCGAGCTCGACGCCGGCCGGCAGCAGCGTGCGCAGGCGCGGCAGTTCGGCGATGACATGATCGGCCACTTCGATCAGGTTCGCGCCGGGCTGGCGACGCACGATCAGGCCGACCCCGCGCTCGCCGTTGATCCAGGCGGCCTGGTAGTCGTTCTCGGAGCCCTGGATCACCTGCGCGACGTCGCCGAGAAACACCGGCGTGCCGTTGCGATAGCTCACGACGAGGCTCTTGTAGTCCTCGGTGCTGAAAATCTGGTCATTGGTCGCGATCGTCGAGATGCGCTGCGAGCCGTACAACGCGCCCTTGGCCTGGTTGACGCTCGCATTGCGGATGGCGGTGCGCAGGTCGGCGAGCGTGAGGCCGACGGCGGCGAGCTTTTCGGGCGCGGCCTGGATGCGCAGGGCCGGTTTGCGCTGGCCATACAGATCGACGGTGGCGACGCCTTCGACCTGCGAAATCTGGCGCGCGATCAGGGTTTCGGCGAGGTCGGACAGCTCGGTCAGCGGCAGCAGCGTCGACTGCATGCGCAGCATCAGGATCGGGCCGTCGTTCGGATTGACCTTGCGCCAGGTCGGCAGGCTCGGCAGGTCGGACGGCAGGCGCGAGGTGGCCGCGTTGATCGCGGCCTGCACTTCCTGCGCGGCGACGTCGATGTCTTTGTCGAGCGTGAACTGCAGCGTGATGCTGGTGCTGCCGAGCGAGCTGTTCGAGGTCATGTCGGTGATACCCGGCACGCCGGACAACTCCACTTCGAGCGGCGTGGCGATGGACGAGGCCATCGTCTCGGGGCTCGCACCGGGCAGGCGGGCACTGACGTGGATCGTCGGCAGGTCGATCTCGGGTACCGCGGCGACCGGCAGCAACGGAAACGAGAGCAGGCCCAGGAACAGGATGCCGACCGTCATCAGCACCGTGGCGATCGGGTGATCGATGAACCAGCCGGACAGGCCGGGGCGCGTGAGGCTTTGCTGGGCTCGGCTCAGAGGGGGCTGCGAGTCGTTCTGCATGGTCGTTCCGCGGGAGCGGTTGCGAGTGGAGGCGCGGTTTGCCGAAGCTCGAGCGAGCACGGGATCGTGGGCCGCATACTGCATCAGCGACTCTGTTCTCTCGTTGTCGCCAAGCTTGCAGGAATGTCAGCTGCGATGCGGCCGCCCAGGCTTTTCGGGTCGCGCACGATACCACCCTCGGTTCATCGCTCCCGGCGCGTCCTGATGAAATTCGCGCATGCATCCTGCGGGTTTTGCATAGTTTCGACGATCTGTCGGCAACAGCAGCGCGGGCGAGGAGGGCGCGGCACCCGTGCCGTGGCCACGAGGCTGGCCGTAGCCCCTGGCTGGCGAGACGCGCAGGCGCCGCACAAGCGTGCAAAACGCGGAGGGCTCGTACCAAACGCAGGGTCGTCGCGGGCATGCAAAGGGCAAGCGTTCAAAAAAGCACGCAAAGCGACAAGACGGTTCGCGGCTTCGAAAACGAGTATGGCCTCCGTCGCCCTCACTCACCCAATCGAAGGAACCGAAACGATGTCCATCAAGGCCACTCCCACCCCTGGTGCCAAGCTCCTCGCGCCGACCGATCACGCGCTGATCCTGATCGACTTCCAGTCGCAGATGGCGTTCGCTACCAAGTCGATCGATGCGGTGAACCTGCGCAACAACGCGGCGCTGATCAGCAACGCGGCGGCCGGCTTCAAGGTTCCGACCATCCTGACCACCGTCGCCGAGAAGAGCTTCTCGGGCCCGATGTTCTCCGAAATCACCGACGCGTTTCCGGGCCAGAAGCTGCTCGATCGCACCTCGATGAACACCTGGGAAGACGCCGCCGTGATCGATCAGGTCAACGCCATCGGCAAGACGCGCCTGGTGTTCGCCGGCCTGTGGACCTCGGTCTGCATCGTCGGTCCAACGCTGTCCGCTCTCGACCAGGGCTTCGAGGTCTACGTGATCGCCGATGCCTGCGGCGACGTGTCCGACGAGGCGCATGAGCGTGCGATGGAGCGCATGATCCAGGCCGGCGTGCGTCCGATGACCTCGCTGCAGTACCTGCTCGAACTGCAGCGCGACTGGGCGCGTGGCGAGACCTACGAGATGACCACCGGCTTCGCCAAGAAATTCGGCGGCGCCTACGGCCTCGGCGTGACCTACGCCAAGACCATGTTCAACGCGCACGAGGGCTGATCATCATGAGCACGTTCAAAACCAGCGACGGCACCGAGATCTATTTCAAGGATTGGGGCAGCGGCAAGCCCGTTCTGTTCAGCCACGGCTGGCCGCTCGACGGCGACATGTGGGAAAAGCAGATGCTGTTCCTGTCGCAGCGCGGCTATCGCACGATCGCCTTCGATCGCCGTGGATTCGGCCGCTCGAGCCAGCCCTGGGATGGCTACAACTACGACCGTTTCGCCGATGACATCCACGAGCTGATCGAGCATCTGGGGATCGAAGAAGTCACGCTCGTGGGTTTCTCGATGGGCGGCGGCGACGTGACGCGCTACATCGCGCGCCACGGCAGCAAGAAGATCGCCAGGCTCGCGCTGCTCGGCGCGGTGACGCCGTACTTCATCCAGAGCGCGGACCATCCCGAAGGCGTTCCGGCCGAAGTGTTCGAGGGCATCGCGGCTGGACTGGTCAAGGATCGCGCCCAGTTCATCAGCGACTTCGCGGCTCCGTTCTACGGCACCAATCACGGCCAGCAGGTTTCGGCCGGTGTGCTCACGCAGACGCTCAACATCGCGCTGCTGGCCTCGATCAAGGGCACGCTCGACTGCGTCACCGCGTTCTCCGAGACCGACTTCCGCCCGGACATGGCGAAGATCGACGTGCCGACGCTGGTGATCCACGGCGACGACGACCAGATCGTGCCGTTCGAAGCCACCGGCAAGCTCGCCGCGCAGATGATCAAGGGTGCCCAGCTCAAGGTCTACGCGGGTGCTCCGCACGGCTTCGCGGTGACGCATGCGGACCAGCTCAACGCCGATCTGCTGGCGTTGCTGCAAGCCAGCTAAGCACGCCTTTCTCCCTCTCCCTCCGGGAGAGGGCCGGGGTGAGGGACGCTCGGAAACAGTAAGCCGGCTGATGACCGAGATGCCCTCATCCGCCCCTCCGGGGCACCTTCTCCCGGAGGGAGAAGGCAAGCACCCAACGACTCGTGGAATGCCGATGAAACCCTATCTGTTCTCGCTGGCCGCCGGTCTTCTGGTCGGCGTCATCTACAGCCTGCTCAACGTCCGCTCGCCGGCACCGCCCGTGATCGCCTTGATCGGCCTGCTGGGTATTCTCGTCGGCGAGCAGATTCCGCCGCTCGCGCGCCAATTGCTGCAGAAGGAAACGCCCGCGGTGTCCTGGCTGGGCCATCAAGTGAAACCCCACGTCTTCGGCCACCTGCCGCAAGGGACCAAGACGGCGCGCAAGGAGCAAGCATGAGCAAGGAAACGCAAACCAAGGCCACGCCCGATCTGATCCTGCATCGCGGCCTGTTCGTCACGCTCGATCGCAAGAACCCGACGGCCGACGCGGTCGCGATCAAGGACGGCAGGTTCCTCGCCGTCGGCCGCAGCCACGAGATCATGGCGCTCGCGGGCGACAGCACGAAGATCATCGATCTGCGTGGGCGCCGCGTGCTGCCGGGCCTGATCGACAACCACTTGCACATCATTCGCGGTGGCCTGAATTTCAATCTCGAACTGCGCTGGGACGGCGTGCGCTCGCTCGCCGACGCGATGGCGATGCTCAAGCGCCAGGTCGCGATCACGCCGGCTCCGCAATGGGTGCGCGTGGTCGGCGGCTTCAGCGAGCACCAGTTCGCCGAGAAGCGCCTGCCGACGCTCGAAGAACTCAACGCCGTCGCGCCCGATACGCCGGTCTTCATCCTGCATCTCTACGATCGCGCGCTGCTCAACGGCGCCGCGCTGCGCGCCGTCGGCTACACGCGCGATACGCCGAACCCGCCGGGCGGCGAGATCCTGCGCGATGCCAACGGCAATCCGAACGGCCTGCTGCTGGCCAAGCCGAACGCCGGAATCCTCTATTCGACGCTTGCCAAGGGCCCGAAGCTGCCGCTCGAATACCAGATCAATTCCACGCGCCACTTCATGCGCGAGCTCAACCGCCTCGGCGTCACCGGCGCGATCGATGCGGGCGGCGGCTTCCAGAACTATCCCGAAGACTACGAGGTGATCCAGAAGCTCTCGCAGGAAGGCCAGCTGACGATCCGCCTCGCTTATAACCTCTTTACGCAGAAGCCCAAGCAGGAGAAGGAAGACTTCCTGCGCTGGACGCAGTCCGTGAAGTACCAGCAGGGCGACGATTACTTCCGTCACAACGGCGCCGGCGAAATGCTGGTGTTCTCGGCGGCGGATTTCGAGGACTTTCGCCAGCCGCGTCCGGACATGGGCCCGGAAATGGAAGGCGAGCTCGAACAGGTGGTGCGCATCCTCGCGCAGAACCGCTGGCCCTGGCGCCTGCACGCCACTTACGACGAAACCATCAGTCGCATGCTCGACGTGTTCGAGCGCGTGAACCAGGACATTCCGCTGCAAGGCCTGAACTGGTTCTTTGATCACGCCGAAACCATTTCGGAGCAGTCGATCGAGCGCATCGCCGACCTCGGCGGCGGCGTCGCCGTGCAGCATCGCATGGCCTACCAGGGCGAATACTTCGTCGAGCGCTACGGCCATGGCGCCGCCGAGGCGACGCCGCCGGTCGCCAAGATCCTGCAGGCCGGCGTGAAGGTTTCGGCCGGTACCGACGCCACGCGCGTGGCCTCGTACAACCCCTGGGTTTCGCTGTCCTGGCTCATCACCGGCAAGACCGTTGGCGGCATGCAGCTGTATCCGCGCCGCAACTGCCTCGATCGCGAGCAGGCGCTGCGCATGTGGACCGAGAACGTCACCTGGTTCTCGAACGAAGAAGGAAAAAAAGGTCGTATCGAGGCGGGTCAGCTCGCCGATATCGTGGTGCCGGATCGTGATTTCTATGCCTGCGCCGAAGACGAGATCGCCGATACCACATCGCTGCTGACGATGGTCGGCGGCAAGGTCGTCTACGCGGCCGGAGAGTTCGCCTCGTTCGACGAATCGGCTCCGCCGCCGGCGATGCCGGACTGGTCTCCGGTGCGCAGGTTCAAGGGCTACGCAGCCTGGGGCGATACGCGGCCCGCATCGCAGCAGCAGCGCGTCGCCGCCGCGAGCTGCGCCTGCTCCAACAGCTGCGGCGTGCACGGTCACGCGCATGCGACGGCCTGGTCGAGCAAGCTGCCGATCTCCGACCTGAAGAGCTTCTGGGGCGCGCTCGGCTGCGCTTGCTGGGCGGTCTGATGCAGGCCCTGCACCGCGTGATCGCGAGCCAGGCGCTGCGCAGGCTCGCCTTGCTCGCGCTCTGCGCCGCCTATCTGCAAGGCGGCTGGAACAAGCTCGGCGATTTCAACGGAGCGATCGCGGAGATGCAGCACTTCGGCCTGGCGCCGGCGGCGCCGCTCGCGGCGCTGGTCATTGCGCTCGAACTCGGCGCCGCGCTGATGATCGTGAGCGGCTTCGGACGCTGGCTGGCAGCGCTCGCGCTCGCCGCCTTCACGCTGGCCGCGAGCTTCGTCGCCAATCGCTACTGGACGCTCGCCGACGGGCACGAACGCTTCATGATGGCCAATGCGTTCTACGAGCACCTCGGACTGGTCGGCGGCTTCCTGCTCGTCGCCTGGATGGACCTGCAGCCACGCAAGGAAGACAAGCCGTGAGTGCCAATGCCTCGGGCAGCTTCGCTCCGCTCAGAAGACCGGTGTTCGCCGCCTTGTGGGCGGCGACCGTGCTCGGCAACACCGGCAGCTTCATGCGCGACGTCGCGAGCGCATGGCTCGTGACCGATCTTTCGCCGAGCCCGGCCGCGGTCGCGATGATCCAGGCCGCTGCGACCTTGCCGATCTTCCTGCTCGCGATTCCGGCCGGCGTGCTGTCGGACATCCTCGATCGCCGGCGCTTTTTGATCGCGGTGCAGCTCATGCTCGCACTCGTGAGCCTGTGCCTGCTGCTGCTCTCGCGCGGGCAGATGCTGACGATCGAGCTGCTGATCGCCCTGACTTTCGCGGGCGGCGTCGGCGCCGCGCTGGTCGGCCCGACCTGGCAGTCGATCGTGCCGGAGCTCGTGCCGAAACCCGAGCTGCGCAACGCGGTCGCGCTGAATTCGCTGGGCTTCAACATCGCACGTGCGATCGGCCCCGCGGCCGGTGGCCTGCTGCTCGCGAGCTTCGGTCCTTCGACGACCTACGGAGCCGACGTCGCGAGCTACGCGCTCGTGATCGCGGCGCTGCTCTGGTGGAAGCGCTCGCCGCATGCGGATGACGGCCTGTCCGAGAACTTCCTCGGCGCCTTCCGTGCGGGCCTGCGCTACGCGCGCTCGAGTCGCGATCTGCATGTCGCGCTGTTGCGCGCGGCGGTGTTCTTCCTGTTCGCGAGCGGCGTCTGGGCCTTGCTGCCGCTGGTCGCGCGCCAGCTGCTCGGTGGTGGCGCGGGCTTCTACGGCCTGCTGCTCGGCTCGGTCGGTGCCGGCGCGATCGGCGGCGCCGTGCTGCTGCCGCGCCTGCGCGAGAAGGCGGGTTCGGACACGCTCGTGCTCGGCGCTTCGATCGTCGCCGCGGCGGTCATGGCGCTGCTCGCGCTCGCACCGCCGAAGCCGGTCGCGGTCGTGCTGCTGCTGGTGCTCGGCGCGGCCTGGATCGCGGCGCTGACGACCTTCAACGGCGTCGCGCAGGCGATCCTGCCGAACTGGGTGCGCGGCCGTGGGCTCGCGATCTACCTGATGGTGTTCAATGGCGCGATGACGGCCGGCAGCCTGCTGTGGGGCACGGTCGGCAGCGTCATCGGCGTGCCGGCGACCTTGTGGCTCGCCGCCGCCGGCCTCGTGGTGATCGCATCGATCTTCCACCGCGTGAAATTGCCGAGCGGCGAGGCCGATCTGGATGCCTCCAATCACTGGCCCGAGCCGCTGATGGCGGAGCCCGTGGCGCACGATCGCGGCCCGGTGCTGATCCTGATCGAGTACCGCGTAGAGCAAGCCCAGCGCGGCGAGTTCCTGCGCGCCCTGTACAGGCTGGAACCCGTGCGGCGTCGCGATGGCGCCTACGCCTGGGGCATCACCGAGGATGCGGCCGATCCGCAGCGCTACGTCGAATGGTTCCTGGTCGAGTCCTGGGCCGAGCATCTGCGCCAGCATCGCCGGGTCTCGCATGCGGGCGCCGACCTGCAGGGCGAGGTCCTGCGTTTCCATGTCGGCGATGCGCCGCCCAAGGTCGACCACTTGCTGAGCATCCCCGAACACATGGCGCGTCTCTGAGCATGGCCTCGCGGACCTACGGCCCGCTGCTGGCGCTCGCAGCACTGGGCGCGAGCCACTACGCCGAGGCGCAGACGCGCCCGGCGATCGAATCGAATCGCTGGCACGAGGATTGGTCGGTGCTCGCCGACCCGGCCCTGCGCACGCAGCCGCTCGACGATCTCAAGTATCTCGCGCTGCCGGCGCTCGATCCGCAGGCCTATCTGTCGCTCGGAGCGAACCTGCGCGAGCGTCTGGTGACGCAGCAGGAGCCGGCCTTCGGCATCGGGCGTGAAGGCGATACCTACCTGCTGCAACGCGCCCAGCTGCATGCGGACCTGCACTTCGATGAGCATTGGCGCGCGTTCACGCAGATCGAGGATGTGCGCGCGTTCGATCGCAAGGCACCGGCGCCGACCGACGACAACCGCGTCGATCTGCGCCTGGCCTTTCTGATGAGCGAGCATCGGCTCGGTGATGGCCTGCTCAAGACGCGCGTCGGCCGGCAGGATTTTCTGTTCGACCTGCAGCGCTTCGTCTCGCTGCGCGATGGCCCGAACCTGCGCCAGTCCTTCGATGCGATCTGGGCCGATTACGAGCTCGAGCCCTGGAGGCTCATCGGCTTTCTGAGCCGGCCCCTGCAGTATCGCGACGACGAGGCCTTCGACGACCGCTCCGATCGGCACTTCGCGTTTCACACGCTGCGGCTAGAACGCCACGTGCTCGGTGACAACGAGCTCTCGACCTATTACTCGCGCTACGAACTCGACGACGCCGGCTACGCCGATGCCAGTGGCGACGAGCGTCGCGACGTGTTCGACCTGCGCTTCGCGGGCCGCAAGGCCGCTCTCGACTGGGACTTCGAAGGCATGTGGCAAAGCGGGCGCGTCGGCGATGCGGACGTCCGCGCCTGGGCTGTCGGTGCCAAGGCCGGCTATGTGTTGTCGTCGGTGAAGCTCAAGCCGCGCATCGGCCTGCAGGCGGACGCCGCATCGGGTGACCGCGAAGCCGGCGACGGGCGCCTGCAGACCTTCAATCCGCTGTTTCCGAACGGCGGCTATTACTTCAGCGACGCCGGCTATACGGGCTACGTGAACCTGATCCACGTCAAGCCTTCATTGACGATCACGCCGGCCACGCCGCTCAAGCTCACGGCTGCGCTCGGTCTGCAATGGCGGCAGACCAGCGCCGATGCGGTTTACGTGCAGCCCGACGTGCCGCTGCGCGGAACCGCAGGCGAGGGTGGTCGCTGGACCGGCGCCTATCTGCAGTTGCGCGCGGACTGGAAGATCAACGCGCAGCTGTCGGCCGCGATCGAAGGCGTGCACTACGACGTTGGCCAAGCCTTGCGCGCCGCGGGCGGCAGAGACAGCGACTATCTCGGGGCGGAGTTCAAGCTCGCGTGGTAAGCGGCCGGCCGGCTCGCCGGGATTCCGGAGCGCATCGCGCGAAGCCGCAGTTCACGCGCAGGCCGGGTTGGCGCGAAAGCGCTTAAGCCGCCGCTGAGCGCCGAGCGAGGCAAGCGTGGCTTATGCAGCTTCGCCGCCGGCCCACTCCACGCGCATCGCATTGTTGGATGCCGCCTGCTTGGCCGGCACGCAGCGCCTGCAGAACGCGCCGATCGCCGACAGCGCGTCGACCGACGAACTCAGGTAGAGCGCCTGCAGATGAAACACGTGCCAGCGCCCGGCGTGGATTTCGAGCTGCACCTGCACACCTTGCGCGGCCGCGCGTTCGGCGAGGCGTGTCGAGTCCGACAGCAGGATCTCCTGGTCGCCGACGTGGATCAGCATCGGCGGCAGACCGCTCAGATCGCGTTCGAGCAAAGTCGGGCCCTGGGCTCCGTACCAGGCGATGCCCTGGTGCAGCCAGCCGACGCGGATCATCGGATCGACGCCCGCAAGCCTGCGGACTGTGTCACCACCCAGCCTGTGATCGGTGAACGGCGAAATCAGCGCGAGTCCGGCCGGGGCCTGGCCCTGGTCACGCATGCGCAGGCCCACTTCGAGTGCGAGCGCTCCGCCGGCCGAATCGCCCGCGACGACGATGCGCTCCGGCCGGATGCCTTGCGCGACCATCGCCTGCACGCAGGCCATCGCATCGTCGATCGCGGCCGGATGCGGATGCTCGGGCGCGAGCCGGTAGTCCGGCGTCCACACCGGCAGCTGCGATGCGAGCGCGAGATGCGAGGTGATGCTGCGATGCGAGCGCGGACTGCCGAGGCAGAAGGCGCCGCCGTGCAGGTACAGGATCGCGGCGTCGCTCGACGCGCGCCGGGCGCTCGTGACGACGACCGCGCGGCCGGCGACGCTTTTCGTTTCGCTGTGCGTGCCGAAGCGCTTCGGCATCAGCGTCACGATCGCGGCGACCACGGCGCGCTCGACGCCGACCGGAAACGGTGGGCCGATGAAGGCGCGGAACGTCGTGCGCAGAATGCCGCGCATGAGCGCCGCGCTCGCGCGTTCGAATGGCGCGACCGGCGCTGGAATCGTCAGCGCCGTGAGCGAGCCCGTCGACGGCAGCGCCGCCGCGAAGCGATACGCACGCAGGCTGCTGTAGCGCGTCATGAAGCGGTACGAGAGCGTGAAGCCTGGCCAGTTCGTGCTGTTGTGCCCGTTGGCGTCGACGTACCAGCTCTTGCAGCCGTTCCAGACCGTTGCGCCGAGCCGTTGCTGGATGCACAGGTTGTAGCGCGTGTGACGCTCGGCCTGCACTTCGACGACGTTCGCACGCTGCATCCGCATGCGCCCGATGCAACGCATGACGTGCCAGATCTGGCTTTCGAGCATGTAGACGATGGAGTTGTGGCCGAGATTGGTGTTCGGGCCATACAGCATGAAGAAGTTCGGAAATCCCGGAACCGTCATGCCGAGGTAAGCCATCGCACCACCGAGCCAGGCCTCGTTGAGATCGAGCCCGCGACGGCCGCGGATGCTCATCGGCGCGAGGAATTCGGTCGCCGCGAAGCCGGTGCCGTAGACGATCGCATCGACCTCGTGCACGCGCCCGTCCTGGGTTTCGACGCCCTTGGGCACGATGCGCCGGATCCCGTCGGTCACGAGCTCGACGTTCGCCCTCGACATCGTCGTGAGGTAGTCGTCGCTGAGCAGGATGCGCTTGCAGCCGATCGGGTAATCGGGCGTGAGCTTGGCGCGCAGCGCAGCATCCGGAACGTTGCGCGCGAGCATGCGGCGGAACGGCCATTCCACCGCGATCTTCATGAGCGACTTGAAGCGCGTGAACGCGAGCGCGCGCGCCTCGTAGCGCAGGTAGATGCCGAGCCGGTACAGCCGGCTCAGCGCCGGCACCGCGTGCATCAGGTGCTTTTCGAATGCGCTGTAGGCGCGGTCGGACCGATTCATCATCCAGGCCGGCGAACGCTGGAACACCGTCAGTCGCTCCACCTGCGGCGCGATCGCCGGAATGAACTGGATCGCCGATGCGCCGGTGCCGACCACGGCCACGCGCTTGCCGGCCAGGAGGTAGCTTTCGTCCCAGGTCGCCGAATGAAAGCTTCGCCCCTCGAAGCTCTCGATGCCCGCGATCTTCGGCGTCGCCGGCCGGCTCAGCTGGCCGACGCCGCTGATGAGCAGTTTCGAACGCAGCTCCGAGCCGTCGCGCAGCAGCACGATCCACAGATTCTCGGCCTCGTCGTAGCGCGCCGAATGCACCTCGGCGCCGAAGCGCAGATGGCGCAGCAGCTCGTACTTGCTCGCGCAGTGACGCAGGTAATCGGCGATCTCGGGCTGGCGTGAGAACACGTGCGTCCAGTCCGGATTCGGCTCGAACGAATAGGAGTACAGGTGCGAGGGCACGTCGCAGGCCGCACCCGGATAGCGGTTGTCGCGCCAGACGCCGCCGACGTCGGCGGCTTTTTCGAGGATCACGAAATCGTCGATGCGCTCGCGCCTCAGCGCGATGCCCATGCCGATGCCGGCGAAGCCGGCGCCGATGATGATTGCCGCGAGCGGACTGCCGTGCTGGCTCATGCGTTCTCCTGCACGCCTTTGGTCTGGGATGAAACGGTGGCGCTTTCGTCGGAGCCTATGCTCGGTCCGGCGGCGTCCGCGGGCCATGTCCGGCGGGGTCTTTTTATTTATTATTCGGGCCAAGTCATGGCCCGAAACGGAAAATCAGCCGCGTGATCTTTTGGGATTTCAAGCGCAGCCCGGCGAGCGTGGACCTGCTCGTGGGCTTCGGTGCGGAGCTCGGCCTGCCGGCTTCGGCGCTGCTCAAGGGCAGCGGTATCTCGATCGCGCAGCTCAGCGATCCGAATGTCGAACTCGCCGCGGTCAAGGAGCTCAAGGTCATCGCCAATCTCGTCAAGCTCAGCGGAGCGCCGAGCGGGCTCGGATTGCAGGCCGGTCTGCGCTATCGGATCACGACCTACGGGCTCTGGGGTTACGGGCTCATCAGCAGCGCGACCGCCGCCGATGCGCTCGCGATGGCGCTGCGCTACCTGCCGCTGACGTATCTGTTCAACCAGATTCTCTATCGGCGCCAGGCCGGCGTGGCGACGATGCATTTCGACGCGCCCGATTTCACCGACGACCTGCGCCGCTTCGTGATCGAGCGCGATATGGCCGCCGCCGCGGCGCTCATGGGCGAACTGGTCGGCGAGAGCTTCGCGCTCACGCGCCTGCAATTGCAGCCCGAGGAACGCGGAAAAGGCAGCCGGCGCCTGTTCGGCGTCGAGCCGGTTTATGCGGCGAGCAGCAACCAGCTCAGCTTCGATGCGAGCCTGCTCGCCCGCAAGCTGCCGGGAGCCAATCCGATCACCGCCGCGCTATGTGAGCAGCTCTGCGCGGAATTGCTGCGCAGGCGCACGACGCAGGCCAGCACCGGCGACGTGATCCGCCAGTATCTCGAGATACCCGGCGCACCGCTGCCCGACCTCGCGACGATGGCGAAGCATCTCAACACCAGCGAGCGCACGCTCAAGCGCCGGCTGCAGGGCGAGGGAACCTCGTTTCGCCTGCTGGTCGAAAACCGCCGGCGCGCCTTGGCGCGTGAGCTGCTGCGTGAAGGCAAGCTCAGCATGTCGGCGATCGCGGAGCGCCTGGGTTTCGCCGATGTGTCGAGCTTCTCGCAGGCGCACAAGCGCTGGCACGGCGTTTCGCCGAAGGCGAGGCGCCAGGTCTAGCGCCGCGCCGGAGCCGCGCGAAGCGCTCGACCACCGCTTTCGCGCTTACTTCGCCGGTACGTAATGCAGGCGGAACGGCAGCTTCGGCGCCTGGTCCTTGAGCGCCGGGTCGAGCAGATAGCCGTTCTGGCCTTCGCTGACCCAATAGCCCTGACCGACCTGCACGACGCCGGTCGGAACGGTGAAGCCGTCCTTGATTGTTTCGACGTTCGCGCTGTCGCCACTGATGACGAGCTTGTCGAGGCTGCCGCCGCCTTCGACGAGCAGCAGCGCGCCGTCACTGCCGAGGCGCAGCGCATCGGGCTGGTTGAGCGGGCGAGAAGTCTTGAGTTCCGTCACGCCGCCGGCGACGCCGTTCTTGACCTCGACGCGCAACAGCTCGCCCGAGCCGATCTTGTTGACGATCAGATTGCCGCTCGCATCGAACACCAGGCCATCGAGGCCACCGCCGTTCTTCGGTGCGAACAATGGATCGTTCTTCCAGACGCTGAGCGACTTCTGGTCGGCCGACAGCTTCAGGATCTGTGGCGCGAGCGTGTCGGTGACGTACACCGCACCGCTGCCATCGAGCGCGATGTCGTTGCAGATCGAGCCCTCGGCCGGCGGGAAGGCTGCGCTGATTTTTTCCTTGCCGCTGGCGAGGTCGAAGCCCTTCAGGAAGCTGCCTTTCTGCGTGCCCGGGCTGGCGATGCCGATGACGGTCATGTCGTTGCTGCAGACCCACAGCAGCTGGCGCGATTCGTCGACGAGCACGCCGAGCGTGGAGCGCGTTCCCGCTGCGCCAGGTGCGAGCCAGACTTCGGGCTTGCCCTGCGGGCGAATGCGCAGGATGCCGCCGCCTTCGAGATTGCTCACGTAGAGCGTACCGTCGCGGCTCGCGGTGATGCTCTCGGGAAAGGCGCGCTTGCCCGGCAGTTCGATCGAGCTCGGGGCGCCGGCGCTGGCGCTGAAGGAAGCGGCAGCGAGGGCCGCGGCGAAGATGCTGGTCTTGACTCTAAACATGAAAACTCCTCAGAGAATTGAAAGTCGCGGCGCAAGCGCACTCGTTTTTTTCGGGCACGAAAAGGCCCGACCGGTGTGCTTGCGCCCGGTTGCGTCGGTACAACGTTCTCGTGAGGGCCAGCTTTTTGCCGGCTTCTGAACCCCTAGATCGGTGTCTGGGGCTTGATGGTTTTATCGAGCAGCGCGAAGGTTTCGACGAGATGCGTCTTCAGCTGGCCACGTCCTTCATTCGCGAGCCATTGATCGAGTGCGGTGCGAAAGCTGCCGACACCGATGCGGGCGAGCAGGGGCGCCCTGACTTCCAAGTGCGACTCGGCCGGCAGGCGTTCGAGCAGCACGGCAGCAATGCGATCCTCCCATTCCGCATGCTTTTGCAAACTGTATTGGCGCAGGCTCGGATCGCGATCGATCATGTAGGCCAGCGAGTAGGAATCGACGCCGCTGCTCGCGAGCTGTCGCGACAGGGCGATGAAGATTTCGAGCAGCGACAGCAGCGGCGCTTCTTTCGCGGGCCTCGATCGCAGCGAAGCTTCGAGAAAGTCCGACATGCCGCGCATCGCGGCCATCAGGATGTCGCCCTTGGTCTCGAAGTAGCGGAACAAGGTGCGCCGCGAGATTTCGGCCGCGTCGGCGATCTGGTCCACCGTCGTCGCATCGAAACCCTGCTGCACGAACAGGCGCAGGCCCGCATCCATGACGTCCTGGCGCACGCGCTCCTGCTTGCGCTCGCGCAGGCCGGGTTTGCTCGTGGGTTCGGACGCGGCGGCATCGATCATGTGGCGCACGATAGTGGCACTTGGTGTCATTTGCAATCGAGTGCCAGTACAACGCAAGACGACATCCGACGATCTTTACGATGGCCCGTCAGACAGCCGCCGGCGCAAGCTGCCTGTCCCCTCTCCCGCGTGCGGGAGAGGGTGGCCCGAAGGGCCGGGAGAGGGAGGCGGGCGGAAAATGCGTGCCCTATCCAAGCAGCCCCTCTCTCCCCGCTGCGCGGGACTCTCTCCCGCAAGCGGGAGAGAGGACCATCAACAGCCCAAACAGCCTGAGTAGACTGTGCGCAAGCTCAGCACTCGCTCAATAAAACCATGCTCGACAAAGCCCGCATCCGCCAGCACATCGAGACGCTCTGGGAAGACGAGATCGTCCCGCAGCTGGTCGAATACATCCGCATTCCGAACAAGTCTCCGATGTTCGATCCGCAATGGGCCGAGCATGGCTATATGGACGATGCGGTGAAGCTCATGGAGAAATGGGCGCGCGGCAAGCTCGGCTCGCTGCCTGGTGCGACGCTCGACGTGCTGCGTTTGCCGGGCCGCACGCCGCTGATCGTCGTCGACGTGCCGGCCAGCGACGGCCGAGTCTCCGACGACTGCGTGATCCTCTACGGCCATCTCGACAAGCAGCCCGAAATGAGCGGCTGGGCCGACGGCCTCGGGCCGTGGATACCGCTGCGCAAGGGCGACAAGCTCTATGGTCGCGGCGGCGCCGACGATGGCTACGCGATCTTCGGCTCGCTTGCCGCGCTGCTCGCCCTGAGCGAACAGAAAGTGCCGCATGCGCGCTGCGTGCTGCTGATCGAGGCCTGCGAGGAATCGGGCAGCTACGACCTGCCGTTCTACGTCGATCACCTCAAGTCGCGGCTTGGTTCACCGTCGCTCGTGATCTGTCTCGACTCGGGCTGCGGCAACTACGACCAGCTCTGGCTCACGACGAGCCTGCGCGGCATCGCGGGCGGCAACCTGCGCGTGCAGGTGCTTGAAGAAGGCGTGCATTCGGGCGATGCGTCGGGCGTGGTCGCATCGAGCTTCCGCATCCTGCGGCAGCTGCTGTCGCGGCTAGAGGACGAAACCAGTGGCGCGATCAAGCCGGCCGATTTCCACGTCGATATTCCAGCCCAGCGCATCGCGCAGGCGCGGAACGTGGCGCAGGCGCTCGGCGACGAGTTGTACAGCAAGTTCCCGTTCGTCGACGGCATGCAGCCGGTCACGAACGACTTGTCCGAACTCGTGCTCAACCGGACCTGGAGACCCGCGCTTGCGATCACCGGCGTCGACGGCCTGCCGCCGCTCGCGAGCGCAGGCAACGTGCTGCGTCCGCAAACGGCCGTGAAGCTGTCGCTGCGCCTGCCGCCGACGCTCGATGGCAAGCAGGCTTCCTCCGCACTCAAGCGCATCCTCGAAGCGAACCCGCCTTACGGCGCCAAGGTCACGCTCGATATCGAGAAATCCGGCAGCGGCTGGAACGCGCCGGCGCTGTCCTCATGGCTCGAGGACGCGGTGGCCGAAGCTTCGCAGGATTATTTCGGCCAGGGCCCGATGTACATGGGCGAGGGCGGCACGATTCCGTTCATGGGCATGCTCGGCGAGAAATTTCCGGCCGCGCAGTTCCTCGTCACCGGCGTGCTCGGTCCGCACTCGAATGCGCATGGGCCGAACGAATTCCTGCATCTGCCGACCGGCAAGCGCGTGAGCATGGTGGTGGCCGACGTGCTCGCCAAACATGGAGCGCAGCCGGCGAACGCCGCATAGCTTCAACGCCGGAAATACTCGGGCCGCCCGGCGGTCCAGAGCTCGCCCCACAGGCGGCCGCCGCCGTCGACGGTCATCACTTCGCCGGTGACGAAGCTCGCGCTCGGCGAGCACAGGTAGACGCAGGCTTCGGCGATTTCCATCGCGGTGCCAGGCCTGCGCAGCGGATTGGCGAGCGAGAACTCGGCATGCGCTTCGGGCGGGTAGACCTCGAGTCCCTCGGTCGCCGTGAGTCCGGGCGCGAGGCAGTTGACGCGGATGCCGAGCGGCGCCCATTCGACCGCAACCGTGCGCGTCGCGCCGATCACGCCGGCACGCGCGGCGACCGTGTGCGCGACGCCTGGCATGCCGCGCTCGGTGACTGCGACGACGTTGACGATCGCGCCGGGCTGCCTGGCTTCGCGCCAGCCCTGGGCGGCGCGCTGCATCATGTACCAGGTGCCGTTGAGGTTGTTGTTGACGACCGCGCTCCAGCCTTTCGGAGCGAAGTCGATCGCGTCCTGCGGATACTGGCCGCCCGCGTTGTTGACGACGATCTGCGGCGGTCCCCATTCGGAAGTGACGCGATCGAACAGCGCGGCGACCTGCTCGGGCTGGCGAATGTCGGTGAGCTGCGTGAGCAGGCTCGCGCCCTTGTTGCGCGCGAACTCGGCGACACGATCGAGTTTCTCGGCCGTGCGACCGCAGATCGCGACTTTCGCTCCGAGCCTCGCGAGCAGCAGCGCGATCGCGCGTCCGAGCCCGCTGCCGCCACCCGAGACGATCGCGACCTGGCCCGCGAACAGATCGGGCCGGTAGATCGACGGCGCGGCCCAGAGTGCTTCGCAGAGCGCGAGCTGCTTAGACTCGTCGGTCGGCTTCATGCGCGCAGCAGCTCGCCCGCGATGATCATCTTGCGCACTTCGGTGGTGCCGGCGCCGATTTCGAGCAGCTTGATCGAGCGATACAGGCGGTTGATCTCGCTTTCCCAGATGTAGCCGGTGCCGCCATGCACCTGCATGGCCTCGTTGAGCACCTTGTTGAGCGTCTCGGCCACGTACATGACGCCGGCCGCGGTGATCTTGTGGATGTCGCCGCGGCCGCCTTCGTTCTCGTCGATGACGTTGGCCGCGCGCAGCGTCTGGTACGTGAACAGGCGCATCGACTCGACCCAGACGTAGAGATCGGCGAGCTTGGACTGGATCATCTGGAATTCGGCGATGGCCTTGCCGAACTGTTTGCGCTGCTTCGCATAGTCGAGCGCAAGCTGCAGGGCGCGTTCGGCGATGCCGAGGCAGATCGGCGAGATCATCGCGCGCTCGAGATCGAGCCCGCTCATGACCACCTTCACACCGTTGTTCTCGACGCCGACGAGGTTCTCGGCCGGCACGCGGCATTCGTCGAACACGAGCTCGGCCGTTTGGCTGCCGCGAAAGCCCATCTTGGTGAGCTTCTGCGCAACCTTGAAGCCCGGAAAATCCTTCTCGACGATGAAGGCCGAAATGCCTTTCGCGCCGGCATCCTTGTTGGTCTTGGCGTAGACCAGCAATACGTCAGCGACCGGGCCGTTGGTGATGTAGATCTTGCTGCCGTTGAGCACGTAGTGGCCGCCTTCGCGACGCGCCGTCGTGCGCATCGAGCCGAGCGCATCCGAGCCGGCGCCGGGCTCGGTCAGGCCGAGCGCGCCGATCGACGTTCCCTTGCAAAGCCCGGGCAGATACTTGCGGATCTGCTCTTCGTTGGCGTTGCGCAGGATGTTGTTGAGGCAGAGGTTGTCGTGCGCGACCCAGGCCAGCGCGAGCGCGTGGTTCCAGCGGCCGAAGGCCTGCAGGATCAGGCCGGACGTGAAGATGTCCATGCCGGCACCGCCATAAGCTTCCGGCGCGGTGACGCCGAAATAGCCGGTCGCGCCGATCTTCGGAAAGATTTCGGTGGGCCACCATTCCTCGTCGTCCATGCGTTGCGCGAGCGGATAAAGCTCGGCCTGGGCGAAGCGATCGGCTTGTTCGAGGATGCCGGACTCGTCGTTCGACAGGCCGCTGAAAGCTTGCAGCACACTGGGTTTTTCGAGCATCGCGGAATCGTCGGGCATGGCATCGTGGCGGCTGGGCTTGCCGTTACGGTAAAGCCGCGCCTTGCGGGCGAGCTTCGTCCGATGTGATGAGTCGCGAGCGCGCAGCGCGTTCGGCGCTCAGCCTTCGATCGCGTCGACCAGGCCCCAGAGTTTCGCGGTGCGCGCATCGATGCGCTGGCCCGACAGCGCGAGCCAGGCCGTGCGCTGCCGGCCGATGCGCCGGGCGATGCTCACGGTTCCGCCGGCGCCCGGAATCAATCCGTAGCGCAATTCGGGCAACTGGAACCAGGCATCGCGCGTCGCCACCAGGCGCCCGGCGAAGGCCGGGAACTCGATGCCCGAGCCGATGCAGGCGCCGTGCACGTAGACCGTCGTTCGCTCGGCGAGCATCGCGAGCAGGCGGCCGGGCAGCGCGAGGCCTCGCACCGCATGCGCGGTGGACGGGTCGGGCGCGCTGCCGAATTCGCGCAGGTCGCCCCCAGTCGAAAAGCAGCGCCCTTTGGCGCGAATGTCGAGGCTGCGAATGCCGTCGTCGACGAGCGCGAGCGTCAGCGCCTCGATCAGCGAATCGCGCATTTCGACGGTCATCGCGTTGCGGTTGAGCGGGCGGTTCAGCGTAAGTGAAAGGCGCTCGCCATCACGTTCGATCTCGACTGCCGCTCCGCTTTCATCCGGTGCCGACGTCGCCTCGTGACCCTGCCGCCAGCGACGGAATTCGGCTCCGTTCTGCAGGCTCGCATACGCCAGCGATTCGGCGACGAGTCCATTGTCGGCATCGAGTTTCTGCGTGAGCCTCAGGGTCTGCACGAGCGTGGATGCCGCGAGCGGATGCTCGGCGATGATCTTGCGCAGGCGCTCGGCTGCTTCGACATCGGGCACATGCACGTCGCAGGCGCGGCTCAGCGGGCCGGCATCGCCACCGACCGCGATCACCGGCGCCGGTATGCGCCTAAGCCAGTCGAGCACGCGCGCTTCGTCGAAGCCCTGCGCAGCCGCGCTGTCGACGAGCAGCAGCGACCGCGGCAGCAAAGGTGATGCCGGAGCCACGGGCTCCAGCATCAGGGCTCGCAAATCGGCGATCGACAGCACGTCCATGCGCGGCTCTTCAAGGGCAGGCGCGAATCCTAGCAGCTGCGCCGGGCGCTCCGGTTCTACGCAGAACGGGTGAGGTTGCGGCGGGTTGCCCCGACTATCGTGCGCCCATCCCAAATCGTTCCCGTCGCCACCGACGATTCCTTGACCCGTATCAGAGGGCAGACCGCCGTGAGCAAGACCCCTGCATGGCCGTTCGAGTCGGTGCTGATCGCCAACCGCGGCGAGATCGCGGTACGCGTGCTGCGCACGGTGCAGCAGCTAGGCCTGAGGGGCATCGTCGTCTACCACGCAGCGGATCGCGCCGCACCGGCCGTGAAGCTCGCCGACGAGGCGATCGAAATCACCGGCGCCACGCCGGTGGCCGCGTATCTCGACGCGGCGCAGATCCTCGAAGCGGCCAAGCGCTCGGGAGCCGGCGCGATCCATCCAGGGTACGGCTTTTTGTCCGAGAACAAGGCGTTCGCGAGCGCGGTCGAAGCGGCGGGCATCGCCTTCATCGGCCCGAAGCCCGAGCACATCGATCTGATGGGCGACAAGGTGCGCGCCCGCAACTTCGTGCAGAAGGCCGGCTTTCCGGTGGCTCCGAGCGCGATCGAGGACGACGATCCGGCGAGCTTCGTCGAGCGCGCACGCAAGGTCGGAGCGCCGCTGCTGATCAAGCCTTCGGCCGGCGGCGGCGGCAAGGGCATGCGCATCGTGCGCGACCTGTCGCTGCTCGAAACCGAGATCGAGCGCGCGCGCAGCGAAGGCCAGCGTTACTTCGGCGATGGCCGGCTCTACGTCGAGCGCTACATCGAGAATCCGCGCCACATCGAAGTGCAGGTGCTCGGTGATTCGCACGGCAACGTCGTGCATGTGTTCGAGCGCGAATGCTCGGTGCAGCGGCGCTTCCAGAAGATCGTCGAAGAGACTCCTTCGCCGGCGCTGACGCAGGAGCTGCGCATGAGCATCTGCGAGACCGCGGCCGGCATCGCGCGCTCGGCGGGCTACCGCAACGCGGGGACCGTCGAGTTCATCTTCGGGCAGGGAGGTGAATTTTTTTTCCTAGAAATGAACACGCGCCTGCAGGTCGAGCATCCGGTTACCGAGGAGATCACCGGCCTCGATCTCGTTCACGAGCAGCTGCGAATCGCGGCCGGAGAGCCGCTGGGCTACTCGCAGCACGAGATCACGACGCAGGGCCATGCGATCGAGTTCCGCATCTATGCCGAAGATGCGGGCCGAGGCTACACGCCGACCACCGGCCTGATCCTGCTGCTGCGGCCGCCGCAGGGCGAGGGCGTGCGCTGGGACAGCGGGGTCGCACAGGGCGGCGAGGTGACGAGTGCCTTCGATCCGATGATCGCCAAGCTCATCGTTCGCGGCGCCGATCGCAGCGAGGCCATTGCAAGAGCCGATGCCGCGCTGCGCGACACCGTGTTGCTCGGCTGCAAGACCAACACGGCCTTCCTGCGCCGGCTCATCGCGCATCCGGCCTTCGTCGCGGGTGACGTGCACACGGGCTTTCTCGATGCCAACCCGCAGATCGCGGCCGAGCCCGAAATCGGCTCCGACACCTTGCAGGCTCTGCTCGCCACGGCGGCACTGTCGGCGCGCCCGATGACCGATGCCGCCGATGCGATTCCGGATCTGCATGCGGCGATCGGCAGCTGGACCAATTGATCACAGGCGGCGAAATCCATGTTGCACGCGCTCAAAATCGCGGATACCGAACACTCGCTCGCGCTCTCGCGCGCACCGCAGGGCTACCGGCTGCATCTGGCCGGGCAAACCCTGCCGGTCGCGCTGCGACAGGAGGCCGATGGCGCCACCTGGCTGCAAGTCGGCGATCGCCATCTGCGCGTGCACGTCGCCACGCGAGGTGATCAGGTCTTCGTGCATCTCGACGGCGAAGCCTACGAGCTGCGCTACCGGCATCCGCTCGATCGCCTCGCCGCGCAATCGGCCGGCAGTGCCGACGACCGCGTGATCGCGCCGATGCCCGGCTCGGTGGTGGCGCTGAGCGTGGCGATCGGCGATGCGGTGAGCAAGGGACAGGTGCTCATGGTCATGGAGAGCATGAAGATGGAGACCACGCTGGTCGCTCCGCGCGACGGCGTGATCGCCGCGATCACTTACGCGAAAGGGCAGAGCTTCGATCGCGATGCCGTGCTGCTGAGCCTGGAACCGTCCGAGAGCAAGTCGACTTCATGAAACGCATCGAATCCAGGCTCAACACGGCCTCCGCGGAGTTCCAGGCCAACGCCGAGCACAATCGGCGGCTTGCGCAGGAGTTCAGGCAGAAGCAGGCGCGCGTGCGTGACGAGCGTCCACAGCGCGACATCGATCGCCTGCGCTCGCAGAACAAGCTGCTCGTGCGCGAACGGCTGCAGCGTCTGCTCGATCCGGGCACGCCGTTCCTCGAGTTCTCGTCACTCGCGGCCAACGAGGCCTACGGCAGCGAAGTGCCCGGCGCGGCCTGCGTGACTGGCATCGGCATCGTCTCGGGGCGCGAGGTCGTCATCAATGCGGGCGATGCGAGCGTCAAGGGTGGCTCGTGGTATCCACTCACGGTCAAGAAGACCGTGCGCGCGCTCGACATCGCGATCGAGAATCGCCTGCCGGTCGTGCATCTCTGCGATTCGGCCGGTGGCTTCCTGCCGCTGCAAGCCGATCTGTTCGCCGACAAGTATTACGCGGGCCGCATCTTCCGCAATCAATGCATGCTCTCGAAGATGGGCGTGCAGCAGGTGTCGGTCGTGCTCGGGCATTGCACGGCGGGCGGCGCCTACGTGCCGGCGCTGTCGGACTACAACGTTATCGTGCGCGGAACCGGCGCGATCTTCCTGGCCGGACCGCCGCTCGTGAAAGCCGCGACCGGTGAGGAAAACACCGTCGACGAGCTCGGCGGCTGCGACATGCACACGAGCACGTCTGGCACCGCGGATTATCCGGCCGCGAGCGAGGACGAAGCGCTGGCCATAGCGCGCGACATCGTCGCGCAGTTCAAGCGGCCGCAGAAGTCGATCATCGAATGGCAGCCGCCCGAGGCGCCTTACTACGATCCGGGCGAGCTCTACGGCATCCTGCCGCAGGACATCAAGCAGCAGTTCGACATGCGCGAAGTCATCGCCAGGCTCGTCGACGGCTCGCGCTTTCACGAGTACCAGCCCAACTACGGCAAGACGCTGATCTGCGGCTATGCGCATCTATGGGGCTACAAGATCGGCATCCTCGCGAACAACGGCGTGCTGTTCAACGACTCGGCGCTCAAGGGCGCGCACTTCATCGAGCTCTGCAACCAGAACCGCACGCCGATCGTATTCCTGCAGAACATCACTGGCTTCATGGTCGGCCGCGAGTACGAGCGCCGCGGCATCACCAAGGACGGTGCCAAGATGATCATGGCGGTGTCGAACAGCGAGGTGCCGAAGTTCACCGTGATGTGCCATGGCAGCTTTGGCGCCGGCAACTACGGCATGAGCGGGCGTGCCTTCGATTCGCGCTTCCTGTTCTCGTGGCCGCAGTCGCAGATTTCGGTGATGGGCGCCGAGCAGGCCGCCAACACGCTCGCCGACGTCAAGATTCGCCAGCTCGCCAAGCAGGGCGGGCAGCTCACGCAGGCCGACATCGACGCGATCCGCGATCCGGTGCTCGGCGAATTCAAGCGCAAGCAGAGCGCGTACTGGTCGACCAGCGAAATCTGGGACGACGGCATTCTCGATCCGGTCGATACGCGCAACGCGCTCGGCATCTCGATCGCCGCGGCCTTGAGCGCTCCGATCGGCGATCCGCGCTACGGCGTGTTCCGCATGTGAGCCCGGGACCGGCGACCAGACACTCTCGTCAGTTCGGGTGATCCCGCCACTGCCGACGCGATGCAAGCTTGCAGGCAGAACAGAACATAAAAACCTGGCCAGATCCGGGAGGAGACCGACGATGGTGACGGGGAACATGTCGCGGCGCTATGCCGCGATGGCGATGACAGCGACCGCCTTGAGCTATGCGATGCCTGCTCATGCCGGCAGCATCGATGTCGGCGACGAAGCTTCGCTCGACTACAAGCTGACCGTCGGCTACGCATTCGCCATGCGCACCGAGAAGCGCTCGAATGCGCTTTCCAACGGCGACGTCGATCCGTTCCGCTTGTTCGTGCTGCCGACCCAGCAGCCCGGCCAGCCGTTCCAGTTTGCGGGATTCTCGAACACCGGCCTGCCGACGACGATCAATTTCGATGACGGCAATCGCAACTTCGACAAGTGGGCGCCGATCAACAATCGCCTGAGCGCCTTGCTCGAACTCAACTACACGCATGGTCCCTACGGCATCGTCGCGAGCGCCGACGGTTTCTACGATCACGTGTATCGCGCGGGCGACAACGACAACGACTCGCCCGAAACCGTCAACAAGTTCGGCGACAACGACCGCTTCACCAAGGAAACGCGTCGCTATCAGGGATCGCGTGCGCGCCTGCTCGATGCCTACGTCTACGGTGACTGGAACCTGTTCGGCGACGTCAACCTGAACCTGCGCGCCGGCAAGCATGTGGTGGCCTGGGGCGAGAGCCTGTTCTTTCCGGGCATCTCGGGCGCGCAGAGTACGGCCGATGCGACCAAGGCCTTCGTGCCGGGCGCCGAGATCAAGGCGATCCTGCTGCCGACCAATCAGCTGTCGATGCAGATGTCGCTGACGCCGGAATCCTCGCTGCTGGCCTACTACAAGCTCGCATTCCGGCCGAATCAGATCTTCCCGGTCGGCGACTACTTCTCGCCGTCGGATGCGGTGGGGCCGGGCGCGACCTTCGTCTACGGCTCGGCGAACCCGGTCAGCTATCTCGGCAATTGTCCGGGCCTGCTGCAGAACATCAGCATTCTCGGCACCAGTCTTCCACCGATCATTCCGCCGGGCCTCGAGAGCCTGATCTGCAGCCAGATCCTCGCGCCGATCGGCAACGCGGCCGGTGCTCCGGCCTACATCTACGCCTACCGCGCCGAGGATCTGCGTCCGAGCGCGCACGGCCAATACGGCATCGGACTCAAGCATCAGTTCTCGAACATGCAGGTCGGCCTGTACTTCCTGCGCTATAGCGATCCGAATCCGACCGTGCAGCTCAACTTCGGCTACGCGCCGTTCACGACCAACCCCGAGATCACCACGCAGATCGTCAACCAGCAGGTGCCGACGACGTACAACGTGAAGTACTGGGACGGCATCCATCTCTACGGCGCGAGCTTCTCGACGGTGGCCGGGCCGTTCAACGTCGGCGGCGACATCATCTACCGCGATGGCGCCGCGATGCCGGCGCAAGCCTATGTCTCGGGCGTGCTGAGCCCGATCTACACGCGCGGCCGCGAAGGCAGCGTGCAGATGTCCGCCATCTACGTGACCAACCCGGGCTGGCTGTTCGACGATCTGTCGTGGGTCACCGAAGTGGCCTATCACCATCTGTTCGATCTCGACCGCGTGGATTCGCGTCCGGGTCAGATCATGGTCGGCGATGGAGGCGTTTCGTTCTACGACGAGGATGCGGTGGGCTTCCAGACCCTCGTCATTCCGACGCGCCACAACGTGATCCAGGGCTGGGACGTGTCGACGCCGATCACCGTCGCCTCGCTCGTCAAGGGAACGCCGGCGCTCGCGGGCGCCTTCGGTGCGCTGTATGGCGACGGCGATACGCGCGTGAGCCTGTCGGTGCAGTTCACGCGCCTGCAGAACCTTCAGATCGGCGTCGGCTACAACTTCTTCTTTGGCAACGTGAACAAGACCATCGGCGACAGCACGCTCAAGGCCAACCCCTACACGGATCGCGACTATGCGACCTTCAGCGCCAAGTACAACTTCTGAGTTGCCGCGGAGCAGATGGTGAGCGCCGCCCAGCCCAGCACGCATGACGCCGCCGAGTTCCGCAAGGCGCTCGGCAGCTTCGCCACCGGCGTCACCATCGTCACCACGAGAGCGGCCGACGGCCAAGCGCTCGGCCTGACGGTCAACAGCTTCAACTCGGTGTCGCTGGCTCCACCGCTGGTGCTCTGGAGCCTCGCGAACAACTCGCACAATCTGGCGGCTTTCCAGAGCACGGAACATTGGGCCGTGCACGTGCTCGCGGCGCACCAGGACGCACTCTCGGGGCGCTTCGCACGCGCAGGCGTGGACAAGTTCGCCGGCATCGATTGCGAAAGCGGAATCGGCGACGTGCCTCTGCTGCCTGGATGCAGCGCCCGCTTCGAGTGCCGCACGACGTTCCAGTACGAAGGCGGCGACCACACGATCTTCGTCGGTGAGGTGCTGCGCTTCGATTGCGGCGATGCGCCGCCTTTGGTCTTCCATGGCGGCCGCTATGCGCATGCGACGAAGCGGGATTCGTCGAACACCGCTCCGCGCAGCGCCGAGGTGGCTGGCAGCTTCAGCGAGGATTTTCTCGGCTACCTGCTCGGCCGGGCGCATTTCCGCTTCTATGCGCGCATCCGGCCGCTGCTCGCGCAGGAGCAGCTCAGCGACGAGCAGTTCTTCGTGCTGTCGGCGCTGACCTTGCGGCGATCGGTCAGCGTCGCGAGCCTAGGGCAGGGGCTCGCCGGCATCCTCGAAGCCGAGGCCCAGGATGCGCTCGCGAGCCTGGTCGAACGCGGTTTCGTGCAGCCCTTGGCCGGCGATGCGAGCGCTTATGAACTCACCACGAGCGGCGCCGCATGTGCGCTGCGCGTGATATCGGCCGCCAAGGCGGTCGAGTCCGAAGTGCTCGAAAAGCTCGGCGCGGCGGATTCGCCTGCGCTCAAGCTGCTGCTCGGGCGCTTGCTGACGGTGATCGATCCGGATGCGGTGAAGCTTTGGGGGTAAAGCGCTCTCTCTCGGTTGCGAGACGGGGTGATGCGCCAAGTTGGGAGACAGGAGAGGGGGAGAATGTGTGCACTTCCGGTCTGACCCTCTCTCCCCTCGCTCTGCGAGGGACTCTCTCCCGCAAGCGGGAGAGAGGAAAGACAGACTATCTCAAAGCATGATTGATCCTTGAGTCATGGTATGTTGGTCCCCTCTCCCGCTTGCGGGAGAGGGGATGTCGGAGGTTCTGCGCGTCTGGCTTTGTTCCGGAGTGGTTCTCCCTTCATGACCCTCACGGCATGTAATGCCCGCCATTCACATCGAGCGTCGCGCCCGTCACCACGCTCGCGTAATCCGAGACCATGAACAGCGCCGCGCGTGCGCATTCCTCGTCGGGCGGAATACGGCGCAGCGGGATCTGCGAAGCGATCTGGCCGACCAGCGCATCGACCGTGGTGCCGCTCTGTTCGGCCTGCCAGTGCATGTAGGCTTCGACCGGCGCGCCCCACATCCAGCCCATGTGCACGTTGTTGACGCGAATGCCGTCGGGGCCGAGCTCCTTGGCGAGGAACTTGGAGGCGACCGCGAGCGCACCCTTGGAGGCCGCATAGCCCGCTTCGCCGAGCGGCGGCACGACGCGCGCCGCCATCGTGTTGATGTTGACGATTGCCCCGCTGCGCTGGCGCTTCATCTGCGGGACCACGGCCTGCACGAGCTTGAGCGTGCCGAGCAGGTTGGTGTCGAGCACGGCCTGCCAGCTGTCGAGATTCGCGCTCGAGGCGTAGTCCATGTCGCCGTGGAAGTAGGCGCTGTTGACGAGCGCGTCGATGCGGCCGAAGCGCTCGCTCGCCTCGGCCGCGAGCCGATCGCATTGGGCACGGTCGGTGATGTCGGTGACGCAGCGCAGCACTTCGCAGCGGGTTCCGAGTTCGGCGATGCGCCGCTCGGCGTCGACGAGCTTGTCGGCGCTGCGTGCCGCGACGACGAGTCCGCGCGCACCTTCGCGCGCAGCCTCGACCGCGAGCTTGATGCCGAGCCCGGGGCCGATGCCCGAAATCACCACGATCTTGTCCTGTAGCAGCATGCGTTCTCTCCTCAAGCGGGAAGGATGTCCCGCAGATGCCGGCGGCTGTATTCGGCGAAGTCGCGGCGAATGCCCGCTTCGCTGAGGCCGAACTGTGCAGGCGAATAATCGTGTCCGCCCTGGTGGCTCTGCGCATCGGCCGCGAGCCAGCGCTGCATCGCCGCGCGCGCGGAATCGCCGAGCGGCCAGCCGATGAACTCGTAAAGCCTTTCGACCACCGCCATCGGCTGTTTGACGGTGTCGCGGAAATCGACATCGATGAACTGCGTCGGAGCCTGCTCGCGCACGCGCATCGTGTGCAGCTGGGCGCGCTGCATGATCTCGCTCCATTCGCGTCCGGCCGTCGCCGCATCGGCTTGGTCGCTGTAGATGCAGCGCAGCGTGTGCACGAAGCTGCCGATCGACGGAATGCTCTGCACCGGATCGCGATGCGTGAGGATCACCTGCGCGCCCGGAAACACCTCGAGCAGCAGGTGCATGCGCAGCAGGTGATGCGGCGCCTTGAGTACCCAGCGCTGCGCCGTGACGCCGCGCCTGCGCTTCTGCCATTGCAGGAACTGCAGCAGGCGCCGCAAGTAGCGGTAAGCCGGCGCCTGGTCGCTCGCATCGAGCCAGCGCATGTAACCCGGCACTTCGGCGTAGGCGTTGAAAGCCGAGAGCATCGAATGCTCCATGAGCATCACTTCTTCGTCGGCGGCCTCGTTCTCCATCGGATGGATCGCGAGCAGCTTGGGCATGGCCTGCGTCATCATCGCCACGAGTTCGGCGCCTTGGCGACGGCGCGCCTCGGGGTTCTCCAAAGTCTCGTTCGGAAACGGCACCGGGAACTGCGACTCCCAGAACGCCATCCACCAGAAGCGCTCGTCGCAGGACAGCAGGCGATGCAGCTTGGTGGTGCCCGTGCGCGGAACGCCGACGATGAACAGGGGCGGGGCGATGATCTCGTCCGCGATCTCCGGATGGCGTGCGAAGTAATCCTCGATGCGCAAGCGGTTGGCGAGCTGGGTGACGATCTTCTGGCGCAGCAGCGTGGCGCCGAGTTCGCTGAGCCTGGCGTCATCGGTGAGCGAGCGGCTCAGCACCGCCAGCCCTTCGCGAAAACTCTCGTCGCCGAAGTCGCTCAGGCCCGGCGTCTGCGCGAGCGCTTCGGCGAGCATCGATTCCGCATTCAGGACATCGCTCATGAAGCGAGCTCCCGTTTCAGATCGGCGATCTTCACGACGCGCGTCTGCGGATGCACAGGCTCTTTCGCGCCGACCCAGCGCAGGCACATCGTGCCGCGGTCGTGGCCCGCGGTTTCGAGCCAGTTCGCGTGGCCCGGATCGCGATGCGCAAGCACCAGGTCGACGCTGCCGTCGGCGTTGCGGCTGGCCGAGTGCTGGTTGTGGCAGATGCGGTGATAGCGATAGTCGAGCGATTCCATCCACCAGTTGTCGATCTGCAGGTTCCAGAAGCGGCAGTCCGGAATGCGCGGCAGATGAAGGATCAGCGCTTCGTCGTCGGCGAGCTGCCAGTACGAGTGGTAGTAGAAGATGTTCGGGTCGCCACCCGATCGCTGGCAGAGCGCCTGGTCGGCCGGTGGCAGCTGGTTGGCGTGCGCGAGATAGCTCTGCGCCCAGTCGGCGAAGACGCCCGCGGTGCCGCCGACGAATTTCGCCGCGCGCTCGAGTCCGGTTGAGAGTCGCTCGGGCGTCAACGGAGCAGGCGGCCGATCGCGGCCAATGCGTTCGATGCGCAGCTGTGCCGCAGTTTCGGCGCGGCGATCGATGAAAGTCTGGCGCACGATCACCGCATTGGTGGCCGGTTCCATCGGCAGCCAATTGCCTGGCTGCGGCTGGCAACTCAGCACGACCTCGAAGCGGCCTTGCTCGTCGAGCTCGAGTCTGGCGCCGTCGAGAAAACCCGTCTGCACCATGCGGCCGTCGGTTTCGTAGCCGCCTTTCTGCGTGCCGAAGCTCAAGTACGGAACGCTGCCACGCACGCCGCTGATGCGATAGTCGTAGCGGCCGTCGAGTCGGCCCATCAGATACAGATTGTCCGGATTGTCGGCGCCGATCTTGCCGGTCTCGTGGGATGGAGCGAAGAAGCCTGGCGCTTCGGGGTCGGCGAATTCGAGATGCATCTCGAGCCCGATGCGCAGCAATCGGGTCAGGTAGCGCCAGCCTTCCGCCCGCGTGAGCGCATCGCTCGGGGCTTCCTGGCGCAGCACCTGCTGGCCGGCCTGCTTGAGCGCGTCGCAAAAGGCTTCCCAGCTGCGCCCCGATATCACATCGTTCTCGACCGACATGCTGCTCTGGCTCCCGACGCTATGGCATGGCCCGATGCCCGAACTTAGGAGCCTCGTGGCAGCGCGTCATCGTTCGAATGGGGGAGTCGGCGAGGCCGCCGCACGGATCACCATGCGGCGTCGCGTGATCGGAGCAGCGTATGCAGAACAATGGAATGGGGAACGACCTGGAGGCACGCCTGCGCAGGCTCGAGGACATCGAGGCCATTCGCCATCTCAAGGCGCGCTACTTCTTCTGCTGCGATCGCAAGGACGCCGACGGCATGCGCGATTGCTTCATCGACGGCCGCATGCTGATCGACTACGGAGCGCTCGGCAGCTTCGACAACGCGGACGCCGTCGTGCAGCTGTTCCGAGACATCGGCTGCCAGCCGCACATGGTCGAGATGCACCACGGCGCCAATCACCAGATCACGATCGAATCGGAAGCCGCGGCGAGCGGGCTCTGGAGCCTGCATTACTTCCTGATCGACACGAGCAGCGGCGGCATCACGCAGCTTGGCGGTTACTACGAGGATCGCTACGCCAAGGTCGACGGCCGCTGGAAGATGTCCGCGACGCGCTTCGTCGTGAGCTCCACGCTCGCGCTCGCGCAAAGCGCCGATACGCTCAAACCCCTGTTCGCCGGGCGCAGCGCCCCGGCTCCGCACTGAAGGCTTTCATCGATGAGTCTGCTCGACCATGTCTCGCCCTGGATGGACGAAGACCTCGCCCTGTTTCGCGACAACGTCGCCCGCTTCGTCGAGACCGAGATGGTTCCGCACGACGAGGCCTGGCGCAAGCAGAATCACGTCGGCACCGAGATCTGGCGCAAGGCCGGGGCGATGGGCCTGCTCTGCACCGACATTCCGGGCGAGTACGGTGGAGCGGGCGGCGATTTTCGCCACGAGGCGGTGATCTACGAGGAACTTTCGCGCCGCGGCATCAGCGGCTTCGGCAGCGCGGTGCACAGCATCTGCGCGCATTACATCCTCAATCACGGGACCGAGGCGCAGAAGCGCGAGTTCATTCCGAAGCTCGCGAGCGGAGAACTGATCGGCGCGATCGCGATGACCGAGCCTGGTGCCGGGTCCGACCTGCAGGGCATTCGCACGCGCGCGGTTCGCGACGGTGACGACTACATCGTCAACGGCTCGAAGATCTTCATCACCAACGGCTATCTCGCGGGACTGCTCGCGCTCGTCGTGCGCACCGACAGCGGCTCGCGCGGCCTGTCGATCCTGATCGTCGAGACCAAGGGCCTGAAGGGTTTTCGCGTCGGCCGCGTGCTCGACAAGATGGGCATGAAAGCCCAGGACACCGCCGAGCTGTTCTTCGAGGACGTGCGCGTTACGGCCGCGAACCTGCTCGGCGGAACCGAGGGCAGGGGATTCGCGCAGCTCATGAGCGACCTGCCGTACGAGCGAGCGATCGTGGCGCTCTGTGGCGTCGCGGCGATGGAAGGCGCGGTCGCGGCCACGCTCGCCTACGTGCGCGAGCGCAAGGCTTTCGGCAAGGCGATCGCCGAGTTCCAGCACACCAAGTTCAAGCTCGCCGAAGCCGTCACGGTGACACGCGTGGCGAGGACCTTCGTCGATCGCTGCGTGCAGGACGTGGTCGACGGCAGGCTCGATACGGCCACGGCCTCGATGGCGAAATACTGGGTCACGGACATGCAGCAGCAGGTCATCGACGACTGCGTGCAGCTGCACGGCGGATACGGCTACATGAACGAGTACCTGGTGACGCGGATGCTCGCCGATGCGCGCGTGCAACGCATCTACGGCGGCACCAACGAAATCATGAAGGAAGTCATCGGCCGGGCCTTGCTGGGCTGAAGCGCCCGTCGTGCAGACGGGCAGTTCAGCCGCGAACGAGATACAGGCGCAGCAGGGCGAGGCCGCAGGCCAGCGCGCTGCTCCAGCCGGATAGCGCGATGCGAAGCAGTCCGTTGCGCGGTACGAAGCCGACTCCGCGAACGATGCCGGCCGCCATCGCCCAGGCCGCAAGCGTCGCCGCGATGTGGTCGGGCTTGCCGGCCGCGTCGACCAGCGCGCGAGGATAGGCGGTGATGCCGAACATCAGCAGCAGGCCGAGCGCGAGCGAGGCCCAGGCCATGCCCGGCTGCGCCGGAGGCTGGCTCATGCGGGCGGCTCTTGTTCGGCGTCACGCCGGCTTTGTTCGTTCTCGCCCCACATGGCGTTGAGAATGGCCAGCAGCACCGCGAAGCCGACACCCAGAACCCAAGTCAGATACCACATGCCTGTCTCCTTGCCTGTCAGTAGGCGCTGTGCGTGTTGCGCTCGATACCGGCGGTGGTGACCTTTCCGCGCATCACCCGGTAAGCCCATGCCGTGTAGAACATGATCAGCGGCATGAAGATCAGAACCGCCACCAGCATGATGCCGAGCGTGAGCGGACTCGAGGTGCTGTCCCAGACGGTCAGGCTGTGTCCCGGATCGGATGAGGACGGCATCACGAACGGAAACATCGAGACGCCCGCGGTCCCGATCACGCCGGCGAGCATCACGCTCGACATGATGAAGGCCAGGCCGCTGCGACCGGCGCGCAGCAGCACGAGAGCGGCGATCGCGCCGACGTAGGCCGCCGTCGGAACGATCATCGTCAGCGGCATCGCACGGTAGTTCGCGAGCCAGGCGCCGGCCCGGCGTTCGACCGACTTCGTCAACGGATCGGCGAGCGCTGCGCCGTCGACGGCCGAGGTGATCGCGTAGCCGTCGATGTGCAGCAGCCACAGGCCCGCCGCGCTGAACGCGAGCAGCATCACCAGTGCGGAGCCGTAGGCGGCCAGGCGCGCGCGCGTGGCGATCGGGTCTTCGGTGCGGTGCGCAAGATAGATCGCGCCGTGCAGGACGATCATCGAGCTGCTGACCACGCCGCAGAGCACGGAGAACGGATTCAACAGCTGCCAGAACGAGCCGGTGTAGGTCGAGATCAGGTTTTCGTCGAAGTGGAACGGAACCCCGAGCAGCAGGTTGCCGAAGGCGACGCCGAAGATCACGGGCGGCACGGTCCCGCCGACGAAGAGTCCCCAGTCCCAGGCCGAGCGCCAGCGCGCGTCGTGGATCTTGCTGCGGTAGTCGAAGCCCACCGGACGCAGGAACAAGGCCCAGAGCACCGCGAGCATCGCCCAGTAGAAGCCGGAGAAGGCGGTCGCGTAGACCAGCGGCCAGGCCGCGAAGATCGCGCCGCCGCCGGTGATGAACCAGACTTGATTGCCGTCCCAGTGCGGCCCCACCGTGTTGATGACGACGCGGCGTTCGACGTCGCTGCGACCGACGAAGGGCAGCAGGCTGCCGACGCCCATGTCGTGTCCGTCCATGACGGCGAAGCCGATGAGCAGCACGCCGATCAGCAACCACCAGATGAGCTTCAGGGTTTCGTAGTCGAACATGGCGTGATCCTCAATGCGCGGCGGCGTGGATGGGCTCGTTGGCGTAGCGGCCGGTGCCGAGGCTGCCGGGGCCGAGCCGCGCGAAACGCTGCATCAGATAGAGCTCGACGATCAGCAGCGCCGTATAGAAGCCGACGAATCCGGCCAGCGATCCGTAGAGGTTCGAGACGCTGAGCGTGGACACCGACAGATGGGTCGGCAGCACGCCGTAGATCGTCCAGGGTTGGCGCCCGTACTCCGCGACGAACCAGCCGAGTTCGCAGGCGATCCACGGCAGCGGCAGCGACCACAGCGCCCACTTGAGCAGCCAGCGCCGTGTCTCGGATCGCGTGCGCAGCGTCGACAGCGCGGCCAGCGCGAACAGGGCCAGCATCAGGAAGCCGATGCCGACCATCGCGCGAAAGCCCCAGAACATCGGCGTGACGCGCGGAATCGTGTCGTTTACGGCGAGCTCGATCATCTGCGGCGTCACCTGCCCGAAGTCGGTGACGTACTTGCGCAGCAGCAGGCCGAATCCGAGGTCGGCCTTGTGGTGCTCGAACACGGCCCTGGCCTCGGCATCGCTGCGATTCGCCCGCAGCTTGCCCAGCGCCTTGGCGGCCTCGATGCCCGAGACGATGCGTTGGCGATTCTTCGCCTTGATCTCGAGGATGCCCGGAATCGGCTTGCTGACCGAGCGCGTGCCGATCAGCCCCATGACCCACGGAATCTCGATGGCCCAATCGTTCTTCTGCTCGGCCTCGTTGGGCCAGGCCACCAGACTGAACGAGGCGGGCGCTTTCTCGGTTTCCCACATCGACTCGATCGCCGCCATCTTGGTTTGCTGGGATTCGCCGACGGTGTAGCCCGACTCGTCGCCGAGCACGATGACCGAGCACACCGAGGCCAGGCCGAAGGCCGCGGCGACGCGGAAGCTGCGCTTGGCGAACTCGACGTCGCGGCCCTTGAGCAGATACCAGGCCGAGATCGACAGCACGAACATCGCGCCGGTGACGTAGCCGGCCGAGACGGTGTGGACGAACTTGGCCTGCGCCACCGGATTGAAGATCACCGACCAGAAATCGGTCAGTTCCATGCGCATGGTTTCGTAATTGAACTCGGCGCCGACCGGGTTCTGCATCCATCCGTTGGCGATCAGGATCCACAGGGCCGACAGATTCGTTCCGATCGCCATCAGGATCGTGACGAGCAGATGCTGCGGCTTCGACAGGCGATCCCAGCCGAAGAAGAACAGGCCGATGAAGGTCGACTCCAGGAAGAAGGCCATCAGTCCTTCGATCGCCAACGGCGCGCCGAAGATGTCGCCGACGTAGTGCGAGTAGTACGCCCAGTTGGTGCCGAACTGGAACTCGAGCGTGATGCCGGTGGTGACACCGAGCGCGAAGTTGATGCCGAACAGCTTGCCCCAGAAGCGCGTCATGTCCTTGTAGACGAGCTTGCCCGTCATGACGTAGACCGATTCCATGATGACCAGCAGCCAGACCATGCCGAGCGTCAGCGGCACGAACAGGAAGTGGTACATGGCGGTGGCGGCGAACTGCAGACGCGAGAGATCGACGAGTTGCTCACTGATCATGTGGGGATCCAGTTGAGAGGGACGTTGCGGGCGAGAGCTCGCCCAAGACACTGCTGCCGGCGGCGACGCTATCGACGTCGACTCGCCGGTGACTGACGAACAGCTGCCACAGCACGATGATCGCCAGCAGCTTGACCGCCAGGATCAATGCGATTTCCTTCCCCAGGGGCGGATGATGATTCGAGCTTGATGCGCCGCGCTGTTTCATCCGCGTCACGGAGTGGGGATCTTGCGGGGCTGATGGTGACGCCGCTGCAGGCCGACGTCCTTGATCCGCATCAATCCGGTCCGGCCATCATGGTGGCTCGCGGCGACACTCATCTCGATCTCCCTGGAGCACGCTCTTGCGGCATGCACGACCGATCGAATCAATGCCCGTGCCAGTCGCGCTCGGCCCGATGTGCCTAGCGCAATCAAAGCCTTGGCTCGCCGCTGAAACGCCGGGCCGCCAGATTGGCTGCCATGATCACTGCCGCGCGCCTGGCATGGCAGTGCGATGGCAGTGAGTCGCGCTACTCGAGGTCGTAGCGCTTGAGCCTGCGGTAGAGGGTGCGTTCGCTCAGTCCGAGGTGACGTGCGAGTTCCGCTCGGGTGCCCTCGAATACGGCGAGCGCATGCGTGAGCCGCGCTTTCTCCTTGCTCCGCCGCGTGCCGGCGGAATGCAAGGCCACCGGCTCGTCGCCGGCCACCTCGGCGGGAAGGTCGCGGATGCGAATGACGCCGTCGTCCGCGAACAGGCGGGCGCGTTCCAGGACGTTGCGCAACTCGCGCACGTTGCCTGGAAACGGGTAGCGCCGCAGCGCCTCCATCGCATCGTCGTCGAGGCGCAGCGGCGCGGTGTCGGCCATGCGCCGGAGCAGGCTCTCCGCCAGCAGCGGAATGTCTTCTGCGCGCTCTCGCAACGACGGCAGGTGAACCGGAAAGGCGTTGATGCGGTAGTAGAGGTCCTGCCGGAAGCTGCCGGCTTCGACCATCTGTTTGAGTGGTTTGTGAGTGGCCGCGACCAGGCGGAAATCGGCGCGCAGGGTTTCGATTCCACCGACGCGGCGAAAGGTTCCCGATTCGATCAGGCGCAGCAGCTTCACCTGCATGTTGAGCGGAACGTCGCCGATCTCGTCGAGAAACAGCGTGCCCCCATGCGCGGCTTCGGCCAGCCCGATCTTGCGTTGCAGCGCGCCGGTGAAAGCGCCGCGTTCGTGGCCGAACAGTTCGCTCTCGAAAAGCGATTCCGAAAGCCCGGTGCAGTCCACCACCACCAGCGGCCCGCGCGTGCGCGAACTCGCTTCGTGCAGCGCACGTGCGAACAGTTCCTTGCCGGTGCCGGACTCGCCTTGCAGCAAGACCGGGATCTGCGACGGCGCGGCGCGCAGCAATGCCGAGAGCGCGGCGTTGAACGAGGCCGCGCGCCCGACCAGCCCGGCTTCGCGCGGCTGCGCCGAGGCGCCTGCGACGCTCGTGAGCCGCTCGACGTAGGCGATCACCGAACCCGCATCGTCGAGAATCGGCCGCAGTTCGACATCGACGTGTTCCGGGCCTCTCGGCGTGTGGTGGATGTGCAGGACGCGGTCGGGCAGGCGCGTCTCGGCCGCGCGCTTCATCGGACAGCGCTCGCCCGCCTGGTCGCAGGGCACGCTGTACTGATGGGAAACGCGGAAGCACTTGCGTCCGCTGATCTGCTGGCGCGGCGTGGCGAACTGCCGCTGGTAGGCGGTGTTGGAGGCGAGGATGTTGTAGTCGATGTCGAGCACGATCATCGGCGTGGGCTCGTGCTCCAGGTAGGAGATCAGGGTCTTAACCGAGCTTTCTGCGGTCGACATGATCGGGTTTCCTCGGCGACGGGCCGGCTGGCGGCCGAGCCTAGCACTGCCTTCCGAAGCTGCCAAACAACTGCCATTGGCTGCCATCGCTGCCGCCGGACTGACTGCCAACTGCCTCGGCTTCGCCTGCGATGCGGCCGTCTTCGCATGTGGAACAAGGGCTTGCGAACCCGCCTGCGCTGGCACGGTGCGTGAGAACTGCAAGGCGTCGCTATTTCCGGCGGCTTACCAAGAGAGCGCGGCATGCGCACCACCAGCCAGCTCGTCGTCGAAGGGCATTTCGACCTAGCCACGTCGACCATCAGCTACATCGTCCTCGACCGCAGCACCCGCCAATGCGCGATCGTCGACAGCGTGCTCGACTACGACCCCAAGTCCGGCCGCACCAGCACCGGTTCGGCCGATGGGCTGATCAGCCGCGTCGCCGAACTGCATGCGACCGTGCAATGGCATCTCGAAACCCATGTCCATGCCGATCATCTTTCGGGCGCCCACTACCTGAAGGAACGGCTCGGTGGACGGATCGCCATCGGCGACCGGATTCGTACCGTGCAGGACATGTTCGGCAAGATCTTCAACGCCGACGCGCGATTCGCCCGCGATGGCCGCCAGTTCGATCAGCTGTTCCATGACGGCGACGAGTTCGCCATCGGGTCTTTGCAGGCGCGGGTGATGCATACGCCTGGACATACGCCGGCCTGCCTGACCTATGTGATCGGCGACGGTGCGGAAACGATCGCCTTTGTCGGCGACACGCTGTTCATGCCCGACTACGGCACCGCGCGCTGCGACTTTCCGGGCGGTGACGCGCGCACGCTGTATCGGTCGATCAACAAGGTGCTGAGCCTGCCGGCCGAAACCCGCCTCTACATGTGCCACGACTACCGGCCCAACGGACGGGAGCTGCGCTACGAAACCACCGTCGCCGAAGAGCGCGCGCACAACATCCACGTGAAGGACGGCATCAATGAAGACGCCTTCGTGGCGATGCGGACCGCGCGCGACGCGCAGCTCGAAATGCCAACGCTGATCCTGCCGTCGGTGCAGATCAACATGCGTGCCGGCGAGTTGCCCGAGCCCGAGGACAACGGGGTGAGCTACCTGAAGATTCCGCTCAACGCCCTTTGATGCGCCCGCAACCCGGAGCTTCCATGAAGATCGCTCGACTGACTTCCGCCTTGTCGGTCTCTCCGCAGGTCGGCCTGGCCGAGGTCGGGGACGTTGCCGCGCAAGGATTCAAGTCACTGATCTGCAACCGGCCGGACGGCGAGGGAGCCGATCAGCCGACGCACGAGGAGATCGCTGCCGCCGCATCGGCGCACGGCCTGCAGTTTCACTATCTGCCGATCGTATCGGGCCAGGTTTCCGACGCCGACGCGCAGGCTTTCGGTGAACTGCTCGCGAAGGTGCCGGCGCCGGCACTGGCCTACTGCCGAAGCGGAATGCGCTCCACCACGCTATGGGCTTTGTCATCGAAACACGCCGCGCCCGCGGCGGAACTGATCGATACCGCCCGGCGAGCGGGCTACGAGCTGTCCGCGCTGATGCCGCGCCTGATGGCTTCGAGCGCGCCGGCCATCGTCGGCGAACGCACCGATGCCGAGCACACGGTGGTGATCATCGGCGGGGGTGCCGCGGGTATCGCCGCCGCCGCGAGCCTGCTGGCGCGGGCGCCCGGGCTCGATATCGCCATCGTCGATCCGGCGGAGGCGCATTACTACCAGCCCGGCTGGACGCTGGTCGGAGCGGGTGTCTTCGAGCCTGAAAAGACCGTGCGCAACATGGCCGGGCTGATTCCCAAGGGCGTGCACTGGATCAAGGCGGCCGTCGCAGGATTCGAACCCGAGCAGGACGCGGTGATGCTGGAAGGCGGCCGCGTGGTGCGCTATCGCATGCTGATCGTGTGCCCGGGGCTGAAACTCGACTGGGCGGCGATTCCCGGGCTCGCCGAGACGCTCGGCAGGAACGGGGTCGTTTCGAATTACCGCTACGACCTCGCGCCCTGCACCTGGCAGCAGGTGCGACAGCTGCGCCGCGGGCGTGCCCTGTTCACCCAGCCGCCGATGCCGATCAAATGCGCGGGCGCGCCGCAAAAGGCGCTCTATCTCTCCTGCGATCACTGGCGACGCGCCGGACTGCAGGGGGAAGTCACCGCCGAGTTCTACAACGCCGGCGCGGTGCTGTTCGGAGTGGCGGACTACGTGCCGGCGCTGATGGAGTACGTACACCGCTATCAGGTGCAGCTGAACTTCGGGCACACGCTCACGGCGGTGGACGGGCCCAATCGCATCGCCAGCTTCAGCAGGCTGCTGCCTGGCGGCGACCGCGAAACGATTCAACGCTCGTTCGACCTGCTGCATGCGGTGCCGCCGCAGTGCGCGCCGGATTTCATCAAGGCGAGCCCGCTGGCCGATGCGGCGGGATGGGTGGATCTCGATCCGGGGACGCTGCGGCACCAGCGGTTCGCCAACGTGTTCGGGCTCGGCGACGCCGGCAACACCAGCAACGCCAAGACCGCCGCCGCCGCCCGCAAGCAGGCGCCGGTGGTGGCCCACAACGTCGTCGCGGCCTTGCGCGACGAGCCGCTGAGCGCGCGGTACGACGGCTACGGGTCCTGCCCCCTGACCGTCGAACGAGGCAAGATCGTGCTCGCCGAGTTCGCCTACGGCGGCCAGCTCAAGCCGAGTTTTCCGCGCTTTCTGATCGACGGTCGCAAGCCCTCGCGGCTCGCCTGGCTGCTCAAGGAGCGCATCCTGCCGCCCTTGTACTGGCAGGGCATGCTCAAGGGCCGTGAGTGGCTCGCCCAGCCCGAACTGGTCGGATAGCGGTGGACAGCTCCTTGCTGACGGTCGTGTTCGGTGCGCTGATCGGCCTGGCGCTCGCCTTGACGGGGGCCGGCGGCGGCATCCTGGCCATGCCGCTGCTGATGCTGGGTTTGCACCTGACGGTGGTGCAGGCCGCGCCGATCGCGCTGCTGGCGGTCGGAATCTCGGCGGCGCTGGGCGGCGCCATCGCCCTGCGCGAAAACAGACTGCGATACCGGGCGGCGGGGTTGATCGGTGCGGTCGGCATCTGCACGGCCCCACTGGGCGCCTGGATCGCGCACCGGATTCCCACGGCGCCGATGACGGTCATCTTCGCGCTGGTTCTGACTTACGTGGCGATCCGGATGATCAGGGACGCCCGCGCGGCGTCGCCGGTTCCGCCCGACCAGAAGCTGCCTTGCGTGCTCGACCCGGACCAGGGGCGGCTGCACTGGACCGCACCGTGCGCTCGCGCCCTGATGATGACCGGTGGACTTTCGGGCGTGCTGAGCGGAGCGCTCGGAGTCGGTGGCGGATTCGTGATCGTGCCATCGCTGGCGCGCTACACGAACCTGGACCAGGCCAGCGTGATCGGCACCTCGCTGGGCGTCATTGCATTGGTGTCCGCCGGAAGTGTCGCCGTGGCGGCGGGCGCGGGTTCGATGCTGTGGCCGGTCGCGGTTCCGTTTGCGCTCGGCTCACTCGCCGGAATGGTCGTCGGCAGCCGTCTGGCGGGGCGTCTCTCGGTGGTCACGCTGAAGCGGTCTTTCGGGGCCATCAGCCTGGTCGCGGCCGCCGTGATCGTCATCAGGATCGTCTGAACGAGCCTGCCGGCACGCGCGCTAGTCCACCGCGGGCGCGACTTCGAGCACGATTCCCGAAACCTCGCGCTCGATCCGAATCTGGCACGACAAGCGCGAGCCCTCGCGCAGCGGCACATACTCGGCGAGCGCTTCGAGCATCATCGACTCGTCCTCGCTCTTCGCCGGCAGACGAGCGCTCCACTCCGCGCTGACGTAGACGTGGCAGGTGCCGCAGGAACACGCGCCGCCGCAGGTTCCATCGACGCCCAGGCCCGAATCGCGCAAGGTCTCCATGAGCTGCGTGCCTTCGGCGGCCTCGAGAACCTGTTCGGTGCCGTCACGGCCTTTGACGCGGACTTCGGGCATGCGCAAAAAACTCCGGCGGGTAGGTGAATGAGTTGGACGCGACGCTGATAAAGGAAGCGCCCGTATCGCTGGAGGAGCAAACTCGCGATACGGGCGCAGCACTGCAAACTTGCAATCGGATGAGGATCAGATCTTCGACAGATCGCCGTCCGCGTAGAACTGCCTGAACCACTTGCGGTACTGCAGGATCGGGCCGTCGCCGTCGCAGAGCAGCGGGTTCGGGCGATACTTCTTGTTGTTCCAGACGATGAAGTCCACGCTCTCGAAGCCGGCGCTCTCTTCGCCCTCGGCCGCGCCGATCATGTGATCGACGAGCTTCTTGGCGATGGCCGCTTCACGCGTGCCGGCGCCGTAATCCTTGTGCCGGAAGCTCATGTTCATCTGTGAACGTTCGAGCGTGATCGGCTGCGTGTACGAAATCATCGTCGCGCTGACGCCTTCCTGGGTGAAGTGGAAGACGTTGAGGCCCGGGCCATAGCCCTTGCCGACGATGTAGCCGCCGGCCATGTCGATCTCGATGACGTGATCCTTGAAGTTGACGACCGCCGGCGGAATGCCGGCCGCGCCGTGCAGGAACTTCAGGTGTGCGAAATCGACGCCGTTCTCGGCCACTTCCTGGATCGCCGTGTGCACCGGCCAGCTGCCGCGACGGTCGCCCGTGTAGCCTTCGTCTTCGATCTCCGGAATGTGCGGAAGTTGCCAGCTCGGCGGTTCGCACTTGGGGTGATACCAGACCCAGATCATGCCGTACTTCTCGACCGCCGGCAGCGTGCGCAGGATCGCCTGCTTCTTGATGATCGGCGGCGCGACCTTGCCGTATGGAATCGCCTTGCACCAGCCTTCGGTGTTGTATTCCCAGTGATGGAACGGGCAGCGGATGTTTTCGCCGACCACCTTGCCGCCGTGGCCCAGATGCGCGCCAAGGTGCGGGCAATAAGGGTCGGTCATGCCGACCTGGCCGCTCTCGCTGCGGAACAGCACCCATTCCTGGCCGAGCATTTCGACGTTGCGAATCTCGCCCACCTTGAGCTGATCGGAGAAATCGACGAAGAACCAGCCGGTCGGAATCGGGAACGGGCAACGTTCCAGCGATTGCGATTCCAGCAGCATTTTGAGGTTCATCTCACCCATTGTTGTCTTCTCCTCCTGCGGCGATCTTCACGCGTGGGTCTGTCGGCTGGGCCGGCGTTTTGTAGGCTTGTGCGAGCTAGTGTGGTGCCTGGCGCAGGGCGCGTCTTAGTCCATTCAGAGGATGAACGGCATCAGGCGGCACGTGACTTGGCGTCCGGCTTGATGCCGCGCTCGCGGGCCATCGTGATCGCGGTGTCCTCGATCATGTCTTCCTGTCCGCCGACCATCTTGCGGCGTCCGAGTTCGAGCAGGATCTCGCGTGCCGACATGCCGTACTTCTGTTCGGCCCGGCGCGCGAACAGCAGGAAGCTCGAGTACACGCCCGCATAGCCGAGCGTGAGCGAATTGCGATCGATGCGGACCGGAAAATCGAGGATCGGCGTGACGAGGTCTTCGGCGACGTCGCTGACCTTGAACAAATCGACGCCGGTTTCGATGCCCATGCGATTGCAGACCGCGATGAAGACCTCCATCGGCGTGTTGCCGGCTCCGGCGCCCATGCCGCCGCAGGCGCAGTCGATGCGCCGTGCGCCGGCTTCGACCGCCGCGATCGAGTTGGCGACGCCCATCGACAGATTGTGGTGGCCATGAAAACCGATCTCGGTCTGCGGCTGCAGCTTGTCGCGCAACAGGCCGATCCGCGCCTTGACGTCCTCGGGCAGCATGTAGCCCGCGCTGTCGGTCACGTAGAGACAGTTGGCGCCATAGCTCTCCATGAGCTTGGCCTGTTCGAGCAACTGCTGTGGCTCGATCATGTGCGCCATCATCAGAAAGCCCACGGTATCGAGGCCCATCTTGCGGCCGAGCTGGATGTGCTGCTCGCTGACGTCGGCTTCGGTGCAATGGGTAGCGACACGGATCGTGGTGACGCCGCAATCGGCCGCCATGCGCAGGTGATCGACCGTGCCGATGCCTGGCAGCAGCAGCGCCGAAACCTTCGCGCGCTTCATGAGCGGAATCACCGCGCGCAGGTATTCCTCGTCGCTCGCAGCCGGAAAACCGTAGTTGACCGACGCTCCGCCGAGCCCGTCGCCGTGCGTGACCTCGATCAGCGGAACGCCCGCCGCATCGAGTCCCTGCGCGATCGCCTTCATCTGCTCGATGCTGATCTGGTGGCGCTTGGGATGCATGCCGTCACGCAGCGACATGTCGTGCGTGGTGACGCGGGTGCCTGCGAGTGTGCTCATGGTGTGGCTCCGGTCAGCGCTCAGGCCGCTTCGAGCTTGAAGCGCCCGGCCTGGATTTCCCTAGCGATCATCTCGGCCGTGCGCGTCGCGCTCGCGGTCATGATGTCGAGATTGCCCGCGTACTTCGGCAGGTAGTCGCCGAGGCCTTCGACCTCGATGTAAGTGGTGACCCGGTTGCCGTCGAACACCGGGCCGTTCTTGAGCCGGTAGCCCGGCACGTACTGCTGCACCTCGGCGACCATCGCGTGCACCGATTCCTCGATCTCGCGTTCGCGCGGGGCTTCGGTGGTCAGGCAGTGGATGGTGTCGCGCATGATCAGCGGCGGCTCGGCCGGGTTGATCACGATGATCGCCTTGCCCTCGTCGGCCCCGCCGACCTGGGCGACCGCGCCCGCGGTGGTGCGGGTGAACTCGTCGATGTTGCGGCGCGTGCCCGGACCGACCGACTTCGATGCGACGGTCGCGACGATCTCGGCGTAGCGCACCTTCTGCACGCGCGAGACCGCATAGACCATCGGAATCGTCGCCTGGCCGCCGCAGGTCACCATGTTGACGTTCATCGCCCGGCGTTCGGTGTTCTGCGCGAGGTTCACCGGCGGCACGCAATACGGGCCGATCGCGGCCGGCGTCAGGTCGATCATCATCACGCCGAGGCGCGTGAGCTTGTCCGAGTTGTCCTTGTGCACGTAGGCGCTCGTCGCGTCGAAGGCGATCTGCACGCCATCGGCGGCCACGTGCGGCAGCAGGCCGTCGACGCCCTGGTCGGTGGTCTTGATGCCGAGCTCGCGCGCACGCGCAAGGCCTTCGGATGCCGGATCGACGCCGACCATCCAGACCGGCTCGAGCACCGGCGAGCGGCGCAGCTTGTAGAGCAGATCGGTGCCGATGTTGCCCGGACCGATGATTGCGCATTTGATCTTTTGCATGGAGCGTCCCGATGAAAGCGGTTATTCGGTAAAGCCGATCGACGCCGAGCCGATGCCTTGCAGCTGCATGTCGAAGCGATCGCCCGCCGACGCGGGCAGCAGCGGAGCGAGCGAGCCCGACAGGATGATTTCGCCGGCCTTGAACGGAATGCCGTAGCGCCCGAGCGTATTCGCGAGCCAGGCGACGGCGGCGGCCGGATGACCTTGCACGGCCGAGCCGATGCCTGACGCGGCATGCTCGCCGTTCTTCTGGATCTGCATCGTCACCGCCGCCAGATCGAGCGAGCGCGGCAAGACGCGATCACGGCCGAGCACGAAGACGCCGCAACTTGCGTTGTCGGCCACGGTGTCCTCGATGCGGATCTGCCAGTCGCGAATGCGCGAGTCGACGATCTCGAAGCAGGCGCAGACGTAGTCGGTGGCGGCGATCACGTCGGCCTCGGTGACGCCGGGGCCCTGCAGATCGCGCGAGAGCACGAAGGCGATCTCGCCTTCGGCACGCGGCTGGATCAGCTTCGCCTTCGACAGGCTCACGCTGCTGCCGTCCGCGAGTTGCATGACGTCGAGCAGAAAGCCGAAGTCGGGCTGGTGCACGCCGAGCATGTCCTGGACGGGCTTGCTCGTGACGCCGATCTTCTTGCCGATCACGCGCTCGCCCGCCGCGATGCGCCGGTCGAGAAAGTGCAGCGAGATGCGATAGGCGTCGTCGATGTCGATGCCGTCGACGCGCCCGCTCAAGGGCGCCAGCGTGCGGCGTGAGCGCAGCGCGTCGAAGAGCTCGTCGCCGAGCTCGCGCTGGCGTTCGGTGCTCAGCGACATGCGCGCGTCTCCGCGATGGGTGTCTCGACCTCAACCATGGCGCAGGAAATCGAGCACCGTGCGATTGAACAGCTCGCGATGCTCGATCATGACCCAGTGGCCGCAGTTCGGAACCAGCACCATGCGCCCGTTGCGCAGGCCCTTGGCGAGCCTCAGGATTCCGCTGTCCGGCATCATGTTCTCGTTGAGCCCCCACAGCGTGAGCGCGGGGCAGGCGATCTCGGGCAGGCGCTCGGTGAGGTTCGGAACCTTCATGGTCTTGATGACCTGCGGGTTCTGCAGCTTCATGAGCTCGCGGCGCTCGCGCACGAGTTCGTCGGTGACCACCGATGCATCGACGACGAAGGCCTTGGCGAAGAACTCCTTCATCATCGCCTCGCTCGGAAGCTCGGGGCTGCCGAACAGCTTGAACATCGCGGCCATGCCGGGCATGGCGAGATAGTCGGGCAGGTCGTTGAGCCCGCCCGGCGCCATCAGCACGAGGCGCTGCACGAGCTGAGGCTGGGCGAGCGCGAGTCCGAGCGCGATCGCACCGCCGAGCGAATTGCCGACCAGCGTGCAGCGCGGGATGCCGAGCGCTGCGAGCGTCTGCTGCACGCATTCGACGAAGAAATCGAGCGTGTACTGCGCCTCGGTCGGCTTGTCGGAGTAACCGTAGCCGATCAGATCCGGAACGATGCAGCGATAGCCGGCCTCGACGAGCGCGGGCCAGTTGCCCTTGAAATTGCTGTAGCCGCAGGCGCCATTGCCCGAGCCGTGCAGGAATACGACGACTTCGCCGTCACCGTCGTCGTGATAGTGGATGCGATGCCCGTTGCGCAGCTGCGCATAGCGGCCTTCCGGCACGGGCTTGACGGCGGGAGCGGAGTCTTGGGGCATGACGAAGCACAGTCGATGAGGCTTTCGCATCGTCTGCGTCCGCCGAGGGACTGGCTTCGTCTCTTTGGACTACGGAAGCACCGCGGCGATGGCCTAGCATCGCGCTGTCTTGAATCCGCTTCCGGAGTCAGCGCATGCCGCAACCGCCCGTCGTTCTCGTCACCGGTGGCGCCAAGGGCGTCGGACGCGGTATCAGCGAGCGTTTCCTGGCTGCGGGCGCGACCGTGATCGCCTGCGGTCGCGAGCGGCCCGAATCGCTGCCGCAAGCTGGAGAACGCAGGGCCGAATTCATCACTGCCGACCTGCGTGACGAGCAGGCCCGCGTCGCGCTGCTCGCAGAACTGATCGAGCGCCACGGCCGGCTCGACGTGCTCGTCAACAATGCCGGTGGTTCGCCTTTCGCGATGGCCGACCAGGCTTCGCCGCGCTTCCACGACAAGATCCTGCAGCTCAACCTGCTGGCTCCGTTTCATCTGGCCCAGCTCGCGAATGCACAGATGCAGAAGCAGGGCAGTGGCGCGATCGTCTTCATCGCCAGCGTCAGCGGCCTGCGTCCGTCGCCCGGAACCGCCGCCTACGGCGCCGCCAAGGCCGCGGTGCTGAGCCTCGTGCAATCGCTCGCGATCGAGTGGGCACCGAAGGTGCGCGTCGTCGCCGTCACGCCGGGCCCGGTGCTGACCGAACAGGCCGATCTGCATTACGGCGACGCGAGCGGCGTCGCGGCGGTGGCTGCGACGATTCCGCTGCAAAGACTCGCTCAGCCGAACGACATCGGCGACGCCTGCGTCTGGCTCGCATCGCCGGCCGCGTCTTATGTAAGCGGCAGCAATCTGCTGCTGCATGGTGGAGGCGAGCGCCCTGCATTCCTGGCGGCCGCGACCGTCAATCACGACGCCGGTGGAGGCCGGAAACCATGACGATGAAAGCTTTTGGAAAGGGAGCCGCGATCGTTTTCGGCGGCAGCGGTGGCATCGGCCAGCACGTCGTGCGCAGTCTCGCCGAGGCCGGCAGCGACGTCGCGATCGTCTATCGCCGCAAGCGCGAGCTCGCCGAAACGCTCGCCGCCGATATCGCCAAAGGCGGACGCAAGGCTAGCGCCCATGCGGCCGACCTGACCGATGCGAGCAGCGTCGTCGCGGCCGTCGAGCAGGCGATCGCGAAGCACGGCCGCCTCCATACCGTCGTGTTCGCCGCGGGCCCGGTCGTCGAGCAGGTTCCTATCGCGGAGACCACGCAGGCGCTCTGGCGGCAGTCGATCGACATCGAAGTGCACGGCTTCTTCAACGTCGTGCAGGCCACGCTGCCGAAGCTGCGTGAAAGCGGCGGAAGCTACGTGCATCTGGGCTCCGCGGGCCACGTCTGGTTTCCACCGCGCGATGGTCTGTCGGTGGTACCAAAGGCCGCCAACGAAGCGCTCGTCAAGGGGATCGCGAAAGAAGAAGGGCGCCACGGCGTGCGCGCCAATTCCGTACTCGTCGGCGTCATCGAGGCCGGCATGTTCAAGGAGCTCACCGAGCGTGGCGTGTTCGGTCAGGAGTGGATCGACGAGACGCAGAAGCTGCTCGCGATCAAGCGCTGGGGTCAGCCCGAGGAGATCGGCCATGCGGTCGTGTTTCTCGCCACCAACGGCTACGTGACCGGCCAGCAGATCAACGTCTCGGGCGGCTTCGGGGTTTGAGCGTGCTGCATCGCGCGCTCCTGCGAATGGACGAAGCCGCTGCGCGCCCCGCGCAACATGCTCGGCGCACACCTTCATGAGCAGGAGACCGACGATGCCGCTGCCGCTGGAAGACCTCGAGCTGATCCGCAAACTCAAGTACCGCTATTGCCGCTGCATCGACACCGCCAACTTCGACGAGCTGCAGGCTTTGTTCGTCGAGGACGCGAGCGTCTGCTATGTGGGCGGCACCTATCGCTTCGAAGCGCAGGGCCGCGATTCGATCCTCGATGCCCTGCGCTACGCCTTTCATGCGGACGCGATCGCGCTGCATCACGTCAACCATCCGGAGATCGACTTCGTCTCGGACACCGAAGCCACCGGCGTCTGGTATCTGAAAGACTGGTTTCTCGACCTGCGCAACAAGATCATCACCGACGGCAGCGCGCTGTATCGTGACACCTATGTGAAGCGCGACGGCGAATGGCTGATCAAGCGCGCGACCTACGAGCGCATCTACGAGATCGTCACGCCGTTCGAGCAGGCACCGAACATCACCGCGCATTGGCTGGCGAGGAGTGGGAAGAAGCTGGGGTGAGTTGCGATTCTGCGATGCTGCTCTGAGCACCGCTGCGATGCAGTTTCCCTCTCCCGCTTGCGGGAGAGGGTGGTCCGAAGGACCGGGAGAGGGGAGAGTCGGAGCATGCGCACACTTTCCGAACGAACCCTCTCTCCCCCGCTGCGCGGAGACTCTCTCCCGCAAGCGGGAGAGAGGAACGGCAGCTTGTGCTGCGGAAGTACCTGTTTATCGAATCACCGCCGATAGGATGCACGCCTTGCTGGTCCCCTCTCCCGCTTGCGGGAGAGGGTGGTCCGAAGGACCGGGAGAGGGGAAGGTCGGAGCATGCACGCACTTTCCGAACGAACCCTCGGAGTACAGCGACTCTTTGCAGTCCCCTCTCCCGCGTGCGGGAGAGGGGCTTTTCCCGACGATCAACTGACCGAAATCACGCTGTTGAGCAACAGCCGCACCAGCATCGTCTGCCGCGTAACGCCGGTCTTGCAGAAGATCGAGCGCAGATGCGTACGCGCCGTATTGCGGCGTACATCCATCTTCTCGGCGGCTTCGTCGAGCGTGAAGCCTTCGGCGAGCAGCATCGCGAGCGAAGCTTCCATGCGCGTGAGCCCGAACAGCTTGCGCAGCAGCTCGTTCGACGGTTGCGCCGCATTCGATTCGGGATCGCGCAGGAACACCGCGACGGCCGGCCGCTGCTTGCTTTCGGACCATTGGCCGAGCGGAATCGGACGCACGAGCACGCCGAGCTTGGCGCGGCCCGAAGGACGCGAAACCGACATCGCCTCGACGATGACGGGTCCGCCATTGCCGGCCGAGCACGGACCCGTCAGGGCGTGACGGATCATGCTCTGCAGCTCGCGGCTCTCGGTGCTCGAATCGACGCCGAGCGCATTGCCGAACAGGCGAATGCCGTCCTTCTCCGCGAGGATGCGCTTGGCTTCCTGGTTGGTTTCGATGATGGTGCCGTTCTGGTCGAAGATGACCATGCCGAGCAGCATGCGATTGACCGCACCGGCGAACAGCTGGCGCTCGCATTCGAGGAAATCGATGCGCGTGTGCAGTTGGATCGAGCGCTTCAGGTGCGGCAGCAGAGTGCGGCACAACGTCTTGTCCTGCGCCGAGAATTCGGGGGCTCCATGCGGCCGCGTCACTCGCAGGCGACATTCCACACCATCGCCGGAGATGTCGGCTCCGAGCAGATGGCGCACGTCGATCGAGCGCATGTACTCCTTGTAGATCGGGCTTTCGAGCCACTGGCGGCCGATCAGCTCCTCGGCGGTGACCACTTCGCCTTCTTTGAGACGTACGAACGGATCGAGCGCGAAGAAGCGGTTGGAGTACGACTCCAGGCCTTCCATCGTGGTCTTGCCGGTGTTGATCATGATGCCCGCGCTGTCGCTCGTCGGCGGGCGCAGGATCAGGGTCACGTGTCCGGCACGCAGGGCTTCGCGCATGAGCTGCAGCGCGGATTGCCAGGGCGGGGACTCCATCGGTCCCTCGTAGATCGCGCCGATGAGCCGATCGAGCGGAACGATTTCCGCAGGTTCGGACTCGTCGTCGCGTGCGACGAAACGCGATCTGATCGAGGTGACGACCGGCCGCTCGGTGACCGGGCGTTCAATTACATCGAGTGCATCGAATTTTGCTGACATGCGTCTGGATCTCCTCCACCCACGTCTTGTCGTGACTCCGTTCGCCCCTGGGGGGCCTGTGCGATGGTTCGGAACGGATTGACCCCTTGCACACACATCCATGGCGGCCGGGGGTGTCGAAGTATAGGCACAGGTTTTCAGCGATCGGCAAAAACTCGTCCGTTCGGATGAATTGCCGAAATTACCTATTTGGGACAGTAGTTTATCGCGGAGAAGTCAGAGGATTCGTACGGTAATCGCTCGGACAGAGTTAATTTTTTTATTGCACTTCCCAAATTCGAAAACAGGGCAAACCGAATGGTCGACGAAAAACAGATGAAGAAAGTGCTGCAAAGCTACATCGACGGCTTCAACCACGGCGACGCCGAGGCCATCATCGATCTGTATGCGGACGACGCGACGGTCGAAGACCCGGTCGGCAAGCCGCCGATGCAGGGCAAGCCGGCGATCGCCAAGTTCTACCGGAACTCGATCAAGACCGGAGCCAAGCTCGCGCTCGCGGCCCCGATCCGGGCCTCGCAGGGGCAGGAAGCCGCGATGGCCTTCGACGTGCAACTCGAGATGCCGCAGGGGCCGGCGCTGATTCGCGTGATCGACGTGATGCGCTTCGACGCCGAAGGCAAGATCGCCTCGATGCGCGCGTTCTGGGGCTTGAGCGACATGCAGATGGGCTGAAGCCTCAGCTCGCGTTCTCGCAAGCACTCAGCAGGTCCAGCTTCGGGTCATGCGCTTTCGATCGCACCGAGAACAGGCCCATGAGCGTGTGGAACGCGGCGTCGTGGGATGTCGGCTGCGCGGTGGCCTGTGCGAGGCAGCGGGTATCCAGCTTCAGTCGTGAAGATGTCTGCGAAGAAAGCCACAGGAACATCGGCACGTGCGTCTGCTGATCGGGCGCCAGTCGATACGGGATGCCGTGCAGATAGAGGCCCGCCTCTCCGAGGCTTTCTCCATGATCCGAAACGTAGAGCACGACCGAGTCGGTGGAAGCCGATCGCGCGTCGAGCTGCCCGATCAGATCCGAAAGCACCGAATCGGTGTAGACGATGGAGTTGTCGTAGGCGTTGACGACCTCGCTCAACGAGCAGCGTTGTACGCTCTCGTCGCGGCAATCGGGCGTGAAGCGGCGCGCACTGTCCGGGTATCGCTTGAAGTAGGCGGGGCCATGGCTGCCCTTCATGTGCAGGACCAGCAGCATCGACTCGTCGGTGTCGAGCTTCACGTTTCCGAGATCGCTCAGCAGCGCCCCGTCGAAGCACTGGCCTTGCGAGCAGAATTGCGGATCGTTCTTCTGGCCGACCGACATCGAGCCGACGCGACTGCAGACGCCCTGACAGCCGGAGTCGTTGTCCCACCAGGCGACACGGACGCCGAGACGCTGCAGCACGTCCAGGACGTTCTCCTGTTCGGCCGCACGCCGCGGCGAGAAGCGTCTCTGCCCGAGATTGGAGAACATGCAGGGCACGGATTCAGCGGTCGCGGTACCGCAGGAACGGACGGCGGAAAAGTTGAACAGGTCGTGTCGTGCCGACAGCCCGGGATTGGTGGCGCGTCCATAACCGTCGAGCTGGAAATTCTGTGCCCGGGCCGTTTCGCCGACGACCATGACCACGAGCAACGGACGGACGCCCACGGTCGCGGCGCGGGTCGCATCGCTGGCGATGCGCAGCAGCGGGGCGGCATGGTGTTCGCGATACTGGTGCCGAAGATACGAGTACGCCGAGTTGATCGGCGAGACCGGGTTGATCAGCACCGCCACGGACCGGTTTTCCCGGCCCCAGAACGAGAGTTCGTTGTACTGCAGCCCGATCACGGCGGCCTGGACCGTGAGCACGAGCATCAGCAGCGCGGCCCGGGTCCGGAACTCTTTCCAGAAGCCATTCCGGCGCAGCTGCAGCTTCCAGACGATCGTGGCGGGAAGCAGCCCGAACACCGTCACATGGGTCCAGAACGCCCCGCCCATGAGGTCGGAGGCCTCGGCAAAGTCGGTGTGCGCCACGTTCATGATCATCGACTTGTCGATGAGCGTGCCGAAGCTGTCCATGAAGTAACTGCAGACCGCGGCGGTCACCAGCAGGACGCAGGCCGCGGGCTTCTGCACCGGCTTCCAGCTCAGCGCGATCATGGCCAGCATCAGGGCATCGAACGTGGTGATCAGAGCCGACAAGGCGATGCGCCACTCCTGCAAGCCGAACGGCTTCGGCAGCGAGCCGACGACCGCTTTGGCGAGCGACTGGTTCTGCGTGAGCAGCAGGTAGGCCACCACCAGCAGCATCAGCGTGGTCGGCGTCACCGTGATTCGCGACAGCCGATCGAGCCGGTCCCGCCACGCCACCCGTGTGCCGCCAGCCGCTTCGACATCATGGTTCATCGCGCCATCTCAGTAGAGCGAGACCAGCGCGCCGACGTGGCCCGATGTCTGCGCCCATTCGATCAGTTCGAACACCGGAAACGCGAGCAGGAACAGGCTGGCGTCGCGCAGGGTTCTGAAAACGTGCCGAGGCTCGATGAGCAGCTGATCGGCCGAGTGCCACAGCCCTGGCCTGGGCAGCCAGCGCGGAGTCGAGGCGCAGTAGCTCGCGAACGTCGTGAACTTGGTGGCCAGATAGCGTTCTTCCTGGCGGATGAGCCGGTCGAACACGGCGAAGAAGCCTAGCCCGATCACGGCGGCGACCGTGATCGAGCCCGACTGAAGGCCGGCGCCGACCGCACCCAGCAGCGAGAAGCCATAGAGCGGATTGCGGCTGACCGAGTAGGGACCATCGGTGACGAGTTCCGCACACTTGCGGCCGCCCACATACAAGGTGCAGCCGGTGCGGCCGGCGATGCAGACCAGCATCAGCAGCTGCCCGAGCGCCTCGATGCTCTCGTGCGCGGGACTGCTGTCGGGCCAGGCCGAGCGGCACACCAGCAACAGCGGTAGCAGCAGGATGCCGAGCCATTGAAGGCGTCGCCGACGTCGGCGCTGGACGGGCCCCAAGGCAGCGGGCGGGGCGGCGCCGATGGAGACCGATGTTGCCGGGGCCGTTGCCGAATGCTTCATCACGCCTCAGCCCTTGATCTTGTCGAGGGCGGCGCGAATCTCGCCGCGCCGACCGGCATCGGCGTCTTCGCGGCCTGCGCGCGCGGGCGCCGACATCGCCGCTTCGAGATAGCGGCGTGCCTGATCGCGCTCGCTCATGTCGGCGAGCAGCTCGCCGTAGAAGAAGTTCGGATCGATTCCGTTCGGATTGAGCTGCAGCGCTTTTTCCAGATAGGCCTTGGCCTTCTTCTTGTCGCCGAACGACAGCGGCCAGCCGGGCGCTTTGGCGTAGAGGCTGCCGAGCGAGGTGTAGACCGATCCGTCGAGCGCGGTCGCGTCGATCTTCTCGGCGGCGAGCAACTCGTCGCGCGCCTGCTTGATCTTGTCGAGTGCGCCGAGCCCGCCCTGGAACTTCGCGTAGCTGCTCAGGATGATGGCCTGCCAGATCATCGGCTCGGCCCGTCCCTTGTTGTGTTCGACGGCGGATTGCGCATCGGCGGCGAGCTGCTCGAACTTCGCGAGCTTGTCGTGTTCCGGCGTCTGGTAGTACGCCTCGGCCCAGCCGTGCTGCAGCCGGGCGACGTCATCGCTCCAGGTCTGGGCGTGCGCGGGCATCAGCCAGCTGGCGAGCAGTCCGGCCGCCAGCAGGAGCAGACTCTTGGTCATCGGGTTGCTGAACATGTTCGTAGCCTCCATCAATTCAATGTCTGCGACAGTGCGAAGGGCCGCATACGCTCGCCCTGTTCGCGCAGCCCCTTGTCGACGAGACGCGGGAACACCGCGTTGAGCTTGACGAAGAAGCGTTCCGGCCAACCGAGATAGCGCTCGCGCCGCTCGGCCTGCATCGCGTCGACGATGATGCGAGCGACCGTCTGCGGCTCGTCCTGCTTCATCGAGACCGCTTCGGCCATGCGGCTCGTCGCGCCTTCGTTGATCGGCGTGCGCGTGTAGCGCGGAGCGACGTAGAGCACGCCGACGCCGCTGCCGGCGAGTTCGCGACGCAAGGCTTCGGAGAAGCCGCGCAAGGCGAATTTGCTCGCCGAGTACGCGGTGAAGCACGGAAAGCCGATCGATCCGAAGATCGATCCGACATTGACGATGAGCCCGCTGCCCTGGGCCTTGAACGGTCGCAGCGCAGCGCTTGCGAGCTGCATCGGTGCGGTCACGTTGGTTTGCCAGATCGCATCGAGCTGCGCTTTGGACAGGTTTTCGAACAGGCCGAAATGTGAAACACCGGCGCAGTTGACGAGCGCGTCGAGCCGCAGGCCGTCCTCGGTCGCACGTGCGATGAGGTTCTCCGCCGACGATGGCTCGCTGAGGTCGCAAGTCAGCACGCGCGCCTTGCCGCCGAGATGGACGATCGAGCTGGCGATGTTGTCGAGCACCGTCGCGCGTCTTCCGGACAACAGCACCTCGGCGCCGCGCGCGGCGAGTTCGAATGCCACTTCCTTGCCGATGCCGCCGGATGCGCCGGTCAGCAGTACACGACTGTCTGCGAGTTTCATGTCAGCGCTCCCTCACGGAAAACTGGCGATGCAGCGCGGCGAAGATGGCGCTGTAAAGCCGGTAGAAGCGGCGCGATGCCTGGATCACCGCGTCGAGATCGCCGGGCGTCAGCTCGTTGACCAGGTCGCGGAAGAAATCGACATGCGAGACGTCGAGCGCGCCGTGGCTGCTCAGGTAGGTGAAGGCCGTCCTGGGCAGGCCGAGCGCGAGCGCGAGTTGTTTCGCGGCATTGGTCGCCAGCGCGGTGCTGGTGCCTTCGAGCACGTGCACCATGCCGAAGAAGCCCACCGGATTGCCGCGTTCGATGAGGTCGTAGGCGTAGGCCACCATCATCTCGGTTTCGAACGCCGGAACACTGTGCCGCGCCGACTCGCGATCGCCGCCGCTCGCGACGATGTCGTCGAGCACCCATTCGTGATGGCCGTATTCCTCGTCGATGTAGCTCACGATCCTGGCGCGCAGCCATTCGTGGCGATCGGTCAGACGGGCGCCGCAGGCCATCATCAGCGGCACGGTGTGTTTGACGTGGTGATAGGCCTGGGTCAAGAACGCGATGTACATCGCGATATTCACGCGCCCGGCCATCGCGTCCGCGAACAGGGGTTGGTTCAGCAGCGCGGTTCGCTCGGCCAGCGTTTCGGCCTGCAGGACTTCGTAGTGGCTCATGCAGCGGTCTCGTCGTAGAGGGATTCGAGTTGAAGGCGGTACGCCGATGCGATGGCGCTTCGGCGCAAGCGTCCATTGGGCGTGAGCTGATCGTTGGCCGGCGCGAACGGCTGCGAAGCGACGATCCAGCGATGAATGCGCGCGTAGTCGGGCAGGCCGTGATTCACGGCATCGAGCGCCGACTGCACTGCGACCAGATCGCGCGTGCGCGGCACGATCACCGCGACGTTGTAGGGCCTGGCTTCGCCGAACACCGCGGCCTGTGCGATCGCCGGCTGCAGCGCGAGCTCGCTTTCGACCCATTCGGGCGAGACGTTGCGGCCGTAGGCGGTGACGAAGATGTTCTTCTTGCGGCCCGTCAGATGCAGGAAGCCGTCTTCGTCGAGGTGGCCGATGTCGCCGGTCGCCACTTCGTCGGTCGATTCGTGCGCCGGCTCGCCGACGTAGCCCAGATAGCCGTTGCCCGCGACCCGCACTTCGCCATCGGGCGCGATCCGCAGCCTCAGATGCGGCAGCGGCCGGCCTACCGTGCCGGCTCGCCAGTCGTGGATCGTGTTGAGCGCAACCACCGAGGCGCACTCGGACAGGCCATAGCCTTCGTAGACCGGCAGTCCCGATCGAGTCGCGCGGCCCAGCAGCGTCGGCGACAGCATCGCGCCGCCCACCGCGACGAAGCTCAGGCTCTTCGGCAGCGGCGCCCTGGCTTCGATCGCGGCGATGAGCGCCAGCAACAGCTGCGGCACGAGGATCACGCTGTTGGCCTGGGCCAGCTCGATCTGCTGAAGCAACCTGGCCGGATCGAAGCCGCTCGCACCATCCAGGCCGACCGCGCCGAGTGAGGGCACATGCGTCGTGGCGCCGACCAGCAGCGGGGCGTAGAGCCCGCCGATGTTCTCGAGCAGGGTCGCCAGCGGAAGCACGCACAGATGCTGCGACTGCGCGTTCGCACCGCTGGCTTGCGCGAGCGCTTCGGCGACGCGTTCCTGCTGCTCGATGCCGAGGCAGACGCCCTTGGGCGATCCGGTGGTGCCGGACGTGTAGGTGATCTTGCGCGTCGCCGCGTGCAGCGGGCGAGCCTGCGCCGGCACGCTGAGCAACCGCAGCAGCGAGGCCGTCGCGGGCGGCAGCAGTTGCGAGACGTCTTGCGCGCCCGGCAAGGCCATTGGCAGCGCGAGCCGGCGATCGATCAGCAGCAGATCGATGCCGGCGTCGGCGATCGCGTGCGCGATCTGCTGCGCGGAGAAGAACAAGGGCAGCGGAACGCTGACCAGCCCGGCGTGCAGGACGGCAAGCTCGGACAACGCCCAGGCGATGCCGTTGTCGGCGACGATGCCGACCCGCGTGCCGCGGCTCGCACGCAGGCCCGCCGCGAGTTCCTTCACCGTATCGAGCAGCGATGCGTAATCGACGCGCCGATCGCCGCCGACCAGGGCGATGCGCTCGGGCGACTCGGCCGCGTGGCGATGCAAGGCGGCGATGACGCGGCTGTCGTGGCCGCTCATCACGGCGCTCCGACGCGTGCGAGCGCTGCGAGCGGATCGCCGCCCTCGCGCTGCTGGTGCCGCAGCAGCCGGCTGCCGTTGCCGATGTCGCCGAGCATCACCGATGGTGCGCTGTCGTAGTAGCGGCCCCAGGCAGCTCGCTCATGCTCGGCGAGCCGCTCGATCGGGGCGGGCGCGATGATCTCGAGTGGCAGTCCGAGCCGCGAAAAGCCGTTGCACAGGCGCGCGGCGCCGGTGAACGCCACCCACTGGAAGCCTTCGGCCTGCAGCAGCTCGCAGAGCATTGGAATCAGCTCGCGCAAGGCTCCCGGCGTAGCGCCCGCGAGATTGCCGACCTCGACGATCTGCTGCCGCGACACCGGACGCGCCTGGCGCTTGGCGACCCAGGCTTCGATCGGATCGTCGAGATAGCGCTCGAGGAACAAGGGCCCGCTGGCCGCGCCGCGAAGGCCGACCGCGGCGAGCAGCTCGCCATCGGTGCCATGCAGGCCGAACAGGCGGGGCAGGTAGCAGTACAGGCTCGCGCCGTAGACCTCGGCGAAGCGCTCGGCGATGAAAGCCGTCAGCGCGTCACGCGTCGCGGCCTGCGCTTCGATCAGCGCGGGTTTCGGGCTGGCTGTCGCTCGGTGGAGCGGGGCTGGCGTCATGTCGGGACCGACTGCATGCACCGCCGGCGGCGGGCTTCGGAATCGATCGGGCAACGCCGGTGCCAGCCGGCTCAAACCTAAAAAGCAGCGTTATTTCAGGTAGATGGAATAAACGCTCGATGCATGCAAAGCCTGCACGAATGGTCGGTGCGCAAGCTTTGCAGACAATTCTTGCAGGGTCGCGAAGCGTCTCAGCGGCAGTCGGGCAGGTTGCCGGCGGCTTCCGGACGCCCTTCCGGCGTCAGCTGCAGGACCACGCGCAGGCGCGCCCCGGCTTCGCAGGCCGACAGATAGCCGATGCCGGCACGCGTCTCCGCGACGAAGCGCCGCACCGCGGCTTCCGAAGCCAGCACATGCGGAGGCAGCACGCCGTGGAAGTACTGCTCGTTCCAGTATTCCTCCTGGGCGTCGGCGGACATGCGCAGCAGCGTGTGCGCGAAGTGCTGGCGCAGCGGATGGTCGGCCGGAAGATTGACCGGCTGGATGCGCGTGCCGTTGCTCCAGAACAGTTTGCGACGCTTGAAGATCAGCGCGATCTCGTCGGCGCTCGGCGCATCGGCGTTGTCGGCCGAGACCACGACGAGCAAGGGCGGGGCGCCCGACTGCGCGCGTAGCGACGGCGGCAGCAGGGCGCCGAGCGCGACCGCGCCTGCGAGCAGCGCCCAGCGGCTCGGCCGGGAATTCAGAACAGCACCGCCAGCGAAAACAGCAAGCCGTCGCGGACCTCGATGTCGTCGGTGTCGGTGGCGCTGCTGTACTCGGCCTTGAGCACGACCGCCGGCCTGGGCCGGAAATTGAGGCCGCCGAGATAGACGTTGATGTCGCGCGCGGAGCCCGAGCGCCGGAAGGTTTCGTAGCGGGCGACCGCATACCAGCGCGCCGTCAGCGGGGCGACCGCCTGCACGTAAAGCCCCTGCTCGTCGCGATCCTCGAAGCGGCTCGAGGTGACGCGATAGTGGAACTCGCCGCTGAGCTCCCAGCGCCGCCGCGACCACGCGAAGTCGATGCCGTAGAGGTTCTTGCGATCGTCCGGCGACTGGCGCTGTTCGAAGTTGGCGTACGACAGTCCGAGCTCGGTATGCGGCAACGGTGAAAACAGCAGCCGGCCGCCGAGCGCGTCCTCGAAGGTATCGATATCGCGGTCGCGGGCGAGTTCGGTTCCGGGCGAGTAGTACAGCGAATACTCGACACCGTTCGCGGTCCACGGCAGCGTGCCGTAGACCATCAGACCGGTCGCGTTGGTCGGAAACGTGGTCTCAGTGATCAGCGGCCGGGCCGTGGTCCAGACCAGCGGCGAGGCGTGAATGAGGTTCCAGCGGCCGACCGGCGTCAGGAACTTGCCGACGCGAAACTTGAGGGCGTCGGCCGGCGTGTAGTCGACGTAGAAGCGCTCGAGTTCGACTTCGGCCTCGTCGGTAGTGAATCGGCCGGGCCCGGCGACCAGGCCGTCTTCGATCTCGGTCTCGGAGAAGAAATGCCAGCTGCCGCCGTTGTCCCACCACAGGAACGCGCTCAGCGAATCGACTCCGGCGCGCCAGTCGGCACCCTGGGCATCGCCGGCCGAGATGGTGCCGTAGCCGCCGAGCACGGCGCCGGTGTCGCCGAGCGGCAAGCCGTGGCCGAGTTCGTAGCGGCGGGCGATCGGATCGAAGCCGGTGCCCGAGCCGGTCGCAGGCTCCTGCGCCCAGGCACAGCCCGACGCGCAGGCCAGCAGCAGGCCGGCGAGCCGGCTCAGGGGGCGCATCGCAAGGTCTATCATGGGTGGCCGGCTCTCAGGGCTCTGGCTGCCTCGAATCGGGCGCACTCTAATTCAATCGAACGCAAGGCTGTGATCCGCTGATCGTGACCATCCGTAGGCTATTGCTTGCCGCGTTCCTGCTGGCAGGGCTGATTCCGGCCAGCAGCGTCACCTGGCTGGCGTTCGAGCGTTCGCGCACCGCGATGCTCGACGAGATCGAGCAAGGCATCGACCGCTCGACCGCCGCCACCTCGGCCGAGCTCGATCGCCTGCTGCTCGAACGCCTGCTCAACGCCACCACCTGGAATCACCTCGAAGTGATGCAGGATCTGCGGCTCGACGACGTCGACAAGCGGCTGTCGGTGTTCCTGGCCGAGATGAAGCGCCGCTACGGCTCGGCCTATGTCGATCTGCTCGCCGTCGATACGCGGGGACGCGTCGTCGCGAGCAGCTCGGCCGGGCGCATCGGCCAGCACGATGTCGCGGGCGCCGCCTGGATGACGCTCGATCTTCCGGGCGGGCAGGTGCGCCTCGAACGCATCGCCGCCGACAAGCTGCGCATCCGCACCGACATCGAATCGAGCTTCACCGAGGGCAAGCTCGGCGAGCTCGTGCTCGAGTACGACTGGCGGCAACTGCTGGGCCGGCTCGATGCGGCGGCCGATCCCTCGCGCCAGGTGCTCGTCGTCGACGGACAGCATCGCGTCGTCGCGGCGTCCGCCGCGCTGCGACAGGCCGGAGCCGAGCCCGGAGCCGACGCTTCGGAGTGGCGCAGTGCGGACACGAGCCGCATCCGCGCGCTCAGCGGCATGCGCTGGATGGATGGCGATCTGCTCGTGGGGTCCGCCCGCTCCACGCCGATCGATCCGTACCCGAGCCTCGGCTGGACCACCTTGCTGCTGCAATCACGCGCTTTTGCGCTGGCGCCGGTTCACCGCATGGGCCTGACCTTCGCGAGCCTGCTCGCGGTGACCTTGCTGATCACGGTGCTGGTGTCGAGCTGGGTCGCCGGCGTGATCGCCAGGCCGGTCGTCGCACTGACCAGTTTCACGCGCCGTTACCTGCAGCCCGGGCCACCGCCACCGACGCCGCCGCAAGGGCCCGGCGAGATCGGCGAACTCAATCGCAGCTTCGTCCGGCTGGTCGAAGACCTGCATCGATCCCAGGCCACGCTGACGCAAGCCTCCAAGCTGGCCGCGCTCGGAGAAGTGACTGCGCTGATGGCGCACGAGGTGCGCACGCCGCTCGGCATCCTGCGTTCGTCCGCGCAGATGCTGCGCATGGAGCCCGGCCTGAGTGCGGAAGGCATCGAACTGACCGGCATCATCGAGAGCGAAGTCGCACGCCTGAACCGGCTCGTGAGCTCGATGCTCGATAGCGCGCGCACGCATCCTCCGCAGATACGGCGCGACGATCTGCACGCCATCATCGATCACGCCTGCATGCTGCTCGCCGCGCAGGCGCGCGACCGTGGCATCGCGCTGTCGATCCGGCGGGCCTCCGAAGAAGCCTGGGTCGATTGCGACGGCGAACAGATCACACAGGTCCTGCTCAACCTGGCGATGAACGCGCTGCAGGTCCTGCAGGCCGGCGGACACGTGGAGATCGGCACGCGCAAGGAGGCCGAGCGCTGGATCGTCGAAGTCTGCGACGACGGCCCCGGCGTTCCGGCCGAAGACCGGCGCGCCATCTTCGAACCCTTCGTCTTCAAGCGCGAAGGCGGCATCGGCCTGGGCCTGGCGGTGGTGCGCCAGATCGTCAGGCAACATGGCGGCGACATCGTGGTCGAAGACAGCGCCCTCGGCGGAGCCGCGTTCCGCTTCTGGCTGCCGACGCCGCTGACCCAATGAACGTGATCCGCCCATGAGCCCCAGCATCGCCATGCCGTCCCTGCGCATCCTCGTCGTCGACGACGAGGCCAACATGCGCCGCGTGCTCGAGATCATGCTGTCGAGGCGCGGCCACAAGACCGTCAGTGCCGGCGACGGCCAGGCCGCCTTCGAGTTGCTGCGCGAGGGCGGCTTCGACTTGGTCATCAGCGATCTGCGCATGCCGATCGTCAACGGCATCGAGCTGCTCGCCAAGCTGCGCGACGCCGGCATCGGCGTGCCGCTGATCATGATCACGGCCCAGGGCAGCATCGAGAGCGCCGTCGAGGCCATGCGGCTCGGCGCCTGCGACTACCTGCTGCGCCCCTTCGACGTCGAGGCGCTGGACCTTTCGATCAACCGCGTGCTGCGCGTGCAGGGCGTGCTCGATCGCAACCAGTATCTGCGCGAGCAGGACGACCGTGTCTGGCAGGGCCTGGTCGGCGCGAGTCCGGCCATCCTCAAGCTGCGCGAGCAGATCCAGCAGGTGGCGCCGACGCGGGCGACGGTTCTGCTGAGCGGCGAGACCGGCAGCGGAAAGGAGGTCGTCGCCCGCGCGATCCATCGCGCTTCGCCGCGTCGCGACGAGCTGTTCGTCGCCATCAACTGCGCTGCCATTCCGGCCGAAATGCTCGAAAGCGAACTGTTCGGGCACGAGAAGGGCGCGTTCACGGGCGCGCTGCGCGAGCGCATCGGCAAATTCGAACTCGCCAACCGGGGCACCTTGTTCCTCGACGAGATCACCGAAATGCCGGTGGCGCTGCAGACCAAGCTGCTGCGCGTGCTGCAGGAATCGGAGGTCGAGCGCCTGGGCGGCAATCAAGGCATCAAGCTCGATCTGCGCGTGATCGCCGCGACCAATCGTTCGCCCAGGCAGGCCGTCGAACAGCAGAAACTGCGCGAAGACCTGTACTACCGGCTCAACGTGTTCTCGCTGCAGCTGCCGCCGCTGCGCGATCGGCTCGACGACCTGCCTGCGCTGGTCGCGCATTTCATCAGGCAGCAAGTCGGCGATACCGCCGTCGCGCCGGAGCTCGGCGACGAGGCGCTCGCGCATCTGCGCGCCTACGCCTGGCCCGGCAACGTCCGCGAACTCGCCAACCTCGTGGAGCGTGCGCTGATTCTCTCGGGCGGGCGTCGTTTGCAGGCGGCGCATTTTCCGATCGAATCGCCGAGCGCCGCGGCATCTCCGCCGAGCGCGAATGAAGGCGACATCGGCGACCTCGACCTCGAAACGGCCATCGAAAAACTAGAGACGCGCCTGATTCGCAGCGCACTGGAGGCCAGCGGAGACAACAAGTCCAAGGCCGCCCAGCTGCTGCGGATCAGCGAGCGCTCGATCTGGTACAAGATCAAGAAGTACGGCCTGTAGCCGCGCACATCGCGAACGCCGCAACCGAGCGGCTAGAAGCTTCTGTCCACCGAGATGATGCGCGGACAGCCGCCTCGCGGACACCACTGCGAGGCGATGACGCGCACGCCCGTGCAGTGAATCTCGATCAGCTCGCTCTTCTCGCCGGCAGACAGTGCGCAGGGTGAACGCATTGCCTCAGCAAGCGACACACCCTGGAAGTTGCCGGCGGTGGCGATGCGTTGAACCGTGTCGTACGCGAAGTCCTTGTCGAACTTCCCGGGCCTCACTCTCAAGGTCTTGCTGCCGAGCGCGACGGCGAACTCCAGGGCGCCTTCGTCGCAATCCCAGCGCTTGTCGCTGCGTCGGCAATCGACCGAATAGCGCACGGGCTGGCCGCGGATGAAGTCGTGGGGCTTGCATTCGACGACCCCGAATGCCTGCTCGAGATCGTTCTGCCGGGTGGTCACGGCCTTGATGCGGTCGACCTCGACGCCATGCGGTTCCCGGCAGGCGATCTGCGCGAGCTCCTGCGCATGCCGCTCGGACGGCTGAAAGGCGTAGGTCATCTGCGGCTCCTCGGCGCCGGCGGCGAGCGCGAGCAAGGCGCAAAGGCCGACGAGCATCGAAGCTCGAGTGGCTTGGCCAATCGCGGGACGGTTCATCGGATCGGGCATCGGCATGAAGATAAAGTGCGAGCGCAAGTCTGCCGCATTTCCCGCAGGCGCACGCCGATCGAGGCCGATCCGGAGCCCGCAAACACAAGAGCCGCGTTCAGGATGAACGCGGCTCTGTCGTCGAACGACCGAAGGCCGGGCGCTAGGCCGCCTTCGAACTCCCACTGAACGGCTGCATGCCCTTGGGGACGTGGATGCCCTCGGAAGCGCGCAGATACTCGTCGCGCTTGGCGCGCGGGTTGTAGAACTGCCGATACCAGGTGCGCTGCTTGTGGAACGCGCCATCGCCCTGCACGAACAGGCCCTGGATGCACGGACGCTTGTGCTTCCAGACATCGAAGTCCTGCGCGAACGCGGCGAGCGCGAAGTCCTGGTAGCCGCGTGCGATCGGCAGGTCTTCTGCGCTCGCCACGGCCTGGCCGGTCGGCGATTTCACCATCAGCGCATGCCAGACGTAGGTGGAGCCGTCGTCGACGGGCGTATGGGCGATGAAGATGTAGGAATCGTGCGTGCCGGTCATCGAGGTGATCAGCACGCTCGGGCCGTGATAGATCGCCTCGGTGACGAGCTGCGGGCCGCCTTCGGTGGTCAGCGTGCGATGGCCGCCGGCCATGCGCTGGATCGCCTTGTGGCCGCGGAACTCGTTCTCGAAGCGTTGCGTGAGCGAGCCATGCACCGGATTGAAGTGGGCGACGTCGGTGATGTTGTCGAGGATCTCCTGCGGGTGCACCTGAATCTGCCCGAGGTCGTCGAAGCGCCAGCGCACCCACGACGGATCGTCCCATTTGTCGATGAACGGCACCTCCCACTCGGGCTCGCCGCCTTCGGCGTCGTACCAGACGAACACCGCGCCCATCGATTCGGCCACCGGCCACGAGCGCACGCGCGCGGCCGGCGGAATCGGGCCGCTCGCATACGGAATGTGGTTGCACTTGCCGTCCGGGCCGAAGCGCCAGGCGTGGTAAGGGCAGCGGATCGAATCACCTTCCACGGCGCCGTCCTGGATCACGTAGGAGGTGTTGTTGCGCGCCAGGTGTGTACCCATGTGCGGGCAATAGGCGTCGAGCAGGATCACCTTGCCGCTGTCCTTGCCGCGATAGAGCGCGAAGTCCTGGCCGAAGTAGCGCACGCCCTGCGGAACGCTCGTTACTTTCTCGGACTCGGCCACCATGAACCAGCCGCGCGGAAAGGTGAATTCACCCAGTCCGTAGTCCTTCGAAGTCGCCATTACCCGCTCCTGTTGCACGTCCGATCGATGCTGGGAGGCAGGCTAGGAAGCTGCCCGCGCATACGCATCGTCCATTCGCATGATCGCGGGTTGGGTCGGCGCGAAGCGCGTGACCCACCGCGTCGTCGCCACTACTCACTTCGGATGAAGCCAGCACGGCGACCATCGGCAACAGTCGCCACGATCTATCCGCCGCCGCGATAGACCCATCGACATCGCAGGAGAGCCCCGTGCAATCGCAACGCCACAACGTCACCTCGATCGTCACGCCCGAAGTGCTGATCCAGCGGGCCCGCGAGATGGTGCCGGTTCTCGCCCAGCGCGCCGACAAGGCCGCCGAGGCGCGCATGCTGCCGGCCGAGACGATCGCGGACATGCAGGCCGCGGGCTTCTTCGAAGTGCTCAAGCCCAAGCTCTACGGCGGCTACGAGATGGACCCGCAGGTGTTCTACGACATTCAAATGGTGCTCGCCGAAGGCTGCATGTCGACGGCCTGGGTCTACGGCGTGCTCGGCGTGCACAACTGGCAGATCGCGCTGTTCGATCCGCGTGCGGCGCAGGACGTGTTCGGCCGCGATCCGCAGACGCTGATCGCCTCGACCTACATGCCCAAGGGGCAGGTGACGCCGGTCGAAGGCGGTTTTCGCTTCAGCGGCCGCTGGGGCTTCTCGAGCGGCATCGATCACTGCGACTGGGTGTTTCTCGGCGGCCTGATCTTCAACGAAGGCCAGCCGCCGGAATACCGCACCTTCCTGCTGCCGAAGTCGGACTACGAAGTCGTCGACACCTGGAACACCATGGGCCTCAAGGCGACCGGCTCCAAGGACATCATCGTCAAGGACGTGTTCGTGCCCGAGTACCGCACGCACAAGGCAAGTGACGGCTTCATGGGCACCAATCCGGGCCGCGAGACGTTCACAGCCAATCTCTACAAGCTGCCCTTCGGACAGATCTTCGTGCGCGCGGTTTCGACCGCCGCGATCGGAGGCCTGCAGGGCGCGCTGAACTGCTTCGTCGAGTTCGGCGGCAACTGGACCGGCAACATGGGCGCCAAGACCTCGGAGCAGGTGCCTGCGCAGATGGCGGTGGCGGATACCTCGGTCGCCATCGACGAGATGAAGACCACGCTGATGCGCAACTTCGGCACGCTGCTCGAGAGCATCAAGGCTGGGCAGATGGTCGATCTCAACACGCGCCTGCTCTATCGCTACCAGGCCGCGCAGGTCGTCGAGCGTTGCGCCCGGCACGCCTACCAGCTGCATTCGGCCTGCGGTGGCCGCGGCATCTTCAACGACTTTCCGCTCGTGCGTTTCTTCCTCGACATCCTGTCGGCGCGCGCGCACTACGCGAACAACCCGGACGTGTTCGGCCGCAACTTCGGCGGCGTGCTGCTGGGCCGCGACAATACCGACTTCTTCCTCTAGCTCGAAGAAAGTGCCGGCCGTTCCTCTCTCCCGCTCGCGGGAGAGAGTCCCGCCGAAGGCGGGGAGAGAGGGGCTTTTGATGCGCCACCAACTCTAAGCTCCGGCTTGTGCCGGTAGATGATGACTGCAGTCGGATCGGGAATACGTCATGGCAGACGCGAGCGGCAACACCTGGGATGAAGAATACGACGTGGTCGTCGTCGGCTCCGGCGCCGGCGGCATGACCGCGGCACTGAGCGCGCAATCGCTTGGCCTGAGCGCCATCGTGCTCGAAAAAAGCGATCAGTACGGCGGCACGAGCGCGGTATCCGGCGGCGGCATCTGGATTCCGTGCAACGAGCAGATGAAGGCGCACGGTGGACGCGACAGCTTCGAAGAGGCGCACGTCTATCTGACGACCTTGATCGGCGACAGCGTCGCGCCCGAGCGCATCGAAGCCTATCTGCGCAAGGCGCCCGAGATGGTTCGCTTTCTGCAGGAGCGGCACGGCGTCGAATTTCGCTGTGTTCCCAAGTACCCGGACTACTATCCCGACAAGCCCGGCGGCAAGGACGGCTATCGTTCGCTGGAGCCGGTACCGTTCGATGCATCCAGGCTCGGCGACGAGTTCTTCAATCAGCGCGAAGCCTTCAAGGGCACGCAGCTGATGGGCCGCATCGGCATGGACCAGATCCAGGCGCATGTGCTGTTCACGCGCGCAAAAGGCTGGCTCTGGCTCACGCTGCGCATGATGCTGCGCTATGCGCTGGACCTGGGCTGGCGCCGCAAGACGCATCGCGATCGCCGCCAAGTGCTCGGCCAAAGCCTCGTCGCGCAACTGCGCTACGCGATGATCCAGCGCAATGTGCCGTTGCGTTTGTCCACCGGACTCGATTCGCTGATCGAAAGCGATGGGCGAGTGCAGGGCGTGCTCGCGACGCAAACCGGCGGCCGCAAGCTGCGTATCGGAGCGAGACGTGGCGTGGTGCTGGCATGTGGTGGTTTCGAATCGAATCAGCAGATGCGCGAAGAATATCTGCCAAAACCCACGCAGGTGCAGTGGACCGCGGCGCCGCCGATCAATCACGGCGACGGCATTCGCGCCGGCAAGGCGCTCGGAGCCAAGCTCGATTTCATGCATCGCACCTGGGGATCGCCGACCGTGCACGTGCCGGGCGCCGCGCAGCAAACCACGCTGTTCATCGAGCGCTCGCTGCCGGGCTGCGTGATGGTGAATCGGCAGGGCAAGCGCTTCGTCAACGAAGCGGCCTCGTATCCGGACGTCGTCGATGCGATGTACGCCGAGCATGCGCGCGGCGGCGGCGCGGTGCCGTGCTGGATCGTGTTCGACGCGAACTTTCGCTACAAGTATCCGATGGGCCCGCTGCTGCCCGGCCAGATCGCGCCCGACAGCAAACTGCCGCGCGAATGGCAGGACCGCGTGTACTACCGCGCCGAGACACTCGATGCGCTCGCGGCCAAGATCGGCGTCGATGCGGCCGGCCTGCGCGACACCGTGCGACTCATGGGTGCCTATGCCAAGACCGGCGTCGATCTCGATTTCGGCAAGGGCAAGCTGTCGATCGAGCGCTACTACAGCGATCCGAAGGTTGAGCCCAACAGCTGCCTCGGGCCGATCGAGAAGCCACCGTTCTACGCGCTTCGCCTCGACGCAGGCGAGATCGGTACCAAGGGCGGCCTGCTGACCGACGAGCGCGCACGCGTGCTGCGCGAGGACGGCGGTGTCATCGCAGGGCTCTACGCCATCGGCAACTGCTCATCGGCAGTCATGGGGCCGACCTACGCAGGTGCGGGTTCGACGCTCGGGCCGGCGATGACGTTCGGCTATGTGGCGGCCGGGGATATGGCGAAGGCGGTCGTGGGTCAAAGCATCCAGATGCCGTCCTGACCAGTGAAACAGGTGTCTTCAGCAGCCGGCTTGGACTCCTGAACACCCGAGTTCGACTGATCCGATCCCGAAGCCGACTCATTCTGGTGCGAACTCGACTGATCTCGACCCGAGTTCGGGTGTTGGGGATCGATTCGGCTGTTCCGGAAACCCAGGCAGGTCCGCGAACAGTCCTAGCCGACTCTTTTTGACGCAAGCCCGGCTCATCCGGAAGCGGCTTCGTATCTTTTTGAACCGCCTTCGCGCCAAAATGAGTCGGAGTCGGATCTCGCGAATGCGTTGCCGGAACCCAGAAATGTTTGGCGAAGCAACGGTGAATCACATGCGGTGAGGCGGGGCGGAAATCTGTGCAGCCGGTGCTTCCGCGTACGCTCTGCTGCTAGCTTTCCCATCGAGCGGGCGCCGATCCAGCCATGGGTTTTGCGCCGCAAACCCGTATTGCAGACCCGTTCGTGCCGTTTGGCACGGCCAATGCGCTGGTATGAAGATATCGGCATGGCCTGTGATCAGATGCCACTCGAGCAGAGCGCGACGAGCCCGCATCAGCCTGCGATTGAGCCATAAGACTCAGCGGCTTCAAGTCACGCGAGCCTATTCGTCCATGCCATGCCGATGGCGATTTTCGGACCGAGAGAAATCGATCCCCTTTCCAGCGAAGCCGCAAGCCCTCCATTTGCTCCGCAACAGGATGAAGGGTTTAATCCAGGCAACAAAACCCGGTTCCGTACCGAGGGCGGTAATGCCTGGCGCAAGTTCGAAGGCGCATCTGTTAGATGCGCCTTCGGGCTCTGCGAACCCGCCGGTTTATCGGACATGAAAATCCCACCGGGGAGTTGGGAGATTTATATCATTCAAGGGGTTACGAAGACCGTGTGGAGCTTGTCGAAATGCGTTGTCAGTTTACTGGGAAAATCCGTGTCTTCTAATTGGCGTGATGCTGACAAAGAGCCATGCGTGATCTAGTCGAATACGCGGTGCTGTTCGTCTCGATGCTGCTCGTGGTCGTCGGCTTTATCTGGACTGTGCGCGCGGTATTTATTGAAAGCCGTCGAGGCATTGCAAAGGGGCTAGGTTGCATAGCCGTGGGCTTGCTAGTGGCCATGCTGCAAAGCCGCACCCACTATTGGCGGGTAGATAGATGCCTAGATCATGATGGCCGCTACAATTATGAGACTAAAACCTGTGAGTCTTAGCGAAGGCATAACCATCAATTCAAGACCGACAGCCCAGCCTCGCGGCCGGTCCCCGGCTTAATTTGGCGTTGGAGCTATGGCAATGCATAACGATCCCGAGAAAACTACAGCACTCGGCCTGATTCGCTATGCATACGAGTTCTTTGAAGCGGCGGTTGTCGTTGACGAAGAAATCGGCCACCGCCCTGGGTTCGAAATCGTGGCTCCAATCCCAGCCATGTACTTGGTTGGTCACGCAATAGAACTCACCCTCAAGTCCTACCTCGTTCATTGCGGCGTGTCGCTTAAGGGCATACGGGATCTAAATCACAACTTGGTTGCGTGCTTCGAAAAGGCAAAAGAACTGGGCTTGCTGAATCACGCCACATTCGAAGGGCCAGAGGAGGGAGCCTTTGAAATATTAAATGGCCTGTATTCTACAAAGCAGCTGGAGTACATCATAACGGGCCAGAAGCACTTCCCTGTGTGGGGGCTTGTAGAGGCGTTTGCAGCAAGAGCATTCAATGCAGTTGCACCATTGGTAGGCTACAAGGAGAGGTTAGATGGCCGTGTCACGCTCTAGCGAGAGCTTCAAGCCGACAGCCACACCTCCGCTTCGCTTCGGCATGGCTGCGGCTTAAGCTCGGAATTGGGCGCCATGAACAACGAGCACCTGTGGTATTTCGTCGCGCTGTTCGATGTCCTCGGCTTCGAATCAAAGTTTGAGCAGCTTGGACTCGGCGAGATGGCCAAGCTATACGATGCGCTCATTAGCGACGTCAATGCGATGAACGTCCATGCAAGCGAACTCAACCGCTTTCTTCATATTGAAGACGAAGCTACCTGGACCGCGGACGGTGACGCCTTTATCTTCAATCGTGTGAATGGAGCCTATGCTAGCGACTCAATCGTGCTGTGGGCGCACGCTCACTTTCCGCAAGCACGTTCTTTATCTGAGGCCGAACGAGAGTCGCAGGGCACAGACCCCGGAGAGGGTTGGAAGTATCACATCATCCCCTGTGATCGTTTTCTCGAGGCATGCAATAACCTTCTTTGTCACGCCTTCGAAATTGGTTTGCCGCTTCGAGGCGCAATTTCTCTGGGCCCGTCCATTATCGATGAACAACGTAGAGTCTTTCTTGGAAGGCCCATGATCGATGCAGCCAGAGGAGAGAAGGCGCAGAAGATTGTCGGTGCTTCGTTGACCCCGTCTTTCATCAGACAGGTGGTACCTGCTAGGTTCACCATCAACTTCAGGCAGCACCTTAAGCACGGCACCGGCGCTGTCCTCTCGGACTACGCATTGGACTGGCCAAGGCATTGGCGAAGAACCCGAAAGCACAGTCTTCGCGCGGCGGTCTCCTCGTGCAATGCCGACCCCAAAGTGTCCGACTACTATGAGAACACTCTGAAGCTCATAGATGCCTCTGAGCAGAGGTGCTCTGAGCCAGATGGCTTTAAAGATTGGTCTATTCGAACTACCTATCCACAATTTTCGTCGCCGGATCTCAAGTTGAATGTGCGCGCAGTTCGGCGTGTCGCCCAACCATTGCTTCAAGGCGACGTCCCGGGCTCTGTGGCTTCGCCGCTCCGTCCGGGCCACGCGTGAACCGGGGCGTCGGGCTTAGACAGCTATGCCGAAAATGTCATTAGTAAATGAGCAGGAGTTTGCGGACTTGTCGGCGTATGTGAGTCTGTTTTCCACTCTTTTACGGGGCATCCCAGAAAGTTCCGATATCCATCCATCGCATCACATGGACGTTATACCCGGGGAGGTCAGCAAGTCTCAGCGACTTGCAGGCCTTCGCCAAGCGACAAACGACACGATAGAGGCAACAAGAGATTTCACACCGGCGCAGGTTGCAGCAGTCGATGCGGCTTTCCGTGCCCGGAAGGTTATTACACTCTCTGAGGTGCGGCGGCGTTATTGGAGTAAGTACAAGGCAGTCATAAGGCGCGGCTGTATTCGCAATGAAACCGAGTATTACCTCGTCGCCGGCCTATTGAACGATACGGGAGCACAGATGGATGCTGCTGAGCGTGAAACTCTTCTAGGGCTTGTCGCTATATTCGAGTCAAAGGTAGTCCAGAGGGCTCAATCGAAACGGCCCAAAAGCCGGCCGTCCGCTTAGCTCTGCGCTGGGCTCCATGAAGCAGCAACAAGCATCGGCTTGCCCCGTATGCGGCGCTCGCATTGAGCTATGGAGAAAAGCCATAGCCGCGGGCCGAGTCGCTACACAATGCGGCAGCTGCCGATCCGGCCTATGCCAGTCAAAGGCTGTCACCAAGATTCAATGGGCATTGCTTCTGATGTTTGTCATCAGTGCTTACATTTTTTCAACGTTGCCTGTTGTTATTATTGGCATGGCGGCTATCGCAGCCATGCTAGCCATCGCATCAAAGCATCAGTTGCAGATTATTTACATCGCTCCTGGCACCCAACAAGGCGCTACGGCCGAACCATCCGAAAAGCCGGGTGGTGGGCTGAGCTAGGACACCAGTCCTTGAAAAGCGCATGATCGAGGCCGCATCTCTAAGCCGAGCCGCAGCCGGGATTTCATGGGCAGTTTTGCTCCTGGCCGCTTTCGGCTTGGCTTTCCGCTCGCTGGTATGGGCTAGTTGGATTCCGGAGCCCGGTGAGCCCTACGGTGCTTCGGATCTCATAGAGCTCGTTACGGGTTGCCTACTAGTTCTGCTATGCATCGCCTGCGTAGTGCTTGGGGTTATCTTGGCCGTGCGTTCGCCCATCATCGGGCTGCGGCACGTCGCTATAGGAGTTATCGTTCCCGTCACGTACACCTTCATTTATCCGCATCTTCCACTGTTGCGGCTCTGGTAGCGCCATGCGGTCCAATAAGAGCTTCCAGCCGACGTATTGATTCCGCTGCGCTACTGAAGGTTGGGCTTAAAGCTAGCTACCGACGAAGATTAGGAAGTAAGGACATTCCATGATCGACCACATCAAAATCGCAGTTAGCGACTTCGCGCGCAGCAAAGCCTTCTACGTCGCTGCGCTCGGGCCCATCGGCTATCAGCTACTCATGGAGGTTCCGGGCGAACTGACTGGTGGCCATGACGCGGCAGGTTTCGGCGTTCCGCCAAAGCCTGATTTCTGGATCGGCGCTGGCGGGCCCAATGTTCCGCCCATCCACGTTGCGTTCCGTGTTTCCAGCCGCGCGCTCGTTGACGCCTTTTATGCTGCGGCGATGTGCGCTGGAGCGACGGACAACGGGCCGCCGGGCTTGCGCCTTCACTATCATCCAAACTACTACGGCGCCTTCGTTCGCGATCCGGATGGACACAACATTGAAGCGGTCTGCCATGACGCTGAGTCGGCGCAGCGATAGGCCCAACGCAAACACCGAGGCCATTCGCGGCACAGCTGGTTTGGATCTGGAGCGTCCGTCATGAAGAAAGATCGCGCAGGTATGGAGAATCGCGAGCTCATGGTCCGGATCGTGGTCAGGGACGCTCCGAGCGGTGTGAGATTCGCGGTGCAGCGAGGAAAATCGGAACTGCTCGGACCCGGCAGCTGTACGGATGGGGAGCTGGTGTTCGACCTGCCAGTCCGAGTTGCGTCTCGGACCGGGAGCGAGGTGCCCAACATCCTTGGGCTTTACGCACAGGGGCCGGTCTCGGATCGCTTTCTCTACCTGAACTCGGGAACGATGGCGGGACAAACGGGTACTGAGTGGACCCGGCGTGCCAAGATCAAGACAGGCACCATCTCCTGGGCATTGGTCGATGCCGTCCTCGCACAAGACAATGCGGTTCTTCTTGCGGAGATCCATGGTCTCGCTCGAGACGGTGGCCCCTGTTGCGGAACGGTTCCAATCCTCGGTGGAGGCTGGAAAGTCCTGTCTAATCCGAAGGTTTGAAAGGAGGCGAGCGATGGCGAAGGTCACCGGAATCGGCGGCATCTTCTTCAAGAGCAGAAACGATAGTGCGGCCTTGGCTGGCTGGTATCAGAAGCACCTGGGAATCGCGCTCGAAAGCTGGGGCGGGGCGATTTTCAAATGGCCGGACGACAAGGCCGATGACGAGGGGCTTACCGTCTGGAACATCGCGGACAAGGACAGCCAGTGGTTCAGTCCGAGCGACTCGGTTTTCATGATCAATTACCGGGTCGATGATCTGGTCAGCTTGATATCGCAGCTCCGCACGGATGGCGTTCAAGTCGTCGGCGGGCCCGAATCCCACGAGAACGGGAAGTTCGCCTGGATCATGGATCCGGAAGGCAACAAGGTCGAGCTGTGGGAGCCGATGGCCTGGGACGAGAAGAACAAGGGCGCGTAACGCGCCTGCGGGTGATCGCCACCGCGTCTTTCGTATCGGGCCCGCTCGGCTGGATCGAACTGGCTTTGTACGTCGCTTGCGGTGCCGGTGTTCGCGGCGGCGGAGTTCGAAAAGCTCGTGCGTCGTGGCCTGCAGTAGCGGCGAGGACGAAGCCGGGCCTCCGACGCAGTCGCTTGATGCGGGTCAAGGCGCAGCGGACCTCGGTGTCCCACCATGCGCTCGACAAGCCGCTATCCCGCCGGCGGCAGGAGCCCCCGATGAAAAAACCGCGTCCTTTCTCCTTGCACGATTTCGATTCCCTGGCGCAGCTCCGCGACGAGCTGGCGCTGCAGGCGCACCTGTTCAAGGCCGAGGCGAAAGACCGTTGGGAGCTTGCCGAGCAGCGCTGGGACGAGTTGCGGAACCAGGTGCACGCAGCACGCGAATCGATCGACAAGTCGAGCTTCGAAGTGGCCTACGCGACCCAGTTGCTGTTCGAGACCCTGCGCGACAGTTATTCCGATCTGAGGCAAGCCCTCAAGCGCTGAAGATCATTCGGCCCGGCACAGGCAATCGAGCTACAGGCCGAATTGGCGCATGCACGCATCGGTGGCCGGCATCACGCCGGCATGGGTTGCGTCGAATCATGCCGAGCGTACCTGCGATGCTCATGCTCTCCCGCAGTGAAGGCGAAAGCCTTGATCACTGCGACTGATCACCGCCGCCGCGCCGATCGCGAGTCGGCTCAGGGACTCGCGATGTCGAGCACGACGCGGCCGTTGACGCGGCCTTCCCTGAGGTCGCTCAGCACACGGTTGATGTCGGCGAGCGGCGCCCGCGTGATGGTGGGGCGAACCTTGCCTTCGGCGGCGAAATCGATGGCTTCCTGCAGGTCCTTGCGAGTGCCCACGATCGAGCCGCGCACGGTCAGCCGGTTGAGCACCAGATCGAAGACCGAAATCGGGAACTCACCCGGCGGAAGGCCGACCAGGCTCACGGTTCCCTTGCGCCGCAGCATGCGCAGCGCCTGCGAGAAGGCGCCGAGCGAAACGGCGGTCACCAGCGCTCCATGCACGCCGCCGGTTTGCCGGATGACGCGTTCGCAGGCTTGCGGATCGGTGGCGTCGACGGTCAGGTCGGCGCCGAGATAGCGGGCCAGTTCGAGCTTCTCGTCGCCGATGTCGATCGCCACCACGTGCAGGCCCATCGCCTTGGCGTACTGCACGGCCACGTGGCCGAGCCCGCCCACGCCGGAAACGGCGAGCCATTCGCCGGCATGGACATCGGCTTCCTTGATTCCCTTGTAGGTGGTGACCCCGGCGCACAGGATCGGCGCCATGTAAGCGAAGTCGACATTCGACGGAAGCCGGCCCACATAGTCGGCGTTCGCGATCACGTATTCGGCGAAGCAGCCTTGCACGCCGTAGCCGGTGTTGTGCTGATCGTGGCAGAGCGTTTCCCAGCCGGTCATGCAGTGCTCGCAGCCGCCACAGGCGTCGTGCAGCCACGGCACGCCCACCGCATCGCCTTCCTTGAGATGTTTCACGCCCGCGCCGAGCGCGGCGACGATGCCGGCGCCTTCGTGTCCCGGAATGAACGGCAGCACCGGCTTGACCGGCCAATCACCGTCGGCGGCATGCACATCGGTGTGGCAGACGCCGCTGGCGATGACGCGCACGAGCACTTCGCCCGGGCCCGGCGTCGGCACCGGCACTTCTTCGATGCTCAAGGCTGCGCCGAAGCGATGCGCTACAGCGGCTTTCATGGTCTGGGTCATGGTCGGAATCTCGTCCGGTCGTGCTCGATGGCGGTGCAGCTAGGATCGCCGCACACCCGACGCCTCACCTTGACCGTGATCAATGCCGAGGTCGAGTCACGAGTGGACGCTGACGAAACCGCATCGAAGGAGTTCATTCATGACATTGTCCCCGACGGGTTCGGACCAGAAGCCGCCGGAGCATTCGCCCGGAGCGAGCGCGGATGCCGGCGGCCCGACTCCGCATCGCCCGAGGAAAATCCTCGTGGTGTCCTATTCGCGGGGTGGACGCACGCGCAGCGTGGCGCGCCAGCTCGCCGAAATGCTCGGAGCCGACGAAGAAGAAATTCTCGTTTCGGGGAAGCGCACGGGGCGGCTGGGCATGCTGCGCTGCGCGTTCGAGGCGCTCGCCGAGATCAAGCCGCGCATTCACCAGATGCGGCACGACCCGAGGGATTACGACATCGTCGTGGTCGGATCGCCGGTCTGGGCAGCGCGCGTCTCGAGTCCCGTGCGCAGCTATCTTGGCCGCTACGCATCGGTGATGCCGCGCGTGGCACTGTTCTGCACGATGAGTTCGAGCGGCTCAGAACAGTGCCTCGCCGAGATGGGCGCACTGATCGATCCGTATGCGGAAGTGATCGAGCGGGATCGTTTTCCGGGCGTCGCGCTGGACGATGGCGATTTCTGGTCCGAAACGAGAGGGTGCAGAAAGCTCAGGAAGTTTGCCGATACGGTGACTTCCATTCCCGTCGCGTGAAGATCCCTGGTGCTTGGCGCATGCGGCTATCGTCCAAGATGACAAGGCTCGGATATATGAAGTCTCGAGAACCCCTCTCCCGCAAGCGGGAGAGGGCAAGGCGTTTCAGCGAATGAAGCAGGCTGCGCCCCCGTGGCCTGACCGAGCCATCACCTGCTGAACGGCGCCATCCCTCATCCGCTTGCATGAGGAAGCTTTTTCGAAGGCCCCCCTAGCATCGCCGACGTGTCACGATTCTTGTCTGGGGAGGCAAGCATGAAGAAGCTCGATATGCGTCTTGCGCTGATCACCGTGGCCTTGCCGTTCTCGTTGTCCGCTCAAGAAGTGCGAGAACCCGGCGAGAACGAAAGCGCAGCCACCGAGGAGACGGCGCTCGAAGAGGTGATCGTCACCGCGCAGAAGCGCAGCGAGTCGCTGCAGAAGACTCCGATCTCGATCGAAGCCTTCAATGCCGATCAGCTCGCGACACGCGGCATCGACGGCCTCGGCGATCTCGGCAGCAATGTGCCGGGCATGACGGTCGATCCGTTTCCGACCAGCAATGCGAGCCTGCGCTTCTTCATTCGCGGTATCGGCCTGCTCGATGCGCAGGTCACGCAGGATCCGCCCGTAGGCGTCTACATCGACGGCGTCTACATCGCGCGATCGACCGGCAACGCCTTCGACGTCGCCGATCTCGAACGCATCGAGGTGCTGCGCGGCCCGCAGGGCACGCTGTATGGGCGCAACACCACGGGCGGAGCGGTCAACCTGGTGACGCGCCGACCGTCGACCGACGGCTTCTCGATGAGCCACAAGTTCGGCCTCGGCGAGCGCAACATCCGCAATCTGCGCAGCTCGGTCAACGTGCCGCTGGCCGACGATCTCGCGGTCAAGCTCGCCGTGCTCGCGAGCAATGTCGATGGCTATGTCGACAATGACGGCCCCGGCGGAGATTTCGGCGATCGTGACGATCTCGCTGGCCGCTTCGACCTGCGCTGGCAGGCGACGGATTCGCTCACGGTGGACTACAGCTACGACCGCAGCCGCAGCGACTACTACAACTATCTCTACCAGGCCGTGCTGCCGCCCGATGGCGACAAGGGTGCCGCCGAACTGTTCAAGCGCTACGCGCAGTCGCAGTCGGTGTACAGCCACCATCGCCTGAAATCGCTCGCCACGGGCGCACCGCTCGAAGAATCGCGTGTCGACATCGAAGGCCATGCGGCGACGTTCACGCTCGACCTCGGAGCGCACGAGCTCAAGTACATCGGCGCGCATCGCGAGCTCGACGATGCGGCCTACACCGACCTCGGCGGCGGCGCCGGCTCGACCACGTATCGGCTCGACAGCAACGTCTACGACGGCCCCGCGGCGCAGGTCGCCAACGGCGGGCCGACCGAACTCATGATTCCGCGCACCACGCAGAAGCAGTGGTCGCACGAGCTGCAGCTCAGCGGCCTGCTGTTCGACGATGCGCTGCAATACATCGTCGGCGGCTTCTACTTCAGTGAAAAGGCCAAGGAGGATCGCAAGCAGCGCTATCACCAGTTCAGCAGCAACATCAGCCCCGAGCTGATCGCGCCGCTGGAGCCGCTGCTGGGCGGCCTGCTGAACCCGCGGCTCGTCAACTTCGACCAGGTGCTCAACAGCATCGACAACGAGGCGCTGGCTTTCTACACGCAAGGCACCTGGACGCCGAAGCTGCTCGACGAGCGCCTGCATCTGACGCTCGGCTACCGGCATTCCGAAGACCGGCGCGAAGCGCTCAAATTCCGCGTCAACGACACCTACCTCGAAGGCAGCTTCAACGGCTTCGGAACCGCCGTGCTGCTCAGCAGCGCCGATCGCTTCGACAATGTGCGCGCCAAGCGAAAGTTCAGCGATGACGCGATCACCGGCATCGTCGCCTTCGACATCGACCGCGACGTCAACGTCTACGCGAAGTACGCCGAGGCCTACAAGAGCGGCGGCTTCAACACGCGCGATCCGCAGATATCGGGCGACTCGGGGCCGGCTTCGGACGGCATCGACTATGGCTACGGTTTCGTCGAAGGTTTCGCGCCCGAGCGCGTCGACGCCTACGAGCTCGGCGTCAAGAGCGAATGGCTGCAGCATCGGCTGCGCGTGAACGCCGACGTGTTCTACAGCGACTACACCGACATGCAGATCAACTTCCTGATCTCGGGCACGGTGTCGGACACCAAGGTCGCCAACGCGGGCAAGGCGCGCATGCGCGGCTTCGAGCTCGAAACCACGCTGCTGGCCGCGCCGGGCCTGCTGCTCTCGCTCGATTACGCCTATCTCGATGCCGACGTCACCAAGGTGCGCAACATCAACGGTGAAGATGTGACGGACGAATTTTCGTTCGTCTCGGCGCCGCCGCATTCCTTCGTCGCGGCCATCGACTGGACGATGCTCGATCGCAGCTGGGGCGTGCTACGCGGCAACCTCAACTACAACTACACGGGCGACCGGAAGGGAAGCCGCCAGCCGGGCAAGGAGGGCATGACGGCAATCGACTCGTATGGCGTGCTTGGCGCGCGACTGAGCCTCGGCGAGATCGCGGCCGGCAGCCGTGGCAAGGCCGAAGTCGCCTTGTGGGGACGCAACCTGCTCGACAAGGAATACGTGATCTCGGCGATCGACAACCAGCCGCATGCCGATCGGGCGGTGCTGTTCGGCGAGCCGCGCACGATCGGTGCGGAGCTGATTTACCGCTGGCAGTAAGCCTTCGCGCAGCGCGGGGGCGCCGAGCTCGTCTCTACGGGTGAGGCATCGGCTGCATTCGCGGTCTATTCAAGAGCAGGTCCGGCGATCGCCGGGCTTGCGCATACCAATAAGCGTGGGGCCGTCGAACCAGACGGCCACCGCGCGTTCGCGAACACGGGAGAGAGCCGCATGAATCACAGCAGTCGCGTGATGACGAGCCTGTTGGCCACGATCTGTCTGACGGCAGCCGCCCAGGACGATGCTCCGCAAGCAGTATCGGGCGTGGAAGAGGGTGGCATCGCCGAGGTAGTCGTCACGGCCCAACGCCGTGAAGAGAAGCTGCAGGACGTGCCGCTGGCGGTCACCGCGTTCTCGTCCGAGCAGATCGAGTCGCGCGGCATCCAGAGCGTGGACGATCTGTCCGCGCTCGCGCCGGGCCTGCAGATCAGCCGAACGCCCTCCAACAACACCATTTCGCAGATCGCGATTCGCGGCGTCACCCAGATCAATCCGGCGATCTACTGGGACCCGGCGGTCGGCATCTACGTCGACGGCGTCTACATCGGCAAGGCGCAGGGCTCGATATTCGACGTGGTGGATCTGGCCCAGGTCGAAGTGCTGCGTGGCCCACAGGGCACGCTGTACGGGCGCAACACGCTGGCCGGCGCGATCAGCCTGCGCACGCGCGCGCCGAGCGGGCAGTTCTCGGGCAGCGCGAGCCTGGAGTACGGCAACTACAACGCGCTCGTGCAGAAGGCCTCGGTGGATTTGCCGCAGTGGGGTATCGCGCGCATCTCGATCGGCGTGCGCAGCGAGCGACGCGACGGCTGGGTCGACACGGCACGCACGAGCTCGGTCGACGAACTCAACAATCGACACAACGACGCCGTGCGCATCGCGGCCGATTTCGATTTCGCCGATGACTGGGCCGGCGAGTACCGCTTCGACCGCTCCAACGTCAACCAGAGCAACAACTACAACCAGCTCTATCGCCTGCGGCCGACCGGGCTGTTCGACCCGGGTTTCGGGCCGCTCGCCGATCTCTATCCGGTGCTCGCCTCGTACGCCTCGACGCAGCGCCAGGACGAGGCCGACATCGATGCGCCGACTTTCGAACAGGCCCGTATCATGGGCCATTCGTTCACGCTGAGCTGGGATCTTTCGGAGCAGATCACGCTCAAGTCGATCACCGGCTATCGGCGCCTGGAGTGGAACGATTCGATCGACATCGACGGCTCGCCGCTGGACTTCGTCTTCACCCAGCGCTTCACCGACTACGATCAGCTGTCGCAGGATCTGCAACTGCTCGGCAGCGGAGAACGCCTCAACTACGTCGCCGGCGTGTACTACTTCGGCGATGAAGGCGACACTTACAATCCGCAGCAGCTGATCTTCGGCGGCGCCAACTACGACTCGCGCTACGGCACCAAGACCTCGGCCTGGGCGGCCTACGGCCAGATCGACTATCGGCTCACCGAGCAGCTCACCGCCGCGGTCGGCGCGCGCTACACGCGCGAGAAGAAGGACTTGACCCGCAGCTTCGGAGTCAGCGGCTCGACCAGCGATCCGTTCTTCTACTTCATTCCCGAAGGCACGCGCGCCAGCGGCGATTTCGAAGCCACCACGCCGATGGCCTCGCTCGCCTGGCGCGCGACGCAGGGCGTCAATCTCTACGCGCGCTACGCCGAAGGCTTCAAGAGCGGCGGCTTCAACGGCGAATACAGCAACACCGCGCCGCCGGCCGATCGCCCGAACATCAACATCGAGGAGACGCAGACGCCGTTCAAGCCCGAAAAGCAGCGCTCGTTCGAGATCGGTGCCAAGACCACTTGGTTCGATGGCAGGGCGCTGTTCAATCTCGCGCTGTTTCACAACGAGTTGAAGGACATGCAGACCTCCACCTTCGTCGGCGGTGAAACCAGCGCGGCCGGCTCGGTCATCCGCAATGCCGGCGAGGCGACGGTGCAGGGCGCCGAGATCGAGGCCGTGCTCGTGCCGGTGAAGGGAACGCAGCTGCGCCTGAGCTACGCGTATCTCGACGCCGAATACGACGAGTTCACCGACCTGGTGCGCAACCCTGACGACGCGACACCGGCCGACGCCAGCGACGCGGGCAGCTTCGTCGCCGGCAACGCGGCCGACAACCGCGCCTTCGTGCATGCGCCCAAGCACACGTTCAATGTGCTGCTCGACAGCACGCTGCATCGCGCAGCGTGGGGAACGCTGCGCGGCGTCGTCGACTACGCCTACACGGGCGCCTTCTTCACTTATCCCTACCAGCTCGACGGTCCCGGCAGTACGCAGTACAACCCTGCGAACCAGGTCGCCGCGGACACGCGCGTGAAGGCTTACGGGCTGCTCAACCTGCGGCTCGCGCTGGCCGATATCCGCGTTGGCTCGAGCGGGTCGGCGGAATTCGCCTTGTGGATGCGCAACGTGACTGACGAAGACGCAGCCACCAACTACATCGACTTCGGCCCGAGCTTCGGCAGCCTGACGGTGGCGAATTTCGTGGAGCCGAGGACGTTCGGGATCACGGGCTCGGTGCGGTGGTAGTGCGCTGCCTTTTTTAGCCAGAGGCCATGCTGTTCCCCTCTCCCGCTTGCGGGAGTGACCCTGCCTCGGTTTGACGTACATCAGGACGTTGGTAATTTTCTGATGAACGGAGAACGAGATGGGCAAGAGATC
>NZ_JBYSYG010000011.1:0-197916 GCF_058783045.1 Hydrocarboniphaga sp. FW305-C-57 | reverse complement strand
CTCAGCGCCGATGATAGTGTGGCTAGACCATGCGAGAGTAGGTCACTGCCAGGCTCTTAATCCAAACCCCCTCCGGGCTCCCCGGTGGGGGTTTCTTCTTGGGCGTCACTCTTTCGTGATGTGCAGCAGAAAGACGGCGGGAATTTCCGCGTTTTTGTGATCCACATCAAGAGAAACAAAGCGCTACGGAAGCAGCATGGCCGAGCCGCACTTTCGCGGTACTCCGTCGGAGCTTTCCCATGCGCTTCTTCATCAACGCATTGCTGTCCGCCTCCTTTCTGTTTTTCGCGAGTGTCTCGTGGGCGGTCAATATCAATACCGCCGATGCCAAAACTCTGGCCAAGGAACTCGATGGCGTCGGTGACAAAACCGCCGCGGCGATCGTCGAGGAACGGAAGAAGTCGCCATTCACGAGCATCGAGGACGTGGATAAGCGCGTGAAAGGCTGGGGCAAGAAAACCAGCGAGAAAAACAAGGGAAAGCTGACGTTCTCGGACAAGCAATAGCGATCCGATTCGACTCGTTCAAGGGCGGCTACGGCCGCCCTTGATGTTTCTGCGTTCGAATCAGTTAATGCCCCAAGCCTTCGACTTTCAGCTCGAACATCTTGGGCCAGCATTTACCGGTAACCAGCAAATGCCGAGTCTGAGCGTCATAAGCGATGCCGTTGAGCACGTGCTCATCGGCGTCCCAGCCTGCAGGCTTGGTGAAACGCTTCTCCAATTCACCGAGATCCAGCCAGTTCAAGACATGGCCGGTTTGAGGGTCTAGCACGGCGATTCGACTGCTATGCCAGATATTGGCGTAAACCCGGCCCTGCACGAACTCGAGCTCGTTGAGCTGATCGACCGGTTTGCCCGCCGCGGTGACTTCTATGGTGCGAAGCGCCGCCCAATCGGAAGGGGCGCGCTCGGTCAGTTTTGAAGACCCGTCGCTGACCAGCAGGTGGTCGCCGGCGGACGTCGGAAGATGCGTGATTCCCCAGCCTTCGGTCGGATTCTGCAGGCGACGACGCTCGCGAATACTCGAATCGACGACAAAAACCACGCGCTCACGCCACGTGAGGATGAATAGCTCGTCGCCGGCCCAGCTCAGCCCCTCGAGAAAAACTGCGGCTGGGCCGTTGTGCTTGCCCCGGAGTTTTCGAGCGCGCAGGTCGGTGATGGAAAGGGAGGAGCGGCCATAACCTCCAGCCGACTCATAAAGCAGGCCGTTCCTTAATTCGAGCCCCTGGGTGAAGCTGGAAACGTCGTGCTCGAACTCATCGACGACGCGATAAGCCAGAACGGGGATGCTCGCCTCGTCCTCCGTCGCATGCGCTGTATAAGAAGCAAGTACGGAAAGCGCACATAAGGAACATGCTCTAAGCATGTGACGATAAAGCGCTTGTGATAGAGAATTGACTTTTCTGCGCAAATGCGTAAAGTTCCAAAATAGCGAAGAATGGTTTCTTCGTGGTTAATCTCAAACTTGCTTGAACGTCTCTATCGACGGAGGATAGACACATGGCGGTGAAATCCAAAGTGGCTAAGAAGTCGGCTAAGAAGGCGTCTAAGAAGACCGCCAAGAAGGCCGTGAAGAAGGTCGTCAAGAAGGCCGCGGCGAAAAAAGCCACGAAGAAGGCCGTGAAGAAGGTCAGCGCCAAGAAGGCCACCAAAAAGGTCGCCAAGAAGGCCGCTGCCAAAAAGGCCGTGAAGAAGGCTGGCGCCAAGAAGGCGACCAAGAAAGTTGCCAAGAAGGCCGGCGCCAAGAAGGTCAGCGTCAAGAAGACCGCCAAAAAGGCTGTCAAGAAGCTGATCGGCAAGGCCAAGTCGGTTGCCAAGAAGACCCGCAAGGCTGTCAAGAAGGCGGTCGAACCGACCCCGGCTGCCGCCGAACCGGCGCTTGCTCCTGCTCCCACCCCGATCGTGTGATCCGTTCGGCGGCAAGGCCGCCGAATCGAGTGGATAGCAAAACGGCGCGGAAGTCATTTCCGCGCCGTTTTTGTGTCCGGCGACTAAACTGTCGCCCCTTTGCACCGACGGCAGCTGGCCGGGACACATCATGATTCGCAGCATGACGGGTTACGCCCGGGCCGAGGCCCAGGGTCCGTGGGGCCGGCTCAGCTGGGAGCTGCGCGGGGTCAACCACCGCTACCTCGATCTGCAGTTCAAGCTTCCCGACGAGTTCCGCGGACTCGAGAACGAGTTCCGCACGCTTGCACTGGCGCATCTTGCGCGCGGAAAAGTCGAATGTGGTCTGCGGTTTACGCGCGACAACACGACCAACGCGGCGCTCGAGATCGACGACGAGCGGCTCGCTCAGGTCAGTGCGGCACTCGACCGGATCACCCAGGCCCTGACGGCCACCGCGCTGCCCGATCCGCTGCGTGTGCTCTCGTATCCGGGGGTCACGCGCGAAACTCCGCAGGACCCGGCGCCGCTCATGCAGGCCGCGCGCAAGCTGTTCAAGCAGGCGCTCGACGAGTTCGCCGACACCAAATCCCGAGAAGGCGAGCGCCTGGCGCAGTTCATCGCCGAGCGCTGCGACGCCGTCGAGACGCTGGCGAGCCAGGTGCGCGAGCGCTACGCCATCGTGCGGACCCAATGGCTCGAGAAGCTGCGCCAGAAGGCGCGTGACCTGCAGGTCGAGCTCGACCCGGCGCGCGTGGAGCAGGAGTTGGTGCTCGCGCTGCAGCGGCTGGACGTGGAAGAGGAGCTTTCGCGCCTGGCTTCGCATCTCATCGAAGTCCGCGCCGCCTTGTCGCGCCAGGAGCCGATCGGCCGGCGCCTCGACTTCCTCATGCAGGAGCTCAATCGCGAGGCCAATACGCTGTCGTCGAAATCGCAGGATGCGGAGATGACCCGTTGCGCCGTCGACATGAAAGTCGCCATCGAACAGATGCGCGAGCAAGTCCAGAACATCGAATAAGCCCGTCCCGATGAGCCAGCGTCAGGCCCTGCGGGGCAACCTCTACATTCTGTCGGCCCCGTCCGGCGGCGGAAAAACCAGCTTGAGCCGAGCCTTGCTGCCCTGGCTCGCGGCGCATGGAATCCACGCCGAGATCTCGGTTTCGTATACGACGCGCGCGCCGCGCACGGGCGAAACCGAGGGTGTTCACTACCACTTCGTCGATGCGGCCGAGTTCCAGCGCCGCGTCGAGGCGCAGGATTTCCTCGAATACGCCGACGTGTTCGGTCGCCGCTACGGCACCGGGCGGCAACGCACCGAAGCGTTGCTGCAGGCGGGACATGACGTGATTCTCGACATCGACTGGCAGGGCGCGCGCCAGGTGCGTGAGCAGATCGCCGATGTCGTCAGCATTTTCATCCTGCCGCCGTCCGCGCAGGAGCTCGAACGCCGCCTGCGCTCGCGCGCGACCGACAGCGACGAGATCATCGAAGGCCGCATGGCCGCGGCGCGCGCCGAGATGTCGCACTACGGTGAGTACGATCATCTGATCGTCAACGAAAATTTCGATCGGGCGGTCGAGCAGCTCGGTTCGATCTTGCTCGAGCGGCGCCTCAGGAGAGACGGGCAGATCGCCCTGCACGAAAAGCTCATCGCCAGCCTGGTGGCGTCGCCGGATCAGAAAGGCTAAAATCTCGCCCCTTTTCCCGTGCCGGGGTTGCTGCAAATGGCTCGTGTTACCGCCGAAGATTGCCTGCTGAGAATTCCCAACCAGTTCGAACTGACCCTGGTCGCTGCCAAGCGCGCGCGCCAGCTGGCTCGTGGCGCCGAAGCGCGCCTGCCGTGGGGCAACCACAAGTCCACGGTGCTGTCCCTGCGTGAAATCGCCGACGGTTACGTCGGGCGCGACGTGCTCGCCGAGCAGGATCTGCCGGCCATTCAGCAGCCGAAGGTCGATCTCGAGCCGCTGGACGCCAGCTTCGACCTTTAAGTCGTCGAGATCATGTAATTCCACTTCAAGGCCGGCCATGTTGCCGGCCTTGTCGTTTGCAAAGTGAGGCCCAGGAGCCTCGCGGCCGGCCCTGCCGGAATAAACCCGTCACCCCTGTTCTTTTGTGAGGTTGTTCGTCTCGATGCCCACTCGTCTTGAACTCGCCAACGCGATCCGCGCCCTTTCGATGGATGCGGTGCAAAAGGCCAATTCCGGCCACCCTGGCATGCCGATGGGCATGGCCGACATCGCCGAGGTGCTCTGGAACGATTTCCTGGCCCACAACCCGGCCGACCCCAAGTGGTTCAACCGTGACCGCTTCATCGTCAGCAACGGCCACGGTTCGATGCTGCTGTACTCGCTGCTGCACCTGGCCGGCTACCCGCTGTCGATCGACGATCTCAAGAATTTCCGCCAGCTCAAGAGCAAGACGCCGGGCCATCCCGAGCAGTTCGTGACCGCCGGCGTCGAGACCACCACCGGCCCGCTGGGCCAGGGCCTGGCCAATGCGGTCGGCATGGCGATCGCCGAATCGGTGCTGGCCTGGCAGTTCAACCGCGACGGCTTTCCGGTCGTCGATCACCACACCTACGTGTTCGCGGGCGACGGCTGCCTCATGGAAGGCATCAGCCATGAAGCCTGCTCGCTGGCCGGTACGCTGGGCCTCGGCAAGCTCGTCGTGCTGTACGACGACAACAACATCTCGATCGATGGCGAAGTCCACGACTGGTTCGCCGACGACACCCCGGCCCGCTTCGAAGCCTACGGCTGGCAGGTGGTGCGCAACGTCGACGGTCACAACCCGCACGAAATCAAGCTCGCGCTCGAAACCGCCCGCGCTTCGAAGGACAAGCCGACGCTGATCTGCTGCAAGACCATCATCGGCTGGGGCTCGCCGAACAAGGCCGGCAAGGAATCGAGCCACGGCGCGCCGCTGGGCGCCGACGAAATCACCAAGACACGCGAACAGCTGAACTGGCCGTACGCTCCGTTCGAAATCCCGCAGGACATCCGCGACGGCTGGAACGCGCTCGAAAAGGGCGCCGCCGCGCAGCGCGGCTGGCAGGTCCTGTTCGATCGCTACGCAGCCGAGTATCCGAAGGAAGCCGCCGAGCTGTCGCGCCGCATCGACGGCAAGCTGCCCGAGAACTGGAACGAGATCGTCGCCAAGCTGCACGCGAGCTTCGCCGCGGTCGACAAGCCCGTCGCCACGCGCAAGGCCTCGCAGAACGCGCTGAACCTGCTCGCGCCGGAACTGCCCGAATTCCTCGGCGGCTCGGCCGACCTGACCGAGTCCAACCTGACCAAGTGGGAAGGCGCGCTGACCAGCAAGCCCGACCGCGTGCACGGCAACTACCTGTCCTACGGCGTGCGCGAATTCGGCATGGCCGCGGCCATGAACGGCATCGCGCTGCATGGTGGACTGATTCCGTTCGGCGGCACCTTCCTGGTGTTCTCGGACTACTCGCGCAACGCCGTGCGCATGGCTGCGCTCATGAAGATCGGCGTGATCCACGTGTTCACGCACGACTCGATCGGCCTCGGCGAAGACGGCCCGACGCACCAGCCGGTCGAGCACGTGTCCTCGCTGCGCCTGATTCCGCATCTCGAAACCTGGCGCCCGGCCGACGCCTTCGAAACCGCGATCGCCTGGCAGGCCGCCGTCGAGCGCCGCGATGGCCCGACCGCGCTCGCGCTGTCGCGCCAGAACCTGCCGATCCAGCCGCATCCGGCGGGCCAGGCGGCGCAGATTTTGCGCGGCGGCTACGTCGTTCATGAAGCGGCCGGTGAAGCGAGTGCGATCATCATCGCCACGGGTTCCGAAGTCGGTATCAGCGTCGACGCGGCCAAGAAGCTCGCCGACCAGGGTGTCGCGGTGCGCGTCGTCTCGATGCCCTGCGCCGAGCGCTTCCTCAAGCAGGACGCGGCGTATCGCGCGAGCGTGCTGCCCAGGAGCAAGAAGCGCCTGGCCGTCGAAGCCGGCGTCACGCACTACTGGCGCGCCTTCGTCGGCGACGACGGCGACGTGCTCGGTGTCGACACCTTCGGCGAATCGGCTCCGGCCGCGGCGCTGTTCGAGCACTTCGGTCTGACCACCGACAACATCGTCAAGCGCGTGCTGGCCCTGGTCGGCTGAGCGCGCCGGACCCTTCAATCTCCGTCACACACAAGCTAAAGAGGATCGAGACATGGCAGTGAAAGTGGGCATCAACGGCTTCGGCCGCATCGGCCGCAACGTGCTCCGCGCCGCGGTGCAGAACTTCCCGGACATCGAAATCGTCGGCATCAACGATCTGCTCGACCCCGACTATCTCGCCTACATGCTCAAGTACGACTCCGTGCACGGCCACTTCAAGGGCGAGATCGCCGTCGAAGGCGGCGCGCTGTTCGTCAACGGCAAGAAGATCCGCCTGACCCAGGAGCGCGATCCGGCCGCTCTGAAGTGGGGCGATCTCGGCGTGGACGTGGTCATCGAATCGACCGGCCTGTTCCTCGACAAGGCCACGGCGACCAAGCACCTCGACGCCGGCGCGCCGAAGGTCATCCTGTCGGCGCCGTCCAAGGACGACACCCCCATGTTCGTGTTCGGCGTGAATCACAAGACCTACGCCGGCCAGACCATCGTGTCGAACGCCTCGTGCACGACCAACTGCCTCGCGCCGCTCGCCAAGGTGCTGCACGACAAGTGGGGCATCAAGCGTGGCCTGATGACCACGGTGCACGCGACGACCGCGACGCAGAAGACCGTCGACGGTCCGAGCAGCAAGGACTGGCGCGGTGGCCGCGGCATTCTCGAGAACATCATTCCGTCGTCGACCGGCGCCGCCAAGGCCGTCGGCGTGGTGATTCCGTCGCTCAACAAGAAGCTCACGGGCATGAGCTTCCGCGTGCCGACCTCCGACGTTTCCGTGGTCGACCTGACCGCCGAACTCGAAAAGCCGGCCACGTACGAAGAGATCAAGGCCGAAATGAAGGCGCAGTCCGAAGGCGCCCTGAAGGGCATCCTCGGCTACACCGAAGACAAGGTCGTCGCCACCGATTTCCGCGGTGACGCGCGCACCTCGATCTTCGACGCCGAAGCCGGCATCGCGCTCGACTCGACCTTCGTCAAGCTCGTCTCCTGGTACGACAACGAGTGGGGCTATTCCAACAAGTGCCTCGAACTGGCGCGCGTGGTGGCTGGCAAGTAAGCCGCAACAGCCGGGAATCGGGAACGGGGAATCGGGATTCGTAAAAGCGATCCCGATTCCCTTTTCTTTTGGTGATTCCCGTCTCCCGATTTCCCATTCCCGGATTTCCTTTCATGCAATTCAAGAAACTCGCTGACCTCGATCTCAAGAACAAGCGCGTCTTCATTCGCGCCGACCTCAACGTGCCGCAGAACGACGACGGCAGCGTCGCCGAAGACACGCGCATCCGCGCCTCGATTCCGGGCATCAAGCTCGCGCTGGAGAAGGGCGCGGCGGTGATGGTGACGAGCCATCTGGGCCGTCCGACCGAAGGCGAGTTCAAGCCGGCCGATTCGCTCGCGCCGATCGCCAAGCGCCTGTCCGAGCTGCTCGGCCAGGACGTGAAGCTGATCCAGAACTGGGTCGACGGCGGCTTCACGGTCAAGCCGGGCGAAGTTGTGCTGCTCGAGAACTGCCGCTGCAACAAGGGCGAGAAGAAGAACAGCGAAGAACTCGCCAAGAAGATGGCCGCGCTCTGCGACGTCTACGCCAACGACGCCTTCGGCACCGCGCATCGCGCCGAAGCCACCACGCACGCGCTCGCGCTCGCCGCGCCGGTGGCCTGCGCCGGCCCGCTCGTCGCGGCCGAACTCGAAGCGCTCGGCGCCGCGCTGCTGAACCCCAAGCGCCCGCTCGTCGCCATCGTCGGTGGATCGAAGGTCTCGACCAAGCTCACGATCCTCGACGCGCTCGCCGACAAGGTCGATCAGCTCGTCGTCGGTGGCGGCATCGCCAATACCTTCCTGCTCGCGCAGGGCCTGCCGATCGGCAAGTCGCTGGCCGAGAAGGACCTGGTTCCCGAAGCCAAGCGCATCATCGACAAGCTCGCCGCGCGCGGTGCCTCGGTACCGATTCCGGTCGACGTGGTCACCGCCACCAAGTTCGCGGCCGACGCAACGCCGACCGTGAAGGCGGCCACCGAAGTCGGCGAAGACGAAATGATCTTCGACATCGGCCCGAAGACGTCGGCCGAACTCGCCGACATCATGGCCAAGGCCGGCACGATCGTCTGGAACGGACCGGTCGGCGTGTTCGAGTTCGACAACTTCGCGGCCGGCACCAAGGCGCTTGCCGAAGCCATCGCCAAGTCGAGCGCGATGTCGATCGCCGGCGGCGGCGACACCGTCGCCGCGGTCGCCAAGTTCGGCATCGAAAAGGACGTGGGCTACATCTCCACGGCCGGTGGCGCCTTCCTCGAGTTCCTCGAAGGCAAGAAGCTGCCGGCGGTCGAAGCGCTGGAGCAGCGCTACAACGGCTGAGCGGCTGCGTTGATCCGAAAGTCGATCAGGAAAAGGCCTCGCGATCGCGAGGCCTTTTTCGTTGCGCCGGCAAAACGCGGCTCAAACCGCCGCGGTCACCACGATCTCGATCTTCCAGTCGGCCTGTGCGAGCCTGGCCTGCACGGTCGCGCGCGGCGGTGTGTGGCCGGCCGCGACCCAGGCGTCCCAGACTTCGTTCATCGCGCCGATGTCGCGGATGTCGGCGAGGAAGATCTCCGCGCGCAGGATGCGGCGCTTGTCGGTGCCGGCCTGCGCGAGCAGGGCGTCGATCGCGGCGAGCGTTTGCGCGGTCTGGCCGCGAATGTCGGCTGTCGCATCATCCGGAATCTGCCCGGCCAGATAGGCGACGCCGTTGTGAACGGCCATCTCGGACAGGCGCGGGCCGACCTCGTAGCGTTGAATCATCGAAAGCTCCTCTAAAAAAGTCAGGCGGCGCGGCGCACGCGATTCATGAGCAGGCCGACGACAATGAACAGCAGCGCCGCGCTGAGCGCGAGCGACCAGTGAATACCGATCTGCTGGCCAACCAGGCCCACGGTGATGCCGCTGAAGGTGCGCATGCCCATCGCAAAGCTGTTGTAGACGCCGACCGCGCGGCCGCGCATCTGCACCGGCGCCTCGAGCTGTACGAGCGTCTGCGCCATCGCATTGAAGGCCAGCTCGACGAAGCCCGCGCAGAACAGCAGTACGAGCGACAGCGGGTACAGCGGATTGAGCGCGAAGGCCGCGAGCAGCACGCACCAGAGCATCGCGAGCACGCAGGCGCTGCGCGCGGCCGGACGCAGCAGATTGCGGCTTTCGAGCAGGATGCCGGCCGTCAGCGCGCCGGCCGCGTCGGCCGCGAGCAGTGCGCTGTACGAGAAATCGACATGGCCGTGGCCGAGGCTCTGCGCGAAGCCTGGCATCTGCGCCTGGTAGGCGTTGCCGATGAACAGCGAGGCCGAGCCGGCGAGTACGGTCATCGAGGCGATCACGCGGTTGCGGCCGATCTCCTGCGTCGCCCGCCAGACGTCGCCGAGGCTGCGGATCGCGCGCTGGCTCACGGCGACGCCGGCGGCACGGAACTTCGGCCCGTACGGCGCGGCGATGAGCCAGACGATGAACGGCAGGTACAGCGCCGCGTTGACGAGGATGCCGACGTTGGGCCCGAACGCGAGCAGGAACGCGCCGCCGACGGCCGGCCCGGCGAGCAGGCCGAGCTGGCGCGCGGTGGCGTTGATCCGTACCGCGCTCTGCAGATGCGCGGGCCCGACGATGTCGTAGATCAGCACCTGAGCGGGTGGGCCCCAGAGCACTCCGGCGCAGCCGTGGACGATCAGCAGCAGCACCGCGTGCCAGAGCTGCAGCGTGCCGGTGATGAACAGCGCGCCCCAGGCCAGCGAAACGCCCGCGAACAGGCCCATGCCGAGCTGGATCATGCGCCGCGGGTCGTAGCGGTCGGACAGCACGCCCGAGTACACCGAGAACAGCAGGAACGGCAGCCAGTGCGAGATCACCGCGAAGCCGCCGAGCGCGGCCGAGTGGAATTGCTGGAAGATCACCCAGTAGCTGATCACGTGCTCGATGCTGTCGGCCATCATCGCCATCGCCGACCAGGCGAAGAAGTGGCGAAAGCCCGGATGGCGAAGCGCGGCGAAGGCGACGTGCGGAGTGGGGGCGGTGTCTGCGGTCACGGCGAAGTCCGGCAAAGCGAATCGCCGCTCGCGCCGCGATTCCAAAGGGCGCCATCATGCCAGCATCGGCTTGCGATCCAGGCTTGAAATCGCCATCGTCGCCGGCATCAACATGTCACGATCGATATTCGAAGATGGCGCCCGCGCGCCGTTGTCGCTCAACCGGGGAGTCGCACATGAAGCATGGAAATCTTGTGATGCGCTGGATCGCGCCGCTGTTCGCCGCCGTGCTGTTGTCCGGCTGCGGCTACAACACCATCCAGCAGCAGGACGAGGCCGTGAACGCCGCCTGGTCCGAAGTGCTGAACCAGTACCAGCGCCGCGCCGACCTCGTGCCGAATCTCGTCAACACGGTGAAGGGCTACGCCGCGCAGGAAGAGAAGGTGCTGACCGAAGTCACCGAGGCGCGTGCGCGCGTCGGCGGCATCCAGGCCACGCCCGAGCTCGTCAACGATCCGGCCGCTTTCGAGAAGTTCACGCAGGCGCAGGGCCAGCTGACCTCGGCGCTGTCGCGCCTGCTCGTGGTCACCGAGAACTATCCGGACCTCAAGTCGAACCAGAACTTCCGTGACCTGCAGGCCCAGCTCGAAGGCACCGAGAACCGCATCACCGTGGCGCGCAAGCGTTACATCGACTCGGTGCAGGCCTACAACACCACCGTACGCTCGTTCCCGAGCAACCTGACGGCCAAGTTCACGGGCGCGAGCGTCAAGCCGAACTTCAAGGTCGAGAACGAGGCGCAGATCTCGGCGCCGCCGAAGGTCGATTTCGGCTCCTGAAGCCGCGCTCGCGACGAGGCCCGCCGTGATCCTGCTGCGCGCGCTCGCGCTCGTGCTGCTCTGCGCCCTCGGAGTGGCGCAGGCGCAGACCGTCGAGGTGCCGAAGTTGCAGGCCCGCGTGACCGACCAGACCGGCACGCTGACCGCGACCGAGCAGCAGGCGCTCGAATCCAAGCTCGCCGCGTTCGAGCAGGCCAAGGGCAGCCAGATCGCGGTGCTGATCGTGCCGACCACGGGCGACGAGACCATCGAGCAGTTCGGCATTCGCGTCGCCGAGCAGTGGAAGCTCGGGCGCAAGGGCGTCGACGACGGCGCCCTGCTGCTCGTCGCCAAGGACGATCGCAAGCTGCGCATCGAGGTCGGCTACGGGCTCGAAGGCGCCCTGCCCGATGCGATCGCCAAGCGCATCGTCGCCGACGTCATCAGCCCGTACTTCCGGCGCGGCGACTACTACATGGGCGTGTCGGCCGGCGTCGATGCGCTGATCGCGGTCGTGCAGGGCGAGGCGCTGCCCGAGCCTTCGCGCGATCGCTCGCATCGCGGTGGCGAGGATGCGTTCAAGACCGCGCTGGCCTGCCTGATCATCGGCGTGGTGGTCGGCTTGTTCGTGCGCAACATCAGCAACCGCTTCTTCGGCGGCGTCACGGCGCTGTCGATCGCCGGCATCGGCACCGCCTTGTTCACGGCGCTGTCGCTCGGCGTCGTCTTCGGCCTGTTCGCGGCCGTCATCGTCATGCTCGGCGGACTCGGCGGCGGCTGGAGCAACGGCCTCGGTGGCGGCCGTCGCGGCGGCTGGGGCGGCGGTTTCGGTGGTGGAGGTTTCGGCGGTGGCGGCTTTGGTGGAGGCGGCGGTTTTGGCGGTGGTGGTGGCGGGTTCGGAGGCGGCGGCGCCTCGGGAGACTGGTGATGGCGGCGAATCCGAATCGGCTCCATCGTCTGTTGCGCCATCTGCTCACCGGCCGCTGGACCACGCGCAAACGCTTTCCGGCGCCCGTACTCGCGGATATCGAAGCCGCGGTGAAACGGCATGAGCGCCTGCATCCGGGCGAAGTGCGCTTCGCGGTCGAGGCCGGGCTGTCGTTGCCGCATCTATGGGCCGGCGTCTCGCCGCGCGAGCGTGCGATCGAGGTCTTCACGCAGCTGCGCGTCTGGGACACCGAGGACAACAATGGCGTGCTGATCTATGTGCTGCTGGCCGATCGCGACGTCGAAATCGTCGCCGATCGGGGCGTCGCGCGCGGGCGTGTTCCGCAATCCGAATGGGATGCCTGCTGCCGGGTGATCGAAAAGCACTTCGCCGCGGGCCGCTTCGGCGAGGGCGCGATCGCGGGCATCGAGGCGGTGTCCAGCGTGCTCGCGCGCTATCCCTGCGGTCGCCCGGATGCGGGCGACGAGCTGCCGAACGCGCCGGTCCTGCTCTAGGCACCAAGGGACAGCGGGGCCTCAAATCCTTAGACTGCGAACATCCCCCTGTTCGCGAGAGGAAGTCCCCGTGCGCTTCGAAGGCACCGAAAACTACGTCGCCACCAATGACCTGACCATGGCCGTGAATGCCGCGGTCGTGCTCGGGCGCCCGCTGCTGGTCAAGGGCGAGCCGGGCACCGGCAAGACCCAGCTCGCGCGCGAAGTGGCGAACGCGCTCGGCAGGCCCTTCCTCGATTGGGCGATCAAGTCGACGACCAAGGCCCAGCATGGCCTCTACGAGTACGACGCGGTGTCGCGCCTGCGCGATTCCCAGCTCGGCGATTCCAAGGTCAAGGACATCGGCAACTACATCGTGCGCGGCAAGCTCTGGGAGGCGTTCGAAGCCGATACCGCGCCGGTGCTGCTGATCGACGAGATCGATAAGGCCGACATCGAGTTTCCGAACGATCTGCTGCGCGAACTCGACCAGATGGAGTTCTACGTCCACGAGACGCGCCAGACCATTCGCGCCAGGCAGCGGCCAATCATCATCATCACGAGCAATAACGAGAAGGAGCTGCCCGACGCGTTTTTGCGCCGCTGCTTCTTCCACTACATCCGTTTCCCCGACAAGGAAACGATGCAGCAGATCGTCGACGTGCACTTCCCCGATCTGAAGAAGAACCTCATCAAGGAAGCGATGGAAGTGTTCTTCGGCCTGCGCGAGCTGCCGGGGCTCAAGAAAAAGCCGTCGACGTCCGAGCTACTCGACTGGCTCAAGCTGCTGATGGCCGAAGACATCGACCCGACCGTGCTGCGCGAATCCTCCGGCAAGAAGACGCTGCCGCCGCTCTACGGCGCGCTGCTCAAGAACGAGCAGGACGTGCATCTGTTCGAACGGATCGCCTTCATGTCGCGTCGCGGTCAGTAAGCACAGCAGGAGTTCGACGAGATGAGCCGGCTGTTCGAACCGTTGCAGCAACGCAGCCTCACGCTGCGCAATCGCATCGTGGTGTCGCCGATGTGCCAGTACTCGGCCGTCGACGGCGTGGTCAACGACTGGCATCGCGTGCACCTCGGTTCGCGCGCAATCGGCGGCGCCGGCCTGGTGATCGCCGAAGCTTCGGCGATCGAGGCGCGCGGGCGCATTTCGCCGGGCGACGCCGGGATCTACAACGACGAACAGGTCGCGGCCTGGGCACCGGTCACGCGGTTCATCCGCCAGGCCGGCGCGGTTCCGGCGGTGCAGCTCGCGCATGCGGGCCGCAAGGCCAGCACCTCGCTGCCCTGGCTCGGCAATCAGCGCGTCGCACCCGAGGACGGCGGCTGGAGCGATGTCATCGCCCCGAGCGCGATCGCCTTCAGCGACCGCTATCCGCAGCCGCGGGCGATGACACTGGAAGAAATCCATGCGCTGCCGAAGCTGTTCGCGGATGCAGCCAGGCGCGCGCTGGACGCGGGCTTCGAGCTCATCGAACTGCACGCGGCGCACGGCTATCTGCTGCATCAGTTCCTGTCGCCGCTCAGCAATCAGCGCGACGACGAGTACGGCGGAAGCTACGACAACCGCGTGCGCCTGCTGATCGAAACGGTGACTGCGACGCGTGCGGTCTGGCCCGAACATCTGCCGCTGTGGGTGCGCATTTCGGCGACCGATTGGGCCGATACCGCCGGCCTCGACGGCGGCTGGGACGTCGAGCAGAGCATCGAGCTCGCGCGCCGGCTCAAGGCCCTCGGAGTCGATCTGATCGACGTTTCCACGGGCGGCTTGCTGGCGCGCGCCAAGGTTCCCGTCGGGCCGGGCTATCAGGTTCCGTTCTCGGCGCGCATCCGGCGCGAAGCCGGCATCGCCACGGGCGCGGTCGGCCTGATCACCGAGCCGCGGCAGGCCGAAGCGATCCTGCAGGCCGAGGAAGCCGACTGCGTGCTGCTCGCGCGCGAACTGCTGCGCGATCCGTACTGGCCGTATCACGCCGCCGAGGCGCTCGGCGTGGAACTGCAGGCTCCGAATCAGTATCTGCGGGCCTGGTAGAGGCGCGCTTCAGCCTACCTTCGGCGTCGCCTCCATCGCGCGCCACAGATACCAGCTCGCGATCGAGCGATAAGGGCGCCAGCGCTCGGCGATCGCGAGCGTCGCCGCGTCGTCGAGCTTCGCTCCGTCGTTGAACAGCCGGTTCACGCCGTTGCGCAGGCCGACGTCGTCGAGCGCGAACAGGTCGCGACGCGCGAGCGCGAACATCAGGTACATCTCGGCGGTCCAGCGGCCGATGCCGGGCAGCGCGTCGAGCGCTTCGATGGCGGCCTCGTCGTCGAGCTTGCGCAGTTTTTCGAAGCTGAATTCGCCGCTGTGCACTTTCTGCGCGATCGCGATGAGCCACTTGGCCTTGGCGTTCGACAGCCCGGCGCTGCGCAGCAGATCGAATTCCACCTCGATGAAATGCGCGGGCATGAACCACCCTTTTTCTGCGGCGCCCGCGAGCACCGCGGTCGCCACGCGCGCCTGGATGGCATCGGCGGCCTTCACCGACAGCTGCTGGCTGATGATCGAGGTGCACAGCACGTGGAACGGGTCGCGCCGCGAGCGCCCGATCGTGCACGAGCCATGGGTCTTGATGAGCCGCTTCATGACCGCGCAGCGCCTGGACAGATGACGCTCGATCTCGGCCATTTCGGTGGCGCTGATCGTCGACTTGCGGGCGGGTTTCGAAAGGGTTGCGCTCAAGCCGGCCTCCGGCGGATGCGTACAATGCGGATCGTGGGTTTTCTTAAGGAACAGGTCTGAGCCATGCTGTTCTCGTTCTTCTTCACGCTGCGCGCGGCCGGTCTCAAGACGGCGCTTTCGGAGTTTCTCACTCTGCTCGAAGCGCTGTCCAAGCACGTCGCCATCTTCTCGCTCGACGATTTCTACCACCTGGCGCGCACCACGCTGGTCAAGGACGAGAGCCAGTACGACCGCTTCGATCGCGCGTTCGCGGCCTACTTCAAGGGCGTCGAGGCGGTGACCGGCGAAATCTTCGGCGAGAGCATTCCGGAGGACTGGCTGCGCAAGCAGATCGACAAGCATCTGTCCGACGAGGAGAAAGCGAAGATTGCGGCGCTCGGCGGGCTCGACAAGCTCATGGAAACGCTCAAGCAGCGGCTGGAGGAGCAGAAGGAGCGCCACGAGGGCGGCAACAAGTGGATCGGCACCGGCGGCACGAGTCCGTTCGGCAACGGCGGCTACAACCCCGAAGGCGTGCGCATCGGCGGACAGGGCGGGCAGAAGAAGGCCGTCAAGGTCTGGGAAAAGCGTGACTTCAGGAACCTCGACGACACCGTCGAACTCGGCACGCGCAACATCAAGGTGGCGCTGCGCCGGCTGCGCCGCTTCGCGCGCGAGGGCGCGCCCGATCAGCTCGATCTCGACGACACCATCACCTCGACCGCGCGCAACGCGGGCTATCTCGATATCAAGATGGTGCCCGAGCGCCGCAACGCGGTGAAGGTGCTGCTGTTCCTCGACGTCGGCGGCTCGATGGACCCGTACATCCGGCTCTGCGAGGAGCTGTTCTCGGCGGCCAAGACCGAGTTCAAGCACCTCGAATATTTCTACTTCCACAACTTCATCTATGAGAGCGTCTGGAAGGACAACCTGCGCCGGCACCAGGAACGCATTCCGACCTTCGACGTGCTGCACAAGTACACGCCGGACTACAAGGTGGTGTTCATCGGCGACGCGGCGATGAGCCCCTACGAGATCGCCCAGCCCGGCGGCAGCGTCGAGCACTGGAACGAAGAGGCCGGATCGGTGTGGATGCAGCGCGTCGCCGACACCTACCGCAACCTGATCTGGCTCAATCCCGAGGCCGAGCAGCGCTGGATATACACGCCGTCGGTGGCGATGGTGCAGAAGCTCATCGGCCAGGACCGCATGTTTCCGCTGACACTGGCCGGGCTCGAGCAGGGCATGCGCCGGCTGACGCATTAAAGGTCCGATTCGAAAGAAGGCCCGGAAACGAGCCCGAAACCGGGGCCCGGGAAAGCCCGGCCGTGCATCGGTTGTTAGACTAGGCGCGTATTTCTCCTGACCGCCTCACATCGCCGGAGGGCCGTGGCCAATCTTCGCTTCAAACGTCTGAGACGCCGGCTCTGGCGCGGGCTCTGGGTCGCCGTGCTGGGGCTCGGCGTGATCGTGCTGCTGGCCAATCGCTGGGTCATCAACAGCACGGACGCCTACGTCTACACGAACTGGGCGCTGCTGCCCGAGAACGACGTCGGCCTGGTGCTCGGCACGAGCCCGTACACGCGCGGCGGCAAGCCCAACCCGCATTTCTACGGGCGCATCGAAGCGGCCGTGCAGCTGTACCAGATCGGCAAGATCAAGCACATCATCGTCAGCGGGGCCAACCCGGACGAGACCTACAACGAGCCCCGGCAGATGCGCAAAGAGCTCATCAAGGCCGGCATCCCGGAGTCCGTCATCACGATGGATTTCGCGGGCCTGCGCACGCTCGACTCGGTGGCCCGCGCCAAGGAAGTGTTCGGGCTCGAGCGGCTCACCGTGGTGACCCAGGAATATCACTGCTATCGCGCCGTCTTCATCGGCAAGAAGCTCGAGATGCGCGTGGCCGCCTACGCGGCGCCCGGTCCAGGGCCGAGCTTTCAGCCGTATACGCGCGAGGTCTTCGCGCGCGTGAAGGCGGTGCTCGACCTGTTCGTGCTGTCGACGCGGCCCAAGTTCCTCGGCGAGCCGCAGTCGATCAAGGTGCAGCGGCCCGCCCCATGAGTTCGAAGCGCCAGTATTCGCCGGCCGACCGGCTGCTGATCGGCTTCCAGCAGCGGCTCGCAGGGTTTTCGCGGCCCTCGTCGGCCGGACCGCGTCCGAGCCCGGCCGACGAGGCGCCCGATGCCGAACTCGACGCGAGCGAGCGCCGTCACGCGGCGGGTCTCATGCGCATCAATCACGCCGGCGAGATCGCCGCGCAGGCGCTGTATCACGGCCAGGCGCTGGTTTCGCGCGACCCGACGATTCGCGAGCATCTGCTCGAGGCCGCCGACGAGGAGCGCGCCCACCTGCAATGGTGCGAGCAGCGCCTCGCCGAGCTCGGCGACCGGCCGAGCCTGCTGCAGCCGCTGTGGTACGCGGGTTCGTTCGCGATCGGGGCTGCGGCCGGCATGGCCGGCGATCGCTGGAGCCTCGGCTTCGTCGAAGAAACCGAGAAGCAGGTTTCCGAGCATCTCGACGAGCACCTGCGCAAGCTGCCGGCCCAGGACGAGCGCAGCCGCGCGGTGCTGCAGACCATGCGCGAGGACGAACAGCGCCACGGCCAGGAAGCGGCCCAGCTCGGCGCCCAGCCGCTGCCGGCGCCGGTGCGCGGGGTCATGCGCCGGGTCGCGGCGCTCATGAAGGCCGCCGCCTACCGCGTCTGAATGCGCAGGGCGCCGCGACCGCCATACCGGAACGCGGCGCTCGGCCGCGCGGGCGCGGACCTTCCCTCAGTGGAGAAGCTGGAGAAGCGTCTGCTTCTGCGGCTGGATGGCCCGACAAAGATCGTCTAGCAGTTCCAGGCCGAGCGGCCATTCGGTGTAGCCCGCCTTCACGTTGATGTGGCCGGCGCCGTCGAGGCGCACGAAGCTGCTGCCCCAGCGGTCGGCCCAGCGGCGCGCGTTGTCGAGCGTCATCCACGGATCGTTGGTGCTCGCGACCACGGTGGTCGGGAAGTCGATCGTCGTCTGCGGCAGCTTGGCCTCGACGCCGAAGCGCGCCGGGTCGGCCGGAGCCACCAACAGCGCGCCGGCGATCAGGTTCGACTGGAACACCGAGGCGCGCACGGTCGCCAGGCAGCCGAAGCTGTGGGCGACGAGCACCACGGGTTCTTCGGCCTGGATCGCGGTCTCGACCACGCGGCGCGACCAGCGGTCGAGGTTCGGCCAGGACCAGTCGTCCTGTTCGACGCGCTCGAAGCGCGGGTAGCGGCGCTGCCATTCGGATTGCCAGTGATCCGGCCCGCTGCCGAAAAGCCCCGGCACCATCAGCACGCGACAGCCGGCGAAGCGCCGGTCGACGGCGATCTGCGAGGCCGCATCGAGGCGGCGATCGGGCTGTAGCGTGTCGACCCGCGTCTCGGCGCGGGCCAGGGCCTGGATCGGCATTGGGCAATCTCCTGAAAGACTTGAAACGCTGCAGCCTCATGCCACAGCGATCGCCACGATAGGCGCAGACCGCTGAATGCAAAAGGAATATCGGAGTCTTTGCTGAGGCCTCGCAGGCATTAAAAAGCCTCTGCGCGGCGACCGCGCAGAGGCTGGCGTGAAGCGATCCAGGCCGGAGGATCAGCGCCGAAGCATCAGCGCTGGATGTTGCGACCGTAGAAGATTTCCATGATCTCGTGATCGACGCGCTCGCTGATGCGCTTGGCATCGCGCGGCGGCAGCTCGGCGGCGCCTTCGCCGAACAGGTAGGTGTCGAGATCGAGCTCCTTGAGCTTCATCTTGGTGTGGAAGATGTTCTCCTGGTAGACGTTGACGTCGACCATGTCGTAGCGCTCGCGAATGCTCTTGCTGATGAAGTTCTGGATCGAGTCGACGTTGTGGTCGATGAAGTGCTTCATGCCGCGCACGTTGCGCGTGAAGCCGCGCACGCGGTAATCCATCACCACGATGTCGCTCTCGAAGCTCTTGATCAGGTAGTTCAGTGCCTTGAGCGGGCTGATCTTGCCGCAGGTCGACACGTCGATGTCCGCGCGGAAGGTGCTGATGCCCGCGTCCGGATGGTTTTCCGGGTAGGTGTGGACGGTGATGTGGCTCTTGTCCAGATGCGTGACGACCGAATCCTTCTGGATGATCGTGCCCGGCTCGGGCGAACCCGGGGTCGGCAGGCCGTCGAGATGGCCTTCGGAGATCAGCATCGTCACCGAGGCGCCCTGCGGGTCGTAATCCTGGCGCGCCACGTTGAGGATGTTGGCGCCGATGATGTCGGCCACCTCGGTGAGGATTTCGGTCAGGCGCTCGGCGTTGTACTGCTCGTCGATGTACTCGATGTACTCCTGCTGATGCTGCAGGGAGCGCGCGTAGCAGATGTCGTAAATGTTGAAGCTCAGCGTCTTGGTCAGGTTGTTGAACCCGAGGAGCTTGAGCTTGGGATTATTGGTCGGCTTCGCCACGCGAAGATCCTCCATGAATGCTGAAAAGGGAGAGGACCGCGTGCGGGGCCGCACGCGAAGGGCCGGCATTATGCGGCAAAAGGGATGACGGTTGTGCGTTGTTCAGCCAGGACGCCGGCCGCCCGAAGCCATCCGCCCCGGGCCTCCGAATGCGGACCGATTCAGGCCGGCTCGCGCAGCTCGTAGCTGTGCGTCACGTTGACGCCGCCACGCTTGAGCATGATCGAGGCCGAGCAGTACTTGTCGGCCGACAGCTCCACCGCCCGCTTGACCTGGTTCTCGTTGAGGCCCTTGCCGGTGATCACGAACTTCAGGTGGATGTCGGTGAACACCTTCGGCTCGGTATCGGCCCGTTTGCCTTCCACCTCGACGAAGCAGTCGCTGATCGGCTGACGCGCCTTCTTGAGGATCATCACCACGTCGACGGCCGAGCAGGAGCCCACCGAAATCAGCATGAGCTCCATCGGGCGCGCGCCGAGGTTGCGGCCGCCGATCTCGGGCGGCCCGTCGATGACGATCGCGTGGTTGCTGCCGCTCTCGCCGACGAAGGCCGAATTTTCGACCCACTTCACTCTTGCTTGCATAGGTGCCCTCCGGGACTGTGACGATGTTTGCTAATTTCGGGAAAACAAGGGCGGCGGGCCTGGGGTAGGCCGCCGGGCGTGTCGATTCGGACAGGGGAAAACGGGGATGTCCTTTCTGCAGAAGCCGGCCATTCAGGCCTTCGTGGCGCAGGCGCACAAGCGCACGCTGCCAGCCAAGCACACCATCATCCATCCGGGCGATCCGCCCACGTCGATCTACCTGATCCTGGAAGGCTCGATCAGCATTCTGCTGGAGGACGACGACGGCCGCGAAATCGTACTGGCCTATCTCAACGCGGGCGAGTTCTTCGGCGAAATGTGCCTGTTCCCCGATCAGGACTCGCGCTCCGCCATCGTGCGGACGCGCCTGCCGACGCTGGTCGCCGAGATCGCGTATGAGAAGTTCGACGCCTTCGTCATGAAAAACCCGCGCATCATGTACGAGGTGGCCGGCCAGCTCGCCGCGCGCGTGCGCGACACCAGCCGCCGGCTCGGCAATCTGGCGTTTCTCGACGTCGCCGGCCGACTCGCGGGTGCGCTCATGGAGCTCGGCCGTCAGCCGGACGCACGGCCGCACGAGAACGGCGCCCTGATCAAATGCAGCCGCCAGGAGCTTGCGCGGCTGATCGGCTGTTCGCGCGAAATGGCAGGCCGGGTGCTGCGCCGGCTCGAAGAGGACGGCATGGTGAAGGTCAGCGGGCGCAGCATTGTCATCATCGGTGCCGAGGCGCCGCCACCGCCGCAGAAACTGCGGCTGATGCGCAAGACCGGCAGCTAGCGGATCGATCAGCCGATCAGCGTCCGCAGCGCCTCGCTTGGGCGCGGCTGGCGCATCAAGGATTCGCCGACCAGAAAGCGCCGCACACCGGCGTCGAGCATGCGCTGCACGTCGGCCGCTGCGGCGATGCCGCTTTCGGTGACCACTTCGGTTCCGGCCGGCAGGCGAGCCAGCAAGTCGAGCGTGGTGTCGAGGCTGGTTTCGAAGCTGCGCAGGTTGCGGTTGTTGATGCCGAGCAGATAGTCGCTGCCGAGCTCGGCCGACAGCACGAGATCGAGTTCGGCGCCGTCGTGAATCTCCACGAGCACATCGAGTTCATGCTCGAGCGCGCAGTGGTGCAGCTCGCGCAGGCGCGAGGCGCTCAATGCGGCGGCGATCAGCAGGATGCAATCGGCGCCGATCGCGCGTGCTTCCACGACTTGCCATTCGTCGATGATGAAATCCTTGCGGATCACCGGCAGCGAGCAGGCCGCGCGAGCGGCGATCAGGTATTCGTCGCCACCCTGGAAGAAGTCCCGATCGGTCAGCACCGACAGGCAGGCCGCGCCGCCGGCTTCGTATTCGCGCGCGAGCCAGGCCGCGTCGAAATCGGCGCGGATCAGGCCTTTGCTCGGCGAGGCGCGCTTGATCTCGGCGATCACCGCGGCGCCGGTCCTGGCTTTGGCCTGCAGGGCGCCGGCGAAGCCGCGCGGAGCGTCCTGCGCGGCGGCGCGACGCTGCAGTTCGGCGAGCGTGGTGCGCTCGCGCAGCGCGGCGATCTCTTCGCGCTTGCGCGCCAGGATGGTGTCGAGGATGTCGCTCATTCCGTAATCGCTTCTTGGTTGAGCAAGGCGACCGTGCGCGAAATGCGCACGTAGTCGTCGAGCTTGGCGCGCGCGGCGCCCGAGGCGAGCACGGCGCGCGCGCGCTCGAGGCCGTCGGCGATGCTGCTCGCGACGCCCGAGGCGTAGAGCGCCGCAGCCGCGTTGAGACTGACGATGTCGCGCGCCGGGCCGGGCTCGTTGGCGAGCGCCGAGAACAGCATGGCCTTGGATTGCTCGGGGTTGTCGACCTTGAGGTTGCGCGTGGCCGACATCGCGATGCCGAAGTCTTCGGGATGGATGTCGTATTCGCGCACGACGCCGTCGCGCAGCTCGCCGACCAGCGTCGCCGCGCCGAGCGAAATCTCGTCGAGTCCGTCGCGGCCCCAGACCACCAGCGCGCGCTGGGCGCCGAGCTTTTCGAGCACGCGAACCTGGATGCCGACGAGATCGGGATGGAACACGCCCATCAGGATGTTCGGCGCGTCGGCCGGGTTCGTCAGCGGGCCGAGGATGTTGAACACCGTGCGCACGCCGAGCTCGCGGCGTACCGGGCCGACCGCCTTCATCGCCGGATGATGCTTGGGCGCGAACATGAAGCCGAAGCCGGCCTGTTCGATGCAGGCGGCGACCTGTTCGGGTTCGAGTTCGATCGCCGCGCCGAGCGCTTCGAGCACGTCGGCCGCGCCGCTCTTGGATGAGACGCTGCGATTGCCGTGCTTGGCGATGCGCGCGCCCGCGGCCGCGGCCGTGAAGCTCGCCGCGGTGGAAATGTTGAAGGTGTGCGCGCCGTCGCCGCCGGTGCCGACCACGTCGACCAGATGCGGCTGGTCTGGCAGCGTGACCTTGCGAGAGAGCTCGCGCATGACGCTCGCGGCGGCGGCGATCTCGCCGACGGTTTCCTTCTTCACGCGCAGCCCGATCAGCAGCGCCGCGATCATCGGGTCGGAGACTTCGCCGCGCATGATCTGGCGCATCAGCGCGACCATTTCGTCGTGGAAGATCTCGCGGTGTTCGATCGTGCGCGTGAGCGCCTCTTGCGGAGTGATGCTCATGGCTCAGTAGCGCTCGATGAAATTCTTCAGCAGCGCGTGCCCGTGCTCGGTCAGGATGGACTCGGGGTGGAACTGCACGCCTTCGATCGCGAGCGTCTTGTGCTTGAGGCCCATGACTTCGTCCTGCGAGCCGTCTTCGCGCTGGGTCCAGGCGGTGATTTCGAGATCGCTCGGGAAGCTTTCGCGATCGACGATCAGCGAGTGATAGCGCGTGGCCGTGTACGGCGTCGGCAGCCCGGCGAACACCCCGGTATCACGGTGGTGCACGAAGCTGGTCTTGCCGTGCATGACCTGGCGGGCGCGACGCACGTCGCCACCGAAAGCCTGGCCGATGGACTGGTGGCCGAGGCAGACGCCGAGGATCGGAAAGCGCCCGGGTTTGCCGAGCTTTTCGATCAGCTCGAGGCAGATACCCGCCTCATTGGGCGTGCACGGACCCGGCGAGAGCACGATGTGTTGGGGTTTGAGCGCCGCGACCTCGTCGACCGTGATCTGGTCGTTGCGGTGAACCTGCACCTCCACGCCGAGCTCGCCGAAATACTGGACGAGGTTGTAGGTGAAGGAGTCGTAGTTGTCGATCATGAGCAGCATGGGGGCACCTAAGAGTTCTGCTGGTTGGGAGCCGCGCGCGGCTGCCTCGAAGGTCTCCGCGGCGCGAGCGCAGGCGGAGAAAAAGCGGGGTTCTTAGATGCGACGCCAGCGAATCATGTCGAGTCTTGCAGGCTTGAGGTGGGGCGAGGGACGGCGAAAAGTAGAGCGTATCTTACCTGCCGGCCCGGCATCCCGCAGCCGCGAGCCCGGCACCGGGCCGGATTCGCGGCTGCGAGCGCTCACAGCCCGGCCAGCCCGAGCCCGAAATTGAACTTGAGCAGGATCAGCACGCCGAAGATCGCGAACAGGGCCGCCGCAACGAAGCGCATCTTGCTCAGGGGGAAGCGCTGGGCGAGTTTTTCGCCGACCAGCACGGCCGGGACATTGGCCGCCATCATGCCGAGCGTGGTGCCGGTGGCGACCATGAACAGGTTGCTGTACTGCGCACCGAGGGCAATCGTCGCGAGCTGGGTCTTGTCGCCCATTTCGGCCAGGAAGAACATCGTCAGCGTGGTCAGAAACGCGCCGGCGCCGGGCTTCTGCTTCGGGTCTTCGTCGAGCGTGTCCGGAATCAGCGCCCAGGCCGCGAACGCCAGGAAGGCGCCGCCGAGTACCCAGCGCATGACGTCCGGCGAGACGTGCGAGGCGACCCAGTCGCCGACGTAGGCGGCGACGAGGTGATTGCAGATCGTCGCGATGAAGATGCCGGCGATGATCGGCCAATGCTGCCCGCGAAAGCGCGTGGCGAGCACGAAAGACAGCAGCTGGGTTTTGTCCCCGATCTCGGCGATCGCGACCATGCCGAACGAGGTGAGCAGAGCTTCCACTGATTCATTTCCTGGGGCCGGCGAGCGTGGACACCATTGACCCTGCCTTCCATCGCCGGCCCGGCTGCTGGATGACAGAGTCAAAGGTCTCGCCTGGACATCCCGCACACGCCACGGTCTTCGACCGAGTTTGTTGACGTGGGCTCCTCCTGTGCGGAGGCGGCTACTCCCCAATGACGGCGGCGACTATAAAGGCGCCGTCGGCACCGCCGCAAGCTCAGCGCCCGCGCCGGTACAGCTCGACGATGCTCGAAAAATCGAGCGCGCCCGAGTTCGCCGAATGCAGGGCGTAGAGGTTGCGCGCGAGTTCTCCGAGCGGGATCGCGCTGCCGCTCGCGATCGAGGCTTCAGCCGCCAGGCCCAGATCCTTGAGCATCAGCGCGCTGCCGAAACCGCCGCTGTAGCCGCGCGAGGCCGGTACGCCGTCCTGCACGCCGGGCCAGGGGTTATAGACCTCGAGCGACCAGTTGCGGCCCGAGCTCTTGAGCATGATCTCGGACAGCACTTTCGGATCGAGGCCGTTGGCGACGCCGAGCGCGAGCGCCTCCGCAGTGCCGGCCATGTGGATCGCGAGCAGCATGTTGTTGGCGATCTTGGCGACCTGCCCGGCACCGACGGCACCGGCGTGGAAGAGGTTTCTGCCCATCTTCTCGAGCACCGGCTTCGCTCGCTCGAACGCGGCTGCATCGCCGCCGACGATGAAGCTCAGCGTGCCGGCCGCCGCGCCTGCGGTCCCGCCAGAGACCGGTGCATCGATGAAGACGATGTCGAGTGCCTGCGCGGCGCTGGCGACCTTGCGTGAAGACGCCGGCGCGATCGTCGAGCAATCGATCACCAGTGTTCCGGGCCTGATGTGCTGGAGCAGGCCTTGTTCATTGGCGCTTGCGCCGAGATACAGCGATTCGACGTGCCGGCTCGCGGGCAGCATCGAGATGACGATTCCGGCGTTCGCGACGGCCTGCGCCGGGCTGGCGGCGACGTTCGCGCCGGCCGCCCGGGCGGCTTCGAGCGCGGCGGCGGACAGATCGTAGACCTGCAGCTGATGTCCGGCCTTGAGCAGGTTCAAGGCCATCGGCCCGCCCATGTTGCCGAGACCGATGAAGGCGATGAGGCTCATGCGTATGCTCCTGTTTTGTTTTTTCTCAGCGCAGATCGGCGAGCGGATGCGCGCCCTGCGGCCAGCGTGGCTCGACGAAGTGTTCGGCGATCCAGTCGTCGCTGAGCCCGGCGAAGGTCGCGGGCGTCCAGCGCGGCTGGTTGTCCTTGTCGATCAGCAGGGCGCGCACGCCTTCGGCGAAATCCGGATGCGCGCAGCACTGCAGGGCGACGATCAGTTCGAGCCGGAATACGTCCGCGAGGCTCAGGTCTTGTGCACGCCGCAACAGTTCCCAGACCAGGCCCGCGGTGGTCGGCGAGCCTGCCGCGAGCGACTGTGCGGCCTTGCGCAACCAGGCGTCGTCGCCCGAGTACGAAGTGAGATTTCGGTACACCGCAGCGAGTGAATCCGGTGCCGTGAGCGTTTCGATCAGCTCGCCATGCTGGCGCAGCTTCGATGCGGGCAATGCATCGATCGCAGCTTGCGAGAACGCTTGCAGCATCGTGGAGAGCGTTTCGCGATCGTCTTTCGCATGTCCCGTGAAACCGATCGTGGCGAGCCGCTCGAAAATCGCATCGCGATCGGCCGCGCGCACGAAGTGATCGGCGAGGCCGGCGACCTTGAGATCATGCGCATTGATCGATGCGCCGGTCAGTGCGAGAAAGCGGCCGATGCCGCGCGGCATGCGGCTCAGGAACCAGCTGCCGCCGACATCGGGGAACAAGCCGATCGTGATCTCGGGCATCGCGACGCGCGAAGTCTCGGTAACGACGCGATGACTCGCGCCGGCCATGAGCCCGAGTCCGCCGCCCATGACGATGCCGCTGCCCCAGACGAGGATGGGTTTCGCATACGTGTGGATGCGATGGTCGAGCCGGTATTCCTCGGCGAAGAATTCGAGATTCGCCAGGTTCGGTAGCGCGCCTGGAGTTTCGCGGATCGCGTGGTGCAGGCTGCGGACATCGCCGCCCGCGCAGAAGGCTTTCTCACCGGCGCCATGCAGCACCACGCAAACGATCGCGTCGTCGTCGGCCCAGCGGCGCAGTGCCGCATCGAGCATGCGGATCATCGGCAGGCTCAGCGCGTTGAGCGATCTTGCCGCATTGAGCTGGGCGTAGCCGATGCGCTTGCCGTTGGCCGCTTCGGCTTCACGAATCAGCACGAGATCCTGCGTGCTCGCCTCAGCCATTGCGCCACTCCGGCTTGCGCTTTTCGAGGAAGGCGGTGACGCCTTCCTTCTGGTCGAGCGTGTCGAACAGGTTCACGAAAGCCTCGCGCTCCTGCGGCAGCAGCTGCTTGAGCGGGTTGCTGCGCGCGCCCTGGATGAGCTGCTTGCAGGCCGCGACCGAGGTCGGGCTCTGGCCTTCGGTGCGTTGCGCCCAGGCGAGCGCGGTTTCGAGCGCCGCGCCGCGCGGCACCACTTCTTCGACGAGGCCGATGCGCAGCGCCGTCGCCGCATCGATGCGTTCGCCGATCAGGATCAATCGCTTGGCCCAGCCTTCGCCGACCAGCCAGGGCAGGTTCTGCGTGCCGCCCGCGCAAGGCAGCAAACCCACGGTGGCTTCGGGCAGCGCGAGTTGCGCGTGTTCTTCGGCGATGCGGAGATCGCAGGCGAGCGCGCATTCGAGGCCGCCGCCCATCGCGTAGCCGTTGATCGCGGCGATCGACAGGCCGCGGAAGGCGGCGAGCGCTTCGAAGGCCTCGCCGAAGCGTCGGCCCATTTCGCGCGCCATCGCCTTGTCGCCATCGGCGAACACTTTCAGGTCCGCGCCTGCCGAAAAGAACTTGGGCCCGTCGCCGGTGACGATCAGCGTGTAGATGCTGCGATCGGCATCGAGGTCGCGCACGAGTTGCGTGAGCGCCTTGAGGCTGTCGACGGTCCAGGTGTGCGCGGGCGGATTGTTCAAAGTCACGATCGCGGCGTGTCCGCGCTTTTCGAGTTTCAGATTGCGGTATTCGGTGCTCATGTCGGTTCCTGGTTGATCGGCTGTAGGGCGGGCCACGACCCGCCGACGGAAAATTCAGCGCAGCGTTTCGGTCGCGCCCTGGCGCAGCGCCGCGCGCGCGACGATCACGCGCATGATTTCGTTGCTGCCTTCGAGAATCTGGTGCACGCGGCTGTCGCGCACGTGTCGTTCGAGCGGGAACTCGCGCGTGTAGCCGTAGCCGCCGTGCAGCTGCAGCGCCTGGTTGCAGACTTCGAAACCGATGTCGGTCGCATAGCGCTTGGCCATCGCGCAGTACGTTGTCGCATCGGCGCTGCCGGTATCGAGCTTCCACGCGGCCAGCCGCACCATCTGTCTGGCGGCGACGAGTTCGGTGAGCATGTCGGCGAGGCGGAATTGCAGGGCCTGGAACTGCGCGAGTTCCTGACCGAACTGGCGGCGTGAAGTCAGGTGTTCCTGTGCGCGGGACAGCGCGCTCTGCGCGGTGCCGATCGAGCAGCTCGCGATGTTGATGCGCCCGCCGTCGAGCGCCCGCATCGCGATCTTGAAGCCTTCACCTTCGGCCGCGAGCAACTGCGAGGCCGGCACTTCGACCTGATCGAAGGCGATCGCGCGCGTCGGCGACGCATTCCAGCCCATCTTGTGTTCGAGCTTGCCGTAGCGGATGCCGGGCGTGTCGGCCGGCACCGCGAACACCGAGATTCCTCTGGCTCCGACGCCGCCCGTGCGCGCGAACACTACGAGCAGGTCGGTCGCACCGGCGCCCGAGATGAAGACCTTGCTGCCGTTGAGCACGTAGCGGTCGCCGTGCTTTTCCGCGCTCGTGCGCAGCGAGGCCGCGTCCGAGCCGGCGTTCGGTTCGGTCAGGCAGTAGCTGCCGAGTTTGTCGCCGCTCGCGAGCATGGGTGACCACTCGCGTGCGAACGCAGCCTGCGCGTACGTCGCGACGATCCACGACACCATGTTGTGGATGCTGATGTAGGCCGCCGTGCTCGTGCAGCCCGCCGCGAGCTCTTCGAGCACGATCGAAGCATCGAGCCGCGAAAGTCCGAGCCCGCCGAGCGATTCGGGCGTGTAGAGGCCGCAGAAGCCGAGCTCGCCGGCGCGACGGATCGCAGCGAGCGGAAACTCGGCGGCTTCATCCCAGCGCGCGGCATGCGGTGCGAGTTCGCCGCGCGCAAAATTGCGCGCAGCGTCCTGATAGGCGATCTGGTCTTCGGTGAGAGCGAAATCCATCGCGCTGCTCCGAGGCCTGCGATCAGCGCAGCGAAATCGTCGTGTTCACGCCGACGCTCAGCGTCGAATCGTCGAACCAGCGCTGCGTGACCGTCTTGGTCTGCGTGTAGAACAGGATCACCTGCTTGCCGTAAGGGCCGAGGTCGCCGAGCTTCGAGGCGCGCGAGCCCGTGAACGAGAACAGCGGAACCGGCACCGGAATCGGCACGTTGATGCCGACCTGGCCGATGTCGATTTCTTCCTGGAACTTGCGCGCGGCCGCGCCGGATTGCGTGAACAGCGCCACGCCGTTGCCGTTCGGATTCGCGTTGATCAGTTCGATCGCTTCGTCGAGCGAGGCGGCTTCGAGTACCACGAGCACGGGGCCGAAGATTTCCTGCTCGTAGACCGACATGCCGGGCTTCACGCCCGAGAAGATCGTCGGGCCGACGAAGTTGCCTTTCTCGTAGCCGGCGACCTTTGGGGCGCGACCGTCGAGTTCGAGCTTCGCGCCTTCGAGGATGCCGCGCTCTATCAGGCCATTGATGCGTTCGAGCGCGCCGCATGAAACCACCGGTCCGACGTCGGTGCCGGGCTCGGTGCCCGCGCTGAGCTTGAGCTTTTTCGATTTCTCGACGAGCTCCGGCAGCCAGGCGCGCGATTCGCCGACGAGCACGAGCGTCGACGCGGCCATGCAGCGCTGGCCGGCCGCGCCGAAGGCCGCGCCGATCAGGTTGTTGATCGTCTGCTCACGGTTCGCGTCGGGCAGCACGACGGCATGATTCTTCGCGCCCATCATGCATTGCGCGCGCTTGCCCGCGAGCGTCGCGCGGCGATAGACGTGCGTGCCGACGCGGGTACTGCCGACGAACGACACCGCCTTGATGTCCGGGTGATCGCAAATGCCGTTGACGATGTTCTCGCCGCCATGCACGACGTTGAGCACGCCGGCCGGAACGCCCGCTTCGAGCGCGAGTTCGACCAGGCGCATCGTCACCATCGGGTCCTGTTCCGACGGCTTCAGCACGAAGGTGTTGCCGGTCGCGATCGCCATCGGGAACATCCACAGCGGAATCATCGCCGGGAAGTTGAACGGCGTGATGCCCGCGCAGACGCCGAGCGGTTGCAGCAGCGTGTAGGTGTCGACGCCGGTGGCGACGTTGTTCGCGAGCTCGCCCATCTGCAGCGTGCCGATGTTGGCCGCGTGCTCGACCACTTCGAGGCCGCGGAAGATGTCGCCCTCGGCGTCGGGCAGCGTCTTGCCCTGCTCGGCCGTCAGGATCGCGGCGAGCTCCTTCATGTGCTCGCGTATGAGCTGCTGATACTTCAGGAAGATGCGCGCGCGCACGCCGATCGAGGTCTTGCGCCAGGTTTTGAACGCCCGCTTGGCGGATTCGACGGCGGCGTCGAGTTCCTGCGTGGTCGCGAACGGAACGCGGGCGAGCACCTGCTGCGTGGCCGGGTTGATCACCTCGCGCCACTGGGTGCTGGTGGAATCGACGAACTGGCCGCCGATCAGCAGCTTGACGGTCGGCACGGGGGCTGGTGTGGACATCGCGGTTCCTTTCTCTTGCGTGGTGCGCTGGTCAGTGCCAGTGCGTTTTTGCATTATTCGCATCCATGACTTCGGCGGAAGAACTGAAATTGCGAAGATTTGCCAAGTATCGGAACCGCGTTTGCAAAGTTTGCGAAGGTCGCCATGTCTAAAACCTTCGCCGGCGTGCGCCTGCAGCGGCTGCGCGAGGAGCGCGGCATCAGCCAGGTGGCGCTCGCCAAGACGCTCGGCATTTCGCCGAGCTATCTGAACCAGATCGAGCACAACCAGCGGCCGCTCACGGTGCCGATCCTGCTGCGCATCAACGCGCAGTTCGGCGTCGACGTGCAGATGTTTTCGGACAACGACGAGGCCCGCCTGATCGCCGACGTGCGCGACGTGCTCGCCGAAGTCGGCGGAGACACGGTCTCGCTCGCCGAGACGCGCGCGCTCGCGGCGAACATGCCGGGCGTCGCGCGCGTGCTGCTCGAACTGCATCGGCGCGCGCGTGTCGCTTCGGAGCGCGCGGACACGCTCGTCGCCACGGTCGGCGACAGCAACCACCTGCCGTCCTTCAGCCTGCTCGGCAAGCACGAAGAAGTGCGCGATTACTTCAACCGCCGGCACAACCACATCGTCGAGCTCGACGAAGCGGCCGAGGCGATCTTCGTCGATGGAGACTTCATCGTCGGCGATGCGGCGCAGGCGCTCACGACGCGACTCGCCGAGCGCCACGGCGTGCGCGTGCTGATCGGCGGTTCCGAAAATTCCGAGAAGCAGCGCTACGACGAGCGCAGCAAGACCCTGCATCTGGCCGACTTCCTGCGGCCCGGACAGCAGGCGTTTCAAATGGCGTTCCAGCTTGCGGCGCTCGAAATGCGGCCTGTCATCGACGCGCTGATCCGCGACGGCGGTTTCGCCGAGGGCGAATCGCGCCGGCTCGCGCGCATCGGCTTCGCGAACTACTTCGCCGGTGCGCTCGTGATGCCGTACACGCGCTTCCTGCAATCGGCCGAAGAACTCAGCTACGACATCGAGCGCCTGTCGAGCCGCTTCGGCGTCGGTTTCGAAGCCGTGTGTCATCGCCTGTCGACCTTGCAGCGTCCGGGCTTGCCGGGCCTGCCGTTCTTCTTCGTGCGCGTGGATCGCGCGGGCAACGTGTCGAAGCGGCATTCGGCGGCGGATTTCCATTTCTCGCGCGTCGGCGGCACCTGTCCGCTCTGGATCGTCTACGAGGCATTTTCGCAACCCGACAAAGTGCTGTCGCAGATCGCGCGCATGCCGGACGGACGCAGCTATCTGTGGATCGCCAGGCGCGTCGTCAGCGGGCCGATCGGCTACGGACGTCCGCAGAAGACCTTCGCGGTCGGGCTCGGCTGCGACCTGCGGCACGCGCATCGGCTGATCTATTCGCGCGGGCTCGATCTGTCCGAGCCTGATGCGAGCACGAGCATCGGCCTGGGCTGCAAGGTCTGCGATCGGCAGGATTGCGTGCAGCGCGCGGCGCCTTCGCTGCTCGAACGCTGAGCTTCATCACAGCCAGAAAAACAGAGGGGAGCATCCGAAACATGAGTCCATCCGAACGCAAGGTGGTGCTGGCCTCGTCGCTCGGCACGCTGTTCGAGTGGTACGACTTCTTCCTGTATGGCGCGCTCGCGGCGATCACGAGCAAGCATTTCTTCTCGGGCGTCAACGACACCGCAGCTTTCATCTTCGCGCTGCTGACGTTTTCGGTCGGTTTCGCTGCGCGACCGTTCGGCGCGCTCGTGTTTGGCCGGCTCGGCGATCGCTCGGGACGCAAGCACACCTTCCTGATCACGATCGTCGTCATGGGCCTGTCGACCGTGCTCGTCGGCTGCCTGCCTTCGTACGCGAGCATCGGCATCGCTGCGCCGATGCTGCTCGTCGCGCTGCGCATGTTGCAGGGCCTGGCGCTCGGCGGTGAATACGGTGGCGCCGCGATCTACGTGGCCGAACATGCGCCGGACGACAAGCGCGGTTATCTGACGAGCTGGATCCAGACGATGGCCGCTGGCGGTTTGCTGCTGTCGCTCGCGGTGATCGCGCTGGTTCGCGCATCGATGGGCGAAGCCGCGTTCAGCGCCTGGGGCTGGCGCGTCCCGTTTCTGCTGTCGGCGCTGCTGCTGATCGTGTCGGTCTGGGTGCGCATGTCCTTGCAGGAATCGCCGGTGTTCCAGCGCATGAAGGCCGAAGGCCGCGTTTCGAAAGCGCCGCTGCGCGAGGCCTACGGCTCCTGGCCGAACATCCGTCGTGGCCTGGTCGTCGCCTTCGGTGTGAGCGCCGGGCAAGCGACGGTCTGGTACGCGAGCCATTTCTACGCGCTGTTTTTTCTCACGCAGACACTCAGGCTCGATGCGCTGACCTCGAACCTGCTGCTCGGCGTCGCGGTCGCGATCACCGCGCCGTCTTACGTGCTGTTCGGCGCATTGTCCGATCGCATCGGCCGCAAGCCGCTGATCGTCGGCGGCTGCGTGCTCGCGGCGCTGCTGTACTTCCCGATCTTCAAGGGACTCACGCATTTCGCCAATCCGGAACTCGCGGCTGCGCGTGAATCCGCGCCCGTGCAGGTGATCGCCGATCCACAGGATTGCTCGTTCCAGTTCAATCCGGTCGGTGCGGCGGCGTTCCGGAGTTCCTGCGACATCGCCAAGGCCTGGCTCGCGAAGAACAGCATCGACTATGCGAACGTGAAAGCCTCACCGGGCGGCGTCGCGAGTGTTCGCATCGGCGAGGTGCAGATCGAGAGTTTCGACGGCGCAGGACTGGCCGATGCGGAATTCACTGCACGCAGCGCCGAGTTTCACCGCCGCCTGGAAACCGCGATTCGCGAGGCCGGCTATCCGGCGTCGCCACAGGCTTCGAACCTCAATGCCATCGGCATCGTCGCGCTACTGAGCGTGCTCTGCCTGTTCTCTGCGATGACCTATGCGCCCGTCGCCGCGATCATGGTCGAGCTGTTTCCGGCGCGCATCCGCTACACCGGCATGTCGATTCCGTATCACGCGGTCAACGGCTGGATCGGCGGCCTGCTGCCACCGACCGCGTTCGCACTCGTCGCGGCGAGCGGCAGCATTTACGCCGGACTTTGGTATCCGCTGTTCTTCGCGCTCGTCACCGTGATCGTCGGCGCACTGATGCTGCCCGAGACGCGCGGTCGCGATGTGGGGACGTGAGGGGTGAGGCGAAGAAGTGCGTAACGGCCGGAGCGTCGCTCTTGTTGTTGCGTCTCGTTCCTCACGAGGCTTTGCCGTAAACCGGAAACCGCGCACAGAGCGCGGAGACTTCCTCGCGCACCTTGGCCGCCGCGGCTTCGGTGTCTCCACCGGCCGACAGCGTGTCGACCAGATCGGCGATCCAGTTCGCGACCTGCTGCATCTCGGCTTCCCTGAAACCGCGCGTCGTGCTCGCCGGCGAGCCCAGGCGCAGGCCGCTCGTCACGAACGGCGACTTCGGATCGTTCGGCACCGAATTCTTGTTGACCGTGATGTGCGCCTTGCCGAGCAGGGCTTCGGCGTCCTTGCCCGTCACGTTCTTGGCGATCAGGTCGAGCAGGAACAGGTGGTTGTCGGTTCCGCCCGACACCACCTTGTAGCCGCGTTCGAGCAGCACGCCCGCCATCGCGCGCGCGTTGGCGATGACCTGCTTCTGGTAGGTCTTGAAGCTCGGGTCGAGCGCTTCCTTGAACGCCACGGCCTTGGCCGCGATCACGTGCATGAGCGGGCCACCCTGGATGCCCGGGAACACCGCACTCTGGAACTTCTTGTTGAAGTCCTCCGGCTGGCCCTTGGTCAGGATGATGCCGCCGCGCGGACCGCGCAGGGTCTTGTGCGTGGTGCTCGTGACGACGTGCGCGTACGGCAGCGGGCTCGGGTATTCACCGGCGGCGACCAGCCCCGCGATGTGCGCCATGTCGACCCAGAACCAGGCGCCGACCTTGTCGGCGATCTCGCGCATGCGCTTCCAGTCCTTCACTCGCGAATACGCCGAGAACCCGCCGATCAGCATCTTCGGTTTGGTTTCGAGCGCGATGCGCTCCATTTCGTCGTAGTTGATCAGGCCGGTCTCGGTGTCGAGGCCGTACGGCACGATCTTGTACTGCTTGCCCGAGAAGTTCGCCGGGTTGCCGTGCGTCAGGTGACCGCCCTGGGCGAGGTTCATGCCCATGACGGTGTCGCCCGGGTTCACGAGGGCGAGGAAGATCGCGGCATTGGCCTGCGCGCCCGAGTGCGGCTGCACGTTGGCGTAGTCGCAATCGAAGAGCTGCTTGAGCCGGTCGATGGCGAGCTGTTCGGCGACGTCGACGTGCTCGCAGCCACCGTAGTAGCGCTTGCCTGGATAGCCTTCGGCGTACTTGTTGGTGAGCTGCGAGCCCTGCGCTTCCATCACCGCCGGCGAGGCGTAATTTTCCGAGGCGATCAGCTCGATGTGTGCTTCCTGCCGAACGTTTTCCGCGTGGATGACGGCATCGAGTTCAGGATCGAAGACAGCGAGATTCGGTGCGTGCTTGTACATGGGAATCGGCAACCTCGAAGTTATACGCCACGGAACTGGCAGCTACAGGCGGCGCTGTGAACATGGGTGTCTTCGTCAATTTCAGTATCGGAGTCGACGAAGACGAATCGGGACAGCCAATCGAATGCAGGCGCAGCCAAAGCTGGGCTTTCGCGCGCCGTCGTGCGGACCTCAATCGACTCTGGGCTTTGCATCAGGCCAGGCTTTCACGCGCCTGACGCGCGGTTGCGACCATCGTCTTCAAGGCCGCCTCGGTCTCCGGCCAGCCGCGCGTCTTGAGGCCACAATCGGGGTTCACCCACAGGCGCTCGGCCGGCACCACTTTGAGCGCGCGTTGCAGCAGCTCGCTCATTTCTTCGGCGGCCGGAACGCGCGGCGAGTGGATGTCGTAGAGGCCCGGGCCGATGTCGTTCGGATAGCGGAACTCGGCGAAGCCTTCGAGCAGCTTCATGCGCGAGCGTGAGGTTTCGATGGTGATGACATCGGCGTCGAGCGCGGCGATCGCAGGCAAAATGTCGTTGAACTCCGAGTAGCACATGTGTGTGTGGATCTGCGTTTCGTCGCGTACGCTTGCGGCCGTGATACGAAACGCGCGCACGGCCCAGTCCAGATACTCGGGCCAGTCGGCCTTTTTGAGCGGCAGGCCTTCGCGAATCGTCGGCTCGTCGATCTGGATCAGCTTGATGCCGGCGGCTTCGAGGTCGAGCACTTCGTCGCGCAGTGCGAGTGCGAGCTGCAGCGCGACTTCGCGCTTGGGCAGATCGTCACGCACGAAGCTCCAGAACAGCATCGTCAGCGGCCCGCTGAGCATGCCCTTCATCGGCCTGGCCGTGAGGCTTTGCGCATAGCGCGACCATTCCACCGTCATCGGCTTCGGGCGCGAGACGTCACCGTAGATCACCGGCGGCTTCACGCAGCGCGAGCCGTAGCTCTGCACCCAGCCGAACTGCGTGAACGCGTAGCCATCGAGCTGCTCGCCGAAGTATTCGACCATGTCGTTGCGCTCGGGCTCGCCATGCACGAGCACGTCGAGGCCGAGCTGCTCCTGCTGGTCGACGACGAAGCGGATTTCGTTCTGCATCGCGGTGACGTAGTCGGCCTCCGTGATGCTGGCGGCCTTGAACGCGGCGCGCGCGGCGCGGATCTCGGCGGTTTGCGGGAACGAGCCGATCGTCGTCGTCGGCAGCTTCGGCAGTTGCAGCACCGCCTGCTGGGCCACGATGCGGTCGGCGAAAGCCGACCGGCGCTGCATATCGCGGTCGTTCAATGCGGCGACGCGTGCGCGCACGTCGTCGCGCTTCGTACTCGGTGCATTGCGACGGTCCTCGATCGCAGCCGCTGCGGCTTGAAGCTGCTCGGCGACGACCGCTACGCCTTCGTTCAGCGCGCGCTTGAGCAGGGCGAGTTCGCCGAGCTTCTGTTCGGCGAACGCCATCCAGCTTTTGATGCGCGGATCGAGCCGGGTTTCCTGCGCGAGATCGTGCGGCACGTGCAGCAGCGAGCAGGAGGTGGATACCCACAGGCGCTCGCCGAGCCGGCCCTTGGCCGCGTCGAGCGTGGCGAGTGCCGTACCCAGATCGCTGCGCCAGAGGTTGCGGCCGTCGATCACGCCGAGCGAGAGCACTTTGTCTTCGGGCCAGTCGTCGAGAAACGCGGCGAGCTGGTCCGGTGCACGCACGAGGTCCAGATGCAGGCCGGCGATCGGCAGTTGCTTGAGCCAGGCGGCGTGCTCGGCGACGCCGCCGAAGTAAGTCGCGAGCAGCAGCGGCAGGCCGGCGCCGGCCAGTTCGCGATAGACCACGCCGTAGGCCGTGATCCACTCCGCCGGCAGGTCGAGCGACAGCACCGGCTCGTCGAGCTGTACCCAGCGCACGCCGAGCTGCCTGAGCTCGCTCAGCAGCGCGAAGTAGCCGTTGAGCAGCAGCGACAGCAGCCGCAGCTTGTCGAAGCCCGGCTCGGCTGCCGACAGCCACAGCCAGGTCAGCGGGCCGGGCAGCGCGACCTTCACCGCATGGCCGAGCGCGAGCGCCTCGCGCACCTCGGGCAGCAGCCAGTCGCGGTTGAGCCTGAACGTGGTCTGCGGGCCGATCTCGGGGACCAGATAGTGGTAGTTGGTGTCGAACCACTTTTTCATCGCCAGTGCGGGCTGCTGCGCGGTGCCGCGCGCCATCGCGAAGTAGCCGGCCAGGTCGACCGTATCGCCGAGGCCGAAGCGTTGCGGAGCGGCCGAGAACAGCGCGGTGGCGTTGTGCAGATGATCGTAGAAGGCGAAGTCGCCGACGGTGACGACATCGAGTCCGGCCGCTTTCTGCTGCGCCCAGTGCCGGGCCCGCAGGCCGGCGGCGACGCAGTGCAGTTCGTCGGCCGAAAGCGTTCCTTTCCAGTGCGACTCGACGGCGGTCTTGAGTTCGCGGCGGGCGCCGATGCGCGGGTAGCCGAGGACATGCGTGGCGATGGAAGCGGTCATGCAAAAGCTCGTGAGCGGAGAAGGCGCGCATGGTCCGGCTCAGGGCCATATGATTCAATCTCAAAGAATTGTCATTTCACTTGAGTTTCATTCATGGCCTCGTCCCCGCTCGACATCCGCCATCTCCAGACGCTGATCGCACTGTCCGACACCGGCTCGCTCGCCAAGGCGGCCGACCGCGTGTTCGTGACGCAGTCGGCGCTCTCGCACCAGCTCAAGGCGCTCGAAACGCATTACGGAACGCCCTTGTTCGAGCGCAACACCAAGCCGCTGCGCTTCACCCAGGCCGGCTCGCGCCTGCTGAAGGCGGCGCGCGAGGTCGTGCAGATCACCGCGCAGGCCGAGCGTGAAGTGGCGCAGTGGGTCTCGGGTCGCAGCGGCGAGCTGCGCGTGGCGGTGGAATGCCACACTTGCTTCGACTGGCTGATGCCCGCGATGGACGCGCTGCGCGAGCACTGGCCCGAAGTCGAGCTCGACATCGTCAGCGGCTTTCACACCGAGCCGACCACGCTCGTCGAGAACGGCATCGCGGACTTCGCGGTGATCCACGACGAGCCGCCGAAGCGCGCGGGCGTCGTCACCGAGCATCTGTTCACGTATGAGACGCTCGCGATCGTTTCGCCGCGGCACGCGTATGCGCAGAAGGCCTGGCTGCAGCCACAGGATTTCATCGGCGAAACGCTGATCAGCTATCCGGTCGACGACGCCATGCTCGACGTCGTGCGGCATTTTTTGGCTCCGCAGGACATCAAGCCGCACCGCCGCAACGCCGAGCTCACGATCGCGATCCTGCAGCTCGTCGCGAGCGGCCGCGGCATCGCCGCGCTGCCCGAATGGAGCGTGCGTCCGTACCTCGATCGCGGCTACGTCGTCGGCATTCCGCTGGGCCCCAAGGGCGTGCACTGCGAGCTGCACGCGGCGATGCCCGAGAGTCTCGCGAGCCGCGCCTACATTCGCGATTTCATCGCCAAGGTGCGCGAGCAGGCGCCGCGCGCGACGCCGGCATCGTCGATCTAGTTTTCGGGTCGCGCGTGCGTGACGCACAGCGCCATCACATGCCGGCGCCGGGCCCGCATGCGAGCCGCATGCGTGGAGCCTGCGCGCAGGCCACCGCCGAGATCGCGCCGCAGTCGCAGCCGGGCCTCGCCGGTGTCGACGCTGACATCGAGCAGCTCGACGTCATCGAAGCCGCAGGGTGTTTCGATGCGCCGCGAGAGCGCCTTGTAGACGCTCTCCTTGAGCGCCCAGAGCATGCTGATCGCGAGCTGCGGATCGGGCCACGCACCGAGCCGGCGACGCTCGTCCGCCGTCGCGATCCGCTCTGCGAGCGCCTCGGCCTGCGCGGTGTTCAAGCGGCCTTGCACGTCGAGCCCGACGGCGATGTCGGGCGAGGCACTGACCGCCGCGATCGCGAGTCCGTCGCTATGGCTGATCGAGCCCGTGTACCCGGCGGGCCACAGCGGCCTGCGATCGCCGGCGATCGCGAGCGGCGATGCGTCCGCGCAGCCGGCCGCGCGCAGCGCGCGTTCGGCGCAGCGGCGGCCGGCGATGAATTCGATCTGTCGCTTGAGCGCGGCTCGCTGCAGGCTCGGCGGCAGCGCATGTGTGCTGGCGGCGAAGGCCGGCAGCTGCGTGGCATCGAGCCGATAGCGGCAGCTCGCGAAGCGCAGCATGCGCGTGTCCACCTCAGCGCCCGAGCGTGGCGCCGCCATCGACGATCAGGTCCTGCAGCGTGATGTGGCGCGCCGACTCCGACAGCAGGAACAGCACGCTGTCGGCGATGTCCTCGGGCGTGGCGATGCGGCGCAGCGGAATGCCGAGCCGATGCTGCGCGAGCGAGCCCGCGATCACCGTTTCAGCGTCGACGCCGTTCCGCCAGTAGCGGCGCTGCATCTCGGTGTCGGTGGAGCCCGGCGAAACCAGGTTGCAGCGCACGCCGTATTCGGCGAGTTCCAGGCCCAGGCAGCGCATGAACTGCGCGTTCGCGGCCTTGCTCGCCGCATAGGCGCCCATGGCCAGGCGTGGCGTGCTCGCGGCGTTCGAGCCGACGCCGACGATGGCCCCGCGACGCCGCTCGCGCATGCGCCGCGCGACCGCGCGGCAGACGTGGAAACTGCCATGTGTGTTGACCGCGAAACTCTGCAACCAGGTTTCGTCGTCGCCATCGAGCAGGCTGCCGGTGTGCAGCACGCCGGCGACGCTCGCGAGGTAGGCGATCGGCCCGAGCACCTGCTCGATGCGTGAGATCACCGCTTCGACCTCGGCGGCCTCGCGCAGGTCGACCGCGAACGGATGCAGCGCCTCGCGCTGCGCGCAGGCTCCGTGCAGCAAGCCGGCCTGCCGGTCGAGCGCGGCGACGGTAACGCCCGCATCGGCGAGAGCGCGCGCGACGGCCAGGCCGATGCCCTGCGCTGCGCCGGTGACGACCGCGATGCCCGGTTCGAGCTGGGCGTTCGCCTTCATCGCGGCGCTCCGATACTGCGTGCCGCGCTCCAGGGCGCGCCGAGCCAGTCTTCGAGAAAGTCGCCGAAGCCGCTCCAGTGCAAAGCGAGCTCTGCGAGCGTGTAGTTCTGCGGGCGACCGTCGAGATCGAAGCCGATGTCGTCCGCGCGTGCGATGAAGATCGCGGCCAGGTCTTCGACCGGACCGGCCGCGAGGATGCGCGTCTGCGCCGTGCAGTCGCTGAAGCGTGTGGGATGTTCGAACGGCATCACGTTGATTTCGGTCGCGAGCAGGCCGCGCGCATAGCCAGCGGCTTCGAGATCGCCCTCGAGATGCTCGAAGCGATAGCGCGCGTGCGGGCGCAGGCGCTGCAGGTTTTCGCGCACCGCTTTGGCGAGCTTGGGCAGCGCCTGCTCGCCGGCCCGCGGCACCGGCAAGGGCATCACGTTCATCGCCGTGCACGGCGTGCGCGAAGCCGGGCCGCCGAGTCGCTGCATGATCGGCAGGCCGATGACCACGTCGCGGCCTGGTCCGTTCGAAGCACCCTGAACGCCGAGGTAGCCGGCGAAGCCCGCGATCAGCAACTCCGGCCAGCTCAGGCCGATTTCGGCCGCGAGCGACTTGAGCCGCGCGCTCGTGCCGCTCGCGAGCGTGCCACCGTGGCGTCGCCCACGGCCGATGCCCGGCGAGGGCGAGCGCGACAGGCTCACGGGCTGCAGGCCGGCGAGCGTCTCGAGCCAGAAACGCCGATCGGCTTCGCGATCGGCCGATTGCTGATACGCGACATCGGCTGCGACCACGGCGCGCAGATCGCCGAAGCTCGTCGCCGCGCAATCGCCGCCCGCGCGCAGCGCCGCATATCGCGCAGCGACCCGGCGTGTGACGAGCTGGAAGCCGTAGCCGTCGAGCAGCAGATGATGCGCGCGATGCAGCCAGACATGGCGCTGAGCATCGAGCTTGTAGAGCCGGTGCTCGAACAGCTGGCCGCCGTCCGCGTCGAACGGCGCCGCGAGCGCCTCGCGCAACTCGGCCTGCAGGCGACTCTCGCAGTCCGGCCCGCTCAGGTCGCGGCAGTACAAGGCCGGCGCGCGGGGCTCGACGAGTTGCTGCTGGAATTGGCCGTCGCGCTCGAACACGCGCAGATGCAGTGGCTGCGCTTCGAGCACGGTGTCGCGAAGCGCCTGCTCGAAAGCCCTTGCATCGAGTTCGCCGCTTAGCTCCACGCATTCGGCCGCATGGAACACGGCGTCGTCGCCGGCCATCCGCTGGCCCTGCAGAACGCCGAGCTGCGCCTGCGTGAGCGCGAGTGTTTCACCGGCCAGCGCGGAGGACCGCAGATCGTCAGGCACGGTCGGTCTCCGCTGTGTTGAGGCGCAGGCGATCGGCCCAGGACGAGAGCGTCGGTGCTTCGGCCAGTTCGGCGAAATCGGCGGCCAGGCCGATGCGTCTCCAACGCTCGACGAGCGCCATCAGCCGCACCGAGTCCAGGCCCATGAGCAGCAGGTCGTCGTCGTCGTGCAGGGCATCGGGGTCGATCTCCATTTGCGCCGCGACTTCCCTGCGCAGGCGCCTGCGATCGAAGCCGGCCGACAGGGCGCGCCGGAATTCGTTGACGGCCTGCGTGGTGCCGTTGACCTGCGCGCAGCGCCTCGCCGCGTACTGCAGCGCGTACTCGTGTTCCTGCAGCGAGAAATCGCCGAGCGCATCGGCGATCAGGAAGGCCTCCAGATCGAGCATGAAGGCTTCGGCTGCCGTCATCAGGCAGCCGATGTGCGCGTAGACGCCGCAGATGACGAGCTGGTCGCGGCCGCGTTCGCGCATGAAGGCCTCGAGCGGCGAGCGCTTGAACGCGCTGTAGCGCCACTTGGTCATCACGGTGTCGCCGGCCTGCGGTTGCAGGGCCGGCAGGATGCGCGTCACCTCGGGCTCGTCGGCCAGGCCCCGGCCCCAGAAATCGGTCAGCAGGGCGCGATCGCGCGGATCCTGGTTGCCGGGCTGCGCGGTGTAGACCACCGGCACGCCGGCCTCGCGCGCCGCATCGCAAAGTCGCTGGATGTTGGCGACGAGCTGTGGAACCGGCGCCGCGTCCATGTCGAAGAAATCGACGAAGTACTGCTGCATGTCGTGCACGAGCAGCACCGAACGCGCGGCCTCGATTTTCCAGGCCGGCCTGGCCTGCGGCCACTGCGTCGGCATCGCGTAGGACTGAATGCGGGGAATGCTCATGGATGGCTCCGGTGCAGGGGCATCGCATTCGCCGCCTGCTCATGCAGGCGCTCGCGCAGCTGTTGCTTGGCGACCTTGCCGGGCGCGGTCAGTGGCAGCGCGTCGACGAACTCGATGCGGTCTGGAATCTTGTAAGTGGCGATGCCGCGCCCGCGCAGGTGCATCTTGAGTTCGAGCGCGAGCCGCGAGCGCGGTTGCGCGTCGGGCTGCGCGAGCTCGACGAAGGCGCAGCTGCGCTCGCCGAGAAACGCATCGGGAACCGCGACGAGCGCCACGTTGCGGACCTGCGGATGCGTGAGCAGCTGGTGCTCCACTTCTTCGGCCGCGATCTTCTCGCCGCCGCGATTGATCTGGTCTTTGGCGCGACCGACCACCTGGATGTAGCCCTGCGCGTCGCGCCGAACGCGATCGCCGGTGCGGTAGAAGCCGTCGGCCGTGAACGCGCGCGCGTTGTGCTCGGCTGCGCGGTAGTAGCCGCGGATCGTGTACGGCCCACGCGTGAGCAGGTGGCCGACTTCATCGATTGCGACATCCCGATCCTCGTCGTCGACGATGCGAATTTCGTCGTCGTCCGAAATCGGCCGTCCCTGCGTATGCAGGATGCGCGTGTCGTCATCGCCGCTGCGCGTGTAGTTGACGAGCCCTTCGGCCATGCCGAACACCTGCTGCAGTGCGCAGCCGAGCGTCGGCCGTACGCGCGCCGCGACTTCGGGCGACAGGCTCGCGCCGCCGACCTGCACGAGTTTCAGGCTCGCGAGCGCTTCGCGGCCACGCGACGTCGCTGCATCGAGCCAACCCAGCAGCAAGGCCGGAACGAGTGCGGCCTGGGTGACCGCATGCTCGGCGATCAGCGCGAAGGCGGTCGCCGGATCGGGACGTGGGGCGACGACGACGCAGCCGCCCGCGCAGAGCGTGCCGAGCGTGCCCGGCGAACTGAGCGGAAAGTTGTGCGCGAGCGGCAGCACGGCGAGAAACACGGTGTCGGTGCCGAACTCGCAGATCGCGGCGCTCGCGCGCACGCTGTAGAGATAATCGTCGTGCGTGCGCGGAATCAGCTTGGGCGTGCCGGTGCTGCCGCCCGACAGCTGCAGCAGCGCGATTTCGCCGGCGTCGCGCTCGGGCAAGGGCCGCACTTCATGGCGCAAGGTGTCGAGCGCGATGAATTCGGCTGCATCGCCCTGGGCGACGATGACGTGCCGCAGGCTCGTCGGATGTGCAAGCAGCTCGCGCGCGAGCTGGCGGTAGTCGTAGCCGTCGGCTCCTCGCTCGGCGATCAGGTAGGCCACTGCGCCGCTGATCGCGCAGAACGAGGCGATCTCCGCGCGCCGATGTCCGGGCAGGGCCATCACCGGAATCACGCCGAGACGAAAGCAGGCGAAGCAGACGACGAAGAATTCGGCGACGTTCGGCAGCTGCACGACCACGCGATCGCCCGCACGCAGGCCCAGTGCCTGCAGTCCCGCTGCGACTTCATCCGCGTGCGTGTCGAGTTCGCGATAGGTCCAGCGCCGGGCGCCGCAGATCAGTGCGATGCGTTCGCCATATTGGTGTGCGCGCTCGCGCAGGAAGGCGCCGAGGCTCTGGCCGCGCCAGTAGCCGCGTTCGCGATAGCGTCGCGCGAAATCCTCGGGCCAGGGCGTCAGGTCAACTTCCTGGACGGGGCCGCTCATGCGCGATGCTCCACGCCGAGCGCATCGAGCATCGCGCGGAACTTGGCGCCGGTCTCGGCGACTTCGAGCTGCGGATCGGAGGCCGGCACGATGCCGGCGCCGGCGAACAGGCGCGCGCGCCCGGCTTCGACTTCGGCGCAGCGGATCGTCACCGCCCATTCGCCGTCGCCATTGGCATCGCACCAGCCGACCATGCCGGTGAACAGGCCGCGCGGGAACGGCTCTTTTTCGCGGATGAAGTCGCGCGCCATCGCACGCGGCTCGCCGCAGACGGCCGGTGTCGGATGCAGCGCCTGCGCCACTTCGAGCGAGGTCGTCGCGCTGTCGCGCAGCACGCCGATCACCTGCGTCGACAGATGCCAGAGCGAGGGCGTGGAGATCACCGACGGCGTGCCCGCGCATTCGATCGCGCGGCAATACGGGCGCAGCGCTTCGAGCACCGCGTCGACGACGAGCTCGTGTTCGTGACGATCCTTGTCCGACGAGACCAGGCCTTTGCCGCGACGCCGATCTTCGTCCGCGTCGGCACAGCGCGGAACGCTGCCCGCGATCGGATTGGCGATGACGAGATTGCCGCGCCGTTCGAGCAACAGTTCGGGACTCGCGCCCATGAGCCGTCGCGGTGAGCAGCCGCGCGTGACGACGGGCAATTCGACCGCGAAGCTGTAGCCCGAAGGATTGCGCCGGGCCAGGTTGCGCAGCAGCTGCGACTGGTCGATCGCCGCGTCGCTGACGATGTCGAGCGATCGCGACAGCACGACTTTGCGTAGCTCGGAGTCGTGCATGCGCGCGATCGCGGCTTCGACGCCGCGCGCGTATTCGGCAGCCGATGGACGCTCGTGGATCGTGCAGTGCCGGGCCGCGGGCCGCGTCGGTGGCAGCCGATCGTGCAGCAGGGCACCGGCGCGCGCGATCTGCTTCGGCACGTAGAGCACTGGCGCCTGCTCGCTGTCGAACGGCCAGGCGCCGACGATGAGCGGCGACGGCGAGCCTTCGGCGCGCAGCGCCTCGAACAAGCCTTGCAGCTGGGCGCGCGTATCGCTGCGCGACCACTGCAGGCGCACGCGCAGTCCTTCGCCGAGCAGGGTCCGGCGCGGTGAGGCGAAGAAGAAGCTCGACGCGGCGTCGTAGCGCAGCAGCAAGGCGTTGGCGCTGTCGTCGAGAGCGGGGGAGAGTGCGGAACTGCGCGGCTCTTCGCCGAGGAAATGAGGTTGCCGGTCGTCGTCCATGAGGCCTCCAGATGATCCCGGCGGCAACGGCTGACCGGGAGAGGAAAGCCGGGCGGACATCCGACCGCCCGGCATCGGGTTTTCAGAAGCTGAAGCGCGTCGTGAAGACGAAGCTGCGGCCCTGCGCCATCAGCGGCCGGATGTTGAGGTTCTCGGCGTTGGAGGTGCTGAAGCGGTCGACGTAGTCCTGGTCGAACACGTTGTCGGCCGCGATGCGCAGCGTCAGCGCCTGCAGCCGCGTAGGCTTGTATTCCGCGTACAGGTTCACGACTTCGTAGCCGGCCAGATCGGGCGTTTCGCTCGCATCGTCGTGGTCGTAGTCGAGCGTGAATTCGGCGGTCAGGCCGGCGACGAGGCCTTGCGCGGGCCAGGCGTAGGCGCCGCTGAGCTTGAGCACGTCGCCGACCGGCGTGCCGAAGGTCGGTGCAAACGTGCGAATGCCCGCATCGCCGTATTCGAGCTCGGCATGCGTGTAGTAGGCGCCGATGCGGGCACGGCTCCAGTCGTAGGCGGCCTCGACGTTGACGCCCCGGGTTTCGAGGTCCGGGCCGTTGTGGCGCACGCCGGGTTCGATGTCGACGTCCGGGCTGTTGGTGATCCGCGTGTCGAAGCCTTCGACGCCGAGCTTCAGGCCGCCTTCGCGGTATTCGAGGCCGAGCTTGGCGTTGCGCGCTTTTTGCGCATCGACGTCGTCGGCGTAGGTGTATTCGGCCGCATGGAACAGCGCCGATTCGAGCAGCTGCAGTCCACCGAACACGTACGAGTAGCCGGCCGTGAGCGCGAAGGACGGCGTGAATGTGTAGCGCAGCGACAGGTTCGGGCTCAGGCCGCTGTTGTCGATGTCGCGGTCGTCGACCGATTCGTACCGCTGCGTATCGACGCGCAGGCCGGCCGAGGCGCTCAGCGGCCGGCTCGCGTCGGTGCGCAGCTGCGCGAAGATGCCGATGTTGGTCGCGCGCTCCTTGTCGATGCGCGCGTAGTTGTTGGTCTCGGAGCGATCCTCGTAGAAATCCAGGCCCGTCGTGAGCTGGCCCCAGGGCGTCACGAAGCGGTTCTGCGCGAGGCCGCTGACGCTTTTCACGGCCGAATCGAAATAGATGCGCATGGCGGTGCCGGTCGGCGAGGGACGCTCGATCGACGATTCGTTGAACGAGATGCGCAGCGTCGGATCGAACCAGGCCGTCGGCTGCGTGTTGGTGTATTCGAGCACGCCCGAGCGGCGCTCGAACTTGTTCCGCGCGAACTGGTTGCGCCCGCCGACGTCGGCGAAGTTCGCGCGAATCGGCCGCACGTCGTCGTCGACCAGGTACTGGCCCGAGAATTCGATGCGGTGCCCGCCTTGCGCGCTGTAGGCGAGCTTGGCGAGCGTGCTGAGCAGGTTGACGCCGGTGCCGATCACCTCGTCGCCGTTGCCGTCCTCGTAGTTCTTGCCCTCGCCGTGGCTGACGTAGCCGAGCGCTTCGAGTCCGCCGCCGCGCCCATAGGCCGCGCCACTCTGGCTGAAGGTTTCGCCATTGGTTTCGTAGTCGAAACCGAGAAACGCGCCGAAGTCGTCGCCGGGCTGCAGCATGTCGCCGGCATCGCGCGTCTCATAGCGGATCGAGCCACCGAGCGCGCCGGGGCCCGCGTCGGCCGGCGCGACGCCGGCGTCCACCGACACCGCCTTGAGAATCTGCGGATCGATCAGCGTGCTGCCGTTGTGGTGCCAGACGTTGTTCGACTGGCGCGCGCCGTCGATCTGCACGTTGAGATTCATCTCCTCGATGCCGTTGACGAACACCTTCTGCGACGAGGCGGTGCTGCCGCCGACATTGATCTCGGGCTGCTCGATGAGGCTCTCCTTGAGCGTGATCGGCGGGGCGACCGGATCGACGACGGATTCTTCGCGCACCACCACCGGCGCGAGTTCGATCGCGCTGCTGCCGACGGCCGCCGTCCGCGGCGGCTCCTTCGCCGGCTCGTCCGCCGCCTGCGCCGAGGCGCCGCCCGCCCAGAGCAGCAGCAAGGCGGTCGGTGCCGCCGCCATTCGTTTGACGTCCGTTTTGATGCCCATAGCCCCAGAACCGCCCCTTTATATGAGAATGATTTACATTAACCAACTCGGGACGTTATTTTCTGAAGCGTCGCCGCCGGCCGGTTTTGCGGCTGCGGCGGATTGCTTTGCCGGCAGCGCAGGCTGCGAGCCGGCGCTTCGAGCCAAGGAAGAGGGTTCACATGCATCACGGGAAAAGTCTTGCCCGCCCGAGCTTCGGGACCGAGGCGCTGGTCGCCCACGGACTCGATACGGCCGCCGGCTCCAGCGGCGTCAGCGCGCCTTCGGGCGAGCCGCTCGTGAAGGGCCGCCTGCGCGAAGTCAGCCTGCGGCCCGGGCTGTCGCTCTACGCCTCGGACGTCTGCGATCAGCGCGATCTCGATGTCTCGTCCTCGCTGCCGCCCGGCCTGCTGCTGGTGATGGCGCTGTCGGGCGAGGCCGACGTGTCCTACGGCGAGCGCCGCTTCCAGCTCGGCCCGCGGCTCGGCGACGACCGTCGCCCGCAGCACGAGGGCCTGGCGATCGCGCTGAACCAGACCGATTCGTTCACGCGCCGGCTGCGTGCCGGCGCACGCCGGCGCGTCGTCACGCTCGCGCTCGCCCCGCAGTGGCTCGACGAAAGCCGCGACGGCCTCGGCGACTATCCACGCATTCGCGCGCTGCGGCACGAGCACCTGGCGGTGCAGCGCTGGCGGCTGTCTTCGCGCCTGCTCGCGCTGGCCAGCGACGTGGTCGAAATGCACGCGCCGTCGTCGCCGCTGCAAGGCCTGTTTCTCGAGAGCCGCTGTCTCGAAATGGCCGCCGAGGCCTTGTCCGCCATCGCCGGCGAGCCGCCCGAATCGCAGGCCGGCGCGCAGCCCGGATCGCAGACCGGCCTGCGTCCGCGCGAGCGCAAGCGGCTCTCCGCCTTGCGCGAATATCTCGATAGCGGCGAAGGCGACAACGACTCGCTGCATGCGCTCGCAAACCGCATCGGCATGAGCACGAGCACGCTGCAGCGCGGCTTTCGCGCGCTGACCGGCAACAGCGTGTGCGAATACCAGCGCCAGCGTCGGCTGCGCCTCGCACGCGCCTCGCTCGAGCGCGAAGGCATCAGCGTGAGCGAGGCCGCGCACATCGCCGGCTACACGAGCGCGGCGAATTTCGCGACCGCGTTCCGGCGCCAGTTCGGCGTCACGCCGGGACAGTTGCGCGCGCGCAGCTGAGCGTTCGCACGGTCATGCAGTCAATCGAGAAGTCATCCGAATTGCCGCGTCTTTGCGCAAGGCGCGGACTGTTGTTGCGAAGGATCAAAAGCGTCGCCGCGCGGCCACGGCGCCGGCGGCGCGGGTTAGCGTGCGGCCTCGCCATGTCCGCGTCGCTTTCGACCTCGCAGCCCACCATGAATGCCTCCCACCAGCCGTCGCGCCCCACGCGGCCGCGGCGGCTGACCGTCATCGACACCCACGTGCTGAGCCCGCATCTGCGCCGCGTGCTGCTGGGCGGCCCCGATCTGCACGATTTCCCCGAAAGCCAGGCCGGCGCGCACATCAAGCTGTTCATTCCGTCGCCCGGACAGGCGCTGCAACTGCCGCGACTCGGCGCGAACGGCGTCGAGTGGCCGCCCGGCCCGCGTCCGATCGCGCGCACCTACAGCCTGCGCGGGCGCGATGCGCGAGGCGGCACGCTGAGCGTGGATTTCGTGCTGCACGGCAACGGTGGCCCGGCGTCGAAATGGGCCGCGCAGGCGCGTGTCGGTGATGCGATCGGACTCGCCGGCCCGGGCGGCCCGGCGCTGTATCGGGCCGATGCCGAGCGCCATCTGTTCTGCGGCGATCTGTCCGCATTGCCGGCGATCGCGGCGGCGCTCGAACGCCTGCCCGCGCAGGCGCAAGGGCTCGCGCTGATCGAAATCGCCGACCTCGCCGACGAGCTGCCGCTGCGGCATCCGCCGGGTATCGAGCTGCGCTGGTTGCGGTGCGCGCCCGACGCGGAGTCGCCGCTGCCCGCGCTCGTCGCGAAGGCGCGCTGGAGCGCACTCGACAAGGCCTCGGCGACCGTCGCCGGCGAGCGCGCGGCGGTTGCCGCGATACGCGCGCTGCTGCTCGAAAAAGGCCTGCGCCGCGACCGGCTCTATGCGGTGCCGTACTGGCGGCGCGGGCAGCGCGAAGAGGACTACCACGCGGAGCGCCATCGATTCATGGACGAGGAAGCATGAAGCCGTCGCATCGACGCAGGATCATCTTCGCGGCATCGGGCCTGTGCCTGTCGTTGGTGCTCGCGGCCTGCGGCGAGCGCGCCGATTCGCCGGGCGCGCAGGCGGGCTCCGCATTCCAAGGCTCGGCCGCGACCACGCACGACGTCACCGACGCGGCCGATCGCAAGCTGCGCGTTCCGCAATCGCCGCAGCGCGTCGTCGCGCTCAGCGAAATCGATCTCGACAGCCTGCTCGCGCTCGATCTGGCGCCGGCCGGCGCGACCGACGGACGCGGCAGCGATCATCCGCCCGCGTATCTCGGTGAGCGCACGCACGGCATCGCCAGCGTCGGCAATTTCGCCCAGCCGTCGGTCGATCGCATCCTGATGCTGCAGCCCGACCTGATCCTCGCGGGCGGGCATCCCGATCCGCAGCTGCTGGCCCAGCTCAACGCCATCGCGCCGACCGCCGTGAGCTTCAGGGTCGGCGAGCCCTGGCAGGCGAGTTTCGAGCGCATCGCCACGCTGGTCGGTCGTCGCGATCGGGCCGATGCGTTTCTCGCGCGCCATCGCGAACGCGTGCTCGGCTTGCGCGCGAGGCTGCGTGAACACGAAGGCGAAAGCGTGAGCATCGTGCGGTTGTCGCCGAACGGGCCGATGGCGATGCTCGGCGATGCCTTCGCGGGCCGCGTGCTCGCCGAGCTGGGCTTCATCCGTCCGCCCGCGCAGCGCGCCGCGGGTGCCGGCCATGCGCCACCGCTGAGCCGCGAACTGCTCGCCGACATCGACGGCGACTGGCTGTTCATCGGCAATTTCACGCCCGACCCGCAATCGGTCGCCGCGCTGCGTTCCGAGCCGGCGTTCGCGTCGCTGGCGGCGGCGCGCGCGGGCCACGTGCGCGAAGTCGACGCCATGCTCTGGACCGTCATCGGCGGTCCGATCGCGGCCGAGGCGGTGCTCGACGATGTCGAGCGCACGCTGCTGCCGGCCGCCTCCGCAGTGAAGGCTTCGGACTGAGCATGCCGCGGCGCGAGATCCTTGCCGCCTTGTCCGTGCTCGTGATCGCGCTCGTCGCAGCCTCGCTCGCGCTGGGCGCGGGCCGCATCGGCTGGCACGAATCGCTGGCCTGGCTGCTGCAAGGCCTGCACAGCGGCGACGCCTACACCGACATGGTGCTCGGCGACTTGCGCGCCCCGCGTCTGCTCAAGGCGCTCGGCATCGGTGCCGCGCTCGCGGTCTCCGGCGTGCTGCTGCAGACGCTCACGCGCAATCCGCTCGCCGAAGCCGGCTTGCTCGGCGTCAACGCGGGCGCGGCGCTCGCGATCGCGATGGGCCTGGCCATGAGCGGCGCGCTCGCTCCGCACCAACAGATCGCCTGGGCGCTCGCCGGCTCGCTCGTGGGCAGCGCGCTGGCCTGGCTCGTCGGCGGACGTGGCGAAGCCTCGCCGTTGCGCCTCGTGCTCGCAGGGCTTGCGCTCGCGGCGACCTGCCAGGGTCTCACGGCCTGGGCGACGCTCGGACGCGCGGCGAATCTCGATCAATTCCGCTTCTGGGTGCTCGGCTCGCTCGCGCATTCGGCCGGCGGATTGCTCGCGCCGAGCCTGTGGCTGATCGCGCTCGGACTCGTCGGCGCCGCGCTGCTGCATCGGCCGCTCGGTGCCTTGCACCTGGGCGACGAGGTGGCGCGCTCGCTCGGCGCGCGGCCCGCGTGGATTCGCGCCGCGGTGATCGCGATCGTCGCGATGCTGGCCGGAACCGCCGTCGCGCTCGCGGGGCCGATCGCGTTTCTCGGCCTGCTCGCGCCGTATTTCGCGCGCCGGATCGCCGGCGTCGCGATCGGCGCGCAGCTGCTGGCGTCCGCGCTGATCGGCGCCGCGCTGCTGCTCGCGGCCGATCTCGTCGCGCGCCTCGTCGTCGCGCCGTACGAGGCGCCCGTGAGCGCGCTGCTCGCCCTGATCGGCGCTCCGCTGCTGATCTTCATGGTGCGTGCGGACGGCCAGCTCGCGCTCGGGCGTGCGGGAATGCGCGCATGAGTCGCTCGCGCCTCGCGCTGCTGCTCAGCGCAGTCGCCGCGCCGCTCGCGCTCGCCGGGCTGTGCATCGGCCAGCCCCTGCTGAGTCCGCTGCAACTCGCGCGCATCGGCGATGCGCAAGCACCGCACTGGCTGCCGATGCTCGTGCTGCAGATTCGCCTGCCGCGCCTGCTCGCGGCCTGCGTGGTCGGCGCCGCGCTCGGCCTGTCCGGCTACCTGCTGCAAACGCTCGCGCGCAATCGGCTCGCGGGCCCGGACCTGATGGGGCTCAACGACGGCGCCTTGTTCGCGCTCGCGCTGAGCCTGCTGCTGAACCCGGCCGGACTCGTCGGCCCGTGGTGGTGCGCGCTGATCGGCGCCTTGCTGACGGTCGCGTTCGTGCTCGTGGCCGCCGGTGGCGTCGGCACGCAGGGCTATCGCGTGATCGTCGTCGGGCTCGGCGTCGCGAGCCTGCTGCGCGCGGGTTTCGACATCGCGATGTCGACCTTGCCGATCATGCATGCGGGCGGGCTTTACGCGTTCAGCGTCGGCAGTCTGGCCGGGCGCGGACTGCCGCTTGTGGCGAGCGCCGCGCTCGCGCTGCTGCTGTGTCTGATCGCACTGCTTCCCTTGCAGCGCGGCCTCGCGCTGATGGGCTTGCAGGACGACAGCGTGCGCAGCCTAGGCGTGCGTCTGCCGCAGCTGCGGCTCGCGGTGCTGCTGCTCGCGGCGGCGCTCGCGGGCCTCGCGGTCAGCGTCGCCGGGCCGCTCGGTTTCGTCGCGATCGTCGCGCCGATCCTCGCGCGTCACGCCGATGCCGCGGCTCCGCCGTGGCTCGCGGCGAGCGTCGGCGTGATGCTCGTGCTCGCCGCCGATCTGCTCGGCCGTATCGCTGTCCCGCCGGCCGAATTGCCGGCCGGCGTCGTCACGGGGCTGCTCGGCGGACCGTTCCTGCTCTGGCTGCTGCTGCGCTCGCAGCCGCTCGCGGCGGGTTTGCGCTGATGGACATCGTGGTCGAGGCGCTGAGCGCCGGCTATGGCGGAACGCCGGTGTTCGCGGGCGTCGACCTGCGCATACGCGCCGGCGAAGTCGTCGCCATCGTCGGCGCCAACGGCTGCGGCAAATCGACCCTGCTGCGCTGTCTCGCGCGCTTGCACAAACCCTTGTCCGGACGCATCGCGCTCGGCGAGCAAAGTCTCGACTCGCTGTCCGCGCGCAGCCTCGCGTTGAAACTCGGTTTCCTGCCGCAGTTTCCGCAAGCGCCCGCCGGCCTGAAGCTCTCGGCGCTCGTCGCCTTCGGCCGGCATCCGCATCGCGGCTGGCTCGCGCCGTGGTCGAGCGCGGACGAAGATGCCGTGCGCGAAGCCCTGGCCCGCACGAACCTGAGCGACTTCGCCGACAAGCCCGTCGACACGCTTTCGGGCGGCCAGCGCCAGCGCGCCTGGCTTGCGCTCGTGCTCGCGCAGCAGACGCCGATCCTGATGCTCGACGAACCGACGAGCATGCTCGATCCGGGTCATCAGCAGGAATTGCTGAGCCTGATCCGCGAACTCGGCGACGCCGGCCGCAGCATCGTCATGGTGCTGCACGATCTGTCGAGCGCCGGCCGCTACGCCGATCGCCTCGTCGCGCTCGCCGATGGCCGCGTGGTCGCCGATGGCTCGCCGCGCGAGGTGCTCACGACCACGCTCGTGCGCCGGCTCTACGGCATCGATTCGCACATTCTGCGCGCGCCCGACGACGGCGCTCCGGTGGTCGTGCCGGCGCGCGTCGATTCCACGCTGCACTCATCAAGGAAGATCGCATGACACCGCCGCCGATGCCCGCCGACCAGCGCCGCCTGTTGCTGCTGCTCGCCGCGATGCAGTTCACGCACCTGCTCGACTACATGGTGCTGATGCCGCTCGGCGCCGAAGTCATGCGCGTGTTCTCGGTCGATGCGGCGAGCTTCGGCTGGCTCGTCGGCGTCTACACGCTCGCATCGGCGAGTGCGGCGCTGTTCGGCGCCGCGGCGCTCGATCGCTACGACCGGCGCCACGTGCTGCTCGCGCTCTACGCGGGCTTCATCGTCGCCACGCTGGCCTGCGCAGCGGCGTCGAGCTTCGGCGCGCTGCTGCTCGCGCGCGCGATCGCCGGCGCTTGCGCGGGACTCATGACCGCGACGGTGATGGCGCTGATCGGCGATCGCATCGAGCCCGCGCGACGCGGGCAGGCGGTCGGCACGGTGATGTCGGCTTTCGGCGCGAGCGCGGTCGCCGGCGTTCCGCTCGGGCTCTGGCTCGCGTCGATCGCGGGCTGGCGTGCTCCGTTCGTGTTCGTCGCGGCGCTCGCGCTGGTCTGCTGGCTGCTGCTCGCGCGCTGGTTGCCGTCGACGCGCACCGCGTCCGGCGTACGCGTCGGCATCGGCGCGATCTTCGCGCAGCCCGGTCTGGCGCTCGGCTGGCTGCTGACTTTCGGCATCGTCTTTTCGGGCTTTCTGATCGTGCCGTACATCGGCGCGTTTCTCGGCGGCACGCTCGCCATCGCGGTGGCCGATCTGTCGTGGTTCTACCTGTGCGCGGGTGCGGCGACTTTCGTCAGCGCTCGCTTCATCGGCCAGGCCGCGGATCGCTTCGGCTCCGTGCGCGTGCTCGCCTTGCTGATGATCGCGAGCATCGCGCCGCATCTGGCCTTCACGCATCTGCGGCCATCGCCGCTGCCGCTGGTGGCCGCGATCTTCGTCGCCTTCATGGTGCTGACCTCGTCGCGCGCGATTCCGGCACTCGCGTTTCTGATCAACCGCGTGCCGCCACCGCTGCGCGGGCGCTACATGTCGATCAACATGGCCTGCAGCGACGCGGCGTCCGGCCTCGCGGCGGCGACTTCGGGTTTGATCGTCGGCTCGCAGCCGGAGGCGTTCGGGAACTTCGGCGTGATCGGCTGGCTGGCGACGGCCGTCACGTTGTCGACGCTGGCGCTGCTGTGGAAGTTGCAGCAGCCGCGTCGGATGGAAGCGGCGGCGGTTTCCTGATTCGCTGTCATTCCCGCTTTCGCGGCAATGACAGAAGAAAGCTTCAGGCTTTGCCGGCCGTCGCCAGACTCGCGGCCCGCACCATCGCGCGCGCCTTGTTCATCGTCTCTTCCCATTCCGACTGCGGATCGGAATCGGCGACGATGCCGGCGCCGGCCTGCACGTGGATCTGGCCGTCCTTGAGCACGGCGGTGCGGATCGCGATCGCGGTGTCGAGGTTGCCGGACCAGGCCAGATAACCGACCGCGCCGCCGTAGATGCCGCGCTTGACCGGCTCGAGCTCGTCGATGATCTCCATCGCGCGCACCTTCGGCGCGCCCGACAGCGTGCCGGCCGGGAACGCGGCGGTCAGCGCGTCGAGCGCGTGCATGCCGTCCTTGAGCCTGCCGCTGACGTTGCTGACGATGTGCATGACGTGGCTGTAGCGCTCGATCACCATCTTGTCGGTCAGCCTGACGCTGCCGGTTTCGGCGACGCGGCCGACATCGTTGCGGCCGAGATCGATCAGCATGAGGTGCTCGGCGAGTTCCTTCGGATCGGCGAGCAGGTCGGCTTCGAGCGCCTGGTCTTCTTCGGCCGTCGCACCGCGCTTGCGCGTGCCGGCGATCGGCCGCACGGTCATTTCGCCGTCTTCGACGCGCACGAGGATTTCGGGCGAGGAACCGACCACCTGGTGATCGTCGAGATCGAGGCAGAACAGGTACGGCGACGGGTTGAGCCGGCGCAGCGTGCGATACAGCGTCATCGCATCGGTCGTGAACGGCGCGCTGAGCCGCTGCGATGGCACCACCTGCATGACGTCGCCGGCCGCGATGTATTCCTTCACGCGGTCGATCGCCGCGCCGAAGGTCTGCGGGTTGAACATCGACACGAAGTCGTCCGGCGTCAGCGCCTTGGCCGCGGGCTTCAGCGCGCGTGCGGCCGGAGGATTCAGCAGCGAGGCTTCGATCTCGTCGAGCCGGCGCGCGGCGCGCGCCTGGTCGTCGGCGTCGTCGGCCTTCGCATGCACGACGAGCGTGAGCGTGCAGCGCAGGTTGTCGAAGATCGCGAGTTCGTCGGCGCGCATGAGCAGCACGTCGGGCGCGCCGATCGGATCGGCGTGCTCGCGGTTGATGCGCGGCTCGATGTAGCGCACGCAGTCGTAGCCGAAGTAGCCGACCAGGCCGCCCGTGAAGCGCGGCAGGCCGGGCGCTTCCTTCACGCGCACGCCTTCGCTGTAGGCCTTGATGTACGGGAACGGCGAATCGGCCTGCAGGCTTTCGACGATCTGGCCGTCGACCAGGCGCTCGATGAGCCTGCCGCGCACGCGGATGAGCTCACGGCTCGGCAGGCCGATGAACGAGTAGCGGCCCCAGCGTTCGCCGCCCTGCATCGACTCGAACAGGAACGAGTAAGGGCCTTGGGCGAGCTTGAGATAGGCGGAAACCGGCGTGTCGAGGTCGCCGGGGAGCTCACGCGTGAGCGTGACGTGGGTATAGGCAGTCATGTTCGGTCAGACGAGATGAGAAGCGGAGGGTGCAGCGGGCAGGCGAGCGCGGTGCGCTAGCGCCATCGCCAGGAACGGCGCAGGGCAGGGGCCTGCGCGATCGACTCCGTTTGCTTCATCGTGTTTGTTGAAAGCTTGAGACCAGAACGGCCGCCACTATAAGCGCGCCGCCCGCAGCGGTCACGCCGCGCGTTTCTCGGTCGCGAACGCGGCGAGCACGAGCAGTGCGGCGCCGGCGCCGACCGCGCAGGCGAGCAGCCAGCCGCCGTGCGCGAACACCACGCCCGTGATCGCCGAGCCGATCGCGCCGCCGCAGAAGAAAGTCGCCATGTAGAGCGCGTTCATGCGGCTGCGCGCGGCCGGGTTCAGCGCGAACAGCAGGCGCTGTCCGGTGACGAGGTTCGCCGACACGCCGAGGTCGACGACGATGCCCGAGGTCACCATCAGCGGAAGCGAGCCGCTGATCAGCCCGAGCGCGGCGCAGCCGAAGCCGAGCGCGACGAGCAGCATCGCCACCGCCGTGCTGCGGCCGGCCCAGCCGCGATCGGCCGCGCGCCCGGCGATCGGCGAGGCGATGGCGCCGGCGATGCCGGCGAGCGCGAACAGGGCGAATTGCGCGTGGCTCAGGTTGAACGGCGCGGCCGTCATCACCAAGGTCACGCCGGTCCAGTACAGCGAGAAGCCGCCGAACAGTCCCGCGTGATACAGCGCACGGCGGCGCAGCAGCGGCGTGTCGCGCCAGAGCTGCCAGAGCGAGCGCAGCAGGTCGAGGTAATGCAGCACCGCGCTCGGCTTGCGCTCGGGCAGCAGCAGGCGCAGCGCAGCGGCGATGACGAGCATGCCGACCGCCGAAGCCGCGAACACCACGCGCCAGCCGACGACGTCGGACAGCGCGCTCGACAGCGGCCGCGCGAGCAGGATGCCGATGAACAGCCCGCTCATGATGTTGCCGACGACGCGGCCACGCGTCGCATCGGGCGCGAGCTGCGAGGCGAACGGCACCAGAACCTGTGCGACGACCGAGGTCAGCCCGACCGCGAGCAGGGCGCCCAGCAGCATCAGGGCGTTCTGCGCCGAGGCGGTCGCGGTCAGTGCGGCCGCGCAGACCAGCAGCAGGCTGCAGCACAGCCGGCGGTTCTCGAGCAGATCGCCGAGCGGCACGAGCAGCAGCAGGCCGAGCGCGTAGCCGATCTGCGCGAGCGTGACCATGAGCCCGAGTGCGGACGGCGACAGTTGCAGCGCGCTGCCGATCGGCTCGATCAGCGGCTGCACGTAGTAGAGGTTGGCGACGATCGCCCCGACCGCGATCGCGAAGACCAGCGTCAGCCGGGAGGTGATCTGAACCGCTGGCGCGGCCGGGTTTGCGGCCGGGCCGCCGTCTGCACTCGACATCGACATTCCTTGTGAAGCGGGCTGCGGCGCCGGCAGCGCCCGCCGTTTTATCCCTGGGTCGCGGACGCGATGGCTTCGCGCATCTTGGCGATGGTCGCCGCGTAGTCCTTGGAATTGAAGATGGCGCTGCCGGCGACGAAGCTGTCGGCGCCCGCGGCGGCGATTTCGCCGATGTTGTCGACCTTCACGCCGCCGTCGATCTCGAGGCGGATCTCGCGGCCGCTCGCATCGATGATCGCGCGCGCCTCGCGCAGCTTGGGCAGCGCCGAGGCAATGAAGCTCTGGCCACCGAAGCCCGGGTTGACCGACATCAGCAGCACGAGGTCGACCTTGTCGATCACGTACTTGAGCACGTCGAGCGGAGTGGCCGGGTTGAACACCAGGCCGGGCTTGCAGCCGGCGTCGCGGATCGCCTGCAGCGAGCGATCGACGTGGCGCGTGGCCTCGGGATGGAAGGTGATGTACGTGGCCCCGGCCTTGGCGAAGCTCGCGGCGAGCGCGTCGACCGGCTCGACCATTAGGTGCACGTCGATCGGGGCGGTGACGCCGTACTTGCGCAGGGCCTCGCAGACCATCGGGCCGATGGTCAGGTTGGGCACGTAATGGTTGTCCATCACGTCGAAATGAACCCAGTCGGCGCCGGCGGCGAGCACCTTGGCGGTGTCCTCGCCGAGGCGGGCGAAGTCGGCGGACAGGATCGAGGGGGCGATGACGGGCGTCTGGCGGGGCATGGCGGGCTTCCGGCGGTAAAAAGCGCGCGGATTATTCCAGATCGGCCGAGCGCCGGGCGCCGGTGGGGCCGCTTTGCCCCAATGGCCCTTCGGCTGCAGCCTGGCTTGCCCCGGCTACAGCATCGTCTGCTGCGTGGTCTCCCACTCGAACTTCGGCAGGTCGTCGCGGAACACGCGTTCTAGGCTGTCGGCCCAGGCGCGCTTGAGCGCCGCGTAGTACGGCGTATCGAGGTCCAGGCGCAGGCGATGGGTGATCTTCAGCGCGTTGCGCGGCAGGATCGCCACGTCGAGCGGCGGGCCGACCGTGAGGTTGGACTTCATCGTCGAATCGAGCGAGACCAGCGCGCAGCGCGTGGCGTCCTCGAGCGAGATGTGCGGGCGGATGATGCGGTCGAGGATCGGCTTGCCGTACTTGCTCTCGCCGATCTGCAGGTAGGGCGTCTCGGGCGACACCGAGATGCAGTTGCCCTCGGGGTAAACGAGGTAGAGCGAGGGGTCTTCGCCGAGGATCTGCCCGCCGAGGATCAGGGTGGTGCGGAAGTCGACGTTGCTGTACTGGCCGTACGCGGTCGATTCCTTCTGCGCGCGTACCGACAGGCCGCCGACGTACTCGGCGGCGTCGTACATGTGGCGCACCGTGCGCAGGTTGACCGGCGCATCCGGGTCGGCCAGGTCGCGCTTGATGTTGTTCAGGATCCACTGCGTGGTGGCGAGGTTGCCGGCCGAGAGGATCACGAAGACGCGGTCACCGGCTTCTTCGGTGATGTGCATCTTGTTGTAGGTCCGCACGTCGTCGACGCCCGCGCTCGTGCGGGTGTCTCCGGCGAATACGAGGCCATCGTCCACTTTGATGGCGAGGCAATAGGTCATGAGGTCAGCTTGATGGCGGCGAAGGCGCTCGCGAGCGCACAGTTTATGGGCTAGTCGATTTGCGCGTCATTGCGTTGTCGTGGCTACGCCCTGCAACTGTGCAAATCCTGCGCCACGCATGCACAATCGAAAAAAGTCTTCTTGCACATGAGCTTTCCTGGCCGCACCACCCTGAGCCGTTCCGAATTCCTGACGCTGCGCGGCCTGCGCTATCACGTCCGGCGTTGGTCTACGGCCGACGACCGGCCATCACCCAGGCCGACCCTGTTCCTGCTGCACGGCTGGCTCGACACCTCGGCGACCTTCGAAGACCTGGTCGCCCCGCTGCTGCCCGACTGGCAGGTGCTGTGCCCGGACTGGCGCGGCTTCGGCCTCAGCGAATGGCCGCAGGACGGCTACTGGTTTCCCGATTACGTGGCCGACCTCGACGCCCTGCTCGCGCATTACGCGCCCGAAGGCGCGGTGACGCTGATCGGACACAGCCTCGGCGCGCAGGTGGCGAGCATTTACTCGGGTGTGCGTCCGGCGCGCGTCGAGCGCCTGGTGGTGCTCGACGGCCTGTTCATGCGCGACGACGAGCCCGAGCGCTCGCCCGACCGCATCGGCACCTGGCTCGACCAGCTGCGCAAGCCGCTGGCCGACCCGAGCTACGACAGCTACGAGCAGCTCGCGAGCCGCATCCGCCGGCTGCATTCGCGCATCACGCCCGAGCGCGCGCTGATGGTCGCGCACGGCTGGGGTCGCATTCGCGAGGACGGGCGCATCGGCCTGTGCGCGGACCCCAAGCACCGGCTGCTGTTCCCGACCAGCTACCGGCTCGCCGAATCGAAGGCGGCCTGGAGCCGGATCGCCGCGCGCACCCTGTTCGTCGACGGTGGCCGCTCCGAGCTGCGCGCCCGGCTGACCGCCGAGGACATCGCGAGCCGTCGCGCCTGCTTCCGCGACCGCCACGAAACGGTCATCGAAGATTGTGCGCACATGCTGCATTTTGAGGCGCCCGAGCAGACCGCCCGCCTGATCCGGCAATTCCTGGAAGCCTGAGTTGAAGCGCTCGCTGCCCCAGCTGCCGGCGCTCGAGGCGCTGCCCGGCCTGCGCGCCGCGCTCGCCGCCAAGGGCCTGGCGGTGCTCGCCGCTCCGCCCGGTTCGGGCAAGACCACGGTGCTGCCGCTGGCCCTGCTCGACGAGCCCTGGCTCGCGAACCAGCGCATGCTGATCCTCGAACCGCGTCGGCTCGCGGCGCGGACCGCCGCCGCGCGCATGGCGAGCCTGCTCGGGGAAAAGGTCGGCGAAACCGTGGGCTACCAGGTGCGCTTCGAGCGCCGCGTCGGGCCGAATACGCGCATCGAAGTCATCACCGAAGGCCTGCTCGCGCGCCGGCTGCAGGCCGATCCGGAGCTGCCGGGCGTCGGCCTGATCATCTTCGACGAGTTCCATGAGCGCAGCCTCGACGCCGACCTCGCGCTCGCGCTGAGCTGGGAATCGCGCGAAAGCCTGCGGCCCGAGCTGCGCCTGCTCGTGATGTCGGCCACGCTCGACACGCAGCGCGTCTCGGCGCTGCTCGACGAGGCGCCGGTGGTCGAGGCTGGCGGGCGGCTGTTTCCGGTCGAGATGCGCTATCGGCCGGCCAAGCCCGGCGAGCCGGTCGAGGCGAGCGTCGCCGCCGGCGTGCAGCAGGCGCTGCGCGAGACCGAGGGCGACGTGCTGGCCTTCCTGCCGGGCGGGCGCGAAATCCGGTTCTGCCAGCGCACGCTCGAGGAGCGCCTGGGCGGCGACATCGACCTCCGTCCGCTGTATGGCGAGCTCGACAGCCGTGAGCAGGACCTCGCGCTGGAGCCGTCGCCGGCCGGCCGTCGCAAGGTGATCCTGGCGACCAACATCGCCCAGACCAGCCTGACGGTCGAGGGCGTGACCACCGTCGTCGACGGCGGCCTGGCCCGCGTCGCGCGCTACGACCTCGGCTCGGGCGCCAACGCGCTGCTGACCGAGCGCATCTCGCGCGCTTCAGCCGAGCAGCGCGCCGGCCGCGCCGGACGCCTCGGACCGGGCGTCTGCTACCGGCTCTGGAGCGCCGAGCAGCACGGCCGGCTGCCGGCGCACGACGATCCCGAAATCCTGACCGCGGACATCAGCCGCTTCGCGCTCGAGCTCGCGGCCTGGGGCGTGAGCGATCCGCGTGCCCTGCGCCTGCTCGATTTCCCGCCGCCGGTGGCCTGGCGCGCGGCGCGCGAGCTGCTGACCTCGCTGGCCGCGCTCGACGAGGAGGGTCGGGTGACCGCGCATGGCCGCGAGCTCGTGCGCCTGCCGGCGAGTCCGCGGCGCGGCCACATGCTGGCCCAGGCCCGCGCGCTCGGGCTCGAGACGGTCGCCGCCTGGACTTCGGCCGTGCTCGACGAGCGCGGCGGCGGCCAGCTCGATCTGGCCCGCACGGTCTGCGATTTCGCGCTCGGCCGCGTGCCCGATGCGGCCGCCCTGCGCCGGGTTCGCGACGCAGTGCGCCAACTGCTGCGCGGTGATCCGCCGCGCGCGTCCTTCGACGAGGATGAGGTCGGCCGCGTGCTTGCGATGGGCTATCCGGAGCGCATCGCGCGCCGGCGCGAGGGCGGGCGCGGCGTTTATTTGTGTGCCGACGGCTCCGAAGCCCGGCTGCCCGAATACGACGCGCTCGCCCAGCAAGCCTGGCTCGCGATCGCGCACTGGGATCCGGGCCCGCCGCGCAAGGTGCGTTCGGCCGCCCGGCTCGTCGAAGCGAGCCTGCTCAAGGATTTCGCCGCCCAGCTCGCCTGGCGCCGCGTGGTGCGCTGGGATGCGGCGAGCGAAACCGTGCAGTCCGAGGAGCAGCGCGGCATCGGAGCGATCGTGTTCGAGCGGCGCCCGCTGAAGGCCCCGGCCGAGGCGGCGCGTGCCGCGATGGTCGCCGGACTGCGTTCGCTTGGCGTCGGCGTGCTGCCGTGGACCGAAGGCGCCCGCCAATGGCAGGCGCGCGTGCTGTCGCTGCGGCGCTGGCGCCCCGAAGACGGCTGGCCCGACGTTTCCGACGAGGCGCTCGCCGACACGCTCGAAACCTGGCTCGGGCCGCATCTGGACGGCGTGACTCGGCGTGATCACCTGTCGCGGCTCGATCTGCACGAGATCCTCGCCGGTCAGCTCGATTACGCCCGCCAGCAGACCCTGGCCCGGCTCGCCCCAAGCCACCTGGGCGTGCCGAGCGGCTCGCGCATCGCCCTCGACTATGCGGCCGACGGTGCCCCGCCGGTGCTCGCGGTCAAGCTGCAGGAACTGTTCGGGGCGACGCGCACCCCGGCGGTCGATGACGGCCGCATGCCGGTGATGCTGCATCTGCTGTCGCCGGGGCGCCGGCCGATCCAGGTCACCCAGGACCTCGCGGGCTTCTGGGCGCGCACCTACGCCGAGGTCAAGAAGGAGCTCAAGGGCCGCTATCCGAAGCACCCCTGGCCTGACGATCCGCTGCAGGCTCCGCCGACCGCACGCGCCAAGCCGCGCACCTGGTAGCAAAAACTTAATGAAAAACTTGCCTGGAGACGGTGATTTCTGCTTGACGAGGGCAGGTTCGGTCACGAGAATACGCGGCTCGTTTAGGGGCCGGGTCGTGAGACTCTTGCCCTTGCGCGGAGGGATACTCAAGTGGCCAACGAGGGCAGACTGTAAATCTGCTGACTTACGTCTACGAAGGTTCGAATCCTTCTCCCTCCACCAAGTTTCTGCGGGAGTAGTTCAATGGTAGAACTTCAGCCTTCCAAGCTGATCACGCGGGTTCGATTCCCGTCTCCCGCTCCATTGTTCGTCCGTCAGTAACGAAAAGCTGAACAGTTTGCCCCCGTAGCTCAGTCGGTAGAGCACACCCTTGGTAAGGGTGAGGTCGGAGGTTCGATTCCTCTCGTGGGCACCAATTCAAGGAAGTCGGAGTGACGGTTCGAGAGGAATCGAAGCTCCGGCCTCCAAGAGATGATCGGTAATGAATGTCCGATTCCTCTCGTGGGTGCCGCTTCATTTTTCAGGTGACCGGTATTCGGTCACCCCGTTGCAATTGCTTCTTTAACAGCTTCTTGTCCTAAATCTAAAGGTCCGGAGTACTCAGATGGGTAAGGAAAAATTCGAACGCGCGAAGCCGCACGTGAACGTGGGGACGATTGGTCACGTTGACCACGGCAAGACGACGACGACGGCGGCGCTGACGAAGATTTCGTCGGACAAGTACGGCAAGACGAAGTACGTCGCGTACGACGAGGTTGCGAAGGCGTCGGAATCGCAGGGACGTCGTGACAGCACGAAGATTCTGACGATTGCGACGTCGCACGTGGAATACGAAACCGACACGCGCCACTACGCGCACGTGGACTGCCCGGGCCACGCGGACTACGTGAAGAACATGATCACGGGTGCGGCGCAGATGGACGGCGCGATCCTGGTGGTGTCGGCGGTGGACGGCCCGATGCCGCAGACGCGCGAGCACGTGCTGCTGGCCAAGCAGGTGAACGTGCCGAAGGTCGTGGTGTGGCTGAACAAGTGCGACCTCGTGGAAGACCCCGAGCTGCTCGAACTGGTCGAAATGGAAGTGCGCGACCTGCTGAGCAAGTACGGCTTCCCGGGCGACGACACCCCGATCATCCGCGGCAGCGCCACCAAGGCGATTGCCGGCGAGAAGGAGTGGGTGGACAAGGTTGAAGAGCTGTACAAGGCGCTGGATACCTACATTCCGGAGCCGGAGCGCGAGACGGACAAGCCGTTCCTGCTGCCGGTGGAAGACGTGTTCTCGATCTCGGGCCGCGGCACGGTGGCCACGGGCCGTATTGAACGCGGTGTCGTGAAGGTGGGTGAGACGGTGGAAATCGTCGGCATCCGCCCGACGGCGACGACGACGATCACGGGCGTCGAAATGTTCCGCAAGCTGCTGGACCAGGGCCAGGCGGGCGACAATGTCGGCCTGCTGCTGCGCGGCACGAAGAAGGAAGACATCGAGCGCGGCCAGGTGCTGTGCAAGCCGGGCTCGATCAAGCCGCACTCGAAGTTCGAAGGCGAGCTGTACGTGCTGACGAAGGAAGAGGGTGGTCGTCACACGCCGTTCTTCAAGGGCTATCGTCCGCAGTTCTACTTCCGCACGACGGACGTGACGGGCTCGGTGGAGTTGCCGGCGGGCACGGAGATGGTGATGCCGGGCGACAACATCAAGGTGTCGGTTGAGCTGATCAACCCGATTGCGATGGAAGAGCAGGTTCGCTTCGCGATTCGCGAAGGCGGCCGCACCGTCGGCGCCGGCGTCGTCACCAAGATCCTGGCTTAAGAAACTGACAAGGCCGGGCCTTCGCAAGAGGGCCCGGCCCTTGTGTTTTTCGCCGGCCTTTGATTTTTGCTGGACGGGCACGTAAACTCCGCGCCCCTTTTGAAAGTGCCGAGTTCAGTTCGCCTGCAGGGGCGTAGCTCAATTGGTAGAGCGTCGGTCTCCAAAACCGAAGGCTGGGGGTTCGAGACCCTCCGCCCCTGCCATCTGGACTTTGACAGCACAACAAGCCCGCAAGGGCAGTGAGACGGACGTTCGGACGTTCATGGAACCCCAGATCGAATCACCCAGTTCTTCGCGCTACGACAGCCTGCTGCTGCTGGCGTCTGTCGTCCTGCTCGTGGGCGGGATGTTCGCGTTCTACTGGTTCAACGGCAGCATCAACGCCGCCCTGCGCATGCTGATGCTGATCGCGGCGCTCGGCGCTGCGGTCGCGATCGCCTACCAGACCCAGCTCGGCCGCGAACTCTGGGGCTACGTCATCGGTGCGCGCTCCGAGCTGCGCAAGGTGGTCTGGCCGAGCCGTCAGGAAGCCCTGCAGTCCACGCTGATGATCGCGGTGGTCGTTCTGGTCATGTCGCTGCTGCTCTGGGGCCTCGATTCCTTTTTGCTGTTCGGCGTCAAATCGCTGACTGGCCGGGGCTGATCTATGAGCATGCGCTGGTACGTGGTTCACGCCTATTCGCAGTACGAGAACAGCGTCAAGAAGGCGATGGTCGAGCGTATCGCTCGCGCCGGCCTGCAGGACAAGTTCGGCGACATCCTGGTGCCGACCGAAGAGGTCGTCGAAATCAAGGATGGCGTCAAGCGCACCACCGAGCGCAAGTTCTTCCCGGGCTACGTGCTCGTGCAGATGGAGATGGCCGAGGAAACCTGGCATCTCGTCAAGAACACGCCGAAGGTGCTCGGCTTCATCGGTGGCACGCCGGACAAGCCGGCGCCGATCTCCGAGAAGGAAGCCAACCAGATTCTCAACCGCGTCGAAGAGGCGGTCGAAAAACCCAAGCCCAAGACGCTCTACGAGCCGGGCGAGTCGGTGCGCGTCACCGATGGTCCGTTCGCCGATTTCAACGGCGTGGTCGAGGAAGTCAATTACGAGAAGAACCGCCTGCGTGTGGCCGTTCTGATCTTCGGCCGGTCGACGCCGGTCGAGCTGGAATTCTCTCAGGTCGAAAAGGGCTGAGCCGGGGTTGTGCCGGATTGCCTTGAATGGCAATCCGGCCCGGCGAAGGTCCGGCCACGGATGGCCGGGCGGGAACATCGAACCAAGGACGGTTGTTGTTGAGCTGCACTGGTTTCAGGCGGAAATGGCGAAGCCGTTTCCATGGAAGTCAACCGGGGAGCCCGCGGCGAGAGCCCAAGGCGCTACCACCCACCAGGAGTCGTCATGGCCAAGAAAGTACAAGGCTACGTCAAGCTGCAAATTCCGGCCGGCAAGGCCAACCCCTCGCCGCCGATCGGTCCCGCCCTCGGTCAGCAGGGCGTGAACATCATGGGTTTCTGCAAAGAGTTCAACGCTGCGACGCAGAAGCTCGAGCCCGGCATGCCGATCCCGGTCGTGATCACGGTCTACACCGACCGTTCCTTCACCTTCATCATGAAGACGCCGCCGGCGACCTATCTGATCAAGAAGGCCGTGGGCATCGAGTCCGGTTCGCCGACTCCGCACACCAAGAAGGTGGGCAAGATCAAGAAGGCGCAGCTCGAGGAGATCGCCAAGGTCAAGTGGCCGGATCTCAACGCCGCCGACATGACCGCCGCGATCAAGATCATCGCCGGCTCTGCCCGTTCCATGGGCGTTGAAGTGGAAGGGGTCTAAGCCATGGCAATCAAGCTCACCAAGCGCGAAAAGCTGTTCGCCTCCAAGGTCCAGGAAGGCAAGACCTATACGCTCGACCAGGCGCTCGATCTCGTGAAGGCCTGCTCGACTGCCAAGTTCAAGGAATCGGTCGACCTGTCGATCAACCTCGGCATCGACGCCAAGAAGTCCGACCAGAACGTGCGTGGTTCCACGGTGCTGCCGCACGGTAACGGCAAGTCGGTCCGCGTCGCCGTGTTCACCCAGGGCGCCAAGGCTGCAGAAGCCACCGCCGCGGGCGCCGACGCCGTCGGTATGGACGACCTCGCCGCCGCGATGAAGGGTGGCGATCTGAACTATCAGGTCGTCATCGCCAGCCCGGACGCGATGCGCGTCGTCGGTCAGCTCGGTCAGGTGCTCGGCCCGCGTGGCCTGATGCCGAACCCGAAGACCGGCACCGTGACGCCGAACGTCGCCGAAGCGGTCAAGAACGCCAAGGCCGGTATGGCCAAGTTCCGTACCGACAAGGCCGGCATCGTGCATTGCTCGATCGGCAGCGCGAACTTCGACAAGGACAAGATCCTCGACAACCTCGTCGCAGTGGTCCGTGACATTCGCAAGCAGAAGCCGTCGTCGTCCAAGGGCGTGTACATCAAGAAGGTCACGCTCTCGACCACGATGGGCCCCGGCATCCGCGTCGACGTCTCGTCGCTGCCGGAATGATTTTTCGTGAGGGGTGAAGCGTGAGGAATGAGGCGTCTGCTGTTGCGCCTCAGGCCTCGCTGCTTCCTCCTCACGGTGTAAAGACTTTGAAGTGTGGCGAAAGCCGCATCGTCGAAGACCGTCAGTGCCGCAAGGATTAAAGCTCGCAAGAGCGCTCACGTAGACGGTGCACCGAAGCGAAAGCCGACGGCACCGGAGCTGTACAGGTTGGGCAAAGCCTTCGGGCCGCGCCCGTGTCGTCTCAACGTAGCACCAGGAGCAATGTACCGATGGCTCTCAGGCTGGAAGACAAGAAAGCCCTGGTTGCGGAAGTGAATGAAGTGGCGAGCCGCGCGCTCTCGGCTGTTGCAGCCGAGTACCGTGGCCTGACCGCCGTGAAGTTCGATGCCCTGCGCAGCAAGGCCCGCGAAAGCGGCGTCTATCTGCACGTGGTGAAGAACACGCTGGCGGCGCGCGCCGTGAAGGGCACCGAGTTCGAGTGCCTGGAACCCGCGCTGACCGGTCCGCTCGTTCTCGGTTTCTCCCTCGAGGATCCGGGTTCGGTCGGCCGCGTCATCAAGGATTTCGCCAAGGACAACGACAAGCTCGTGGTCAAGGCCATCGCGGTCGGCGGCGCCCTGTATGGCGCCAAGGACATCGATCGCCTCGCCAATCTGCCGACCAAGGAGCAGGCCCTGGGCCAGCTCGCCGGTCTGCTGCTGGCACCGATCACGCAGTTCGTGCGTACCCTTTCGGAGCCTACTGCCAAGTTCGTGCGCACGGTCCAGGCCGTCGCCGACAAGCAGAAAGAAGCCGCTTAAGTTCGCTGAAGCAAACAACGCTTTCGCTTAAATCACACTTTTACGATTCACGGAGTCAAACATGTCGCTTAGCAATCAGGAAATCCTGGACGCGATCGCCGCCAAGTCCGTCATGGACATCGTCGAGCTGGTCAAGGCCATGGAAGAGAAGTTCGGCGTTTCCGCCGCCGCCCCGGTCGCCGTCGCCGCTGGCCCGGCTGCTGCCGCTGCCGCCCCGGTCGAAGAGAAGACCGAGTTCACCGTCGTTCTCGCTGCGTTCGGCGAGAAGAAGGTCGAAGTCATCAAGGTGGTTCGCGAGATCACCGGCCTGGGCCTCAAGGAAGCCAAGGACCTCGTCGAAGGCGCTCCGCAGACCGTCAAGGACGGTGTGCCGAAGGCCGACGCCGAAGCCATCAAGAAGAAGCTCGAAGCTGCCGGCGCCAAGGTCGACATCAAGTAGCGCGAATTTCTCGCCGCGCCGCGTAGCAGCGCCGGGAAATTCGCGCCCTCTCAGAGCCCAGCACGGTTTCTTAACGCAGCTTCTAAGTACGGCGAGGAATTCAAGGAACTTAGTTCGAATTGACGCATCAGTTTCACAAGTAGTTCGGCAAAAGGCTGGGAGCCAAAAGCTCCCGGCCTTTCGCCGCTTTGAGAATTCAACGCAATGGACTGCGGCGCAGTACCCGCGCTTTCTGCCCATCGCATTGAATTTTCAGTCTGTTTTTTCCACGGCCCGCTTGCCCGGCGGGCCTTGAGACGAGGTAACGATGGCTTACACGTTTACTGCCAAAAAGCGCATCCGCAAGGATTTCAGCAAGCTCACCGACACGCTGGACATTCCGTTTTTGCTCGCCACGCAGATCGATTCCTACCGTGAGTTCCTGCAGGCGGACACGCCGCACGGCAAGCGCAAGGAAGTGGGCCTGCACGCCGCGTTCAAGTCGGTGTTCCCGATGTCGAGCTACAACGGTGGCGCGACGCTGGAGTACGTGAAGTACCGTCTCGACGAGCCGGTGTTCGAGGAAGTCGAGTGCCGCGTGCGTGGCCTGACCTTCGCCTCGCCGCTCAAGGTGACCGTGCGCCTGGTGATCTTCGATCGCGAATCGAAGGAAAAGCGCATCAAGGACGTGCGTGAGCAGGAGGTCTATCTCGGCGAAGTGCCGCTGATGACCGACAACGGCACCTTCATCATCAACGGCACCGAGCGCGTCGTCGTCTCGCAGCTGCACCGCTCGCCGGGCGTGTTCTTCGACCACGACAAGGGCAAGACGCACAGCTCGGGCAAGCTGCTCTACAGCGCCCGCATCATTCCGTACCGCGGCTCCTGGCTGGACTTCGAGTTCGATCCGAAGGACAACCTGTTCGTGCGTATCGACCGTCGCCGCAAGCTGCCGGCGACCATCCTCATGCGCGCGCTCGGTTACGACAACCAGCAGATGCTCGAGATCTTCCACGACCTCAATAGCTTCCAGCTGCAGGATTCGGGCGCCCTGTGGGAACTCGTGCCGGAACGCCTCAAGGGCGAGAAGGCGCAGTTCGACATCACCGACGGCAAGAAGGTGCTCGTCGAGGCCGGCAAGCCGATCACGGCCCGCCACATCAAGATGATCCGCGAAGCCAAGATCGCGCATCTGGAAGTGCCGGACAGCTACCTCGCGGGCCGCATCCTGGCGCGCGACATCATCGACACCAAGACCGGCGAACTGATCGCCCCGGCCAACACCGAAGTGACCGAGGCGCTGCTGCCGAAGCTGCGCGCCGCCGGCATCAAGGAGCTGCCGACGCTGTACGTCAACGACCTCGACAAGGGGCCGTACGTCAGCACCACGCTCAACATCGATCCGACGCGCAGCAAGCTCGAGGCGCTGGTCGAGATCTATCGCATGATGCGTCCCGGCGAGCCGCCGACCAAGGAGGCCGCCGAGGCGCTGTTCGAAGGCCTGTTCTTCGCGCCCGAGAAGTACGACCTGTCGTCGGTCGGCCGCATGAAGTTCAACCGCCGCCTGCGCCGCGACGCCACCACCGGCTCGGGCATTCTCTACGACGGCAAGTACTTCGAAATCCTCAAGAGCGAAGCCGCCAAGGAACTCGTCGCCAAGTACGGCCCGGATTTCTCCGACATCGTCGACGTGATGAAGCAGATCATCGCGATCCGCAACGGCGAAGACGTGACCGACGACATCGATCACCTCGGCAACCGTCGTATTCGCGCGGTCGGTGAAATGACCGAGAACGTGTTCCGCACGGGTCTCGTGCGCGTCGAGCGCGCCGTGCGCGAGCGCCTGGCGCTCGCCGAAGCCGAAAACCTCACGCCGCAGGATCTGATCAACGCCAAGCCGGTCGGCGCCGCGATCAAGGAGTTCTTCGGCTCGTCGCAGCTGTCGCAGTTCATGGACCAGAACAACCCGCTGTCCGAGATCACGCACAAGCGTCGCGTCTCGGCCCTCGGCCCGGGTGGTCTGACGCGTGAGCGCGCCGGCTTCGAAGTCCGCGACGTGCACCCGACCCACTACGGCCGCGTCTGCCCGATCGAAACGCCGGAAGGTCCGAACATCGGTCTGATCAACTCGCTGGCCTGCTACGCGCGCACCAACGACTACGGCTTCCTCGAGACGCCGTATCGCAAGGTCATCGACGGCAAGGTGTCCGACGAAATCGACTACCTGTCGGCGATCGAAGAAGGCCGCTACGTGATCGCGCAGGCGAACTCCGATCTCGACGCCAAGGGCGCGTTCAAGGCCGAGCTGATCAGCTGCCGTTTCCAGAACGAATTCACGCTGATGACGCCCGACAAGGTCCAGTACATGGACGTGTCGCCGCGCCAGATCGTGTCGGTGGCTGCCGCGCTGATTCCGTTCCTCGAGCACGACGACGCCAACCGCGCGCTGATGGGCTCGAACATGCAGCGCCAGGCGGTGCCGACGCTGCGCAGCGAGAAGCCGCTGGTCGGCACCGGCGTCGAACGCCGCGTGGCGATCGACTCGGGCAACGCCATCGTCGCCAAGCGCGGCGGCGTGGTCGACAAGTGCGATGCGGCGCGCGTGGTCATTCGCGTCAACGACGACGAAACCGTCGCCGGTGAGGCGGGCGTCGACATCTACAACTTCGTCAAGTACACGCGCAGCAACCAGAACACCTGCATCAACCAGCGTCCGCTCGTGAAGCCGGGTGACGTGGTCGCTCGCGGCGACGTGCTGGCCGACGGTCCGTCGACCGATCTCGGCGAGCTCGCGCTGGGCCAGAACATGCTCATCGCGTTCATGCCCTGGAACGGCTACAACTTCGAAGACTCGATCCTGATCTCGGAGCGCGTCGTCGAGGAAGATCGTTTCACCACGATCCACATCGAAGAACTCACCTGCGTCGCGCGTGAAACCAAGCTCGGTCCGGAAGAAATCACCTCCGACATCCCGAACGTCAACGAGCAGGCCCTGCGCAAGCTCGACGAGAGCGGCATCGTCTACATCGGCGCCGAAGTGAAGGCCGGCGACATCCTGGTCGGCAAGGTCACGCCCAAGGGCGAGACCCAGCTGACGCCCGAAGAAAAGCTGCTGCGCGCGATCTTCGGCGAGAAGGCTTCGGACGTGAAGGACACCGGCCTGCGCGTTCCGGCCGGCATGGATGGCACCGTCATCGACGTGCGCGTGTTCACGCGTGAAGGCGTCAAGAAGGACAAGCGTGCGCTGTCGATCGAAGAGAGCGAGCTGATGGCGGTCCGCAAGGACTTGCATGACCAGCAGCGCATCTTCGAAGACGACATCTACGATCGTCTGAACCGCATCCTGATGGGCAAGGTCGCCGATGGCGGCCCGAACAAGCTCAAGAAGGGCGCCAAGATCGACGCCGAGTACCTTTCCAGCGTCGAGCGCGACAAGTGGTTCGAGATCCGCCTGCAGGACGAGGACGCGCAGAGCCAGCTCGAAGCGGCCGCCAAGCAGCTCAAGGATCAGCGCGCCTACTTCGACGCCCGCTACGAGAACAAGAAGCGCAAGATCCAGGCGGGCGACGAGCTCAGCCCGGGCGTGCTCAAGATGGTCAAGGTGTATCTGGCCGTGAAGCGCCGCATCCAGCCGGGCGACAAGATGGCCGGTCGCCACGGTAACAAGGGCGTGATCTCGCAGATCGTGCCGGTGGAAGACATGCCGCACATGGCCGACGGTACGCCGGTCGACATCGTGCTGAACCCGCTGGGCGTGCCGTCGCGCATGAACATCGGCCAGCTGCTCGAAGTGCATCTGGGCTGGGCCGCCAAGGGCATCGGCAAGAAGATCAACCAGATGATCGAGCAGCAGAAGGCCGTCGGCGAAGTGCGCAAGTTCCTCGACAAGGTCTACAACGCCGGTCGCACGACCAAGAAGGAAGACCTGTCGCAGTTCAGCGACGCCGAAATCGTCACGCTCGCGAAGAACCTGATCCATGGTCTGCCGGTGGCAACGCCGGTGTTCGACGGCGCGGCCGAAGAAGAGATCAAGGAGCTGCTCGAACTCGCGGGTCTGCCGCGTACCGGCCAGGCCCAGCTGTACGACGGCCGCACCGGCGATGCGTTCTCGCGCGAGATCACGGTGGGCTACATGTACATGCTCAAGCTCAACCACCTCGTCGACGACAAGATGCACGCGCGTTCGACCGGTCCGTACTCGCTCGTCACGCAGCAGCCGCTGGGTGGCAAGGCGCAGTTCGGCGGCCAGCGCTTCGGTGAGATGGAAGTCTGGGCGCTCGAAGCCTACGGCGCGGCCTACACGCTGCAGGAAATGCTGACCGTGAAGTCCGACGACACCAACGGCCGTACGCGCATGTACAAGGCGATCGTCGATGGCGATCACCGCATGCACGCGGGCATGCCGGAATCCTTCAACGTGCTCGTGAAGGAAATCCGTTCGATCGGTCTGAACATCGAGCTGGAACAGAATCAGTAGCGGTGGTTTGGCCTGCGGCGTTCAACGCCGCAGGCGCTTCGAATCCAAACCACATTTAGGAGTTAAAGATGAAAGAGCTTTTCAATCTGCTGAAGGCGCCGACCGAGGAATTCGAGGATTTCGACGCCATCAAGATCGGCCTCTCCTCGCCGGAAGTGATCCGTTCGTGGTCGTACGGCGAAGTGAAGAAGCCGGAGACCATCAACTACCGCACGTTCAAGCCCGAGCGTGACGGCCTGTTCTGCGCCAAAATCTTCGGACCGATCAAGGATTACGAGTGCTTGTGCGGCAAGTACAAGCGCCTCAAGCACCGCGGCGTGGTCTGCGAAAAGTGCGGCGTCGAAGTCACCGTCGCCAAGGTTCGCCGCGAGCGCATGGGTCACATCGACCTGGCTTCGCCGGTCGCCCACATCTGGTTCCTGAAGTCGCTGCCGAGCCGCATCGGCCTGCTGCTCGACATGCCGCTGCGCGCGATCGAGCGCGTGCTGTATTTCGAAGCGCACATCGTCGTCGACCCGGGCCTCACCCCGCTCGAAAAGGGCGTGCTGCTGACCGAAGAGGAATACCTCGATTCGATCGAGAAGTACGGCGATGAATTCGATGCCCGCATGGGCGCCGAGGCCGTGCACGATCTGCTCAAGGCGATCGACCTGCAGAAGGAAGCGGTGCGCCTGCGCGAAGAACTCGCCGGCACCAGCTCCGAAACCAAGATCAAGAAGCTCGGCAAGCGCCTCAAGCTGATCGAGTACTTCATCGCCTCGAACAACCGTCCCGAATGGATGGTGCTGACGGTGCTGCCGGTGCTGCCGCCGGACCTGCGTCCGCTGGTGCCGCTCGACGGCGGCCGCTTCGCGACGTCGGATCTCAACGATCTGTACCGCCGCGTCATCAACCGCAACAACCGCCTGAAGCGTCTGCTCGAGCTGACCGCGCCGGACATCATCGTGCGCAACGAAAAGCGCATGCTGCAGGAATCGGTCGATGCGCTGATCGACAACGGCCGCCGTGGCCGTGCGATCACCGGCACCAACAAGCGCCCGCTCAAGTCGCTCGCCGACATGATCAAGGGCAAGCAGGGGCGCTTCCGCCAGAACCTGCTCGGCAAGCGCGTCGACTACTCCGGCCGTTCGGTCATCGTGGTCGGCCCGACGCTGAAGCTGCACCAGTGCGGCCTGCCGAAGAAGATGGCGCTCGAGCTGTTCAAGCCGTTCGTGTTCAGCCTGCTGCAGCGCAAGGGCCTGGCAACCACGATCAAGGCCGCCAAGAAGATGGTGGAGCGCGAAGAAGCCGCCGTTTGGGATTGCCTCGAAGAGTGCATCCGCGAACATCCGGTGCTGCTGAACCGCGCGCCGACGCTGCACCGTCTGGGCATCCAGGCGTTCGAGCCGATCCTCATCGAAGGCAAGGCGATCAACCTGCATCCGCTCGTCTGCACGGCGTTCAACGCCGACTTCGACGGTGACCAGATGGCCGTGCACGTTCCGCTGTCGCTCGAAGCGCAGCTCGAAGCGCGCGTGCTGATGATGGCGTCGAACAACATCCTGTCGCCGGCATCGGGCGACCCGATCATCGTGCCGTCGCAGGACGTCGTGCTCGGTCTGTACTGGATGACGCGTGAGCGCATCGGTGCGGACGGCGAAGGCATGAAGTTCTCGGACGTGGGCGAAGTGCATCGCGCCTACGAATCCAAGCAGCTGCACCTGCAGGCCAAGATCAGCGTGCGCCTGCCCGACGTCACCGAGAGCGGCGAGCGCATCTTCCACCGTGTCGAAACGACCACGGGCCGTGCGCTGCTGTCCGAGATCCTGCCGTCGACGATTCCGTTCTCCGTCATCAACAAGACGATGACGAAGAAGGAAGTGTCGCGCGTGATCAACTACGTGTACCGCAAGGCCGGCACCAAGGACACCGTGGTGTTCGCCGACCAGCTCATGTACACGGGCTTCCGCATGTCGACGCGCGCGGGCATCAGCTTCTGTCTCGACGACATCATCATCCCGGAGGAGAAGGCCAAGATCCTGGCCGCTGCCGAGGCCAAGGTGATGGAAGTCGAGCGCGAATACGCCGAAGGTCTGACCACGCAGCAGGAACGCAAGAACCGCGTGATCGACCACTGGTCGCGTGCGAACGACGACATCTCCAAAGCGATGATGGTGCGGATCGGCAAAGAGAAGTCGATCGGCAAGGACGGCAAGGAGATCGAGCAGCCCTCGTTCAACTCCGTGTTCATGATGGCCGACTCGGGCGCTCGTGGTAGCCAGGCGCAGATCCGTCAGCTCGCCGGCATGCGCGGCCTGATGGCCAAGCCGGACGGCTCGATCATCGAGAACCCGATCACGGCGAACTTCCGCGAAGGCCTCAACGTTCTGCAGTACTTCATCTCGACCCACGGTGCTCGTAAGGGCCTGGCCGATACCGCGCTCAAGACCGCGAACTCGGGTTACCTGACGCGTCGTCTCGTCGACGTGGCGCAGGACGTGGTCGTAACCGCCGAGGACTGCGGCACCGACCAGGGTCTGCTGATGATGCCGATCGTGGAAGGTGGCGACGTGCTCGAGCCGCTGCGCGATCGCGTGCTCGGCCGCGTGACCTTGCGCGATGCCTACCGCCCCGGCGGCGAAGACGTGGTGGTTCCGTCCGGCACGCTGATCGACGAAAAGTGGGCCGAAACGCTCGAGCGCAACAGCGTCGACGAAATGTGGGTGCGTTCGCCGATCACCTGCGAACTGCCGTTCGGCATCTGCGCCAAGTGCTACGGCCGCGATCTGGCCCGTGGCCACCGCGTGAACATCGGCGAAGCGGTGGGCGTCATCGCCGCGCAGTCGATCGGCGAGCCCGGCACGCAGCTGACCATGCGTACCTTCCACGTCGGTGGTGCGGCCAACCGTGGCGCGTCCAACGACGGCGTCGATGCGCGTGCGGCCGGTACGGCGCGCGTGCACAACCTCAAGACCGTGCGTAACAAGGACGGCAACCTCGTCGCCGTGTCGCGTTCGGGTGAAATCGGCGTGGTCGCGGCCGACGGCCGCGAGCGCGAGCGCTACAAGATTCCGTACGGCGCCGTGATCATCGCCAACGATGGCGATGAGGTGAAGGCCGGCCAGCGCCTGGCCAAGTGGGATCCGCACACCCACCCGATCGTCACCGAGCTCGCCGGCTTCGTGAAGTTCCAGGACTTCGAAGAAGGCGTGACGGTGCAGCGCGAGTCCGACCCGATCACGGGCTTGTCGAACCTCGTGGTCACCGAAGCGCGTTCGCGTGGTTCCGCTGGTAAGGACTTGCGTCCCTTGCTGATGCTCGTCGACGCCAAGGGCAAGCAGCTGAACTTCCCGGGCACCGACATTCCGGCCAGCTACACGCTGCCGCCGAAGGCCGTCATCAGCTCGGAAGACGGTGGCGAAGTGAAGGTCGGCGACGTCGTCGCCCGCATCCCGCAGGAAACCTCGAAGACCCGCGACATCACCGGCGGTTTGCCGCGCGTCGCCGACTTGTTCGAAGCGCGCAAGCCCAAGGAACCGGCGGTTCTCGCCGAGGCCTCCGGTACCATCAAGTTCGGTGCCGGCACCAAGGGCAAGCAGCGCATCAAGATCGTCCAGGCCAACGGCGACGAAGTCGAGCTGCTGGTGCCGAAGTGGGTCGAAATCCGCGTGTTCGAAGGTGAACACGTGGAGAAGGGCGAAATCATGTCCGACGGCGAGCCGAGCCCGCACGACATCCTGCGCCTCCAGGGTGTGACCGCGCTGGCGAATTACCTCGTCAAGGAAATCCAGGACGTGTATCGCCTGCAGGGCGTGCGCATCAACGACAAGCACATCGAAGTCATCATCCGTCAGATGCTGCGCAAGGTGGAGATCGCCGAAACCGGTGACAGCCGCTTCCTGCAAGGCGAACAGGCGGAAATCTTCCACGTGCTCGCCGAGAACAAGCGCCTCAAGGGCAACAACGAGCGTGGCGCGCAGTTCTATCGCCAGCTGCTGGGCATCACCAAGGCCTCGCTGTCGACCGAAAGCTTCATCTCGGCCGCCTCGTTCCAGGAAACCACCCGCGTGCTCACCGAAGCCTCGGTGCGCGGCTCACGCGACGAACTCCGCGGTTTGAAGGAGAACGTCATCGTCGGCCGTCTGATCCCGGCCGGTACGGGCCTGGCGCATCACGAACAGCGTCGTCGCAACCGCGGTGGCAGCTTCCTCGAAGATCTGCAGAAGGTGTCCGCTTCGTCGACGCCGATCAGCGATGTGTTCGAGGCGGTGGGGTCGGAGCGGCGCGTCATCTCCGGTGGGGATGATGATGGTGATGAAGGTGGTAGCGACGAGTAAGTGATTTAAGGGCTTAGTCGCCCGTCAAACAAAAGCCGCGATGCACAAGAGATTGTGCATCGCGGCTTTTTTCTTCTGTTGTGCGTAGGTGAGTTCGTTGAAGTTACTGCAAAGGCGAACGAAGCATCTCCTCGCTATCGTTAGTCCACGCCTTCCGAACAAGCACATAAGTGCAGGCGATCAGCACTCCCAGCAGAAGCGACAGTGCGGCTATGAGCACGCGCCGAGGTCTGACTTTCTTCTTGGGCACGCGTACCGGATCGATAGCGCGCAAGATGAAATCTTCGGAATTGCGTGCAATCATCAGCTTCTTCAGCTCCACTTCCATGAGCTGGTATAGAGAGTGTTGTAACTCGATGATCGCGGTCTTTTTTGCCTGTGTCTCAAGGTACTGAAGATTGGCTTCACCTTCGTCGATGGCGCGCTTTTTCAGCATCGCATTCGTATCGGCAACCAGGTCACTGACCCACGACGCTGCGTCCACGGGGTTTTTCCACTCTACGGAAACGGTGACCAATCCAGTCTTCTTGTCCTCCTCCGCGCTAAATATCTCTTTAGTAAACTTTTTGTACCCATCTTGCAGCGTGGGCACATACTCGACGGCATCTGACTTCCACTGATTCCTCTCCTGATCCCACTTGCGTGCAAAAAGAAGCGGTAGAAGATTTTTTCTCTCGATATAGGCTTCAATGATCAAGTGCGATTTGAGTGTGGCGAGTGCTATGGCCTTTTGCCCGCTATCTCCGCCCAAGGATCCGCCTGCGAGGGCGCCTAAAGGGCCAAGCTGTCCGGCCAAGGATTGGAGCGCTCCATTCTTGGAGTTGTCCTCTCTGATCTGCAGCAGCGCTTCGGCCTGGTAGATAGGAGGAAGCAGAAAAGCGATCGTGCATCCGAGCGCAAAGCAAACCATCGCAAAGCCAATGATCTGAAATTTTGCGGCCCAGAGGATTTTGACGAGCACACGCGGATTGATCAGGGTTTCGCTCGCTTGTGCTTTGTTGGGCGGCTCAGTTGCCAAGTGTCTCTCCGCGGGTATTGAAGACTTCGTGATACCGAGCAAAAACCTGCTCTTTTGCGTACTCCTCTTCATACAAACGGCGACTCGCCAGTGAAATCCTGTTGTTCACGTCAGGGTCCAGTAGTTGTTCCATTCGATCCGGAAAATCACCCAACGAGGCCGTAACGAAAGCGTTTTCCCCGTCGGTGACATTGATCCCTTCCGCCCCAATGGGAGTCGCCAGTATGGGTAGCGATGCAGCTAGGGCTTCGATCATTTTGATCTTGACGCCGCTGCCGAACACAAGCGGAGCAACCAAAGCGCAACAAGATGCCAACACGGCACGCAAATCAGGCATGAAGCCCGTCATGACAACTCGATCTCCGAACTTCTCCGCCAGCTCTTGTAGCGAGCTCGGCGCACCTCTTCCCACGACGAAGAGGGTTGCGGCTGGGTAGCGCAGAAGAAACGCCGGAAAGACCGTTTTAAGCAGGTTCTCAACGGCTGTTTCGTTGTGGGCAAGATTAAGCGCGCCCAGAAAGAGAAAGGTCGGAGCTCCATTCCAGTTTCGACGTAGAGGTTCTTTCTGCTCGACCAGCGGTGGGCACTCTTTGACTGCGGAATCAGGAACGCGCTTTCGCAGCAACTCGACTTCGTCTCGATTGATGAGCAGCGAAATGTCTGCGAGCGAGGCTTGCCGATCTTCCGACTGCCGAACCAGTTTTGTCTCGAACTCGAGTAGCCAACGCATAACGCCATCGTGGCGCTCGAAAATGGGAACCACGGACCTTGGCAGGTTCTTGCGAAAGTTCCCCAGCGGGCTCGGAAGCGCGTTGTCCCCTTTCTTCGCAGATTCCAGCATTCGTTCGTATCGCAACGAAAACAAATCGTCGAGATAGATGACAGAGGTGTAAGAGCGCGGCGCTGGCGGCAGATACTGCCCAAGCCGAACCGTATCGAACAGCACGATGGTTGGCGAGAATGACTGGATGGCGCGCAGCAGTGCTTCGCCGAGTTGCTTGGAGCGGAACACCGCTTCTTGAAGACTGCGACGACGGAATAAAAAGGAGTGCAGCAGCACGTTGATGATCTTTGTCGTGCTACCGACGCTGGGGAGCGATTCCATCCGCCAAGGGCAGCTGGGCTCCATGTCGTCCGTCGTGGCGAACATGAAGTTATCGCCCAGTGATTCATGCAGGTATTGGCAAAGGCCGTGAATGACCACCTTCTTGCCTACATCCCTCGAGGCCGGATTCACCGTGCTAACGAATAGCACTCGCTGGTTGGCCATATTCATCAGGCGACGGCCTCGCGATACAACTCCAGCATCCGCCGTCCTACGTTATCCGCCGAGAACGCCTCGGCGCGAATGCGAGCAGCGGAAATAAGCTGCTCGCGCTTGGACGCGTCGAGTGCCATTTCCGTTATCGCCGCCTGCATCTCGGTAACGGACAAAGGATCGACCAGCCGAGCGGCTCCGCCAGCCACTTCGCTCATGGGCGCGAAATTGGATGTGATCACGGGGCAACCCAATGATAGGGCCTCCGCGATCGGCAAACCGTAACCTTCTACCAAGCTAGGAAAAATCATTGCATTAGCGTTTGAAATATAAGTTTTGATCTGAGCATCGGTAACCCAGCCCGGAAACTTCACGTGAGTGCCGGCGTGTGTCTGAGCGAACGCCGAGTCGGCTGGGATACCCAGCACGATCAAATCGTAGTTGGGCAAATTAGCGGCTGCGAAGGCTTGAATCACTCGCACCGTATTCTTGTGTGGGGCTACTCCCCCAATATGAATGAAATAAGGCATTGCCACTGAATGGGCGGCAGCGGTCTGCGATGGCTCTTGGCGCAAGAATAATTCGACGGAGACAGGCACCACGGTGCTCTCGCGCCCCAGAAGCCTCTTTATATCGTCAGCCGACGACCGACTGACAGTAACCAGATTGAGGCGGCCTTTCAGCATGGCTTTCACAACAACGCGACGGTATAGCGCCCCTATGCGCTGATACCAAGTTGCTCCGCTCGAATGCAAAAAAATCAAATCATGCAAAGTGACGATGTGAGGAATCTTGGAATAATTAAGCGCCAAAGGTTTCGTGTTGGCTGGTGAATGCACCAGATCAACCTTGTGCCGAAATGCAGCATAGGGAACCAAAAACTGTTCCCATATCGGAATCGGCATTTTCGGCAAGCGCTCATATCTTATGCAGCGCGCTGAAATCAAGTGCTCCTGGGCAACGTCATCGTGCACGAGCACGATCAGTTCGATGTCGGTTGGCTGCACCACTGAAAAAGCGAATATCAACTCCTTCAGCGAGCGCCCCAGGCCTCTCGGTTTGTCCAGCAAGCCGCCATCAATCAGTATCTTCAAGGGGAAGTTACGCATGGCGCTCCTCTCGAGGCTTCAGGTTCTTGTTGAGCCATTCAAAAACGGTAAAAGCACCGAAGCCAACCAGAGCCATAATGAAATACTTGCTGAGCATCGCCAGCGGTTCAAGGTATCCACTACGGGGCATATACGGAATCCACATCATTATAGATAGCGCGATTGTTCGCCAAAAAACAGTTTGAGCCTGGCTGATCCACAGTGTGAATCGCCCAAGTAGCAACGAACCAAGGCATACGGCTGCCCACCCGCCGATCAAATAAAGGTGAGCCAAGTAAGCCTCCCCGGTTCCCAGTGCATAACTAACAATGTTGGGATTAAGGAAGGACGTCAGATCCAATGTAAACAGCGCCCCGTCGGGAAAAAGGCTTAAATGCTGATAAGGGAGCAAAAACTGCTGAATCAGATAATTCCAGGCATGCGAATGGAAAATGTCGTAATAGCTAACTGCCGAAACCGTAACAAAAAAAGATACACCTTGTGTATACAAAAAATACTCGACAAGGTTGACGTCGAGCCCGCTTTTGCTCTCCCGGAAAATTTCGGCGCCCACTGCGGCAGACAACAACGCCAAAGCACCCAGCAGCCCGGATATGGGATTAAAGGACGATTTTCGCTTGATGTTGTAAACCAGCCACATCAGCATCAGATTGATAAAGAACTTTCCCCGGAAACCGGTGAGAAGCTCCAAGACCATGACCAGCAGAAAAGATACTATCGCGATGCGAACAAAGCGCATCCGGCTCTCTACAATTAGGTAGGGCAGGAAAAACATCGTATTCAGCAAGGCCAGCGCACGAATCACAATGCCGACTTGATCCAGATGCTCACCACCATCGAGGTAAGTCGCTACATAACCGCCATTGGCCATCGTATATGTTAGATAACTGATGCCTTTGTAGATGACAAAGGGAATGGTAAGAAAGTAGAGCCAGCCGAAGAAACGGCGCATGCTTTCGTTGTTAGTGAAAGTAAGCGTTTTCCGTCCTTCGCGATAAAAAAAACCTAGATAAACGAAGCTCGCTGACAGAGGTACCAGCATCATCGAGCGCTTCAAATCGGAGTCACCTACCAGGTAATACTTTGCGACGACAAGGTTAAACTGTGAAATGGTCCAGTCGCCTGCAACCAGCCACGATAGAAGGCGCCCGAACTGGAACAAAATCAAAAACAGCATAAAAAGGAAAATTGGGTGATTCCCTTGTGCTGTCTGGCGCCAAGTTCTGTAGCTTACAAGTGAGATGACAAAAAGGCATATGACGCCAAATGTCTCGGTGGTCAATGGTGAAGCCGAATCGTAGATTACTAGCGCCGTCAAAATGGCGGAATAGATTAAAAACCAGCTAATGCTCCGTATGCACCAGCGGTTGCAAAGCGGATTAACAGAGTTTTCGATAGACATCGAGCGTGTCCTTGGCACATCGACTCCAATCGAAATCTTGAGCTCGCCGGTGGCCCAGGATGGAGAAGTCCTTGCGCGCGCCCTCGTTGGTCAGCATTTCCTGTAGTGCGTTTGCGATGGCCGCTACATCCAATGGATCAACCAACATCGCAGCTCCATTGGCGATTTCCGGCAAAGCTGCAGTGTTGGATGCAATCACGGGAACTCCGAGGTGGAATGCCTCAACCACGGGCAGGCCAAATCCCTCGTGTAGTGAGGGAAGGACGAACACTGAGGCGTTATGGATAACTTGGGCCAACGCGTCATCGGGCAATCTACCCAACCAGCGAATCATTCCTGAATCGCTTAATTGCCGAACTCGCATTCCGGTTTCTGCGCCCATGTCCCCGCCACATTCATTTCCAATCAGTACCAGTGGATGAGCGAGCCTGAACTCAGCGGGTAGCGACAGAAAGGCATCAATCAGGCGCAGAAGATTCTTTTTTCGTGAGAGCGTGCCACAAAATGCGATATAGCCTGGCGCCAGCCCGAAGCGGTGCAGCACAGCATCGGGGGCAAGGGGTTGTTTTGCTTCAAGCTGAATATGTTCAGCGACTCCTTCGTACACAACATGTATTTTTTTCCAGGGAATACCGATGTGCCGATTAATTTCCTCCGCAGCATATTGAGAAACCGTTATCACCTCATTTGCAAAATGGCCTTTTCGCTTATAAATCTCATTCTTTAGTCGACGCAAACGACCGCCATAAACTTGCGGCTGCACGAGTGGCAGAGCGTCATGAATTGTTGCAACGACAGGGGTATCGAGCAGTGGAATGTAATGATCAGTCGCGTGAAAAACGTCAATACTTCTTCCGAATAGCGTCCGAGCAGACCAACGGTGCCGGGTCGTCACGCTGATCATCGTGGTTATTTCATAATTCTTGAAAGGACGACGCCAAGGCGGTATCGACAGGTCAAAACCTGCTTCCAGGAATTTTTGCTGAGGGAACTCTTTCTTTAGAGCATGAAGCAGCGAATTGGTGTACGTGGTAATGCCGTCAGATTTGCCCGCCGCAGAGTTGGCCGCAAGTACAGAGTTTCCTATGCCGATGATCATGCTGCTTCCCTAGAAACCAGTATCAATTTGCTCCGAGACATGAAATACGACTGCATCGTAAAATTGATAGATTCAACGATGAGCAATGCCAAGGCAGCTCCAGTCGCGCCCGCCCAGGCTGTTAATGGCCAAATCAAAATTACCATGAAAATTCCATTTATGATGGCAATCCTGAAATTCAGACGATAATGGCCCAAAGCATTCTGAAACGCAGTCATCGCCCCATTCGCGCAGCGCATGATCAGCGCTGCTCCTAGATAAGTCACAGCGGTTTGCGCCTCTGTATATGCGGCGTATAGAAATTTGATCAGTATGAGTCCGATGGCGATGGCAGCCCCTCCAAACACAACGGAGTACGTTGCCACGATCGATATCGTTCTGTTGATTACGCTGTGAAGTGCCCCTGAAGGCGCCGCGAATTTTCTTGACAGGATGCTGTAGATCGTGGAGTCCACAGCCCCACCCACAAAGCGAAAGGGCTCGGTGATCCGATACGCAAAGCTATACAGCCCCAGAGCCACCGCTCCGGCCAAATGCTGCAAGGCGAAGATATCGAGGCGAGTGTAGGCGGTGACTAGCAAGGCTGCTCCTCCCAAGGGAAGGGCGTCGATGGCCGTAGCACGCAAGGTGGGCCATCTCAGCTGCTTCAGCACATCTCGGGTTCGAAGCGAAAGTTGTCTCCGCAAATCCCAAAGCAAGGCCAGGCCGACCAGAACTTCAAATGCAATCAACAATTGAAGCTGCACCCGCGATGGGGCGTCGCGGAGCCACAGAAACACCGCCAGTGATGGAAGGCTCAGCGCTATCACTCTGACGGCCATGCGCTCGGTGCGCAGCTGCGACTGGTAGTAAGTGAAGGCGAAATTGATCGTCAGAGAGGTTGTAAGCAGTGCTGCCGGCAGCAAGGTCATTGCGCCGGTGTCGCCAGCGAACGAGAAATAAGCGACCGCTCCGTAGACGGCAACCCCGACAATGGTGGCGGCGATTCGGACCGCAGCCATTTGGGCCATGAGCTGGCGGTGCTCATGAGGCGATCGGGCCTGGGCAAGTTTGCGAACAAACAGATTTTCCGAACCGAAATCGGCTGCGACTCTGAGAACTTCGATGAGCGCAAAGCAGAAAGCCAGCTGACTGAAGGCCGCGGGGCTTTGGAGATGTGCCGTCCATAGTAAGAAACCGATGCGAGCGGCGGCGAGCATCCCTTTGGTGGCAATTAATGCGACGGAATTGCGGATAGCTAAATTTGGCTTCGCCACTGGTCTGGATATCTTTTCGGAAGGCGGGCGGGATCTCGCGAGGAGTCACCCGCGTGCTCCATGGCGGTGAAAGTTTAGCTTCTGGCCTGCGATTTATCTTCCGAGTTGCCACGCTGATGCCGTGCTCAGCATCAAGAACTGTGGTCTTAATTCGGTACTGTGCCGGTCGTATTGACACGCTTGGCCGTCACTTTTATGATGCGCGCCCTTTCTAGGACTGCCGCCTCTTTGGTGGCCGTCATCTCTTTGTCAAGCCGGGAAGTATCCAGCGTGCCCACAATCAATCAGCTCGTGCGGAATTGCCGCAGCCCGAAGACCTACAAGAGCAAGGCTCCGGCGCTTGAGGCCTCGCCCCAGAAGCGCGGCGTCTGCACCCGCGTCTACACGACCACCCCGAAGAAGCCCAACTCCGCTCTTCGTAAGGTCTGCCGTGTTCGCCTGACCAATGGCTTTGAAGTCACCAGCTACATCGGCGGTGAGGGCCATAACCTGCAGGAGCACAGCGTCGTCATGATTCGTGGCGGCCGTGTCAAGGATCTTCCCGGTGTTCGCTATCACACGGTTCGTGGTGCGCTCGACGCTTCCGGCGTCGACAAGCGCCGTCAGGGCCGTTCCAAGTACGGTGCGAAGCGTCCCAAGCCGGGCGCCGCCGCTGCCGCCACCAAGAAGAAGTAAGCCCTGAAGTCGAAGGTCTAGAGACTCGCCATGTCCCGTCGTCGCAAGCCAGAAATCCGCGTCATCCTCCCCGATCCCAAGTACAAGAACCTGGTCGTGACCAAGTTCATGAACATGGTGATGGAAGATGGCAAGAAGTCCGTCGCCGAAAAGATCGTCTACGGCGCGCTCGATCAGATCGCCACGAAGAAGAAGTCCAACGAGCCGGCGGTCATCCTGCAGCAGGCTTTCGACAACGTCGCCCCGTCGGTCGAGGTGAAGTCCCGTCGCGTCGGTGGTGCCACCTATCAGGTGCCGGTCGAAGTGCGTTCGACCCGCCGCACCACGCTGGCCATGCGCTGGGTGATCGATGCCGCTTCCAAGCGCGGCGAAAAGTCGATGGCCGACCGCCTCGCCGGCGAGCTGCTGGATGCTTCCGAGCACCGCGGTGCCGCCGTCAAGAAGCGCGAAGATACCCACAAAATGGCCGAAGCCAACAAGGCTTTCGCGCACTTCCGCTGGTAAGCAGTCCGCTTCACGCGCTTGTAGCCGCCGGCTGGTAAAAGCCGGCGGCGTCCCCATATAGGGGGTCCCGTTCCGCTTTCGGAACTCCCAACGAGTTTGAGTCATGGCACGCACTACGCCCATCGAGCGCTACCGCAACATCGGTATCTCCGCTCACATCGACGCCGGCAAGACCACCACCACCGAGCGCGTCCTGTTCTACACGGGCGTGAACCACAAGATCGGTGAAGTGCACGACGGTGCCGCCACCATGGACTGGATGGAGCAGGAACAGGAGCGTGGCATCACGATCACCTCCGCTGCGACCACGACGTTCTGGAAGGGCATGGCCAACCAGTTCGATCAGCACCGCATCAACATCATCGACACCCCCGGCCACGTCGACTTCACGATCGAAGTCGAGCGTTCCATGCGCGTGCTCGATGGTGCCTGCATGCTGTACTGCGCTGTCGGCGGTGTGCAGCCGCAGTCGGAAACGGTCTGGCGCCAGGCCACCAAGTACAAGGTTCCGCGTCTCGCGTTCGTCAACAAGATGGACCGCACGGGCGCAGACTTCTTCAAGGTCGTCAAGCAGATGAAGGAGAAGCTCCGGGCCAACCCGGTGCCGATCCAGATTCCGATCGGCGCCGAAGACAACTTCAAGGGCGTGGTCGACCTCGTCAAGATGAAGGCCATTCTGTGGAATGACGCCGACAAGGGCGTGACCTTCACCTACGGCGATATCCCGGCCGATCTGGTCGAAACCGCCAAGAAGTGGCGCGAGAACCTCGTCGAAGCGGCTGCCGAAGCCAGCGAAGACCTGATGAACAAGTACCTCGAGAACGGCGACCTCGACGAGGCCGATCTCAAGGCGGCGATTCGTCAGCGCACGCTCGCGCTCGAAATCTTCCCGATGCTCTGCGGCTCGGCGTTCAAGAACAAGGGCGTGCAGGCCATGCTCGACGCCGTCGTCGAGTACCTGCCGGCCCCGACCGACGTGCCCTCCACCGAGGCGCACGACGTCGACGACTACGAAAAGATCATCGAGCGCAAGGCCAGCGACGAAGAGCCGTTCTCGGCGCTCGCGTTCAAGATCATGACCGACAAGTACGTCGGCGCGCTGACCTTCATCCGCGTCTATTCGGGCGTGCTCAAGCAGGGCGACTCGGTCTACAACTCGCGCAACGGCAAGAACGAGCGCATCGGCCGTCTCGTGCAGATGCACGCGAACGAGCAGAAGGCGGTCGACGAAGTCCGCGCTGGCGACATCGCCGCCGCGGTCGGTCTGAAGGACGTCTACACCGGTACGACCCTGGCTGCGCAGAACGCGCCGGTCGTGCTCGAGCGCATGATCTTCCCGGAGCCGGTGATCAGCCAGGCCGTGGAGCCGAAGACCAAGGCCGACCAGGAAAAGATGGGCATCGCGCTGTCGCGCCTCGCTCAGGAAGATCCGTCGTTCCGCGTCTTCACCGACGAAGAAACCGGCCAGACCATCATGTCCGGCATGGGCGAGTTGCACCTCGAAATTCTCGTCGATCGCATGAAGCGCGAGTACAGCGTCGAAGCGAACGTCGGTGCGCCTCAGGTTGCGTATCGCGAAACGATCCGCAAGGGCGTCGAGCAGGAAGGCAAGTACGCCAAGCAGTCGGGCGGTAAGGGCCAGTTCGGCCACGTCTGGCTCAAGATCGAGCCGAACGAGGAAGGCAAGGGCTTCGAGTTCGTCAACGCCATCGTCGGCGGTTCGATTCCGAAGGAATTCATCCCGGCCGTCGACAAGGGCCTGCGCGACGCGATCAAGACCGGTGTGATGGCGGGCTATCCCGTCGTCGACGTCAAGATCACGCTGTTCGACGGTTCGTACCACGAAGTCGACTCGTCGGAAATCGCGTTCCGTGTCGCCGCATCGATGGCGTTCAAGGAAGGCTGCGCCAAGGCCAGCCCGGTGATCCTCGAGCCGATCATGGCGGTCGAAGTCGAAACGCCGGAAGATTACACCGGTGACGTCATGGGCGATCTCAACCGTCGTCGCGGCGTGATTCTCGGCATGGAAGACAACTTCGGCGCCAAGGTCGTGTCGGCCGAAGTCCCGCTCGCCGAAATGTTCGGTTACTCCACGACGCTGCGCTCGATGAGCCAGGGCCGTGCGACGTACACGATGGAATTCAAGAAGTATCAGGAAGCGCCGCGCAACGTCGCCGAAGCGCTCGCGAAGAAGAAGTAATCGCTTCTTTCCTCGCTTTTATCAACGCATACGCATTAGCTAACAAAGAGGTCCGCTGTCATGGGTAAGGAAAAATTCGAACGCGCGAAGCCGCACGTGAACGTGGGGACGATTGGTCACGTTGACCACGGCAAGACGACGACGACGGCGGCGCTGACGAAGATTTCGTCGGACAAGTACGGCAAGACGAAGTACGTCGCGTACGATGAAGTTGCCAAGGCGTCGGAATCGCAGGGTCGTCGTGACAGCACGAAGATTCTGACGATTGCGACGTCGCACGTGGAATACGAAACCGACACGCGCCACTACGCGCACGTCGACTGCCCGGGCCACGCGGACTACGTGAAGAACATGATCACGGGCGCGGCGCAGATGGACGGCGCGATCCTGGTGGTGTCGGCGGTTGACGGCCCGATGCCGCAGACGCGCGAGCACGTGCTGCTGGCCAAGCAGGTGAACGTGCCGAAGGTCGTGGTCTGGCTGAACAAGTGCGACCTCGTGGAAGACCCGGAGCTGCTGGAACTGGTCGAAATGGAAGTTCGCGACCTGCTGAGCAAGTACGGCTTCCCGGGCGACGACACCCCGATCATCCGCGGCAGCGCCACCAAGGCGATTGCTGGCGAGAAGGAGTGGGTCGACAAGGTTGAAGAGCTGTACAAGGCGCTGGACACCTACATTCCGGAGCCGGAGCGCGAGACGGACAAGCCGTTCCTGCTGCCGGTGGAAGACGTGTTCTCGATCTCGGGCCGCGGCACGGTGGCCACAGGCCGTATCGAACGCGGCGTGGTGAAGGTGGGTGAGACGGTGGAAATCGTCGGCATCCGCCCGACCGCGACGACGACGATCACGGGCGTCGAAATGTTCCGCAAGCTGCTGGATCAGGGTCAGGCGGGCGACAACGTCGGCCTGCTGCTGCGCGGCACGAAGAAGGAAGACATCGAGCGCGGCCAGGTGCTGTGCAAGCCGGGCTCGATCAAGCCGCACTCGAAGTTCGAAGGCGAGCTGTACGTGCTGACGAAGGAAGAGGGCGGACGTCACACGCCGTTCTTCAAGGGCTATCGTCCGCAGTTCTACTTCCGCACGACGGACGTGACGGGCTCGGTGGAACTGCCGGCGGGCACGGAGATGGTGATGCCGGGCGACAACATCAAGGTGTCGGTTGAGCTGATCAACCCGATCGCGATGGAAGAGCAGGTTCGGTTCGCGATTCGCGAAGGCGGCCGCACCGTCGGCGCCGGCGTCGTCACCAAGATCCTGGCGTAAGGATTCTCGAAAAAACTTCGAGAAACCGCTTCACAAAGCTAAGCGGGGCGCGTAGAATTCGCGCCCCGCTGTTTGTTTCCCACCGTTCTTTTAAAGACTGAGACCTCAGCATGGCCGCGACCAGCCAATCTATTCGCATCCGGCTCAAGGCGTTCGATCACCGACTTATCGACAAGTCGGCGAAGGAAATCGTCGAGACCGCGAAGCGGACCGGCGCCGTCGTGCGCGGGCCCATCCCGCTGCCGACTCGCAAAGAGCGTTTCACCATCCTGGTTTCGCCGCACGCCGACAAGGACGCGCGCGACCAGTATGAAATTCGCACCCACAAGCGCCTGATGCAGATCGTGGACCCGACGGAAAAGACCGTCGATGCGCTCTCGAAGCTCGACCTCCCCGCGGGTGTCGAAGTCCAGATCAAGGTCAACTAAGGCGAGACACCAGACATGACTATCGCCATCATTGGTCGCAAAGCCGGCATGACGCGAATCTTCACCGAATCCGGTGAATCGATTCCCGTCACCGTCATCGAATGCAGCCCCAACCGCATCACCCAGCTCAAGTCCGTCGAAACCGACGGCTACAAGGCTGTCCAGGTGACGGCGGGTGAGGTCAAGACCTCGCGCGTCAACAAGGCGCTGACGGGTCACTACAAGAAGGCCGGCACCGCCGCCGGTCGTCTGCTCCGCGAAATCCGTCTCGAAGAATCCGAAGGTGCCGATTTCGCCCTGGGCGGCGAAATCAAGGTCGACGCGTTCGATGGCATCAAGGCCGTCGACGTCACCGGCACCAGCATCGGCAAGGGCTTCGCCGGCGTGCAGAAGCGCTGGAACTTCGGCGGTGGCCGTGCCTCGCACGGTAACTCGCTGAGCCATCGCGCTCCGGGCTCCATCGGTCAGCGCCAGTCCCCCGGCAAGGTGTGGAAGGGCAAGAAGATGGCCGGCCACATGGGCAACAAGCGCGTCACCGCGCTGAACCTCGACCTCGTGAAGATCGACGTCGAGCGCAATCTGCTGCTGGTCAAGGGCGCCGTCCCGGGCCACGCGAACAGCGACGTCATCGTTCGCCCGACCGTGAAGTAAGGACGAGCCACCATGGAACTCTCAGTTCATAACAGCACCGACAAGCTCGACGTCTCCGACGCCGTCTTCGGTGTCGCGTACAACGAAGCGCTCGTGCACCAGATCGTGACGGCCTATCAGGCTGCCGGTCGTGCGGGCACCAAGAAGCAGAAGACCAAGGGCGAAGTCCGCGGCGGCGGCAAGAAGCCGTGGAAGCAGAAGGGCACCGGCCAGGCTCGCGCCGGCTCGATCCGCAGCCCGCTGTGGCGCGGTGGCGGCAAGACCCACGCTGCGGTTCCGCGCGACTTCTCGCAGAAGGTGAACCGCAAGATGTATCGCGGCGCCATCCGCTCGATCGTCTCCGAGCTCGCTCGCGGCGGTCACCTCGTCGTCACCAACGATTTCGTCGTCGACGCCGGCAAGACCAAGTCGCTGGTCGCCAAGCTCGCGGACTTCGGTGTCAACGACGTGCTGATCGTGTCGGAAGCCATCGACGCCAATCTGTATCTGTCCGCTCGCAACCTGTTCAAGGTCGGCCTGTGCGATGTCGCCGCGCTCGATCCGGTCACGCTGCTGGCGCATGAAAAGGTCGTGATCACGGCCGAGTCCGTCAAGAAGCTGGAGGCCTGGCTGTCATGAGCGCCAACACCAAAATCACCAAGGTTTCCAGCGAGCGGATTCACCGCATCATCCTGGCTCCCGTGATCTCCGAAAAGAGCACGCGCGCTGCCGAGAAGCACAACCAGGCGGTGTTCAAGGTTCTCGGCGATGCCAAGAAGCCGGAGATCAAGATCGCCGTGGAAACGCTGTTCAAGGTCAAGGTCGAAGACGTCCAGACCTTGAACGTGAAGGGCAAGACGAAGCGTTTCGGCCAGTTCCAGGGCCGCCGCTCGGATTGGAAGAAGGCTTACGTCACGCTCGCCGAAGGCCAGGAAATCGATTTCCTGGGCGGCGCCAGCGCCTAAAGCACCTAGAGAGATACGACCATGCCATTGGTCCAAATGAAACCGACGTCGCCGGGCCGTCGCCACCAGGTCAAGGTGGTCACGCCGGGTCTGTGGAAGGGTGAGCCCCATGCCCCGCTGCTGGAGAAGAATGCTCCGGCTGGCGCGCGCAACAACAACGGCCACATCACCACGCGCCACAAGGGCGGCGGTCACAAGCAGACGTACCGCGTGATCGATTTCAAGCGCAACAAGGACGGCGTGCCGGCCAAGGTCGAGCGCATCGAATACGATCCGAACCGTTCGGCTCACATCGCCTTGCTGTGCTACGCCGACGGCGAGCGCCGCTACATCATCGCGGCCCGTGGCCTCGAAGCGGGTGCCACCGTGCAGTCGGGCGTCGACGCGCCGATCAAGCCGGGCAACACGCTGCCGCTGCGCAACATTCCGCTCGGTTCGACCGTTCACTGCATCGAGCTGCGTCCCGGCAAGGGCGCTCAGCTGGCCCGTTCGGCCGGCGCCGCCGTGCAGCTGGTCGCGCGTGACGGCGAGTACGCGACGATCCGTCTGCGTTCCGGCGAAATGCGCAAGGTGCACGCCGATGGCCGTGCCACGGTTGGCGAAGTCGCCAACTCCGAGCACAACCTGCGTCAGTACGGCAAGGCCGGCGCCAAGCGTTGGAAGGGCATTCGCCCGACCGTTCGCGGTGTCGTCATGAACCCGGTCGACCACCCGCACGGTGGTGGTGAAGGCAAGTCCGGCCAGGGTAATCCGCACCCGGTGACGCCGTGGGGCCAGCAGACCAAGGGCCTCAAGACGCGCAAGAACAAGCGCACCGACAAGTTCATCGTTCGCTCGCGCCACAAGGCGAAGAAGTAAGAGTAAGGATTAGGGATTAGCCATGCCGCGTTCCGTAAAGAAAGGTCCGTTCGTCGACCATCACCTGGCCAAGAAGGTCGGTGACATGGCGAGCAGCCGCGTCAAGAAGCCGATCAAGACCTGGTCGCGTCGTTCGATGGTGACCCCGGAGTTCGTGGGCCTGACCATCCAGGTGCACAACGGCAAGCAGCACATGCCGGTGTTCATCACCGACAACATGGTCGGCCACAAGCTCGGCGAATTCGCGCCCACCCGGACCTTCAAGGGTCACGGCGGCGACAAGAAGGCTTAAGGAGCCCGCGTCATGCAGACCCAAGCCGTTTTGAAGTTCGCTCGCCTGTCTCCGCAGAAGGGTCGCCTCGTGGCCGACCTGATCCGCGGCAAGAAAGTCGACGAGGCTCTCAACATCCTCAAGTTCTCCAACCAGCGCGCCGCCGGCATCATCAAGAAGGTGCTCGATTCGGCGATCGCCAACGCGGAGAACAACAACGGTGCCGACGTCGACGAGCTCAAGGTCTCGCAGATCCTCGTCGACGGTGGTCCGGTGATGAAGCGCATCCGTCCGCGTGCCAAGGGCCGCGCCGATCGCATCTCCAAGCCGACCAGCCACGTCACCATCCGCGTTTCGGACGAATCCAAGTAAGGCAGAGCCATGGGACACAAAGTTAATCCGAACGGTTTCCGCCTTGGCATCACCACGCACTGGACGTCCAACTGGTACGCCGAGCGTCGCGCCTATGGCGAGAACCTCAACAAGGACATCGCGGTTCGCGAGTTCCTGCGTAAGAAGCTCGCCAGCGCCTCGGTTTCGAAGATCCAGATCGACCGTCCCGCCAAGTCGGCCCGCGTGACCATCCACACGGCCCGTCCCGGCATCGTCATCGGCAAGAAGGGCGAGGACATCGAGAAGCTGAAGCAGGAAGTCGCCGTCAAGATGGGTCTGAAGGCTGACAGCGTGCACATTTCCGTCGAGGAAATTCGCAAGCCGGAACTCGATGCCCGCCTGATCGCCGAATCCGTCGCCCAGCAGCTCGAGCGCCGCATCATGTTCCGTCGCGCCATGAAGCGCGCGGTGCAGAACGCCATGCGCCTCGGTGCGGGCGGTATCAAGATCCAGGTCGGTGGCCGTCTGAACGGCGCCGAAATCGCGCGTACCGAGTGGTACCGCGAAGGCCGCGTGCCGCTTCACACCCTGCGTGCCGTTGTCGACTACAACACGGCCGAAGCCAAGACCACCTACGGCATCATCGGTGTCAAGGTCTGGGTGTTCACGGGTGAATCCTTCGATACCGGCAGCGCCGGCAAGAAGGAAGAAGCCGCCGAAGCCGCCACCGCATAAGCAGTCAACGAGTTTTATTTAGGAGCCCGCTGCCATGATGCAGCCCAAGAGAACCAAATTCCGTAAGCAGATGAAGGGTCGCAACCGCGGCCTCGCGCAGAACGGAAACAAGGTGAGCTTCGGTGATTTCGGCCTCAAGGCCACCGAGCACGGCATGATCACGGCCCGCCAGATCGAGGCGGCCCGTCGCTGCATCACCCGTTACGCCAAGAAGGGCGGCAAGCTGTTCATCCGCATCTTCCCGGACGCGCCGGTCACCAAAAAGCCTCTCGAAGTGCGTATGGGTTCCGGTAAGGGCAACGTCGAGTACTGGGTCGCCAAGGTGCAGCCCGGCAAGATGCTCTACGAAATCGAAGGCGTGAGCGAAGCCGAAGCGCGCGAAGCCTTCGAACTCGCCGCCGCCAAGCTTTGCGTCAAGACCACCTTCGTTCAGCGGACGATTCTGTAATGAAGACCACCGAATATCTGAAGTCGCTGCGCAGCAAAGACGGCGCCGGCCTCAAGAGCGAGCTCGAAGCCCTGCGCCGCGAGCAGTTCAACCTGCGCATCCAGGGCGCGATGGGCCAGGCCGCCCAGACTCATCTGGCCGCTGGCGTGCGCAAGAAGATCGCGCAGGTCAAGACCCTCATCAATCAGCAGGCGAAGTAAGGCCATGAGCGAAGATCAGAACACCGCGGCCACGGCCGAGAAGAAAGAGCGTCGCGTGGTTGGCCGTGTTGCCTCGAACAAGGGCAACAAGACCATCACTGTCGTCGTCGAGCGCAGCGTGAAGCACCCGGTCTACAACAAGATCCTGCGTCGCTCCACCAAGCTCTACGCGCACGACGAAACCAATGTGGCGAAGGAAGGCGACCTCGTCGCCATCGTCGAGACCCGTCCGCTGTCGCGCACCAAGCGCTTCAAGCTGGTCGAAGTCCTGCAGACGCACGCCTAAACGCAGACGCAGGAGAATCTCGCCATGATGCAGCAAGAATCTTTCCTCGTTGCCGCTGACAACAGCGGCGCGAAGACCGTCCAGGTCATCCAGGTCAAGGGCAGCACCTACCGCCGTTACGCGAACATCGGCGACGTGATCAAGGTCACGGTCAAGGATGCGATCCCGCGCGGCAAGGTCAAGAAGGGTGAAGTGCATGACGCTGTCGTCGTCCGCACCCGTCATGGCGTGCGCCGTCCGGATGGATCGACGATCCGCTTCGACACCAACGCCGCCGTGCTGCTGACGAGCAAGGGCGAGCCGATCGGCACTCGTATCTTCGGGCCGGTCACGCGCGAGCTGCGCGAGAACTTCATGAAGATCGTTTCGCTGGCGCCCGAAGTCATCTAAGGCGCGAGGCTAGAGAGCAATGAGCAAGATCAAGAAAGGCGACGAAGTCATCGTCATCACGGGCCGCGACAAGGGCCGCCGTGGCACGGTGTCGCGCGTGCTCGAAGGCGCGCTGATCATCGAAGGCATCAACGTCGTCAAGAAGCACACCAAGGGCAACCCGCAGGCGGGTATCTCGGGTGGCATCGTCGACAAGGAAATGCCGATCGACATCTCCAACGTCGCGCTGTTCAACAGCAAGACCGGCAAGGCCGACAAGGTCGGCTTCAAGACCGGCGACGATGGCAAGAAGGTTCGCATCTTCAAGTCCAACCAGGCGCTGGTGGATTAATTAGGCAGTTTTCAGTCCGCGGCGACCGGGTTTCTTTGAATAGAAAAGTTCGGATAGCCAAGACCGGAAGCGTTAACTGGAACAAAGAGAGTCATGGCTAATCTGCAAACGCTGTACAAGGACAAGATTGCCGGCGAGCTGAAGGCTAAGCTCGGCGTCAACGCGATGGCGGTCCCGCGCCTGTCCAAGATCACGCTGAACATGGGCGTGGGCGAGTCGACGACCGACAAGAAGGTCATCGAGCACGCCGTGAAGGACATGACGGCCATCGCCGGCCAGAAGCCGGTCGTGACCAAGACCCGCATCTCGATCGCCGCGTTCAAGGTTCGCGAGAACTACCCGGTCGGCGTCAAGGTGACGCTGCGTGATGCGCGCATGTACGAGTTCCTCGAGCGCCTGATCACGATCTCGCTGCCGCGCATCCGTGACTTCCGCGGCATCAATCCGCGTGGTTTCGACGGCGCCGGCAACTTCAACTTCGGCATCACCGAACAGATCATCTTCCCCGAGATCGAGTACGACAAGATCGACACGCTCCGGGGCATGAACATCACCTTCACCACCACGGCGAAGACGGACGCGGAAGGTCGGGCCCTGCTCGATGCTTTCGGCTTCCCCTTCCGCAAGTAAGGCAGACCGCAAATGGCCAAGACCAACATGATCATGCGCGAAGCCAAGCGCGCGAAGCTCGTCGCCAAACTCGGCAAGAAGCGCGAAGCGCTCAAGGCGAAGATCATCAGCCCGACCGCTTCGTACGAAGAGAAGCAGGAAGCCGCCGTGGCGCTGCAGAAGCTGCCGCGCGATTCGAGCTATACGCGCCAGCGCAACCGCTGCAAGCTGACCGGCCGCACCCGCGGCGTGTACAAGAAGTTCGGCCTGGCCCGCCACAAGCTGCGTGAAGCGGCGATGCGCGGCGAAGTGCCCGGCCTCAAGAAGGCGAGCTGGTAAGGAACAAGACGATGAGCATGACGGATCCCATTGGCGACTTCCTGACCCGCATCCGCAACGGTCAGCAGGCTCGCAAGAAAACGGTGTCGGCCCCGGCCTCCAAGCTGAAGTCGGCGATTGCCCAGGTGCTGAAGGACGAAGGCTACATCGCCTCGTTCGAGACGGTCGAAACCGGCGCCGGCAAGAAGGCCATCAATGTCGTATTGAAGTATTTCGATAACAAGCCGGTTATCGAGCGCCTGGAACGCGTGAGCAAGCCTTCCTTGCGCGTCTACAAGGCCAAGGACGAGATCCCCACGGTTCTCGGTGGCCTCGGCGTTGCGATTATCTCCACCTCCACCGGCGTGCTGTCCGACAAGGCTGCGCGCGCCGCGGGTCAAGGTGGCGAAGTGCTCTGCATCGTCGCCTAAAGCGACGATCGATCAAGAACAGGACGAGAAGCCATGTCCCGAGTTGCCAAAATGCCGGTCGTCATCCCGGCCGGTGTGCAGATCACGAGCGCCAATGGTGCCGTGACCGTCAAGGGCGCCAAGGCCAGCCTCACGGTTGCGCTGCCCTCCGACATCAAGGTCGACGTTGCCAACGGTGAAGCCGTGGTCAACGCCGAATCCGTCAAGGCCAATGCAATGCAGGCCGGCACCGTCCGCGCGCTGCTCAGCAATGCGGTCGAAGGCGTGACCAAGGGCTACGAGCGCAAGCTGCAGCTCGTCGGCGTGGGTTATCGCGCCGCGGTCGCCAACAACAAGGTCAACCTCCAGGTCGGCCTGTCGCATCCGGTCGAGCATCCGATTCCCGCTGGCATCAGCGTGGTGTGCCCGACGCAGACCGATATCGTCATCACCGGTGCGAGCAAGCACATGGTCGGCCAGCTGGCCGCCCAGCTGCGCGCCTATCGTCCGCCGGAGCCCTACAAGGGCAAGGGCGTGCGCTACTCGGACGAGAAGGTCGTTCTGAAGGAAGCGAAGAAGAAGTAAGCGTCATACGGTAGAGGCTCCGCACACCGCGCCAACGCGCATCTGCGTCTTCTATTCCACTATTGAGTCGTATCGAGTCGGCACCATGAAAGACAAGAAGGAAATCCGCCTGCGCCGCGCGCGCCGCACGCGCTTCAAGATTCGCGAGCTGGGCGCGTTCCGCCTCGCCGTGCATCGCACGCCGCGCCACATCTACGCGCAGATCATCGCGCCGGACGCGAGCAAGACCGTGGTCTCGGCTTCGACCGTCGAGAAGGAAGTTGCTTCGGCGCTGGAAGGCACCGGCAACGTGGAGGCCGCCAAGAAGATCGGCCAGCTGATCGCCGAGCGCGCCAAGGCCGCCGGTATCAGCGCCGTCGCGTTCGATCGCGCGGGTTTCAAGTATCACGGTCGCATCAAGGCGCTGGCCGATGCGGCCCGCGAAGCCGGTTTGGAGTTCTAAGTCATGGCGAACAACAACGTGCAGTACGACGATCAGCAGGGCGGCGAGTTCAAAGAGAAGCTCGTCACGGTCAACCGCGTCAGCAAGACGGTCAAGGGCGGCAAGCAGTTCGCCTTCACCGCGCTGACGGTCGTCGGTGACGGCGCCGGTCGCGTCGGCTTCGGCTATGGCAAGGCGCGCGAAGTGCCGCAGGCCATCAGCAAGGCGATGGACCAGGCGCGCAAGAACATGATCACCGTGCCGCTCAAGGGCCTGACCCTGCAGCACGAGATCTGGGGCACCCATGGCGCCACCAAGGTGTTCATGCGTCCGGCTTCGGACGGTACCGGCGTCATCGCCGGTGGTGCGATGCGCGCGGTGTTCGAAGTGGCCGGCGTGCAGAACGTGCTCGCCAAGTCCTTCGGCTCGCGCAACCCGATCAATATGGTTCGCGCCACGCTCGATGCGCTCAAGCGCATGAACCTGCCGGCCGAAATTGCTGCCAAACGCGGCAAGACGGTCGAAGAACTGACGGCCTGATAGGCCCGCCACAGACGCCTGAGAGATTGCTCATGAGCAACACGAAGCAGATCAAGGTCACGCTGACGAAGAGCATCTTCGGCCGCGTGAAGGGTCACAAGGAATGCGTGCACGGCCTGGGCCTGCGCAAGCCGCATCAGAGCGTGGTCATCCCTGCCACCCCCGAGAATCTCGGCATGGTGAACAAGGCTTACTACCTGCTCAAGGTTGAAGAGGTCGCCTAATGAAACTCAATGACATCAAGCCCGCCGAAGGCTCCAAGACGGTTCGCGTCCGCGTCGGACGTGGCATCGGCTCGGGCATGGGCAAGACCGCGGGTCGCGGTCACAAGGGTCAGCGCGCCCGCAAGGGTGGTCGTGGCAAGGTCGGCTTCGAAGGCGGCCAGATGCCGATCCAGCGCCGTCTGCCGAAGCGCGGCTTCAACAGCCCGCTCGTCAAGCAGACTGCCGAAGTGCGCCTGTCCGAACTCGCCAAGCTCAAGATCGAAGGCGAGATCGACCTCGCGGCGCTCAAGCTGGCCAACATCGTGCCGGCGACGGCCGAGCAGGCCAAGGTCATCAAGTCCGGCGAGCTGACCACCAAGGTTGCGCTCAAGGGCATCCTGGTGACCAAGGGCGCTCGCGAAGCGATCACCGCTGCCGGCGGTTCCATCGCCGAATAATCGGCTTCGCTGACTCGGGACAACATGGCCAAGTCTCCTGCCGCTGCCGGTATGGTGCCGGATCTCTCCAAGCTCGGAGAGGTTCGCGGCCGCCTGCTGTTCTTGCTTGGCGCGATCGTGGTTTTCCGCATCGGCAGCTTCATTCCGGTGCCGGGCATCGATCCGCGCCAGCTCGAGCAGCTGTTCAACCAGACGCAGGGCTCGATCCTGGACATGTTCAACATGTTCTCAGGTGGGGCGCTGCATCGCCTGTCGATTTTCGCGCTCGGCGTGATGCCCTACATCTCGGCCTCGATCATCGTGCAGCTCATGGCCGCGGTCGTGCCGCAGCTCAAGGAGCTCAAGAAGGAAGGCGAGTCCGGTCGTCGTCAGCTGACCAAGTACACGCGCTACGGCACGCTCGCGCTGGCGATCTTCCAGTCGGTCGGTGCGGCCACCGCGCTGCAGAGCAGCGGCGTCGCGATCAACCCGGGCTTCGGCTTCGTCTTCACGGCGACTGTTTCACTCGTGACCGGCACGATGTTCCTGATGTGGCTCGGTGAGCAGATCACCGAGCGCGGCATCGGCAACGGCATGTCGATGATCATCTTCTCGGGCATTGTCGCAGGTCTGCCGCCGGCGCTCGGCGCAACGGCGCAGCTCGTCAGCGAAGGTTCGGTGTCGGGTCTCGTGGTGATCGTGGTGCTGGCGCTGGTTGCGCTCGTGACGCTCGGCGTGGTCTTCGTGGAACGCGCCCAGCGGCGTATTCCGGTGCACCATGCGCGTCGTCAGCAGGGCCGCAAGCTGTTTGCCGCGCAGACCCAGCATCTGCCGCTCAAGCTCAACATGGCCGGCGTGATCCCGCCGATCTTCGCGAGCTCGATCATTCTGTTCCCGGCTTCGATCGTGCGTTTCTTCGGCGGCGAAGGCGGTGGTGGCTTCCTGCAGCAGCTGGCCAACGCACTGTCGCCCGGCCAGGCTCTGCATGGCGTGCTGTATGCGGTGCTGATCATCTTCTTCTGCTTCTTCTACACCGCGCTCGTGTTCGATTCGCGCGAGACGGCCGAGAACCTCAAGAAGTCGGGTGCCTTCATTCCGGGTGTTCGCCCGGGTGCGCAGACCGCTCGCTACATCGACCAAGTGCTCACTCGCCTGACGGTGGCCGGTTCGATCTACATCACGCTGGTCTGCCTGATGCCCGAAGTGTTCATCGCGTACTGGAACGTGCCGATGGCCTTCGGTGGCACCTCGCTGCTGATCACCGTGGTCGTGGTGATGGATTTCATGGCCCAGCTGCAGGCGCACCTGATGTCGCATCAGTACGAAGGCCTGCTCAAGAAGGCCAATCTGAAGTCCCTGGGTGGAAAGTCCGATTCCGGCACCGCTGGCAAGTTGCCGGGTCGTCGTAGCGACAGCAAGTCGCTGAGCGGCCCGAGCTCGTCGCGCTAAGTCTTTTGAAGCTGTACTTGATAAGAGGTTCGTCATGAAAGTCCGTACTTCCGTCCGCAAGATCTGCCGCAACTGCAAGGTCGTCCGCCGCGCCGGCGTGGTCCGCGTGATCTGCTCTGACGCTCGCCACAAGCAGCGCCAGGGTTGAAATCGTTTCGAGAGGCGTCGTCCAGACGCTTCGTGCCAGGTGCCGGCAAGGGCACTTGGCTTGTAGGTCCAGATTAGTTTCTGTACAATTCGCGCCCTTTTCGCGCAGCCCGTTCTTTAGGAGTTCCCCGCGTCATGGCACGTATCGCCGGCGTCAACATTCCGGACAAAAAGCACACCGTCATTGCCCTCCAGGCGATCTACGGTATTGGCCCGACCCGCTCGAAGCTGATCTGCGCGCAAGCGAACGTGAAGCCCGACGTCCAGGTCCGTAACCTGACCGAAGCCGAACTCGAAGCGCTGCGCGCCGAGATCGGCAAGTTCTCCGTCGAAGGCGACCTGCGCCGCGAAGTGTCCATGAGCATCAAGCGTCTGATGGATCTCGGCTGCTACCGTGGCAACCGTCATCGTCGTGGCCTGCCGGTTCGCGGTCAGCGCACGCGCACCAATGCCCGTACCCGCAAGGGTCCGCGCCGTGCGATCAAGAAGTAATTCACTCAATTCAACGACCTGAGCCTGCCGTCCAATGGCCAATCCGAATGCCGGCGCTGCCGCCAAGGCCCGCAAGCGCGTCAAGAAGAACATCTCTGACGCCGTGTGCCACATCCATGCTTCGTTCAACAACACGATCATCCTGATCACGGATCGCCAGGGCAATGCCCTGTCGTGGTCCACGGCCGGCGCCGCCGGCTTCAAGGGATCGCGCAAGTCGACGCCGTTCGCCGCCCAGGTTGCGGCCGACAAGGCGGCGCAGGCTGCTGCCGAGCACGGCGTCAAGAACGTCGAAGTTCGCGTCAAGGGTCCCGGCCCGGGCCGTGAGTCGGCCGTGCGTGCGCTCAACAACGCCGGCTTCAAGGTGACCAACATCACCGACGTTACCCCGATTCCGCACAACGGCTGCCGCGCTCCGAAGCGCCGCCGCGTCTAAGAGAGACCGTCATGGCTCGTTATATTGGTCCCAAGTGCAAGCTGTCCCGCCGTGCCGGTGCCGACCTTCTCCTGAAGGGTCGTGGCCGCTCGCTGGAAACCAAGTGCAAGCTCGAAACGCCTCCCGGCCAGCACGGCGCCCGCAAGCCGCGCCTGTCGGACTACGCGACTCAGCTGCGTGAGAAGCAGAAGCTCAAGCAAATGTACGGTCTGCTCGAGCGTCAGTTCCGCAACTACTACTACAAGGCGACCAAGACCAAGGGCGCGACGGGTCTGAACCTGTTGCTGGCTCTGGAAACCCGCCTCGACAACGTGGTCTACCGCATCGGTTTCGGTCGCACGCGCGCCGAGGCTCGTCAGCTGGTCGGTCACAAGGCCGTGCTCGTCAACGGCAAGCCGGTCAATATCCCGTCGTACCAGATTCAGGTTGGTGACGTGGTCGAAGTCCGCGAGAAGTCGCGCGCCCAGAGCCGCATCGCCGAGTCGCTGTCGATCGCTGCGCAGATCGGTTTCCCGGAATGGCTGGAAGTGGATGAGAAGGGCCTCAAGGGCACCTTCAAGTCGCTGCCGAGCCGCGATCAGATCGTTCCGGACATCAACGAGAATCTGGTCGTCGAGCTTTACTCGAAGTAATCGCTGCTTTGCTGATGTTGTTGCTGGCTTCGCGATCTTCTTCACTACCGAGGTAACTGGCCCATGCAGGGTTTTGTCGCTGATTTGCTCAAGCCGCGTCTGGTGGAAGTCGAAGCCGAATCCGCCTCCCGCGCCCGTGTTTCGCTGGAACCGCTCGAGCGTGGCTTCGGCCACACGCTCGGCAACGCGCTTCGTCGCATTTTGCTGTCGTCCATTCCGGGCGCGGCGATCACCGAAGTGCAGATCGAAGGCGTGGTTCACGAGTACAGCTCGATCGAAGGCGTGCAGGAAGATGTCATCGACATCCTTCTGAACATCAAGAACATTGCCATTCGCATGCACGCTCGTGAAGAAGCGACGCTGCGCCTGGAGAAGTCGGGCAAAGGGCCGGTCACGGCCGCCGACATCAAGCTCGATCACGACGTCGAAATCGTGAACCCCGATCTGGTCATCGCGAACCTGACGGGCGGCAAGCTCAACGTCAGCCTCAAGGTTACGCGTGGCCGTGGCTACGTTCCGGCCGCTGCCCTGCGTGCCGCCGACGAAGGCAGCTCGGCCGTCGGCGTGCTCAAGCTCGATGCCTCGTACAGCCCGGTTCGTCGCGTGAGCTACAGCGTCGAGCGTGCTCGCGTCGAGCAGCGCACCGACCTCGACAAGCTGATCCTAGATCTGGACACCAACGGCGGCATCGATCCGGCTGAAGCGGTTCGCCTGGCTGCGCGCATCCTGCGCGACCAGCTCGCCGTCTTCGTCGACCTCGAAGCCGAAGCCGCGACCACCGCAGTGACCGGCAAGAAGGAGCTGTCGCCGATCCTGTTCCGTCCGATCGACGATCTGGAACTCACGGTTCGCTCGGCCAACTGCCTCAAGGCCGAAAACGTTTACTACATCGGAGATCTCGTGCAGCGCACCGAGACCGAACTGATGAAGACGCCGAACCTCGGCAAGAAGTCGCTCAACGAGATCAAGGAAGCCCTCAAGGCCCATGATCTCGATCTGGGCATGAAACTCGAAAACTGGGCCGCGCCGAAGTCTTCGGTGGGCTGAGCTGCGGCACTTTTACTAGAGAGATACAACCATGCGTCACGGTATTGCAGGCCGCACCTTCGGCCGTCCCAGCAGCCATCGCAAAGCGACGATTCAGTCCATCGGTGTCGCGCTGTTCACGCACGAACTGATCCGCACCACGGTGCCCAAGGCCAAGGAACTTCGCAAGTTCGCCGAGCCGCTGATCACGCGCGCCAAGGTCGACAGCGTCGCCAATCGCCGTCTCGTGTTCGCGCGCCTGCGTGATCGCGATGCGGTGCAGAAGCTGTTCAACGACATCGCGCCGCGCTTCAACGGCCGCCCTGGTGGCTACACGCGAATCCTGCGCTGCGGCTTCCGCCCCGGCGACAATGCGCCGATGGCCTACATCGAACTCGTCGACCGCAAGACCGGCGGTCCGGCTCCGGCGGATGCCGCTGCCGAGTAAGGCGACGCAAGTCCTCTGAGCTGGTCCAATCGGGCGCCTTCGGGCGCCCGATTTCGTTTAGGGCGCCGAAACGGGAAGGCGGCGCTGTTTAATGCCATGCGAAAGGTAGCGACCTCGGCCTTCGATATTGGTTCCGCAGAACGACTGATCGTTTTTTCCCAATGTCAAGAGGGGGGGCGACAACGGCGGTTGGGGGAAAGTTCTCAGGATGAACGATATGTGAATGTTTCATCCTTGCGTACCGGCTTGTGATGGGGCTCCACTTTCGTCGCAAAGCCAAGATGCAAGGTTCAAGCGTATCGAGATCCGTGCGGGTGATAAACGGGTCATCTCTTAACTATTCGTTGCCGTTTTGCTTTTTAGGGAGATTTTTCTGATGAAGCTCAGTGTTGAAGGCAAACTTCGGCTTGCCGCAAAAATGGTATTTCTCGCCGGTGGCGTGGGACTTACCTCCGCGGCGGCACATGCGCAGGAAGCGGAAACCCCTGCATCTTCGGTAACGGCGTCTTCTGCTGAATCGGATGGCATCGAAACGATTTTCGTTACGGGAACTCGTTTGAAGAGCCAAACGATCACCGCAGCAAGCCCCGTTGCGGAGATCAAGGCAGAGGAATTCCGCTTTGCCGGTGCGACAGTGGTTGAAGATCTACTCAATCAATATCCGCAGCTCGCGCCTGAATTCGACAATGCCCAAAACAACCCATCGACCGGCTATGCCACCGTGGATCTTCGTGGCCTAGGACCGGAGCGCACGCTCGCGCTCGTCAATGGTCGCCGCATTCCGAAGGGCACGTTGGAATCTCCCGACATCAGCATCGTCCCGGCTGGTTTGATCAAGCGCGTCGACGTGCTCACCGGTGGTGCCTCTGCCGTTTATGGCTCCGATGCGGTTGCTGGTGTGGTGAACTTCATTCTCGACGACACGTTCGAAGGTGTTCGAATCAACGGTGGCTGGAACGGCTACCAGCACAAGAACGATAACGGCTACATGCGCGGTTTGATGGATGCCCGAGGCTACGATTACGCCACCGGTGATTCGGGCTTCGATGGAATCTCCCGCAATCTCGATTTCATGATCGGAGGCAATTTTGGCGATGCTGGGCACGCCACCGCCTGGGCCACCTGGCGCAAGAACGGTGCTCTGCTCCAAGGGCAACGCGACTACTCTGGCTGCGCCTTGAACGCTTCTGGCACGGGGTGCGGTGGTTCGGCAACGGCCGACCCGGCGAACTTCTATATCGTGGCCCCGGACTCGGGCCTATTCGGCTACGTCGATCGCGCAACCAACGGCACATGGTCTGCTGCTGACGGCCCGACCTACTTGTACAACTTTGCGCCGATCAACTATTACCAGCGTCCGGACACACGCTATACAGGTGGCTTTAATCTCAAGTACGAGATCAACGCGCATGCCAAGCCTTATCTCGAAGCGATGTTCGTCAATCGCACGAGTTCGACGCAGCTGGCTCCGTCTGGCGCCTTCTTTACCGATGTAACGGTCAATTGCGGAACCGCGCAGATCGGCACCCTTTGCAATGACGTCGGTATCGTCGATGATGAGTTCACCGTCTACGTTGCCAAACGCAACGTCGAAGGTGGCCCTCGCATCAACACGAACGAAGCAAACAACTTCAGCATCGCGTCCGGCGTTGGCGGTGAAATCGTGGGGAGCTGGACCTATGACGCCTCCTTCACCTACAACCGCGCGTCGACAACCCAGGTTGGCGTCAACGATTTTCTGAGCTCCCGTATCCGCGATGCATTGCTTGGTTGCCCGAGTGGCTCCTTCAGCGGTTGCATTCCTTATGATGTGTGGACCGATGAAGTGACGCCGGAGCAGGCCCAAGCGCTGCAGGGTATCGCCCAGCAGCAATGGCTGACCGACATGCGCACCGTCAATGCTTATGTCACCGGCGACATCGGTGTTGGCTTGCCCAGCGCGGGTGGCGAACCGATCAGCTTGGTCGTCGGCTACGAAAACCGTGCGGAGCGCTTCAGCTACTCGGCTGACTCAAACCTCGCAGACGGCAACTTTGCAGGCTCGGGCAGCGAAAGTCCTCCGCTGAAGGCCGGTATCGACGTCGAAGAGTTCTTCCTTGAAAGCGCGGTGCCGCTGCTGACCGATGCCGGAGCCTTGAATCGCCTTGATATGGAACTCGGCTACCGTCGTTCGAACTACAACTTGGCTGGTAACGCCGACACCTACAAGATCGGGTTTGGCGCCGCTTTCCTGGAGAATCGCTATCATCTGCGCGGTGGTTTCAACCGCGCCATCCGTGCGCCGAACATCAACGAGTTGTTCCTACCACAGCAGATCGGCCTGTGGTCCGGTTCGGATCCTTGTGCAGGTGCCAGCCCCGAATATACGGCGGAGGAGTGCGCACTGACGGGTGTTACCGCCGCGCAGTACGGCAACATCTCGTCGAACCCGGCGAACCAATACAACATGATCCAGGGTGGCAACATCGACCTGAAGCCGGAAGAAGCCGATACCTGGACTCTGGGTCTGGCGGCTGAGCCGGTCAAGGGTCTGCAGCTCAGCGTCGATTACTTCCAAGTCAAGATTAAGGACGCCATTCAGGATGTTGGCGCACGTAACATCATTGACATCTGTGCGCTGACTGGCGATCCCACGACCTGCGGTCTGATCCGTCGCAACCAAACTACGGGCGATCTGTTCCGTGGTAGCGATCCGAGTTTCTCGGGCTACGTCGAAAACTTCCAGAAGAACATCGGCGCCCTCGATGTCCGGGGCATCGACTTCACGGCGTCGTACTCGATGGTGCTCGGACCGGGAAGTCTGGCCACCTCGCTCATGGGCACTTATATGCTCGACAAGAAGTACTCACCGATTCAAGGTGACAGCACCGTAGCCTACGACTGCGTGGGCAATGTGAGCCCGCAGTGCGCTGGTGCCGGCACCAATGCCGTGACGCCTGAATGGCGCCATGTCGTCACTGCCCGCTACACAATCGACCGCTACACGGCCGGTCTGCGTTGGCGCTATCTGGGCAAGCTCTCGTATGAAGATCCGCGTAACTTCCGCAAGGGTCAGGAGCTGACGCAGGACAAGCTGCTGCAGGGCAAGGGTGGCGTGGATGCCTACAACTGGTTTGACGTCAATGGATCGGTGACCTTCGGTCCGGCGACGTTCACGGCAGGCGTCAACAACGTGTTCGACAAGGAGCCGCCGATGGTGGGTAGCACGATGACGCTAAATGGCAACTCGTTGGGTGGCTATGACCAGCTTGGTCGCTATGTCTTCACGGGCGTAAACTTCGAACTCTGATTCGAAGGCATGTTGTTTCGGTGTTAGAACGGCGGGCTTCGGCCCGCCGTTTCGTTTCTGCCTTTGGCAGAAGTTGGACTCCAAGGAGATGAGGATGTTACGTTCGACCGGGAGCTCGATCTTGAATGCCGAGCTGATGCGCGCGCTGGAATCAGGTTACGGCTTGCTGCGTGATGGCCGCGTGGCGGATGCATTGACTGTAGCTACCACGCTCGTGGAGCGCCACCCCGACAGTGAGCATGCGCTGGTCTACGCAAGCGAAGCACATCTGGCCGATGGCAACCCGGAATCCGCGCTGGCTTGGATATCCAAGGCCGTGCTCGCAAGCGGAGGAAACGCCGCACTTAAACTCAAGATGGCTACGTTGCTGATGCGGATGCGCCGCCGGCAACAGGGATGTGCGCTGATCGGTGAGATCCTTACGATGGCCAGTCTAGATGGGAAACTGCTGTGGCAGGCTGGTGCAATTAGCCTTACATCAAACTTCTTTTCCGAGGCGATTCGCTGCTATGAGCGGGCCCGCGAGCAGCTTGGCGATGTTCCGGCCCTGCTTTACGACCTTGCAGCCGCGTACTTCTTCAGCGGTGAGTTCGAGCGCGCTGAGCGTGCTCTGGAGCGGTTACTGTTGCTGGCTCCTGATGCTGGGCCGGCTCTATATCTGCGCTCGACTTTGCGCAGGCAGACGCTTGAGAGCAATCACGTGGATGATTTGCGTAAGCGCTTGGCTGCTGGCATCTCCGTGCCGAACGACGAGGCGGCGGCTCGCTACGCACTGTCCAAGGAGTTGGAAGATCTCGGGGAAGACGTCGAATCATTCGCCCAATTGCAGCGAGCAGCGCTGCAGAAGCGCGGTACGCTGCGAGGCTATTCGCTCACCTCGGAGTGCGAGGCGCTGGCCGCAGTGCGTGCAAGCTATTCGCACGAGATCATGGGGCAAGCGGTGCACGGTCATAACGAAACCGGGGCGATTTTCATCGTTGGCATGCCTCGATCTGGGACCACGCTGGTGGAGCGCCTGCTTGTGCAGTCCGGTCGCGTTCGCTCGGCAGGCGAGTTACTCGATTTCGGCAATCTGCTGAGCCTCATGACTCAGGCGCCGCTGGCCGCCGCACCCGGACTCACTCCGGCAGAGGCGTCGTTGCGCATCGACTATGCAGCCCTCGGACGGGAATACATGCGTGGCGCCCGCGAGGCAGCTGGTGGCAGCGCCTGTTTCATCGACAAGCTGCCGGTCAATTACATCTACTGCGGAATCATTCGCAAAGCTCTGCCGAATGCCAAGATCATCCACCTCGTGCGAGATCCGGTTGATACTTGCCACGCCGTCTTCAAGACCTTGTTCTTCGACGCATACCCATTTTCCTACGATCAGAACGAGATCGCCGACTACTACATTGCGTACCAACAGATGATGCGACATTGGCACGAAGTCATGCCCGGCAGCATTCTCGATGTGAGATACGAGGATTTGGTCGCCAACCCTGGGGAACAGACCCGTCGAATTTTCGACTGGTGCAGTTTAGAGTGGAGCCCTGATGTGCTCGACGCGCCGACCGATGCAACGGTGTTTGCCTCGGCCAGCGCTGCACAGGTGCGCGAGCCAGTACACGGTCGTTCCGTGCATCGTTCGCGCCGACATCGCGACGGATTGGCCACGCTGATTAGCAAGCTTCAGGCCTCAGGTATCGCGATCGATTGATGTGCCTGTGTTGCGACACCGAATTCGGGACGAAAAGCATCGGCATACAATCATCGACCGAGACCTGATCTGCCATCCTGCGTGACGCTACGCAAACACAAACTCGCTGACTCGCTGGCCCGGGCAAACGCTCTGTTAATGCAGGGCGAAATGCGCGGAGCCATTCGTGCTTACGAGAACCTGCTCGCGCAGCATCCAGGAATCGCCGATGCCTGGTTCAACTTGGCATATGCGCTCAAACGCGAGGGCTCTTTTGTTCCAGCGCTGCAAGCCTATGAGCGCGCTTTGGCCTGCAAAGCAAGGGAACCTGAGCAGATCCATCTCAATCGAGCAGTCATCTATGCGGATCACGTTCGCGATGATGAGGCCGCTGAATCCGAATTAAAAAAAGCGCTCGCCATTGCTCCCAACTTCGCTGCTGCGTGGCTGAACCTGGGAAATCTCTACGAGGAGCGCGGTCGCAAGGAGCTGGCGTTGCAATGCTATGGCCGCATCCTGTCTCAGCCCATTCAGCAGGCGGGCAAAAGCGGGCTGGAAGCACTGGCGCGAACGGCGCACCTTTGTCCACCGAGCAGCCTTGATGAGCCGATTCTGCGGCGGCTGCAGACTGTCGCGGATACATCGGCGCCCATCGATGACGATCTCCGTGCCAATCTACATTTGGCGCTTGGCCGGGCATTCGACTCTCTCAGTGAATATAGCCGCGCTTTCGAGCGGTTCTTGTTCGCAAAGCGGGCCGCGCACCGTCGCTATCCCAGGTATGAGCCTGGGCTCGCCGAGCGCCGTACACAGGCGCTGATTTCCGTGTTCCGCGATGCGATGGTATCGAGGCCGGGCGAAGTGGTTGCTCCGAATCCGGCGCCGTTGTTCATTTGCGGAATGTTCCGGTCAGGTTCGACTTTGATAGAACAGGTTCTAGCTGGGCATCCGCAGGTTGACACAGCAGGCGAGCTGGAAATGCTACCGCGCATTGTCGCTGCGGAGCTCGCTCCATTTCCTGCCTCAATGAAAACGTGGACTGAAGCGCAGCGCGAACGACTTGCGGGGCACTACCTGCGCGTCCTGCACGAGCGACACGCGGTACGCGCGGAGGGGCGGCGATACGTAACCGACAAGCGCCCGGATAACTATTCACTGATCGGCTTGATCAAGTGCCTGTTTCCGAGTGCCAAGATTATTCACACGATTCGCAATCCGCTCGACAATGGCTTGTCGGTTTTCATGCAGCACTTGAATCCTCGTGCGTTTGATTACGCCGGCAGCCTGGCGGATATCGGCCATCACTATGGTGAGTATCGACGACTCATGGCCCATTGGAAGTCGCTTTATCCGGCCGATATCCACGACTTCGATTACGACGCCTTCGTCGCGAGTCCCGAACCAGCACTGCGTACTTTGCTGAGTTTTCTAGAGCTGGATTGGGATAGCCAATGCCTTCAGTTCCATCACCGCAACAACACCGTCAAGACTGCAAGCTACTGGCAAGTGCGTCGTCCCCTGTACGGTGATGCTGCCGGGCGATGGCGGCACTATCGGGCCTTCCTTGCTCCGCTTCGCGACGCATTGGAGAGCGCCGGGGTCGATGTCGAATGGAATGGGGCGGATCAGTGATTCGCATTCAGCGTCGTGCGGTAGTCGCGTATTGCGCCTGAAAGCGCAGAAACCATTTGCCGTTCCGCTGCCGACAACAAAGGATTCCAGACATCGAAGATCAGCACCACACGCAGTTCGTCGCTGTCGTTCCGTGCTTCGTGTTCTATGGTGTCGTCGAAAACCAGCACTTGGCCCGGTTCCCATTGCTTCCACTCATAGCCAACGCGGAACGAACTTGGCGACGGCACCACCAGAGGAAGGTGCGCGACTAGCCGAGCATTGGTTTCCCCGGTATGCGGAGGGATTCTGGTGTGCGGCTCCAGTACAGAGAACATGACATTCGGACACAACCCGCCGATTTCAGCGGACTCGATCGCTGACAGTGCTTCAACGGTGCGCGGGCATTGGGTAATGTTTTCGACAACTGGAGATCCGTGAGCCCAGAGATGGTAGGAGCTCCATGCTCGGGAATGATTAAGCGCTTGCCATTGGTTGACGGGCTCACCGGGCTTGTAAGCCACGTACGGCTTGAAGTCAGCTGTCCTGTTATGGATCAGCGACTCCAGCTCTGCCTGGATAGCAGGCGTCTGGGCTTCAAGCTGTGGAATCCAAGGAAACAACTCTCGATCGTAGAAGGGGATCGCTGGCAGGCGAGGAATATGCAACCGATTGCACTCCGAGGCATAGGGACGTGTCCGGCCTGCGAGTATTGAGATGGCCTCATCCCAGCGACCGGACAGTTTTTCCTCCACGGCAGATCGCTGTGGAGTCACGACCCGGTGCAGATAGGCTTCGAGTTCTTCGGTATCGCGATCCACGGCTCTTCGGGCCTGTTCTAGGCGTCTGCGCAACGCAGCAGGCCACTGTGACTCGGCGGGAGCAATCTTCAATACATCACGAAAAACAGAGGCTGCAGCCTTGGGTTGATGTGCGCGTTCCAGGAACTCGCCTTTGCTGAGCAAGCCCGGAAGGAAATAGGGATCAGCGCTGAGTGCCGAAGTAATGGCTCTCCATTCGGCATCCAGATTGCCCATGTCGCGATGAACCACGCTGATCGTGAGCGGGATCATCGGGTCCTGAGGGGCTGCAGCGTGGGCTTTGTTCAGTAGATCAAGCGCCTCGGCTGGATTGTGGCGTTGGCGTGCGCGCACTCCCAGGCTAAACAAAGCCTGCACGTTGCCGGGCTCCAGCGCATGGACTTTCCTCCATAAGGTTTCGGCCAGATTCCACTGAGCGGCAGCGGCGGCATTGGCGGCCTCGCTCATTAGTTGCGCAATCTGCTGTTGGCTCACATCGGCTCCGAAATCTGATGGATAGTGGGTGACGATAAGCTGGTCTTCACTTCGTATGTGCCGAGTTAGGGACTTTCTTATTTTTACATTTCCGAACCGCGCCGTAAGAGGCAGGTTAGGCGCGTTACGATTTGATTCACGGTAACGGAAGGCAAAACGGGACCCGAGACATCGCCGGCGAAACCGTCGCAAGCCGGTGAAGTCCAGCCTGGCGACTTGATCCCATTGTTTCGCAGTGCTGCAATCCACCGCCCCGCCCGGCATTCGCCGGGCGGTTTTTTTGCGAGGACTGCATGCAGGCTCGTTCGATACAGCTGTTCCTGGCGTTCGCCGCCGTCTACCTGATCTGGGGCTCGACTTATCTGGCGATCCGCATCGTCGTCGAGGCGCTGCCGCCGGCTTCGTCCGCGGGCGTTCGCTTTCTGGTCGCAGGGCTGACGATGGTCGTCGTCGGCCTGCTCACGGGGGCGTCGCTGCCCAGGCGCTGGGCCGATTGGCGCAGCACGATCTTCGTCGGCATCCTGATGCTCGTCTTCGGCAACGGCCTGGTCACCTGGAGCGAGCTGTGGGTTCCGTCGAACCAGGCCGCGCTGATCGTCGCGACGTCCGCGCTCTGGATGGGCTGGATGGGCACGCTCGGCTCCAAAGGCGAGAAGCTCGGCGCGATGCGGCTGATCGGCCTGCTCGTCGGCTTCGCGGGCGTGATCGTGCTGGTCGGCGAAGGCATCGGCGGCGGACTCGCGCCGTGGACGGCCTATGCAGCGCTGATGCTCGCGCCGATCGCCTGGGCGGTCGGCTCGGTGGTCTCCAAGCGTTCGCCGGTGTCGATCGAGCCGGTCATGGCGGCGGGTTTGCAGATGCTCGTCGCCGGCGTGGTGTTGTCCGCCATCGGCCTGCTCGCCGGCGAAGCCGGGCGCTGGACCTGGGCCCCGCGCAGCCTGTGGGCGCTCGCGTACCTGATCGTGTTCGGCTCCTGCGTCGCTTACGGCGCGTTCTACTGGCTCGTGCACGAAGTCTCGCCCGTCGTGCTCGGCACCTACGCCTACGTGAATCCGGCGATCGCCGTGCTGCTCGGCTGGTGGATACTCGACGAGCGACTGGTGCGCGACCAGATCATCGGCACCGGCATCATTCTCGTCGGCGTGCTGCTCGTGACGCTCGGCAGCGCGCGCAAGCGCTGAATGAGCATTCGGGCCCGCAGTGCAAAGCCATGGCTGGCGATGCTCGCGCTGCTGGCTTGTGGTCTGTCGACGTCGGCGGCCATCGCGCAGGGCAAGCTGCTCAAGCGCGGCAACGGCCCCGATGTCGAAACGCTCGATCCGCACAAGGTGCGCAGCGTGTCGGCCGGCAACGTGGTGCGCGATCTGTTCGAAGGCCTGCTCAGCGAGGGCGCGGATGGAAGCTTGATTCCGGGTGTCGCCGTTTCGTGGCAAGTCTCCGATGACGGGCGCGTCTACGTTTTCTCGCTGCGGCCCGATGCGCGCTGGTCCAATGGCGATGCGCTGAGTGCCGCCGATTTCGTCTACGCGTTCCGTCGCAGCCTGAGTCCGTCGACCGCATCGCCTTCGGCTGCCTTGCTCGCGCCGATTCGCGGTGCCGAGGCGCTCATGTCCGGAAAAGGCAGCGCCGAGCGTCTCGGCGTCAGCGCGCTCGACGACCGAACGCTGCAGATCGAACTCGAGCGCCCGACGCCGTATTTTCCCGGCTTGCTGGCGAATCCGGTCGCCTATCCGGTGCATCGCGCGAGCCTCGAGCGCGAGGGCGCGCAGTTCACGCGCGCAGGCAAGCTCGTCTCGAACGGCGCTTATGTGCTCGACGAGTGGGCGCTGCAATCGCACGTGCGGCTCAGGCGCAACGCGCAGTACTGGAATGCGCGGGCCGTTGCGATCGATGCGGTGATGCATCTCGTCACCGAAGACCTCAACGCCGAATTCCAGCGCTTTCGCGCGGGCGAGCTGCACGTCACCGAACAGGTGCCGGCGCAGCAGATCGCGGCGATGTCGCCGGCGCTCAAGCAACAGCTGCGCGTCGCCGATTATCTCGGCTCGTACTACTACGGCTTCAATCTCACGCAGCCGCCGTTCAAGGACCAGCCGGGGCTGCGCAGGGCGCTGAGCCTCGCGATCGACCGGCAGAGCATCGTCGACAAAGTGATGGGCAGCGGCGAAAAGCCGGCCTATGGCTGGCTGCCGCCCGGCATCGACGCCGCGCCCTCGCAGCGTCCCGAATGGGCGAGCTGGACGCGCGAGCAGCGCCTGAGCGAAGCGCGTCGCCTGTACGCGGCCGCCGGCTACGGACCGCAGCGTCCGCTCGCCGTGCAGATCCGCTACAACACGCACGACTATCACCAGAAGATCGCAACCGTGATCGCGGCGATGTGGAAGCAGACGCTCGGGGTGAAAACCACGCTCTACAACGAAGAGACCAAGGTGTTCCTGCAAAGCCGTCGTGAACGCCGGCTCACGCAGGTGTTTCGTGCGTCCTGGGTTGCGGATTACGGCGACGCGAGCAGCTTTCTCGACCTGCTGCTGTCGAACAACCCGCGCAACGACACCGGTTATGCGAACGCGCGCTACGACGCGCTGCTCGCGCAGGCCGCGAACTCGACGGGCACTGCGCGTGCGGAGCTGTTCGCGCAAGCCGAGCGCCTGATGCTCGCCGACACGCCGGTCATTCCGATCTACTTCTACGTGACCAAGCATCTGGTCGCGCCGACCGTGCGCGGCTGGCAAGACAACGCGCTCGACCACCACTACACGCGCGATCTCGATCTCGCGCCGGCAGCGCAATAGCCCATGCCGTCCCGCCTGATCCTGCGCCTGCTGCAAGCGATTCCGACGCTGCTGATCCTCGTCACGCTGACCTTCTTCATGCTGCGCGCCGCACCGGGCGGGCCATTCGACAGCGAAGAAGGCATCACCGAGCAAACACGCGCGCAACTCGAAGCCGCGTATCACTTCGACGAACCGATCGCGGCGCAATACCTGCGTTATCTGGGCTCGCTCGCACGCGGCGATCTCGGGCCTTCGTACCAGTATCCGGATCGCAGCGTGAACGAGCTGATCGCCGCCGGCTTGCCGGTGTCGGCGACGCTCGGCACGCTCGCGATCATCAGCGGCTTGCTGTTCGGCCTTGCTCTCGGCATCACCGCCGCGCGTGCGCCGGGGTCGCTCGTCGACAAGCTCGTCATGGGTTTTTCGCTGCTCGGACTGTCGGTGCCGAGCTTCGTGATTGCGCCGCTGCTCGTGCTGCTGTTCGCGATCAGCCTGCGCTGGCTGCCGGCCGGCGGATGGAACGGCCGCATCAGTGATTGGATACTGCCCGTCATCGCGCTCGCATTGCCGCATCTGGCGACGGTCGCGTGCTTGTCGCGCAACGCGATGATCGAGGTGCTGCAGGCCCCGTACATTCGCACCGCGCGCGCCAAGGGCCTGTCCGAACGCCACATCGTGCTGCGACACGCGATCAAACCCGTGCTGCTGCCGGTGATTTCCTATCTCGGGCCAGCCGCGGCAGCAACGCTTACGGGCTCGGTGGTCGTCGAGCAGATCTTCGGACTGCCGGGCATCGGCCGCTACTTCGTGCTCGGCGCCTTCAACCGCGATTACGGCCTGGTCATGGGCGTGGTGTTGCTCTACGGCAGCCTGATCGTGCTGTTCAACCTGATCGTCGACCTGCTGTACGCGCGGCTCGATCCGCGGCTGCGCGCATGACTTGGCTTCGCTCACTACCGTTCGCCGCACGCGCCGCAGCGCTGATGCTCTGCGTGATCACGTTGCTGACGCTCGTCGGTCCGTGGCTCTCACCGTGGGCATTCGATGCGATCGACTTCGACGGCTCGTGGTCCGCATCGCCGTCGCTCGTGGATCAGCACTGGTTCGGCACCGACGCGCTCGGCCGCGACCTGTTCGCGCGTACGCTCACGGGCGGCCGCGTCTCGCTGCTCGTCGGACTCGTCGGCACGCTCGTCTCGCTGCTGATCGGCGTCGCCTATGGCGCGATCGCGGGCATGCTCGGCGGTCGCATCGATGCGCTGATGATGCGCGCGGTCGACATTCTCTACGCACTGCCGTTCCTGTTCCTCGTGATCCTGCTGATGGTCCTGTTCGGCCGTCATCTGCTGCTCGTGTTCGCGGCGATCGGCTGCGTGAACTGGCTCGACATGGCGCGCGTCGTGCGCGGCGAAACGCTCGCGATCAAGCAGCGCGAATTCATCGCCGCAGCCGAAGTCTCGGGCCTCGACACGAGCGCGATCCTGCGTCGCCACGTACTGCCGAATCTGTTCGGCGTGATCGTCGTCTACGCCACGCTGACGGTTCCGCAGGTGATTCTGATGGAATCCTTCCTGGGGTTTCTGGGCCTCGGCGTGCAGGCGCCCGCGACGAGCTGGGGCGCGCTGATCAGCGAAGGCGCCCGCGACATGGAAACCGCGCCGTGGGCGCTGATCTTTCCGGCCGCGTTCCTGCTCGCGACGCTGCTGTGTCTGAACGTGCTCGGCGAAGCCCTGCGCAAGGCGCTCGACCCGAGGCGTCGATGAACACGTCGATGAATAGGCCGACGAACGAGCCGCTGCTGCAAGTGCGCGAGCTGCGCGTGCATCTGCCGGTGCCGCGTGGCCGGCTCACGGTGGTCGACGGCCTGAGCTTCGAAGTCGCACGCGGCGAATGCCTCGGCATCGTCGGTGAATCGGGCTCCGGCAAGTCGCAGACCGCGCTCGCGCTGATGGGCCTGAACGCGGACGGCGCGAAGCTCGAAGGCGAGCTGATGCTCGAAGGCGAAAACCTGCTGAGCGCAACGCCGGCGCGTCGTCGTGCCCTGCGCGGTCCGGGCATGGCGGTGATCTTCCAGGACCCGATGAGCAGCCTCAATCCATACCTGCGCATCGGCCTGCAACTCGCCGAAGTCGCGGAGCTGCATCAGGGCCTGACGCGAGCCGCCGCGATGGCCGAGGCCGAGCGCGTGCTCGACGCCGTCGGCATCACCGCGGCCAGACTGCGGCTTGCGCAGTATCCGCACGAGCTCTCGGGCGGCATGCGCCAGCGCGTGATGATCGCGATGGCCTTGCTCGCCAGGCCCAGGCTGCTGATCGCCGACGAGCCGACCACCGCGCTCGACCCGACCATCCAGCGCCAGATCCTGCGGCTGCTCGACACGCTGCGCCGCGAGCTCGGCATGGCGATGTTGTTCATCACCCACGATCTCGGGCTCGTATCCGAAAGCTGCGAGCGCGTGCTCGTGATGTACGCGGGCCAGGCGGTCGAAGCCGGGCCGACGGCCCGCGTATTGCGCCAGCCGCTGCATCCGTACACGGGTGCGCTGCTTGCGGCCCGTCCCGGGCCGAGCGTGGTGCCCGGATCGCGGCTCGCCGCCATCGGCGGCCAGCCGCCGGACCTGCACGAGCCGCCGCGCGGCTGCCGCTTCAGCGAGCGATGCAGCCGCGCCGAGCCCGATTGCCTCGACGCGCCGATCGCCTGGCTCAGCGGCGGCGCACGTGGCCTGCGCTGTCTGCATCCCTTGCCGGCTGTCGGCACTCGCCCGGCCGAACATCGCATTACCGAACCCGGGAACTGACAGTCCCGTCAGCATGCGGCCACCCCATACGGAGGTCACATGACCATCATTCGGAATCTGTTGCGCGGACTTTGCGTGCTCGCGCTTTCGGCTGCGAGCTTCGCAGCCAACGCCTACATCGTGCCGACGCAGGGCGTCACCTACTTTCGCAGCACGATCAACCATCAGGGTCTCAACCGCAGCACGCTCTACTTCAAGCCGACCGCGGCGAGCAGCACCAAGGCGCCGCTGCTCGTGATGCTGCATTACAACGGCGGCAACGGCGAGGCGATGGCGTTTCTGACTGAGGTGCAGGAGCTCGTGCGCGACTACGGTATCTGGGTCGCGCTGCCCGACGTCGCCGATGGCAATTGGCACGACGATCCGAGCGACACCAGCACCGTCGACGACGTCGGTTATCTGACGACGCTGATCGACACTGCCGTGAAGAACTATCCGGTCGATGCCAGGCGCGTGTCGATGGCCGGCTTCTCCGATGGCGCGATGATGACGCTGCGCTACGCCTGCGCGCAGCCCGGCAAGATCGCCGCCGCCGCGGCCGTTTCGGGCGTCATGCTCAAGACGCTGGTGTCGGTCTGCGGCAGCCCGGCCTTCGCCACGCCGATGCTGCTGATCAACGGCAATGCCGACACCGTCGTCAAATACAGCCCGTCGAAGTACGCGATCTCGTTGTCGGCTCCGGATTCGGCCAAGCACTGGGCGAGGATCAACGGCTGCCCGGCCGCGCCCAAGACCAGCCTGCTGCCGGATCTGTCGGCGAGCGACGGAACGCGCGTGCAGCTCGATGCGTATCTGGGCTGCGCCACCGGCAATTCGGTCGAGTTCTACACCGTGCAGAACGGCGGCCACACCTGGCCGGGTTCGCCCTACAACCTGAACTACCAGGGCAAGACCTCGCAGGACATCGACGGTACGCGAACGGTCTGGGAGTTCGTCAAGCGCTTCACGCGCTGACGGATCGAGTCGAAGAAGGCGGCGCCCGGGTGGCGCCGCTTTTGTTTTGGGCGGGCAGGATCTTGCATGGTCCGACAGGCGCCCGCGCACAGGCGACGAGGGGAACTCCGCAGGCCGGCGGCCGGCGTCAACATCGAAGCTCCAGGGGCGGAGCGGGGAATCCACATGAAGGGACTACGATCGGGCGCCGGCATCCTCATCGCCGCGGGCGTGCTGCTCGTGACCGCCTGCGGCAGCAGCAGCCCGGATAGCGTGATCGATGCGGCGACCGGCGGAGGCGGTGGCGACGGTGGCAGCAGCGGCGCCAAGCTCGGGGCGGCCGAGGCCGCGCGGCTGCTGACGCAGGGCACTTTCGGCCCCACGCGTGGCGACATCGATCGCGTGGCGACGCTGTCGGCGCGCAGCTGGATCGACGAGCAGCTGCGCGCCACGCCCACGCATCATCTGCCGCTGTGCCGCAGCCTCGCCGGCAGTGACGGCGTCGACCGGAACGCACGGACCGACGCCTGGTGGCAGATCACGCTGACCGCGCCCGATCAGCTGCGCCAGCGCGTGGCGTTCGCGCTGTCCGAAATCATGGTGGTTTCCGATACCAGCGACGCACTGTCGAGCCAGGAAGGGCTCTGCTGGTATTACGACCTGCTCGTCGACGGCGCCTTCGGCAACTTCCGCGATCTGCTCGAAGACGTCACGTTGTCGCCCGAGATGGGCCGCTACCTGTCGATGCTCGGCAACGCCAAGCCCGATGCGGCCACCGATCGACGCGCGGACGAGAACTTCGCGCGCGAGGTCATGCAGCTGTTCACGATCGGGCTCGTGCAGTTGAACGCCGACGGCACGCCCAGGCTCGACGCGAGCGGCGCGGCGCTGCCGAGCTACACGCAAGCCGACATCGAAGGCCTCGCCCGTACCTTCACGGGCTGGTCCTGGGGCGGCGCGAGAAGCTTCAGCAGCGGGCCGGCGAACTGGCTCGCGCCGATGAAGGGCTTCGATGACGCGCACGATCGCGATGCCAAGACCATCGTCGGCAACACCGCGATCGCAGCGAGCGGCAGCGCGGTGCAGGACCTCGCGCGCGGGCTCGACACGCTCTTCGAGCATGCCAACGTCGGGCCCTTCATCGGTCGCCAGCTGATCCAGAAGCTCGTCACGAGCAATCCATCGCCCGCCTACGTCGAACGCGTCGCCAGGGCTTTCGCGGACAACGGACGCGGGCAGCGCGGTGATCTCGCCGCGGTCGTGCGTGCCGTGCTGCTCGACAGCGAGGCGCGCGGCGCACCGACCGCGAACTTCGGCAAGGCACGCGAGCCGCTGCTGCGGCAGGCGCATCTCTGGCGTGCGCTCGATGCGGTGCCGGCGACGGCCAGCGGCCGCTACAGCTATCGATCGGCGCAGGGCGAGTTGTTGCAATCTCCGCTGTCCTCGCCGAGCGTGTTCAACTTCTACTCGCCGTTCTATTCGCCTGCGGGCGAAGTGCGCAGCGCGCAGCTCGTGCTGCCCGAGCTGCAGCTCGCCAACGAGTCGAGCATCACGCTCGCGCAGAACCGGCTCTATCAATCGCTCTACGGCGACTATCGCGGGCGCAGCGGCGTCAGCGACAGCGCCATCCTGGTCGACTACGCGGCCTTGCTGCCGTTGGCCGCCGATCCTTCGCTGTTGCTCGACGAGCTCGACCTGCTGTTGCTGAGCGGACAGATGCCGGCCGACATGCGCAGCGCGCTGCTCGCATATCTGCAAGGCGTCGATGCGAGCAAGGACGGTGGTCGCGCACGCGTGCAGGAAGCGGCGTACCTGATCCTGGCTTCGCCGCAGTATTCCATCCAGCGCTGAGGACTTCGAATGAGCCCACTGAAACCCTGGACTCGGCGCGATCTGCTGCGCTGCGGGCTTTCCGCCGCTGCCGGTCTGAGCACGCCGCGCGCGATGCTCGGCCTGCTCGGCGCAGCGAGCGCGACGGCCGCACACGCCGCCTTCACCGACTACAAGGCGCTGGTCTGCATTTTTCTGCATGGAGGCAACGACGGCTACAACCTGCTCGTGCCTTACGACAGCACGCGCTACAACCGCTACAAGGCCGCACGAACCAATCTCGCACTGGCGCGCAGCGAGCTGCTGCCGCTTGCTCCGCCGCTGTTGAGCCTCGATCTCTACGGCCTGCATCCGGCGATGCCCGAGCTGCAGAAGCTCTACAACAACGATCGCCTGGCTTTCATCATCAACGCGGGCACGCTGCTCGCACCGGTGACCAAGGACGAGGTGCTGGCCGGACGCAATCTTCCGCCGCGGCTGTACTCGCACAACGACCAGCAGGATTCGTGGGTATCGAGCCGGCCCGATGCGACGCAGCGCCAAGGCTGGGGCGGAAGGCTCGCCGATCTGCTCGGTTCGGCGAACGCCAACAGCCGCGTGTCGATGAACATTTCGCTGTCCGGCAACAACCTGTTCCAGACCGGCGCGACGAGCGTTCCGTATTCGATGAGCGCGAGCGGCGTGTCCTCGTTCCGCGCACTCGGCACTGCGAGCGCACGCACCGCGCTGTATCGCCAATTGCTCGCGCAGGCCGAAGCGGCGCAGGCGTTCGAGCGCACGAGCAGCCGTTTGGTGTCGCGCTCGATCGACCTCGGCATGGAGATCAGCACCGCGCTCGCGGGCGTGCCGGAGCTGAGCACCGAATTCCCCGCCGACAACAACCTCGCGAATCAGCTCAGGATGGTCGCGCGCATGATCGCGGCGCGCGAGACGCTCGGCCTGTCGCGGCAGGTGTTCTACGTCACGATCGGCGGCTTCGATCTGCACGACAACCAGCTCGAAGCGCATCCGGCACTGCTCGCACGACTGTCGCAGGCGATGAGCGCGTTCTACTCGGCCACGGTCGAACTCGGTGTCGCCGATGCGGTGACCACGTTCACGGCCTCGGATTTCGGCCGCACCACGACGTCGAACGGAGACGGCAGCGATCACGCCTGGGGCAGCATCCACTGCGCGCTCGGCGGCGCGGTCAAGGGCGGGCGCATCTACGGCGAGTATCCGGACCTTACGCTCAACGGCCCGCAGGACGTCGGCGAAGGCCGCATCATCCCGACCACGAGCGTCGAGCAATACGGTGCGACGATGCTGCGCTGGTTCGGCGCGAGCGAAAGCGAGATCGACGTGGTCTTCCCGCACCTCTCGCGCTTCGCGACGCGAGGGCTCGGGTTCGTGTAAGCGAGTCGTTTTGAGTCGTCCTCTCTCCCGCGTGCGGGAGAGAGGAGCTTTAGGCTCTCAACAGCGGCTTCAGGAATTGCCCCGTATACGAGCGCTTCACCTTCGCGACATCTTCGGGTGTTCCGGCCGCGATGATCTCGCCGCCGCCGCTGCCGCCTTCGGGGCCGAGGTCGAGGATCCAGTCGGCGCGTTTGATGACGTCGAGGTTGTGCTCGATGATCACCACGGTGTTGCCGTGCTCGCGCAAGCGTTCGAGCACGCGGATCAGCTGCGCGACGTCGTGGAAGTGCAGGCCCGTGGTCGGCTCGTCGAGGATGTAGAGCGTCTGTCCAGTGTCGCGGCGCGAAAGCTCCTTGGCGAGCTTGATGCGCTGTGCTTCGCCGCCCGAGAGCGTCGTCGCGTTCTGGCCGAGCTTCACGTAGGAGAGACCCACGTCGAGCAGGGTTTCGAGCTTGCGATACAGCGCCGGCACCGGCTTGAAGAACGCGGCCGCGTCCTCGACCGTCATGTCGAGCACTTCGTCGATGGTCTTGCCCTTGTACTTGATCTCGAGCGTTTCGCGGTTGTAGCGGCGGCCGCGGCAGGTATCGCAGGTCACGTAGACGTCGGGCAAAAAGTGCATCTCCACCTTGATCACGCCGTCGCCTTCGCAGGTTTCGCAGCGTCCGCCCTTGACGTTGAAGCTGAAGCGTCCGGCCTCGTAGCCGCGCGCGCGTGATTCCGGCACCTGCGCGAACAGCTCGCGGATCGGCGTGAACAGGCCCGTGTAGGTCGCCGGATTCGAACGCGGCGTGCGCCCGATCGGCGACTGGTCGATGTCGATGACCTTGTCGAGATGCTCGAGGCCTTCGATGGCGTCGCATTCGGCGTGGCGCGTGCCCGCGTTGTTGAGCTGGCGCGCGGCGAAACCGAGCAGCGTGTCGTTGATGAGCGTCGACTTGCCCGAGCCCGAGACGCCGGTGACGCAGGTGATGACGCCGATCGGAATCGAAGCATGGACGTTCTTGAGGTTGTTGCCGCGCGCGCCCTTGAGCACGATCTGCTTCTTCGGATCGGGCTTGTTGCGCTTGGCCGGCACGCCGATCTGTTCGACGCCCGACAGGTAGCGCCCGGTAATCGACTGCGGATTGTCCGCGACCTTCTTCGGCGTGCCTTCGGCGACGATCTGGCCACCGTGCACGCCCGCGCCGGGTCCGATGTCGACGACGTAATCGGCCTGGCGGATTGCGTCCTCGTCATGCTCGACGACGATCACGGTGTTGCCGAGATCGCGCAGCCGGAACAGCGTCTTGAGCAGGCGTTCGTTGTCGCGCTGATGCAGGCCGATGCTCGGTTCATCGAGCACGTACATCACGCCGACCAGTCCGGCGCCGATCTGCGAGGCCAGGCGGATGCGCTGCGCTTCGCCGCCCGACAGCGTTTCGGCGCTACGCGCGAGCGTCAGGTAATCGAGGCCGACGTTGTTCAAGAAGCCCAGGCGCGCGGAGATTTCTTTCAGGATCTTCTCGGCGATTTCGCCCTTGTAGCCCGGCAGCTTCATCTTCTGGAAGAAGGCCTCGGCATCGCGGATCGACAGCGAGGTGATCTGCGGCAGGCGCGTGTCGGCGACGTAGACGTTGCGCGCCGAGCGATTCAGGCGATCGCCGTTGCATTCGGGGCAGGGCTTGTCGGACAGGTACTTCGACAGCTCCTCGCGGACCGCCACCGATTCGGTTTCGCGATAGCGGCGTTCGAGGTTCGGCAGCACGCCTTCGAACTTGTGCGTGCGCGTGACCAGGCGGCCGCGCTCGTCCGGATACTGGAACGGCAGTTTCTCGTCGCCGCTGCCGTTGAGGATCACGTCCTGGTATTTCTTCGCGAGCCGGTTCCAGGGCTTTTCGGTATCGAAGCCGTAGTGCTTGGCGAGCGAGGAAATGAAGTGCCAGTAGTACGGGTTCTTCTTGTCCCAGCTGCGGATCGCGCCGGCGGCGAGCGAGAGCTCCGGGTGATGCACGACGCGGTCGGCATCGAACACTTGCAGGCTGCCGAGGCCGTCGCACTTCGGACAGGCGCCGTGCGGGGCGTTGAACGAAAACAGCCGCGGCTCGAGCTCTTCGAGCGAGTAGCCGCAATGCGGGCAGGACATGCGCGCCGAAAACGTCTGCATGTCGGTCGCGTCGCCGGCATGCGGCGCGATCAGCGCGATGCCTTCGGACATGCGCAGCGCGGTTTCGAAACTCTCCGCAAGTCGCTGCTTGATGTCCGGGCGGACCTTGAAGCGATCGACGACGATCTCGATGTCGTGCTTGAGCTTGCGGTTGAGCTTCGGAATTTCGTCGAGCTCGTAGACGCGGCCGTCGACGCGCGCGCGCACGAAGCCCTGAGCGCGCATCTGCTCGAACCATTCGAGGTGCTCGCCCTTGCGTCCGCGCACGACCGGCGCGAGCAGCATCCAGGCGCTGTTCTCGGGCAGCGCGAGCACCTGGTCGACCATCTGCGAGACCGACTGCGCCTCGAGCGCGACGCCGTGATCGGGGCAGCGCGCGGTGCCGACGCGCGCGAACAGCAGACGCAGGTAGTCGTAGATTTCGGTGACGGTGCCGACGGTCGAACGCGGGTTGTGGCTGGTCGATTTCTGCTCGATCGAAATCGCCGGCGACAGGCCCTCGATGGTGTCGACGTCGGGCTTCTGCATCATCGACAGGAACTGCCGCGCGTAGGCCGACAGCGATTCGACGTAGCGACGCTGGCCTTCGGCGTAGAGCGTGTCGAAGGCCAGCGAGGACTTGCCCGACCCCGACAGACCGGTGATGACGATGAGCTTGTCGCGCGGCAGATCCAGCGAGACGTTCTTGAGGTTGTGCGTGCGGGCGCCGCGGATGCGGATGGTGTCCATGAAGGGCAGCGGAGGACGTTCTGAGGGCGAACGCACACTATAACCGGCCGCCTGAAGCCGGACTTTTTGCGCGCTCTGCCGGCTACCCGCTGTGCTCGGACGGAGCCTGCAGCTAGGTCATGGCGCTTTCACAGTTTGTACTCGATCCAAGCCCAGAACTTTTCGGTGCGCGAGCGTCGCGGCGCGTCGGGTGAGTCGGCGTTGCCGTCGTAGAGGCCGTACTTGAGCCCGGCGTTCAGCTGCTTGCCGAGCGGGCGCGTCGCGAGCAGGTTCCACTCGTCGCCGTAGCGCAGCGAGGTGCTGTCGGCTTCGAAGCGGTGCCAGACCGTGGTCAGCCTGGCGCGCTCCACGTTCAGAGACAGCGAGGCGTAATCGTCGCGCACGCCCTGCGCCGGGGTGCTGACGAACAGATCGACCCAGCCCTGGAAGGCGTGCAGCGTCGCGAGGGGCGTCTGGAAGGCGTAGCCACCGTCGCCGCCGAGCACCTCGCGGCCGAGCGTCGCCGAGAGGTGGCCACGCGCAGCGCTGAGCTCGATCAGCTGGTAGTCCGCTTTGAGTCCGGACGGCGAATCGGCGATGCCGCGCTGATCGGCATACTCGGCCGTGTAGCTGAGCCGGTAGGCGCCGGCCGGCACCGCGCCGGTCGCCCGCAGGCCGAGCGTGCGGGTATCGCGGCGGGCTGCGGAATCAAAGCCGAAGTCCAGCCAGTAGCCGTAGCCGACCAGCTTGAACGCCGGCGCGGGGGCCCAGGCCAGGTTCAGTGTGTGGCCGTCGAGATCCAATGTGTCGGCGCAGGCGAACTCCGCGCTGCACGAGACGCCGGCGTTTGCCGGGTCCATGCGAAAGGCTCGAAACGATTGCACGCGGCTCAGGTACGCGTAGTTCACCGTGGTGCGCGGCAGCCATTGGCCGACCAGGCTCACGGCATCGAAGGTCTGCTCGCGCTGGCGCCAGGCGACGTTGCCGATGAAACGCTGGTTATCGTGCGCAAGCCGCTGGCGGCCGAGCGTGATTGTCGTCGCCGGCAAGCCGGAATAGCGCACCCAGGCCTGGTTCAGGGTCTCGCCCGAGGGGTCCGGAATGATCGGATACGTGTGCTTGAAGTTGTCGGTGCTTTGGTAGTGATCGTCGTCGAGTGCCCAGGTGCCGCTGAACTCGGCCTGGGCGTCGAACGCATGCCACTGCGCCGTCGTATAACCCAGGCGCAGGCGCGTGGTCAGCGCGTCGGCATCGTCCCGGGTGATGCCGGGGCCGTAGGGCGGGTCGGTGTCGATGCGCTCGTAGCGCAGTCGCAGGTCGAGATTGGGCTTGCCGGCCGCGAGCGCTTGGGCGAGCGAGTGGGTGGCGGCGCCGGCAGCGGCCGGCAGCAGGGCGAGGCAGAACAGCACGCGGCGCGAGAGCGCGGCGACGAGGCAGCGGTTCATGAATCCGGAGACCAAGGCGAGCGCCAGCAGCGTCGCCGGCCTTGTCCCGCGCAAACCAAAACGCCAGCTGCGCGGTCACCGCAGCTGGACGCCGTTGCCCGGAATGTGTTTGTCGCCGGCCCGTCATTGGCCCGGCATCGAGAGGGCGCGAGTCTAGACCGGCGGCGCCGCGCATCGCGATCGATAATTCGTACCCATGAGCATGACGTCGCGTTTTGCGCGGAAATGGCCTTCGCAAGGACGTGGGCACGGTCTCAGAGCTGGAATCCGGGCCGCAATCTGCGGAGAATCGGGGCCGACGTTGGTGGACAGAACGTTGGGCGGCCTGTCGGAATCGGCGAAGTCCAAAGCTGTTTTGGCAACGCTTTCGACCGGCGAGCGCGCTCCGGATCACAGAAACCGATGCGGAATCCGCGCAAGCTCTGATTCTCTTTCACCCATCCGGCATTCACTACCAGGGGATTCCCATGGCCCGCGGCATCAATAAAGTCATCCTCATCGGCAACCTCGGCAAAGACCCCGAAGCGCGCAGCTTCCCGAACGGCGGCTCGGTCACCAACATCACGGTGGCGACGAGCGATTCCTGGCGCGACAAGGACGGCAACCAGCAGGAACGCACCGAGTGGCACAACGTGGTGTTCCACAACAAGCTCGGCGAAATCGCCGCGCAGTACCTGCGCAAGGGCAGCAAGGTCTACATCGAAGGCTCGCTGAGAACCCGCAAGTGGCAGGACAAGACCTCCGGCCAGGATCGCTACACCACCGAAATCCACGCCAACGAAATGCAGATGCTCGACGGCAAGCCGGGCAGTGGCGGTGGTGGCTCGGCCGAGTACGGCGGTGGCCAGTCCTCGGGAGGCTACGGCGGTGAAGGCGGAGGCCGCTCGGCCCCGAGTCGCAGCGCTCCGCAGCGCAGCGCCCCGGCTCCGGCCGCGGATGCGGGCTTCGAGGACGACGATATTCCGTTCTGAGCCCTGCCCCAGACCGCAACAACGAAGACCCCTCGCCCGAGGGGTTTTTCGTTTTCCGGCGTCCGCGCGAGCGTGGCGGGCTGCAAATCGCAGCGTCGGACGCCGGCCGCATTGCAAACTGAAATCCTTGAATCGACAGGGTTTGCTGCAGGTGTTTGGGCTGCTTGATCCGCCCCTGTAAAAGCCGGACATTAGGCGCCGGCCAAAGCGTCCGAAGAGCGCGCGGCCAGGTTTTCCAGCCCGATCTTCTCAGTCAAGGACGCTCGATGAAGCAGAACTCCGCCGCCCCGAAGACGGGCCGGCGCAAAGCCTATGGCGCTCCGCTGCCGCCCGCGACGCTGATCGGTTTCATCGCCGCGATCGCGGCGGTCATCGTCACCTCGGCGTTTTCGTACAGCGCGCTCAGGAGCAGTACCGAGACGGCCGAGCGGCTCACGCATACGCTCGACGTGATGCAGCGGCTCGAAACCCTGCGCGTCTCGATCCGCGACGCCGAGACCGGCCAGCGCGGCTACCTGCTGACCGGCAACGAGGCCTACCTAGACCCGTTCTTCCGCGCCAAGAGCAGCCTGCAGGCCACCGTCAAGGAACTGCGCCAGCTCACCGAGGACAGTCCGCTGCAGCAGCAGCGGCTCGACAACTTCGAGCAGCTGCATGCCAACAAGATGGCCGAGCTCAACGACACCGTCGAGCTGCGCCGCCAGGGCCGGACGCAGGAGGCGATCGCCATCGTCGCCACCGATCGCGGCAAGGCGACGATGGACAGCATTCGCGCGCTGCTGGCCGATTTCGGCCGCGACGAGCGCGATCGCCTGACGCGGCGCCAGGCCGACTGGCAGGCGGCGATCGACTCGTCGGTCGTCGTGCTCGGCGCCGGCGCGGTGGTGCTGCTGGTGCTGATCACGATCGCCGGCGTGACCACTTCGCGCGAATACCGGGCACGTGAAATCGCCGGCTGGCTGCGCAACGGGCAGATGGGCCTGTCGCTCGCCCTGCAGGGCCAGCTCAGGCTCGAGCGCCTCGGCGAGAACGCGCTCAAGTTCCTGTCGTCCTATCTCGACGCGCAGGCCGGCGCGGTCTATATCGCGCAGGACGACGGCAGCTTCCGGCGCTATGCGGGTTACGCGCTGCCGGCTTCGAACGTCGAAGTGCTGCGCAGCGGCGACGGCCTGCTCGGCCAGGTCGTGAAGGACCAGCGCACCGTGCACGTGCGCGAGGTTCCGGCCGATTACATGAGCGTGGCCTCGAGCCTGGGCCACGCCAACGCGCGCGAGCTGCTGCTGGTTCCGGCGCTCGTCGACGGCAGCGTGCATGCGGTGATCGAACTCGGTTTCTTTCGCCGGCTCGGCTCGGCCGACGTCGATCTGCTCGACCGCGTCTCCGAATCGCTCGGCATCGCGGTGCGCTCGTCCAAGGACCGCTCGCGCCTCGAAGCGCTGCTCGAGGAAACCCAGCGCCAGAGCGAGGAGCTGCAGGCCCAGCAGGAAGAGCTGCGCGTCAGCAACGAGGAGCTCGAAGAGCAGAGCCGCGCGCTCAAGGAATCGCAGGCGCGTCTCGAAAGCCAGCAGGCCGAACTCGAGCAGACCAATTCGCAGCTCGAAGAGCAGGCCCAGCAGCTCGAAGCCCAGCGCAACGATCTGGCGGCGGCGCAGGAAGGCCTCACCGAGCGCGCCAACGAGCTCGAGCGCGCGAACCAGTACAAGAGCCAGTTCCTGGCCAACATGAGCCACGAGCTGCGCACGCCGCTGAACTCGTCGCTGATCCTCGCCAAGCTGCTCGCCGACAACAAGAGCGGCAACCTGACGCCCGAACAGGTGCGTTTCGCGCAGACCATCTCGTCGGCCGGCAACGATCTGCTCACGCTGATCAACGACATTCTCGATCTGTCGCGCATCGAGGCCGGCAAGATCGACATCACGCCCGAGTCGATCAACGTCGCGCGCAGCATCGATACGCTGCTGCGCAGCGTCGAGCCGATGGCCCGGCAGAAGGGGCTCGCGCTCAAGTGGGAGATCGAGCCCGGAACGCCCGAGCGCATCGACACCGATGCGCAGCGCCTCGGCCAGATCATCAAGAACCTGTTGTCGAACGCGCTCAAGTTCACCGAGCGCGGCGAGATTCGCCTGCGCGTGTTCGCGATCGAAGACGGCATCGGCTTCGCCGTGCGCGACACCGGCATCGGCATCGCGCCCGATCAGCTCGACCTCATCTTCGAAGCCTTCCAGCAGGCCGACGGCAGCACGCATCGCAAGTACGGCGGCACCGGCCTGGGCCTGTCGATTTCGCGTGATCTCGCGCGCCTGCTCGGCGGCGACCTGACCGTGCAGAGCACGGTCGGCGAGGGCAGCGTGTTCACGCTCGTGCTGCCGCGCGTCTATGTCGAAGGCGCGGCGCCGGCGCCGCTGGCGACGCCGATCGCCCCGGCCGCTGCGATCACGATTCCGGAGCCGGTGCAGCCGGCGCCGATGATGGGCGCTGCGCCGGTATCGCCACCGCTCTTCAAAGCCGAGGTCGAGGATGATCGGCATCGCCTGGCGCCCGATGCGCGCGTGATCCTGGTCATCGAGGACGACGTGCGCTTCGCCGCGATCCTGCGCGACCTCACGCATGAAATGGGCTTCTCGAGCATCGTCACGCACACGGCCAGCGACGGCCTGGCCGCCGCCGCGCAGTACCGGCCGATCGCGATCCTGCTCGACATGAACCTGCCCGATCACTCGGGCCTCGGCGTGCTCGACCAGCTCAAGCGCAATCCGCTGACCCGGCACATTCCGGTGCACGTCGCCTCGGTGGCCGACTACACGCAGGAGGCGCTCGAGCGCGGCGCCATCGGCTATGCGCTCAAGCCGGTCAAGCGCGAGCAGCTCATCGAGGCCTTCCAGCGGCTCGAGGCCAAGGTTATGCAGGGCTTGCGGCGCGTGCTCGTGGTCGAGGACGACGAACGCCAGCGCGAGAGCATCGGTCAGCTGCTTGCGACCGGCGAGGTGCAGATCGTCGGCGTCGAAAGCGCCGCCGCCGCGCTCGCCGAGCTGCAGAGCTCGACCTTCGATTGCGTGGTGATGGACCTGAACCTGCCCGACCTGTCGGGCTACGAGCTGCTGCAGAAGATGGCCGAGCAGGACGAGGTCTCGTTCCCGCCGGTGATCGTCTACACCGGGCGTTCGCTGTCGCGCGACGAGGAGCAGAAGCTGCGCCGCTTCTCCAAGTCCATCATCATCAAGGACGCGCGTTCACCGGAGCGACTGCTCGACGAGGTGACACTGTTCCTGCATCAGGTGGAGTCCAAGCTGCCGGCGGAGGCGCAGCGCCTGCTCAAGGTCGCGCGCGACCGCGAGTCGGCGCTCGAAGGGCGCAACATCCTGGTGGTGGAGGACGACGTGCGCAACGTATTCGCCCTGACGAGTCTGCTCGAGCCCAAGGGAGCCAAAGTGGAGATCGCGCGCAATGGCCGCGAAGCGCTCGAGGCGCTCGAGCGCGCCGGCAAGGGCGCGCATGCGGCGGTCGATCTCGTGCTGATGGACATCATGATGCCCGAGATGGACGGCTTCACGGCGATGCGCGAGATCCGCAAGCGCGCCGAATGGAAGAAGCTGCCGATCATCGCGCTGACCGCCAAGGCCATGCGCGACGACCAGGAGAAGTGCCTCGCCGCCGGCGCCAACGACTACATCGCCAAGCCGCTCGACGTCGAAAAGCTGATGTCGCTGATCCGCGTCTGGATGCCCAAGTAAGTCTGCGGCGCTACGCATGGAACCGCCCATCGACCGGAGCTTCGAGATCGAGCTCAAGCTCCTGATCGACGCCATCTACCTCAAGTATCACTACGATTTTCGCGAGTACGCGAACGCCTCGCTCAAGCGTCGCCTGCTTGCCGCGATGCCACGCTTCGAATGCGCGACGCTGTCGCAGCTGCAGGACAAGGTGCTGCACGACGCGGAGGTGTTTCCGCAGCTGCTCGACTTCCTGACCGTGCAGGTGTCGGAGATGTTTCGTGATCCGGAATATTTCCGCGCGCTGCGCGAGTCGGTGATTCCGCTGCTGCGGACGTATCCGTCGCTGAAGATCTGGGTGGCCGGCTGCAGCACCGGCGAAGAGGTCTACTCGTTCGCGATCCTGCTGCGCGAGGAAGGCCTGCTCGATCGCACGCTGATCTACGCCACCGACATCAACACCAATGCGCTCGCGCGTGCGGAGGCCGGCGTCTACCAGGTCGATCGCATCGCCGGCTTCACCGAGAACCATCGGCGCTCGGGTGCTCGCTCGTCGCTGTCGGATTACTACACCGCCGCTTACGGCCGCGCGGTGTTCGACAAATCGCTGCGCCGGAACATCGTGTTCTCGGATCACAGCCTGGCCACCGACAGCGTGTTCGCCGAGGTGCAGCTGGTCTCGTGCCGCAACGTGCTGATCTACTTCAATCGCGAGCTGCAGGACCGTGCGCTCGGGCTGTTTCGCGAGGCGCTGTGCCGCAAGGGCTTCCTCGGCCTCGGCGCCAAGGAATCGCTGCGCTTCTCGAACCACAGCGACGCCTTCACCGATCTCGTGCGCGAGCATCGTCTGTTTCAAAAAACGTGACCAGAAGCGCGACGACGCCTGAGGGCCAAACCCCGATGCCCAAGCTCCAAGGCCGCTTCGATGCGATCGTCATCGGCACCTCGGCCGGTGGCGTCGAAGCCCTGTCGGTGCTGCTGCCGGCCTTGCCGCCGGCATTGCGCGCCTCGGTGTTCGTGGTGCTGCATCTGCCGCGCGACAGGCCGAGCCTGCTCGTCGACATCTTCGAGCATCGCTGCAGGCACCGGATCCGCGAGGCCGAGGACAAGGAGCCGGTCGAGCCCGGCACCGTTTACTTCGCGCCGCCGGACTACCACCTGCTGGTCGATCGCGGGCGCGATCGCGTCGTGCGCGTGGCCCTGTCGAGCGACGACATGGTGCATTTCTCGCGGCCGTCGATCGACGTGCTGTTCGAGGCCGCGGCCGATCTCTACGGCAGCAAGCTGCTCGGCATCGTGCTGACGGGCGGCAACGAGGACGGGGCGGCCGGACTCGCCGCGGTGCGCCGTCGCGGCGGAGTCTGCGTGGTGCAGGATCCGGACGACGCGCAGGCCGCGTACATGCCGGAAGCCGCGCTCAAGCGCGTCGAGCCCGATTTCGTGCTGCCGATCCGGCAGATCGCGGAGCTGCTCGGCGGGTTGTAGCGGCTCGCGGGCCGCCCTGGCCGTAAGACATACGCTATCGCGGCTGCCCCCGGGCAGCGCCTAGAATGCGGGCGTTTTCACTGGGGAATTCATCATGGGGATCATCATTCGCAGCGGCCTGCTGGCCGCCTGCTGCTTCGCTCCGGCCGCCGCCTTTGCCGCTCCGGCCACGCTCGTCGGCTGGTTCGATCAACTGCCCAAGCCGCCCAAGAGCGCAGCCGAGGCGCAGGCCAAGGTTAGGCTTCAGAACGGTCGCGTCGAGATCAGCGACGCCGCGTTCGCGAGCTACCTCGCCGAGCTCGACGCCAAGGAGGCGGCGCTGACGCAGCAGAACCAGCACATCGCCGAAAGCTTCGGCGACGGCTCGGACATGCAGGCCGAACTCAGCGCGGCGGCCGGCGGTGATCTGAACGATCCGGAATTCATCGCCAAGCTCGAAGCGATGTCCGACGCCGAGAAGATCGCCTTCGCCCAGCGCATGTCGGCGCCGTCGCAGGCCGCGATGAACAAGCAGCGCGGCGGCATCAGCATGGCCGGCGACGAGCCGGCCGCGGTGCGCACCGCGATGAGCGCGGCGACGACCTACGCGCAGAATTCGGCGCCGCTCGCGCAGGCGATGTCCGGCCCGAACGGCATCGTGCTGCATTCGAGCAACAGTTTCGAAGCCCACGCCAGGCTCGACGCCTCGCTCGATCAGGATGCCAAGACCTGCATGGCCGGCGGCACGTCCGAGCAGCAGACCGCCTGCCTGCAGCAGAAGACCGCGGCCTGCTGGACCCAGCATCAGGCGCTCGCCGATCAGCAGCTCAAGTCGTTCCAGGCCCAGTGGCAGTCGGACTACGCGCAGTCGCGCAAGGCCGCGCAGGAGGCCGACAAGACGCTCGCCCCGGCGCGCTACGGCGAGGCCGCGACGAGCGTCGCCGGCAAGACCTTGCTGCTGAACCACCAGAACCAGCTGCTGTCGACCGCCAAGCTGCTCGCGCAGAGCAGCGAAAAGGCCTGGCTCGACAGCGCCAAGTGGCCGCTCGCGCAGCAGCAGAGCGCCAACGGCGAACTTTCGCCGCTGCCGGGCAGCTGCGGCTATGTGGCGATGTACGGCCGCTCGGGCTCCAACGGCCGCAGCGGCAGCTCGCGCTCCCGGCTCGCGCCGGTCAACGACGCCGCCAAGAAGGCGCAGGACAGCGCCAAGAAAGTGCTCGACTGGCTCAAGAAGTAAGCCGCGGCGGCGCGCGCCATCGCCGATGTCCGCGATGCCGCGACGGCGGCTGCTGCGTGCGCTCGCGAGTGCGCCGCTGGCCGCCTTGCCGAGGGTTTCGCGTAGCGCGGACGCGAGCTCCGTCGTCGTCATCGGTGGCGGACTTGCCGGGCTCTGCGCGGCCTATGAGCTGAATCGCGCCGGGCATCGCGTCAGCGTGCTCGAAGCCGGCGATGACGTCGGCGGGCGTGCGCGCACGCTGCGCGGCGCGTTCGCCGAAGGGCTGCACGCCGAAGTCGGTCCCTTGTACGTGCCCGATGCGCACGCGCTGGTGCTGCACTACGCGCGCGCCTTCAACCTCGCGCTCGCCGCCGCGCCCGACGACGCTCGCGTGCCGGTGCGCCTGCTGCGCGGCCGGCGCCTGCGCATGAGCGCATCGAGCGAGCCCGATTGGCCCTACGCCCTGCGCGATGACGAGCGAGCGCTCGGCTTCGATGGCCTGTACGCGCGCTATCAGGCGCCGCTGCTCGCGCGGATCGGCGATCCGGTCGACGCGAACTGGTCGGCTGCGACGCATGCGGCGCTCGATGCGCTGTCCTTGCCCGAAGCCTTGATCGAAGCGGGCGCCTCGAAGGCCGCGGCCGAACTGCTCACGGCCGGCTGGGGCGATCTCTGGGGCGAGGGCATCGCCAGCGTGTCGGCCCTGTGCGTGCTGCGCGACAGCCTGCTGCAAAACGGATCGAACGCGCATTACCGCTTCGTCGACGGCGTCGATCGCCTGCCGCAGGCCTTCGCGAGCGCACTCGGCGACCGCGTGCAGATGCGCTGTCGCGTGATCGCGATCGAGCAGGTCGAATCGCAGCTGCGCATCGCCTATCTGCGCGACGGAAAACGCGAAACCATCAGCGCAGATCGAGCCATTTGTGCGCTGCCTTTCTGGCTACTGCGCGAGATCGAAACGCCGGCGCAATGGTCGGCCGGCAAGCGGGCGGCGATCGCCTCGCAGCGCGCGTTCTCGGCCTTGCGCACGACGTTCCAGATGCGCAGCCGCTACTGGCTCGCGCATGGCGAGAACGGGCAGGCGCAGACCGATCTCGGCGGTATCAGCGCGGTCTACGACGTCGGCGCGTTCCAGAATGCGAAGCGTGGCCTGCTGCAGACCTACAGCGGCGGCGCGCAGGCACGCAGGCTCGCGGCGCTGCCCGAAGCCGAGCGCCACGACGAGATCCTGCGCGCACTCGATCGCGTCTTTCCGGGCGCGCTTGCGCAGTGCGAATCGGCGGCTTCTTGGAGCTGGGATGCGCAGCCGCACGTGCGCGGAGCCTCGGCCTGGTTCGCGCCGGGCGAGATGACGCGCCACGCCGCGCATCTGGCGAGCGTCGAGGGCCGCGTGCATTTCGCGGGCGATCACACGAGTCCGTGGATACGCTGGATGCAGGGCGCGCTGTACTCGGGCCTGCGCGCCGCGCGCGAAGTGCATGAAGCCGCGCCCTGAGTTCACACGGCAGCGCTGCGATGCGCTGCTGATCGCCTGCGCGGTGCTGCTCGCGTATGCCAATGCGCTGAGTGGGCCGTTCCAGTTCGACGACTACACCGTCATCGTCGATGCCAGGGCGGTGCAGAGCCTGGCGGCCTGGTGGGCCGATCTCGGCCACGGACTGCGGCCGCTGCTCAAGCTCAGTTATTGGCTCGATCACGCGATCGGCTTCGGCGCCGCCGGCTTTCATTGCACCAATGTGCTGATCCATCTCGCCAACGCCTTGCTCGTGCGCGGCTTCGCCGAGTTCGCCGCGCGGCGCTGGCTGCCGCAATGCGATGAGCGCACGCAGGCGCGCGCGGCCTTGCTGAGCGCCTTGATCTTCGCCTTGCATCCGGCCAACACCGAAGCGGTCAGCTACATCAGCGCACGCTCGGTGTCGCTCATGAGCCTGTTGCTGCTGCTCGCGCTCGCGGCCGATCGCCTGCGTTCGGACCGGCTGTCGCTGGCGCTCTCGCTGCTCGCCTACCTCGCCGCGCTCGCGGTCAAGGAACCCGCGGTGATGCTCGCGCCGACGCTGTGGCTGCTCGCGCGCTTCGGCCTCGGCCGCAGCGAGGCTTCGCGCTGGCGCGCGCTGCCGTTCTGGCTGCTGCCGATCGCGCTCGCGCTGTGGCTGTTGCCGCGCTCGAACTACGAAGACTTTCTGCTCGGCAGCCTCGGCGCGCGTTCGATCGCGGACAACCTGCTGTCGCAGATCGCAGCCGTGTTCGACCTGCTCAAGCTCGCGCTGCTGCTGCGCGCGCCGAACCTCGATCCGGATATTGCCGAAGCGCAGCGCTGGAGCCTGGGCCTGGCGATGCAGCTCGCGACGATGCTCGCCCTGCTGCTCGCGGCGTTCGCGTTGCGCCGTACGCGGCCCTGGCTCGCGTTCGGCGCCGGCTGGTTCGTGCTGCAACTGCTGCCGACCAATTCGCTGCTGCCGCGCAACGATCTCGTCAACGACCGGCAGCTGTACTTCGCCGGCATCGGGCTCTGGCTGATCGTCGGGCTCGAATGCGCGGCGCGCGGCTGGCTGTCTGCGCCGCGTCGCCCTATCGCAATGGCGATGCTCGCGCTCTGCGGCTTGCTGGCCGTGCTCACGCATCTGCGTAATCGCGACTATCGCAGCGAGATCGCACTCTGGCGCGTGACCGCGCAGGCGTCGCCGCACAAGGCGAGGCCGTGGAATAACCTCGGTTACGCACTGCAGCTCGAAGGTTGCCGGCACGCGGCGATAGCAGCCTACGATCGCGCGCTGACCGCAGACCCCACGCATGTGCGCGCGCGCCACAATCGCCAGGCCTTGCTCGCGGCGATGACCGAGCCGCAGGCCGGCGCGCAAGCGCCGCATTGCAACGAGTAGCGTCGCGTCCCGGGTATTCTTTCGCCCCTGTTCGTTCCCAGGGGCCGCAGGTACGATCCTGCCCCAGGCTCACCGGCTGACGTCCACGATGGAAGCACGCAGGAGCGAAAAAAACCGGCAGGACGATGCGGGCCTCGAAGCGCCCGCGTTCAAGCCGGTGCCGCTCGGCCGCTGGCTGTGGCGGGCCTATCTGCGGTCGGCGCTGTTCCCGATTCTGGCGATCGAGATCGGTTTTCTCGCCACGTACTGGATCAGCACGCTGATCACCTACCGGACCAACATCGGCGTGATCCGTCCGGCGGCCGAGGACGATTTCGCGCGCATGGCCCAGCGCGAAGCGCTCGCCATCGACAGCCGCCTGGCCTCGATCACCAAACTCACGAGCCTGTTCGCCGAGCAGGCGACGCGCGCGCTCGCGCGGCCCTACGAGCCCGGCGCGGGCGAGATGCAGCGCTATTCGTTCTCGCCAGAGCGCGGCTTTGTCACACAGTCGTCCAATGCCGATGGAGCGGCTGCGGCGTTCTATGCGAGCGCGACGCCACTGTCCGCCGAGCAGCTCGAAACGGTCAAGCGCAGCTCGCAGCTCGATCCGCTCATGCGCTCGATCAAGCAGACCGATCCGCTGATCGCCAAGCTGTATCTGACCACGCGCGAGTCGTACACGCGCATCTTTCCGTACAGCGACAGCGTGCAGTCGTTTTCGTCGACAACAGACCTCACCAAAACACCGTACTACCTGGCGGCCGACGCCCGGCACAATCCATCGCATCAGGCCGTCTGGACCGCGATCCACGTCGATCCGGCGACCGATCGCTGGATGATGTCGTCGGTGGCGCCCTTGTATCGCGACAACACGTTGATCGGTGTCGTCGGCATCGACATCGCGGTCGATGCGCTGGTGCAGCAGGTGCTCGACCTGCGTCTGCCCTGGAATGCCTATGGCGTGCTGCTGAGCCGCGACGGCACGGTGCTGGCGATGCCGCGCGCAGGCGAGCATGCCTGGGGATTTAGCGAGGCCGACGTGCTCGAGCATGTCAACCCGCGCAACGGCGATGCGGTCCGGCCCGAGCGGCTCAATATCCATCAGCGTGCCGATACGCGCGAGCTCGCCGCGTCGATGGCCTCGGGTGGTGCCGGCAGGCTCGGCAATCTGCGGCTCGGCGGCCAGCTGCTGCACTCGACCTGGGCGCCGATCGAGGGGCCGCAGTGGACGCTGCTGCTGCTGGCGTCCGAAGACACCATCGTCGAGCAGGCGGCCAGGCTCAATGAGCGCTTGATCATGGCGGGGCTGGGCATGGTGCTCGCCACGATCGTGCTGTTCGTGGTGTTCACGACCTGGCTCGGCCGGCGCGCCCGTGCGCTCGGGCGCGAACTCGGCGGCGCGCTGTCGCGCATCTCGCAGGCGCTTATCGCGATCGGCCGCGGCCAGCGCCTGCAGGCCGGCCATCTGCGCTTCGACATTCGCGATCTCGATCGCATGGGCGAGCAGATCGTGCGCGTCGGCGAGCAGCTCGCCGAGACCAACGAGGCGCTCGTGCAGGCGCAGCACCGGCTCGAAGTGGCGCTGCTGGAAGAGCAGCGCGTCACCGCGTCGCAGCGCCGCTTCATCAGCGCGATCAGCCACGAGTTCCGCAACCCGCTGTCGATCGTCGACAGCATCGCGCAGTCGCTCGTGCGGCGCGGCGACCGCCTGTCCGCGCAGTCGATCGCCGAGCGCTCCGAAGAACTGCGTGCGGCGGTCCGCAGGTTGTCCGAAGTCATCGACAGCGCCAGCGCGTTCATGAGCTTCGAGCCGCAGCGCAACAACGGCGAGATGCCCGAATGCAATCTCGACGAGTTGCTGCAGGGCGTGAGCCATCGCCTGCTGCGCCAGCACCCCGGCCGGGCACGCGATCTGCTGCTCGATCCCGCCGTGGTAGCCGCTTCGGTACGCTGTGACCAGGCGATGCTGCGGGTGATCGTGTCGGTGATCGTCGACAATGCGCTGCGGCATTCGGCGGTGGGGACGCCGGTGCGCATCCGCGCCGAGGCCGCCGGCCGCCGGCTGACGATTTCGGTCAGCGACCGCGGACCCGGAATGTCCGAGGAAGTGGTCGCCCGCGCATTGCTCAGGCCGCTCGAACATGGGGGCGACACGAGCGGAGCGGGCTTGCGCCTCGCACGCGTGTTTGCGGAGATGTACGAAGGCAAGTTAGAAATCGATTCCAAGCTCGGAGCTGGAACGGAGGTTCGAGTGGTCCTGCCATTGCACGGGACCACCGGTGCAGTGGAGAAGGAGGGAACCTGATGAGTGCGGCGAGCATACTCTGCGTCGAGGACGAGCCGTCGTTGCGGCGCGACCTGGTCGAAGAACTTCAGGATGCAGGCTACGTGGTGTTCGAAGCGCCGGATGGCCGCAAGGCGCTCGAACTGCTGCAGACGCAGCAGCCCGATCTGGTGCTTTGCGATGTCACCATGCCCGACATCAACGGCCTCGAACTGCTCAAGCAGCTGCGCGCGTCCGCTCTGCCTTCGGCGCAGGTTCCGTTCGTGTTCCTGACCGCCCACGGACAGAAGAGCGACCTGATCCAGGCGCGCGAATTCGGTGCCGACGATTACCTCGTCAAGCCGGTGGATTTCGATCTGCTGCTGAGCCTGCTGCGTTCGCGCCTGCAATCGGTGGCGCGTGCGCGCAGCCGCATGCAGACCGAACTCGCCGCCGCGCAGCAGCAGATCGAGACGCTGTTGAGCCAGTCGCTGATGTCGAGCCTGTCGGGCCGGCCGGCCTTGCTCACGGCGCTGCAGGAGGCGAGCGAACCGGTCGACCTACTGCTGCTGCGCCCGAGCGAGCTGCAGTATCTCGACGTGGCGCGTGGCGCCGAACATCAGCAGCGCAGCCTGCATTCGTTCCTCGCCAGCCTGCGCCAGATCGATCCGGTGCTCGATACGCGCGTGTTCGATCTGTCTCCGCATCTGTATGCGCTGGTGATCGCACGCCGCACCAATCGCGAAAAGCTCGTGCGCGGGCTCGATGCGCTGCGCGACCAGCAGACGCAGATCGACGGCTCGCTGGTGCGCCTGCGCACGACGATATTGCTCGCGCCCTACGAGCCGGTACCCGAAGTGTCGGTGGGCGCCTTCCTCGACGAAACCCTCGTCGCGCTGCATCTGGCCCGGCGCGAGGGCGCCGACGAAGTCGTGGTGCTCACGCCCAAGGCCACCGAGCGCCTGCGCCTGCTGCGGCATGTCGAGGAGACGCTGCCGCAGGCGATCGCGCAGGGCGAGCTGTTCCTGCAGTACGAACCCAAGCTGGAGTTGCGCGATCGCCGCATCATCGGTGCCGAGGCGCTGGTGCGCTGGCACAGCCCGACGCTTGGTGTGATCTCGCCCGGACTGTTCATCCCGGTGATCGAACGCCTGGGACTGATCGGCATGCTCACGCCCTGGGTGCTCGATCAGGCGCTCCGTGGCCTGCGCACGCTGCGCGATCGCGGCCATCGCGAGATCGTCGTCGCGGTGAACGTCTCGGGCGCCGATCTGCAGAACGGACTCGTGCAGTCGGTCACCACCGCGCTCGAACGCCACGGCATTCCGCCGCAGGCGCTCGAGATCGAGATCACCGAAACCGCGATCATCCAGGACCTCAGCGGAGCCGCGCAGGTGATGCGTTCGCTGCGCGAGCTTGGCGTGCACGTGGCGATCGACGATTTCGGAACCGGCCATGCTTCGCTGACCTATCTGCGCAGCTTTCCGGTCGACAGCATCAAGATCGACCGGCTGTTCGTGCAGAGCGTGGATGTCTCGCCGGTCGACCAGGCCATCGTCGGCAGCGTCATCGCGCTGGGCTCGACGCTCGGGCTCATGGTGGTGGCCGAAGGCGTGGAGACCGAATCGCAGCGCGACAAGCTCTCGCGCCTCGGTTGCCTGCACGGCCAGGGTTTCCTGTTCACGCGCTCGCTGTCGCTCGAGCAGTTCGGACAGATGCTGAAATGACGTGAGGGGTGAGGGGTAAAAAGCGCTTGCGGGCGGAGAACGATACCCAAGCCTGGTCACGCCTCACGCCGGCAAATAAACCTTCACCGTCGTACCGACGCCCGCTTCACTGTGCAGTTCGATGCGGCCGCCGTGCAGTTCGACGAGCTGGCGGGTGATGTAGAGCCCCAGGCCGGTTCCGCGAATGTCGAGCGTGGTGCTCGCGCGAAAGAAGCGTTCGAACACCTGCGGCTGTTCGTGCAGCGGAATGCCGAGGCCGCGGTCGCGCACTTCGATGACCGCGTAATCGCCGCCGCGATGCGCCTCCACGCGGACCGGCGTGCCGCCCGGCGAGTACTTCACGGCGTTGCCGATCAGGTTCGTCAGCACCTGCTCGATCAGCTGCGGATCGGCGTTGATCTCGTCGGGCAAGCCATCGAAGGCGAACTGGATCTCGTTGAGCGGCGCGAGCTCGGTCTGCTGCTGGATGACCTTGTCGATCAGTTGCACGAGGTTGAACGGCGTGGGCTGGAACGCCACCTTGCCTTCGTCGAGCCGGGCCGAGTCGAGCAGGCGTTCGGCGAGTGCGGACAGACGCTCGATCTTCTGGCGAAGCTGGCGCAGGCGCTCGGAGGTTTCGTCGGCCGGCCAGTCCTGGTGATGGCGCAGTAGGCGCTGCACGCCCGAATCCATCACCGCCAGCGGCGTCCGCAGCTCGTGCGAGACCACCGAGACCAGCTGCTTCTGCAGCCGGTTGAGGTCGCGCTCGCGCTCGAGCGCTTCGTTGAGCCGGGCTTCGGCCTGGCGCAGCTCGTCGACGTCGACCAGGCTCAGGATCATCGCGAGCTCGCCGTCGTAAGTCAGCGTCTGCGCGGTGATGCGCAGCGTGAGCTGGCGGTCCTGGGCTACGAACAGGCGGGCGTCGCGCGGGCCGTAGGTCTGGCCGAAGCGCAGCTTGTCGAAGATGTCGCGCATGACCGCGCTGTTGAGCTGGACGAGCTTGCGCGAGTCCTCCGGCAGTTGCGCGGTGTCGCTGGCGAACAGTCGCAGTGCGGCCGCGTTGGCGTAGAGCGGCGTCTTGCCGAACGAGGACAGGATCAGCAACGGAACCGGCGCGAGCTCCATCGCCTGGCGGATGCTCGACTCGCTTTCGCGGACGCGCTGCTCGAGCTGCCGGCGCTCGGACAGGTCGGACAGCGTGACCACCAGGCAGTGCTCGCCGTCGCTCGGATCGCGCGCGAGCCGCAGGTCGGCCATGTACCAGTGGCCGCCGTTGTCGGTGTGCAGGCTGAATTCGCTGCGCATGCCGCCATGCGCGGCGGCCTCTTCGAGCAGGCCGAGGCCGGCTTCGGGATCTTCGAACAGATCCTGCCAGCAGGCGCCCGAACGCCGCAGCCTCGGCAGGGCCTCGATCGCGGCCGGGTTGGCCAGCACGACCTCGCCGTCCATCGACACCATCAGCGTGAGCGGCGACGAATGACGGAAGCTTTCGATCGAGCGCAGGTCTTCGATCAGGATCGCCGGCCCGGCCGCTTCGTGCGCCTCGACGAGGATCAGGTTGCGGCCGTCCGCGAGCCGATACGGTGCGAAATGGCACTGCAGGGCGATGCGGGCACCGTTGGCGTGTGTGACCCAGCTCGCTGTCGGCGTCTCGCCGAGTTCGAGCTGCCGCCGCAAATGGTGCAGCCGCGCGACATCGCCGGCCTCGAAAGGACCGAAGTCGTATGCGCAGAGCGCCTCGACGCTGGGCTGGCGCAGCAATTCGGCCGCGGCCCGATTGCCCCAGACCACCCGCACCGGATCGAGATCCACGAGCCAGACCGGCGTCGCCAGATGCACGAGGATCTGCCCCGCCGGACCCTCCTTGAGCTGCTGTTCTAGTGGTAATGGCTCTTCCGGCATGGGCTCTCCCGGGTCACGCCGCAGACCATTATCGGCACGGCCGGTGGAAGATTAAAGAGAGCCCGACCACGTCCCAGCGATCTCGCATGGCATTGATTCTGCACCGCAAGCGGCAGACCGGAACCGAAGGCGACGAGGAACGCGACATGGCAGCCAAAGTGGAAGCACCCGCCCCTGCGGCCGGCATGACCGGGCTCGTGCTGACGGCCGGCGGAGCGCGCGGGGCCTACCAGGCGGGCGTGCTCAAGCGCATCGGCGAGATTCCGGCGCTGCGCCGCAAGCCGTCGCCGTTCCCGATCATCGCGGGCGCTTCGGCCGGGGCGATCAACGGCGCGGCGATGGCGGCTTTCGGCAGCGACCTCGGCGCGGCCACCGACCGTCTCGCCAAGCTGTGGACCACGCTGCGCATGAGCGAGGTCGTGCGCGTGGACACGCGGGCGCTGGCGACCACGGTAGCCCGCATGGGCACCGATCTCGCGCTCGGGGGGATGATCGGCGCGGGTCGCACGCAGGCGCTGCTCGACGCGGCCCCGCTACGCCGGTTCCTCGCCCGCTCGCTGCCGCTGGACGGCATCGCCACCGCGATCGATCGCGGCCATCTGCACGCGCTCGCGATCACCGCCACCGGCTACCACTCGGGACGCGCCTTCACCTTCATCCAGGGTCGGCCCGGCCATGCGCTGTGGCAGAAGAGCCGGCGCGTCGCGCTGCAGGCGCGGCTCACGGTCGATCACGTCTGCGCCTCGGCCGCGATTCCGCTGGTGTTCCCGCCCGTTGCGCTCGCCGCATCGGGAGCCAAGGCCTGGTTCGGCGACGGAGCGATGCGGCTGACGGCGCCGCTGAGCCCGGCGATACGGCTCGGCGCCGAGAAGCTGTTCGCCATCGGCATCCGCTCGGCCGCCGTCGCCGGCGATCTGCTGCGCGCCGAACTCGCGCCCGGCGAGGGCACATACCTGCGCCGGCCGCCGCTGTCGCAGATCTGCGGCGTCTTCCTCAACGCGATCTTTCTCGATCACCTCGACGCCGACCTCGATCATCTCGAGCGCATGAACGAGCTGGTTTCCGCGTACCAGGCCGCGGCGCGCAAATCCGCGACGGTGGAAGTGTCGGAGCCCATGCGCGTGGTCGAGCCGCTCTGCATCACGCCGTCCGAGGACCTGGCCGTGGTGGCCAAGACGCTCGCGCATCGCATGCCGCGCAGCATCCGCTACGTCATGGACGGGCTCGGCGCACCCGAGGCGCAGAGCGCCGATCTGATGAGCTATCTGCTGTTCGACTCGGCGTTCACGAGCGAACTCGTGCATATCGGCTATCGCGATGCGCAGCTGCGCATCGACGAGATCGAGGCCTTCCTGCGCAAGCCGGCCGTGCGCTGATCGCTACGGCGACAGCCACAGCGTCGACAGCGGAGGCAGGGTCAGCCGCAGGGACTGCGCATGCCCGTTCGCCCATTCGCCGTCGGTCTGCGCACCACCGCCGTTGCCCGCGTTCGAACCCGCGTAGTCGGCTGAATCGGTATTGAGCAACTCGTTCCACCAGCCCGCGAACGGCACGCCGATGCGATAGTCCTCGCGGCGCACCGGCGTGAAGTTGCTGACGACCAGAACGGGCGCGCCGCCATCGCCGGGCCAGCGCAGGAACGCGAACACGCCGTTGTCGCGATCGTCGGTGACGAGCCACGAAAAGCCTGCGGGATCGGCATCGAGCTTGTGCAGCGCGGGTCGCGCGGCGTACAGCGCGTTGAGATCGCGCACGAGCTTCTGCACGCCGCGATGCTGCGCATCGTCGAGCAGATCCCACTCGATCGAGCCGTCGTGGTTCCATTCGCGTCGCTGCGCGATCTCGCCGCCCATGAACAGTAGCTTCTTGCCCGGATGCGCCCACATGAAACCGAAATAGGCGCGCAGGTTCGCGAACTGCTGCCAGGAATCGCCGGGCATCTTGTTGATCAGCGAGCCCTTGCCGTAGACGACCTCGTCATGCGACAGCGGCAACATGAAGCGCTCGGAATAGGCGTACATGAGACCGAAGGTCATCGAATCGTGATGCCAGCGCCGATAGATCGGATCGGTCTGCAGGTAGTGCAGGGTGTCGTGCATCCAGCCCATGTTCCATTTGAAATCGAAGCCCAGGCCGCCGTCCTCGATCTTCCCCGAAACCTGCGGCCAGGCCGTCGATTCCTCGGCGATCGTGATCGCGCCCGGGCAGCGTTCGTGGATCAGCTGGTTCATCTCGCGCAGAAAGGCGATCGATTCGAGATTTTCGCGACCACCGTACTGGTTCGGCACCCATTCGCCATGATTGCGCGAGTAATCGCGATAGAGCATCGAGGCCACCGCGTCGACTCTCAAAGCATCGATGTGATAACGCTCGACCCACTCGATCGCGCTGCCGAGCAGGAAGTTGCGAACCTCGTTGCGGCCGAGGTTGTAGATGTAGGTGTTCCAGTCCTTGTGAAAGCCTTCGAACGGATTCTCGTGCTCGTAGCAGGCGGTGCCGTCGAAGCGCGCGAGGCCGTGCGCATCGGTCGGGAAATGCGCGGGCACCCAGTCGAGGATCACGCCGATGTTTTCCGCATGGCAGCGATCGACGAAGCGCGCGAAATCCTCGGGACGACCGTGGCGCGCGGTCGGCGCATAGAGTCCGAGCGGCTGATAGCCCCACGATCCGTAGAACGGATGCTCCATGATCGGCATCAGCTCGATGTGCGTGAAGCCCAGGCCCGCGACGTACGGCACGAGCCGGTCGGCGAGCTCGTCCCAGGACAGCGAGCGACCGGCTTCTTCCATGATGCGCAGCCACGAGCCCGTGTGCATTTCGTAGACCGAGATCGGCGCGTTCGCGGCCTGGCGTCCGGCGCGCTTGCGCATCCAGGCCTCGTCGGTCCAGTGCAATGGCCGCGGATCGGCGACGACCGATGCGGTCGACGGCGCGACTTCGGTCGCACGCGCGACCGGATCGGCCTTTTCGATGCGCTCGCCCCAGCGCGACAGCAGCTCGAACTTGTAGAGCATGCCGGCTTCGACGCCCGGAATGAACAGTTCCCAGACGCCGGCGCGATGACGCAGCCGCATCGGATGGCGACGCCCGTCCCAGCTGTTGAAATCGCCGATCACCGACACGCGCTGCGCATTCGGCGCCCAGACCGTGAAGCGCGTACCGGCGATGCCGTCGATGCTCATCACGTGCGCGCCGAGCGTGTCGCCGTAATGCGGATGCACGCCGTCGGCCAGCTGCTCGAGATCGCGCTCGGACAACAGCGGGCCGAAGGCGTAGGGGTCGTCGGTGATCTGCTCGACGTCGCCGGGCCAGACGATGCGCAGCCGGTACGGCTCGTGCCCCGGATAGTCGCCGCTGAAGAAGCCGGCCGGATGGCGCATGCGCAGTTCGCAGAGCAATTCGCCGCTGTCGCGCGCGATCAGCTGCACGGCCTCGGCGCCGGGCTGCAGCGTGTAGACCGCGGTCGCGCTGCCGCTGCGGCGCGGGCCGAGCAGGGCGAAAGGATCGCCGTGCGAGCCGCGGATCAAGGCATCGAGCGCGCCCGCGTCGGGCAGCGGCGGACCGCCGAAGGCGCTCATTTCTTCGTGTGCGAGCTTCATGAGTGGACTTCCGATTCGTTGCCGCCCGCTTCGCCGATGATGGCGGCCGCATTGGGCAGCAGGCGCGTGGCGATGTGGGCGAGGCCGCGCACCGGCAGGCCGATCCAGGCCGGGCGATTCGCGGCTTCGTAGCCGACTTCGTACGAAGCCTTGTGGACCAGGAACAGATCGAGCAGCGCGGACTCGTTCTGCTCGGTCGTCCACGGCTGCGGAGCGAGCGCCGCGGTTTCGCGGTACTTGCCGATGAAGCTTTCCTCGCCGATGCGCGCGAGCCTGCGCAGCAGGTCTTCGGCACGGGCGCGCGAAGCATCGGTGCGCTTCTCGGTGCCGGCGACCGAGGCGACCGCATAGTCGAGCGAGCGCAGCAGGCCGGCGACGTCGCGCATCGGCGAGGTCTTGCGGCGGCGCTCCTCGAGTGGACGCTTGGGTTCGCCTTCGAAGTCGATCAGGTAGCAATCGCCGCGCGACACCAGGATCTGGCCGAGGTGGAAATCGCCATGCACACGCGTGCACAACGCGGCTCCGCGCGTGTTCGCGCTGTCGCGAATCGCGGCGATCAGGGCCTGGCGCTCGCTCAGCAGGCGACGCGCGATGTCGGCGGTCGCCTCGTCGGGCCAGTCGCGGCGTGATTGCAGGATGTCGAGCGCCTCGTTGAGCTGCTGCGCGGTTTCGTCGGCCCAGCGTTGCAGATCGGCCGGCGTGGCGCTTTCCGGGCTGAAGGCCGGATTCGCCGACGGCAGCGACAGCGTCGCGTGCAGCTCGGCGAGCCGCTGGCCGATGTTCGCCGTGAAGGCCGAATATTCCGTGAGCACCGATTCGAGCTGCTGCGGGTCTTCCTCGCCGACCGAGAAGCGGTCGATCGAGCGCTTGAGGAAATCGGTCACCCAGCGCCAGGCGTCGCCTTCGTTGTAGAGATAGCCCTGGGCGATGAGCAGCGTGTGTTCGGTGCCGCTCCCGTCGATGCGCACCACGTCGCCGAGCAGCGGCGCGGTGTTCGCATAACCGCATTCGGTCAGATGGCGCGTCATTTCCGCTTCGGGATGAACGCCCGGCACGACACGGCGCACGAGCTTGACGACGGCGGCATCGGCGATCGTCAGCGAGCTGTTCGATTGCTCGGCCGATAGCCAGTTCACAGGTGCGTCGTCGGCGATCTCGAGCACCTTGAAGCGCGCGCTCGGGCGGAACTCGATGCGGCCCTGCGGACTCTCGACCGTCGCGGATTCGCGCAGCCCCTTGAGCGTGGCACGCGCGAGCGATTCGAGCGCGAAGCCATCGGTCAGATAGCCGACGCGACGGCCCTGGCGCACGCGTGCGAGTGCGAGCTGCTGTGGCAGGGCCGGCAAGGTCGCCTCATCCCAGGCGATGCCGACGGGCAGCTGATAGCGCTCGGATTCGCCGTCGCCGTAGTGCACGTCGGCTTCGGCGAACGCGACGTTGGAATCGAACAGGCGCGCCGCGTACGCGATCCGCGTCTTGGCGATCTTGCGATCCTTCGACGCGAACCAGCGGCGCAGCGGCATGTAGGCTGGAAGAATCTCCTGCTCGACCGTGCTGCGCAGCGGTTCGTTGAGCACGTCCATCGGGCCGTTGCGCAGCACCAGCGTGATGAACTCGGGCAACTGCTCGGGCGGACGCTGGCTGGTCAGCTGCAACTGCTCGGCACCGTTGAGCGAGAACCAGAAGAATCCGTAAGGCGGCAACGTGAGCAGATACGTGAGCTGTCCGATCGGCGGAAACGCGGTGTCGCCGAGCAGTTCGACCGGCGTCAGGCCGGCCCACGGCGACAGGTCGAGTTCGACCGCCTGCGCGGTGCGCGAGAGGTTGGTCACGCAGAGCAGGGTCTCGTTCTCGTAGCAGCGCACGTAGGCGAGGATCTTGCGGTTGGCGGGACGCAGGAAGCGGATCGCGCCACGCCCGAAAGCCTGATGGCGGCGACGGATCATGAGCATGCGCCGCATCCAGTTGAGCAGGCTGTGCGGATCGCGCGACTGCGATTCGACGTTGATCGCCTCGTAGCCGTAAAGCGTGCCCTGCAGCGCCGGCAACACGAGGCGTTCCGGATCGGCTTTCGAGAATCCGCCGTTGCGATCGGGCGTCCATTGCATCGGCGTGCGCACGCCGTCGCGATCGCCGAGATGGATGTTGTCGCCCATGCCGATCTCGTCGCCGTAGTAGATGACCGGCGTGCCGGGCATCGATAGCAGCAGCGAGTTCATGAGCTGGATGCGGCGCGGATCGCGTTCGAGCAGCGGTGCGAGCCGGCGGCGGATGCCGAGGTTCAGGCGCGCGCGGCGCTCGGTGGCATAGGTCTCCCAGAGATAGTCGCGCTCCTTGTCGGTGACCATTTCGAGCGTGAGCTCGTCGTGGTTGCGCAGGAAGATCGCCCATTGGCAGCCTTCGGGAATGTCGGGCGTCTGCCGCATGATGTCGACGATCGGAAAGCGGTCTTCCTGCGCGATCGCCATGTACATGCGTGGCATCAGCGGAAAGTGGAAGGCCATGTGGCATTCGTCGCCGCGGCTCACCTGACTGCCGGCATCCGGCACACCGCCGAAGTAGGCCTGCACGTCCTCGGGCCACATGTTGGCCTCGGCGAGCAGCATCTTGTTCGGATACTCGTCGTCGATGACCTTGCGAATGGTCTTGAGGATCGCGTGCGTCTCGGGCAGGTTTTCGTTGCTGGTGCCGTCGCGTTCGATCAGGTACGGCACCGCGTCGAGACGCAGGCCGTCGACGCCGATGTCGAGCCAGTGCCGCATCACGCGCAGCACCGCCTTGAGCACTTCGGGATTGTCGAAATTGAGGTCGGGCTGGTGCGAATAGAAGCGATGCCAGAAATAGGCGTTCGCGACTGGATCCCAGGTCCAGTTCGATTTCTCGGTGTCGCAGAAGATGATGCGCGTTTCGTTGTAGCGCTGGTCGGTGTCCGACCAGACGTAGAAGTTGCGGTGCGCCGAGCCGGGCTTGGCGCGACGCGCGCGCTGGAACCACGGATGCTGATCGCTCGTGTGGTTGATGACGAGCTCGGTGATCACGCGCAGCCCGCGCGCATGCGCTTCGGCGATGAAGCGCTTGGCGTCGCCCATCGTTCCGTAGTCCGGATGCACGCCCTTGTATTCGGCGATGTCGTAGCCGTCGTCGCGGCGCGGGCTCGGATAGAACGGCAGCAGCCAGATCGTGTCGACGCCGAGTTCGGCGATGTAGTTGAGCTTGCTGATGAGCCCGCGAAAATCACCGATGCCGTCGCCGTTGCCGTCGAAGAAGGACTTCACGTGCAGCTGGTAGATCACCGCATCGCGATACCACTGCGGGTCGTCGCTGAGCTTGTTCTTCCTGCGTCGGGACGAGGGCGTGCTGATGTTCTCGTCGAGGGCTTCGAGCTCTTCCGGATTGATGCCGCCGAAGTCGGTCGCCATCTCGCACTCCTTGCGATCGTTGTCGTCTTTGATTGATTGTCAGTGTTGAGCCGGCGCGCTGAGCTGCCAGATCGCGTAAGGCTGATCGGGCGTCAGGCGCAGGTGCTGGATCTTTCCGCTCCAGTGGAAGGCGCGGCCGCCGTGCAGCAGATCGCTGACGAGCAGCAAGCCGTGATCAGGCTGGCCGAATTCCCACAGCGGCAGTTCGAAATCGGCCTCTTGCGCGCGATGCGGATCGAGGCTCACGGCCACGAGTACGACGTTGGAGCGGTCGGGCGTGCTCTTGCGATAGACCATGAGCTGATCGTTCCAGCAATTGAGGAACTCGACGCCCAGGTGCGACTGCAGCGCCGGATGCCGGCGGCGCAGGTAGTTGAGCTGCGCGATCTCGGCCGTGATGTTGCCGGGGCGGTCCCAGTCCCAGACGCGCAGCTGGTACTTCTCGGAGTCGAGATATTCCTCGCGACCCGGCAGCGGCGTGGCCTCGCAGAGTTCGAAGCCGCTGTAGACGCCCCAGAGCCCCGACAAGGTGGCCGCAAGCGCGGCGCGGATCAGGTGCCCCGGGCGCCCCGAGGTTTGCAGGAACACCGGGTTGATGTCCGGCGTGTTGACGAAGAAATGCGGGCGAAAATAATCGCGCATCTCGGTCTGCGTGAGCTCGGTGATGTATTCGATGAGCTCGTGCTTGTTGTTGCGCCAGGTGAAGTAGGTGTAGCTCTGCGAATAGCCGATCTTGGCGAGCCGCTTCATGAGCTTGGGCCGCGTGAAGGCTTCGGCCAGGAACACCGCGTCGGGGTGGCGCCCGCGCACGTCCGCGATCATCCATTTCCAGAACGGCAGCGGCTTGGTGTGCGGATTGTCGACACGAAAGCAGCGCACGCCTTCGTTGCACCAGAACAGCACCGCATCGCGCAGCGCGACCCACAGCGCGGGCATCGCGCCCTGCGCATAGAAATCGACGTTGACGATGTCCTCGTACTTCTTCGGCGGATTCTCGGCGTACTTGATCGTGCCGTCCGGACGCCAGGCGAACCAGTCCGGATGATCCTTGAGCCAGGGATGATCGGGCGAGCACTGAATCGCGAAATCGAGCGCGATCTCCATACCATGCTCGCTAGCCGCATCGCGCATGCGGCGAAAGTCTTCGAGCGTGCCGAGCCGCGGATCGACCGCCTCGTAGCCGCCCTCGGCGGCACCGATCGCATACGGGCTGCCCGGATCGTCGGGGCCCGCCGTCAGGCTGTTGTTGCGGCCCTTGCGATGCTTGCGGCCGATCGGATGGATCGGCGGTAAATACAGCACGTCGAAGCCCATCTCGCGAATGCGTGGCAGCTGCGGAATCACGTCGAGGAAGGTGCCGTGGCGATTCGGATCACCGCTCATCGAACGCGGGAACAGCTCGTACCAGCTTGCGAATTCGGCGGCCGGCCGCTCGGCGTCGACGATCAGATAGGGCTCGTGGCGCGCCGCGAACGCGCGTTCGTCGGCGAGCTTCATCGCCTCGGCGGTGTCGTCGGCGATCAGTGCCTTGAAGCGCGTCTCGTCGTCAGCGTCGGACAAGGCGCCGCAGAGCTCGCGCAGCAGCGTGGCTGCGTCCGCGTCGCTCGCGCGCGTCGAGGCCTCGCAGACCATGCTGAGCCCTTCGGTGAGCTCGAGCGAAATGTTGAGCTTGGCGGCGTGCTTCTTCTCGATCTCGTGGCGATAGCTGGCCCAGGCGTCGCGCCAGGCTTCGATCGTGAATTGATAGCGGCCCAGGCGTTCGAGCGGAAACTCGCCGGCCCAGCGATCGTTGCCGATCGGCCGCATGCGCATCTGCTTCCACTGGCTCTCGTCGGCCGCGCGCCAGAGCAGCGCGACGGCGACCTGATCGTGGCCGTCCATGAAGGCGTCGCATTCGACCTGCACGCTCTGGCCGACGATGCGCTTGACGACGAACTCGCCGCCGTCGATCGCGGGTGTGATCGCCTCGATCGCGACGCGTGGCAGCTTGACGGCCGAATCGAGCGAGCGCTTGGTTCGCGTGAGCGCGTTGGCGAGCACCGGGGCGGGACGTTCGGCGCGCAGGCTCAGCAGCTCTCCGGCCTGCAGCTGCAAGGGATGATCGAGCGCAAGTTCTTCGCCCTGCGCATCGCGCAGCTGCGTGAGCCCGCCGGCATTGGCGCCGAGCAGGCTCGCGGGCGCGACTTCGACGGGATGTTCGAGATCGGGGTTGGCGATCAGCACCACGCCTTCATCGATGCGGCGCGCATCGGCGTCCCCAGCCCTGAGCACGGCCGTAAAGTTGCTCGCCGGTCCGCTGAGCGGAAGCAGCGATAGCGTCGGCTGCGCGTTGGCCGCGATCTGCCGGTTGAGGCCGACGATGTCCTTGCCGAGTTCGAAGCTCGGCGTTTCGCGCCAGCGCGCGAAGTCGGACGGCGCGCCCCCAGTAGGATTGAGCGGCTCGATCGCGCCGTATTCGAAGCCCATCGGCACCAGCCAGCCGCAGCCCGCGTGGGCGGCGAGCTGGGCGATGCGCCGGGCGGCGCGTTCGGCCAGATCGCGACGCACGAAGCGCTGGGCCACGCGCGCCTCGAACGGCGCTTCGGCGACCGCGATCACCGGGGCGACGCGCGAGAGCGAGGTCTGTTCGTCGATGAACCAGCTGCTGCGGAAATCCCAGAAGGCCGACGAACCGATCGCGGCGTCGTAATCGAGGCCGATGAGCTTTTCGTGATCGGCCCAGTCCATGCCCTGGGCGCCCGCGATGAAGCGGCAGCCCGGCACTTCGTGCATGAGCGTGCCGATGAGCTGGCGCGGCAGGCGTTGCGGCCATTGCACGCAGAAGCCGGCGACGCCCGCATCGACCCAGCGCGCAATCCGCTCGCACCAGAACTGCTGCATGTCGACGATGACGGCGTTGTCGTCGAGCCGGATGCCGACGCCGCCGCGCCATTGCGGATCGACGCGCGGATCGAGCGCGTCCGCACCATCGCCGTCGAGCCAGTCGCGATGCTGCTGTGCAAAGACGCCGGCGGCCGCGCAGCGATCGAGCACCAGATCGAGCACGATCCTGAGCCCGGCCTTGCTCGCGGACTGGCAGATGCCGCGCAGCGCTGAAACCGCATCGTTGCCGGCTGCCAGCGCCGCATGCGGGCGATCGAAATTCGCCACCAGGCTCAGGCGCCCGCCCGGGCTGGTTTCGAAGATCGGCGGCAGCAGCACGTGATCGAAACCCAGCGCCGCGATGCGTGCGAACTGCGCGCTCCAGTTCGGCAACGGCCCGGCCACGAGCGGATGCAGGAAATACAGGCGAGGGGAGAATGCGGCCCGAAGTCCGCTTCCGGTATCCATCGCTGGACCACTCCTTGGTCAGTCGCGGCGACGCAGCCCGTCGGCGCGCATGGGTTGATTGAGCGCGACCCCGGACGCGAAAACGCTCCGGCGACTTTCTCGTCGGAGTGCTGCGTGATGTGGACATCGTCCAGGCGATGCGCGATGCAAACGAACTTCCACCCGCAGGCTAGCCCGGCCACCTGAATCTACGGCGACTCCGGCAAGCCGACGGGCATAAGGATTGCTGGATGAGATCCCGCGACTGGAGCGTTTTTGCACCAACGCGAAGGACTTGCAGGCGATGCCGTTAAAATGCGCGGCGGGCGACCGGATCGTCGCGGCCGCCTTTTTTCGAATGCCCGAGACGGAGTCTTCCCACCATGAATGCTGGCACCGCCGCGCTGCTGCAGCGCTACTACGATCGCTTCAACGCCCAGGACTGGAGCGGTTTTCTCGACCTGCTGACCGATGACGTGGTGCACGACATCAACCAGGGCGGCCGCGAAACCGGTCGCGCGGCGTTCGCCGAATTCCTCAAGCGCATGGATCGCAGCTACAGCGAGCAGATCGTGGACATTTCGATCACCACGAACGAAGACGGCTCGCGCGCGGCGGTCGAATTCGTCGTGCTCGGCACCTACAAGAACACTGACGAAGGCCTGCCGCCCGCGACCGGCCAGCAGTATCGCCTGCCGGCCGGCGCCTTCTTCGACATTCGCGGCGGCAAGGTCGCGCGCATCAGCAATTACTACAACCTGCAGGACTGGCTGCGGCAGGTCGGAGCCTGAGCTTGAGCCTGCGCCTGCAGCGATTGGCGGGCCGCGAGATCCTTCGGCATCTCGATGAAATCGCCGAGCTGCGCATTCGCGTGTTTCGCGACTGGCCCTATCTCTACGAGGGCAGCCGCGAATACGAGGCGCATTACCTCGAGGTCTACGTGAACTGCCCGCGCAGCCTCTGCGTGCTGGCCTGGGACGGCGATCGCTGCGTCGGCGCCTCCACCTGCCTGCCGCTGGCCGAGGCGCTGCCGGACATGCAGGCGCCGTTCGTCGCGCGCGGCATGGATCTGTCGCGCATCGACTATTTCGGCGAATCGGTGCTGCTGCGCGAGTATCGCGGCCGGGGCGTAGGCGTGGCCTTCTTCAACGAGCGCGAGGCGCATGCGCGTTCGCTCGGCCTCGACCTGTGCGCGTTCTGCGCGGTCGATCGTGACGCGAACGATCCACGCAAGCCGGCCGATTACACGGGCAACGATGCGTTCTGGAGCAAGCGCGGCTATCGCAAGCAACCTGGCATGCAGTCGACGTTCCTGTGGCCCGACATCGGCGAGAGCGACAGCAGCACCAAGACCATGACGTTCTGGATGCGGGAGCTGACTTGATGAGCACCTCGACATTCCTCGCCGCGACCGCGGCGTTTCCGGTCAGCGAACCGCGCTCGTTCACCGAAGTGCAGGACACCATCGCACGCTGGGTGGCCGAGGCTGCGCAGCGCGGCGCGCGCCTGCTCGTGTTCCCCGAATACGCTGCGATGTCGCTCGCCGCGCTGTTCGAGGAGAACGTGCGCACCGATCTGTCGGCCCAGCTCGATGCGCTGCAGACGCTGCGTGACGATTACCTCGCGCTGCACGAGCGCCTCGCGCGCGAACACGGCGTGCACATTCTCGCCGGCAGCTTTCCGTGGCAGACCGCGCCGCGGCGTTTCCACAATCGCGCCTGGCTGTGCGCGCCGAACGGCCGCAGCGACTATCAGGACAAGCAGATCATGACGCGCTTCGAGCGCGAGCAATGGGCGATCAGCAGCGGCGACGCGGCCAAGGTGTTCGATACCGAACTCGGCCGGCTCGGCGTGGCGATCTGCTACGACTCGGAGTTCCCGCTGATCGTGCGCTCGCAGATCGAAGCCGGTGCGCAGCTGTTGCTGGTGCCCTCGTGCACGGATGCGGCGGCGGGCTATCACCGGGTGCGTGTCGCGGCACGGGCGCGGGCGCTCGAATCACAGTGCTATGCGCTGGTGTCGCCGCTCGTGGGCGAGGCGGCGTGGTCGCCGGCCGTCGATGTGAACGTCGGCGCGGCGGGGGTTTACGGACCGCCGGATCGCGGGTTTCCCGATGACGGTGTCGTGGTGGTGGGTGCGCTGAATGAGCCGGGCTGGGTCTATGCGACGATCGATCTCGATGCGGTCGAGCGGGTTCGGGCGAATGGGCAGGTTTTGAATCATCGGCATTGGTCGGAGCAGCCTGGCGAAGTGGCGCGGCTTGCTTCGCTGCTGCTGCGTTGAGCGGGGATTCGTTGTGATTTGAGAGTTCTGGCGTTCCCGGCTGGAGCGACGTGCTCGGGGTCGCTTCGCCGCAGATTTTTCGGAATCGAACTACCCTGCGTTTCCTCTCTCCCGCTTGCGGGAGAGAGTCCCGCCGAAGGCGGGGAGAGAGGGCTCATCTGCAAAGTGAGTGTACTTTCCGGTCTTCCCTCTCCCGGTTCTTCGAACCACCCTCTCCCGCAAGCGGGAGAGGGGAACGGCAGTGCGGTCACAGCTGCCCACCGTTGCGGTCGCTTCTGCAGTTGGCTTTTCCCGGGTCCTGGTGGCGCGAGGTCAAGAACCCTCAGCGCTCAGCCAAGCCCCAGCTCAGCACAGGAGCTCACGCGCCCCCCAGCACCGGCAGCGTGAAATGAAACGTCGTCCCGCGTCCACCACCCAGCCCCACCGGCTCCGCCCAGATCCGACCGCGATGCCGCTCGATGATGCGCTTGCAGACCGACAGGCCGATGCCACTGCCCGGATAACGGTCCGCCGCGTGCAGGCGCTTGAACACTTCGAACACGCGCTCGGTATCGCCCGGCTCGATGCCGATGCCGTTGTCGGCCACGCTGATGCGCCATTCGCCGTCGTCGAGGCGCGCGGTCACCGCCACCTGCGGTTGCTCCTGGCCGTGGAACTTGATCGCGTTGCCGACCAGGTTCTGCAGCAGCTGCACGAGTTGCGAGGCATCGCCCATCACCTCGGGCAGGGATTCGCATTGCAGGTGCGCGTCGAGCTCCTCGATCGAGGCATGCAGGTTCGATAGCGTCATGCGGTAGATGTTGTTGAGGTCACAGCGCTCGAATGGCTTGGGGCTCGATTCGATGCGCGAGTAATCGAGCAGGTTGACGATCATCGAGCGCATGCGGGCGACGGCCTCGCGCACGAATTCGAGGTACTCGTCGGCGGTCGGGTCGAGCTTGCCCTTGTAGCGGCGCGCGAGCAGGTCGGAGAAGCCCGAGATGGCGCGCAGCGGTTCCTGCAGGTCGTGCGAGGCCGCGTAGGCGAAGCGCTGCAGCTCGGAGTTGCTGCGCGTGAGTTCGCCGATCGACTGCTCGAGCGCGGCGCGCTGGCCTTCGAGCTCGCTGTCGACGCGCTGGCGCGACAGCAGGTTGCTGACCATCTCGCCGAAGATCGTGAGCACGAAGATCAGCTCGGGTGGCCAGCGCTTTTCGCCACGGACCCAGTCGAAGCCGACGTAGCCGGGCACGTCGAGCGAGGTCCGCATCGGCACGAGCAGCAGCGACTGAATGCCCTCGGCCTGCCATTCCTCGCGTTCGGCGTGGGCCTCGGCCGGCAACTCGCTCACGCGCGGCACGTGCAGCACCTCGCCGCGGCGCAGGCGATCGACGCACCAGCGGAAGGTCTCGACCGACAGCTGCTGCAGGCGCGAATGCTGCGGCTCGATGCCGTCGCCACACCATTCGTGCGTGCACGAGACGGTGCTGCCGTCTTCGCCGAACTGGAACACGTAGCTGCGATCGGCCTGGGCGAAGCGGCCGATCTCCTCGAGCGCATAGCGGATGCCGCGATCGACCGAGCCCGAACTCAGGCTGATCATTTCGGTGGACAGGCGCGAGATCAGCGCTTCGAACGAAAGCCGGTAGGCCAGCGCCTGCTCGCCGCGCAGGCGTTCGCCGACATCGATCATCGAACCGCCGACCAGCGTGCGGCCGGGCAGCGAGGGCAGGCGGATGGCGCGCAGCTCGCAATCGGCCGGAACGCCGGCGCGCGTGATGATCCTGATCGGCATCACCACGCGCTCGCCATCGAGCGCGCGCCGGATCATCGTCGCCATGAAGGCTTCGAGCTGCTGGCCGTCGGCCTGGAACGGGGCGCTGAGCTGAGTCGGCGTCATGCCGATCATCTGCTCGCGCGGATAGCCGCACAGGTCGGCGAATTTCTGGTTGATGTCGACGAGCATGCCGCTCTCGACGTGATAGACCCACATCGCGTCGGGCGCGTGCTCGACGATGGCACGCTGCTGGTCGATGCGGGCCTGCAGCTCGGTCATGCGGTTCTCGACGCCTTCGAGCGAGCGCGCGATCTGGCCGACCGAATCGCGCGCCGTGTTGGCGGCGATCACCGAAGGATCGTTGGCCGACAGCCGCGTGGCGGTGCGCGAGAGTTCGGACAGCCGGCGATCGAGCGCATCGAGGAACCAGGCCGCCGAGGCACCGAGCAGGAACAGCGGCAGGGCCACGCTGACCAGCGTGATCGCGTTGTCTTCGACGTAGCCGAGCGTCACCGAGGCCACCAGCGCGCTGGTGGCGACGACGGCGGTACCGAAGTAGTACTTGAGCGTCATCGGAAGCTCGGAGCGCATCGATTCTTCACTGTGTTGATGCAGGCCAACATCCGGGTCGGCCCGTTTCTTGTCGTGGGCGGCATGTTACTCCCGTGCGTGGCGGGCGAGCCGGCTTTCGGCGGCGCATCGCACGCGCTTGTCGGCCGGCGGCGCGCGGACGACCATAGCGGCCTCGTCCTCCTCTCGTGATCGACCCGCATGACGGCCTCCCTGCTGATCGGCCGCGGCCAGACGCCGCAACGCCTCGATGCCCGCTACGCCAATCGTCACGGCCTGATCGCCGGCGCGACCGGAACCGGCAAGACCGTGAGCCTGCAAGTGCTCGCCGAAGGCTTCTCGGCGATCGGCGTGCCGGTGCTCGCGGTCGACATCAAGGGCGACCTGTCGGGCATCGCCAGGGCATCGGCCGGTGGGCCCAAGCTCGAGGCGCGCGCCGCCAAGACCGGCATGGAGGCCTATCAGCCGGCGGCCTGCCCGGTGGTGTTCTGGGACGTGTTCGGCCGCCGCGGCCATCCGCTGCGCGCGACGGTCTCCGACCTAGGACCGCTGCTGTTCGCGCGCCTGCTGGCGCTGTCAGACGTGCAGGCCTCGGTGCTCTCGCTCGCGTTCCGTTACGCCGACGATCACGGCCTGCTGTTGCTCGACCTCAAGGACCTGCGCGCGCTGCTCAATCACCTCGCGGCCAACGCCAAGGCGCTCGGTGCCGATTACGGGCTGATCTCGTCGGCTTCGATCGCGGCGATCCAGCGCGCCCTGCTCGCGCTCGAATCGGCCGGCGGCGAGCACTTCTTCGGCGAGCCGGCGCTCGATCTGTCCGATCTGCTGCGTACCGACCTGTCTGGCCGCGGACTCGTGCACCTGCTCGCGGCCGATCAGCTGTTCCTGCAGCCGCAGCTCTATGCGGCCGTGCTGCTCTGGCTGCTCGGCGAGCTCTACGAGCAGCTGCCCGAGCAGGGCGACGCCGACAAGCCACGCCTCGTGCTGTTTCTCGACGAGGCGCATCTGCTGTTCAAGGACGCGAGCGCCGCGCTCGTCGACAAGGTCGAGCAGGTGGTGCGGCTGATCCGCTCCAAGGGCGTCGGGCTCTACTTCGTCACCCAGAATCCGCTCGACCTGCCCGATGCCGTGCTCGCCCAGCTCGGCAATCGCGTGCAGCACGCGCTACGCGCGTTCACGCCGCGTGATCAGAAAGCCGTGCGCGCCGCGGCCGAGACCTTTCGCGCCAATCCTGGCCTCGACGTCGCCACGGCGATCACCGAACTCGGCGTCGGTGAGGCGCTGGTCTCCACGCTCGGCGACGATGGCATTCCGAGCGCGGTCGAGCGCACGCTGATCCGTCCGCCGCAATCGAGCATCGGCGCGCTGAGCGATGCGGAGCGCGCCGCGATCGTCGAGCGCAGCCCGGTGCGCGGGCGCTACGAACAGGCGATCGATCGCGAATCCGCCTACGAGCGGCTGACTGCGCGCGCCAGCGCGGCGACGCCGTCGTCAGCGCCATCGCTCGGCGAGAGCGACTGGCAGCGGCAGGTCGAAGATGCGTTCGGCAAGGGCTCGCGCGCGCCGGAACCCAGGCGCAAGCCGGCGGCCCGGCGCGGCGACTCGGTGGCCGAGGCGGCGGTGAAGAGCGCGGTGCGCGGACTCTCCGGAACGCTAGGCCGAGAGCTCGGCAGACAGCTGCTGCGCGGGCTACTCGGCTCGCTCAAACGATAGCGGCCGGACGACCGCTGGACAGGCGCCGGTGTCCGCGAGTGTCCGCAGTCGCACGGCGGACACCCGCAGGCGCGCGCTCCGGTGCTGCAAGAAAGGCGATAAGCGCAGGCCGATCAATGACTTGATCGTGAGGGTGGAAGGCTTGCACGGGCCTTGCCATATCAGTGGCACGACCGCTCACACCACTGCCTGCCATGACCCTGTCGACCACCTCATCGGGCCTGATTCCGGATACCTCGAACCAGGACATCGCTATCGCGCCGCGTTCGCGCAAGCGCCTCGCGATCTTTGCCGTCGCCGGCCTCGCCGCGCTCGGTGCGCTGGTCTGGCTGATCATGAGCTTCGGTGGAGCGCAGCGCTCGGTCGCGGCCGAGCGCCTGCGCCTCGCCACGGTGACGCGCGGAGCCTTCGTCTCGGATCTGTCGGCGCAGGGGCGCGTGGTCGCGGCGGTGAGCCCGACGCTGTACGCGCCGGCGCTCGGCACGGTGTCGCTCAAGGTCGCCGCCGGCGAGCGCGTGAAGCAAAACCAGCTGCTCGCGGTGCTCGACAGCCCCGAAGTCACCAACGAATTCGAGCGCGAGAACGCCAACCTGCAAGGCCTGCACGCGACCTTCGATCGCGAGCGCGTCGACGTCGAAACCTCGCGCCTGCAGAACCGCCAGGCCGTCGAACTCGCCAAGGTCAGCGTCGAATCGGCCGAGCGTGAGCTCAAGCGTGCCCAGGATGCACTTGGCGTGCTGCCGAAGGTGGAAGCCGATCGCCGCGCCGACGAACTGCGCATCGCGCAGGTGAAGTACCAGCACGCGCAGGACGAATTCAAGCTCAAGAACCAGAGCCTCGATTTCCAGCTGCGCACGCGCAAGCTCGAAGTCGATCGCCAGCAGCTGCTCGTCGACAACCTGCAGCGCCGCGTCGACGAACTCAACATCGTCGCGCCGGTGGACGGCGTGATCGGCACGCTCAACGTGGTGCAGCGCCAGGCCATCGCCGCCAATGCGCCGCTGATGACGGTGGTCGACCTGTCCAAGCTCGAAGTCGAGATCCAGGTGCCCGAAACCTACGCCGACAGCCTCGGCCTCGACATGCCGGCGGAAGTGACGATCGGATCGCGCACGGTGCGCGGCCATCTGACCGCGATCTCGCCCGAGGTCAACAACAACCTCGTCACCGGCCGCGTCGCCTTCGACGATGCGGTGCCGCCGGAGCTGCGCCAGAACCAGCGTATCTCGACGCGCATCGTGCTCGACAACCGCGAGGGCGTGGTGCAGCTGCCGCGCGGCTCGTTCATCGACGCCGGCGGCGGCCGCTATGCCTACGTGCTGCGCGACGGCGTCGCCCAGCGCACGCCGATCACGCTCGGCGCGGTGGCGATCGATCGCGTCGAGGTGACTTCGGGCCTGAAGCCCGACGACGTGGTGGTGATTTCGGGCGACGACGCCTTCGACAACGCGGCGAGCGTGCTGGTCCGCTGAAAAATTTCGCAACGACGACATCTGACGACATCAAGAACGGGAACACGAAAATGGCCATGCTGAAAATGGAAGGCGTACAGAAGATCTACCGCACCGACCTCGTGCAGACGCACGCGCTGCGCTCGCTGAGCCTGCAGGTGGCCGAGGGCGAGTTCGTCGCAGTCACCGGGCCGAGCGGCTCGGGCAAGACCACCTTCCTCAACATCGCGGGCCTGCTCGAAACCTTCGACGAAGGCCGCTACACGCTCGACGGCAAGGACGTTTCGCGGCTGTCCGATCGCGAGCGTTCGAAGATCCGCAACGTCAAGATCGGTTTCATCTTCCAGTCGTTCAACCTGATTCCGGACCTGAACGTCTACGACAACGTCGACGTGCCGCTGCGCTATCGCGGCATGAGCGCGGGAGAGCGCGACCAGCGCATCAAGGAGGCGCTCGAACGCGTCGGTCTGGCCTCGCGCCTCAAGCATCTGCCGTCGCAGCTCTCGGGCGGTCAGCAGCAGCGCGTGGCGATCGCGCGCGCGCTCGCAGGCAGCCCGCGCATCCTGTTCGCGGACGAGCCGACCGGCAACCTCGATTCGCTGATGGCGCGCGAAGTCATGAACATGCTCGAAGACATCAACTCGCGCGGCACCACCATCGTCATGGTCACGCACGATCCGGAGCTTGCGCGCCGCGTGCATCGCAACATCCACATCATGGACGGCCAGGCCAGCGATTTCGCCAAGACGCCGCGCAAGGCACCGCGCGAAGAATCCACGCTGTCGGCGGTGGGCTGAGGCCATGATCGGCTACTACTTCAAGCTCGGCCTGCGCCAGCTGCGGCGCTCACCCGCACTCACCGCGCTCGTCATCGTCACCCTCGCGGTCGGTGTGGCCGCGAGCATGTCGACGTTGACCGTGCTCTACATGATGTCGAGCGACCCGATTCCACAGAAAAGCAACCGCTTGTTCACGCTGACGATCGACAATCGGCCGGCCGACAACAACGACGAGGAAGGCAAGGCGCGCGGCCTGTCGTGGATCGACGTGAAGAACCTGCGCGAAGGCGCGCAGGGCGTGCGCCGCAGCGGCATGTACGGCACTGCTGGCATCATCGAGCCCGAGCGCCAGGGCATCCGCAACTTCATCGCCAGCGGCATGGCGGTGGATCGCGATTTCTTCGCGATGATGAATCTGGACTTCACGCAGGGTTCGGCCTGGTCCAAGCAGGACGAGAACGCCGAGGCGCGCACCATCGTGCTGTCGACCGAGACGGCGCAGAAGCTCTACGGTGACGAACCCGCGGTCGGCAAGATGCTGCGCTTCGCGGGCGGCGAGTATCGCGTGGTCGGCGTGCTAAAGCGCTTCACCATGCTGCCGCGCTTCTACCTGCTCGAGAACGGCGGCCGCGGCGTCGGTGCGGGCCTTTCGGACATCGACGAAGTCTTCGTTCCGCTGACGACGGCGATCGCGACCGAGCAAGTCATCAACGGCAACATCAACTGCCAGGACGACGCCGAGCCGGGCTTCAAGGGCCTGGTCGGTTCCGAATGCACCTTCATGCACTTCTGGGCCGAGACCGAAACCGCCGGCGATCGCCAGGCGTACAAGGACTACATCGACGGCTACGTGCAGCAGCAGCGCGCACGCGGCCGCCTGCCGCACAAGGAAGGCGCCGAGCTCTACGACGTGCGCGACTGGCTGTCGTTCATCGGCGTGGTCGACGACGACACCAAGCTGCAGACCTGGCTCGCGTTCGGCTTCCTGACGGTCTGCCTCGTCAACACCATCGGCCTGCTGCTCGCCAAGTTCACCGCGCGCTCGGGCGAGATCGGCGTGCGCCGCGCACTCGGCGCGAGCCGCAGCCAGATTTGCGCGCAATACCTTGTCGAAGCCGCGACGCTCGGCCTGGTCGGCAGCCTGATCGGCGTCGCGCTGGCCTACGGCATGCTGCATCTGATGGCGCGGCAATCGCCCGACCTCGAGGCGCTCGCGCAGATGGATGCGCTGATGCTGCTGACCACCGTGCTGCTATCGATCGCCTCGTCCGTCATTGCCGGCCTGCTGCCGACCTGGCGCGCGATGCAGGTGGTGCCGGCTTTGCAGCTCAAGTCCCAATAACGCCGCATCCGTCAGATCACGAAACCGGAACAAGACCCATGGAAATCCGTCCCATTCTGTCGGCCCTGCTGCGCAACAAGACCGGCGCCCTGCTGATCGCCGCGCAGGTGGCGCTGACCTTCGCCATCGTCGTCAACGCGGCCTACGTCATTCGCGATCGCCTCGCCACCGCCGCGCGCCCGTCGGGCGTCGACGACGAGAATCGCGTGCTGACGCTGCGCTTCGCGATGACCAGCGAGCAGAACCTCGATGTGCTGCAGCAGCGCGATCTGGCCGCGCTGCGCTCGCTGCCCGACGTCGAATCGGCCAGCGTCACCAACCACGTGCCGCTCGGCCAGGGTGGCTGGAGCGCCGGCTTTGCGCTCGAACGCGACAACAGTTCGCCGAACATCAGCGCCGGCATGACCTTCGACGACGGCAGCCTGCTGAAGACCTATGGCGTGAAGCTCATCGAAGGGCGCTACTTCTCGCCCGAGGAGATCGCCGTCATCGATCCGGCGACCTCGCGCGACAATCCGCCGATCGTGCTGATCACGCAGGAGTTCGCAAAGAAAATGTTCCCCGACGCGGCTTCGGCGGTCGGCAAGACCTTCTACCTCGGCAACAGCGCCGATGCGCCGGCGGTGACCGTCATCGGCGTGATCGGCAGCCTGCAGACGCCGTGGGCGCAGCTGCGCGAGAACCACCTGTTCACGGTGGTGTTTCCGCAGCGACTGCTGCAGTCGTACAACCCCTACGTGATCCGGCTCAAGCCCGGTGCGAGCGAATCCGCGCGGCAGACGGTGCTCGACACGCTCGCCAAGAACGATCCCGATCGCGTGGTGCTCAAGGGCCTGCAGTCGATCGCCGAGCTGCGCGCGACGCGCTATCGCGGCGAGCACGCGGTGGCCGGCCTGCTGATCGCGGTGACGGCGTTCCTGCTGCTGGTCACCGCCAGCGGCATCGTCGGCATGGTGAGCCTGTGGGTGAACCTGCGGCGCAAGCAGATCGGCGTGCGCCGGGCGCTCGGGGCGACGCGCATCGACATCGTGCGCTACTTCGTGACCGAGAACCTGCTGATCACCTCCTGCGGCGTGATCGTCGGCGTGATCGCGGCGCGCGGGCTCAACGTGGTGCTCATGCGCAACATGTCGCTGCCCGAACTGCCCTGGGCCGGCCTCGTGGTGGGCGCCTTCGCGCTGCTGCTGCTCGGGCTGCTGTCGGTCATGGGGCCGGCGATGCGGGCCTCGCGGCTGTCGCCCGCGCTGGCGACGCGCAGCATATGATGCAGGCTTGCGGCTCCAGGCTGGACGCGGACATTCGCTCACCGATTTGAGACTCTCATGGCCACGGTTCTGATCGTCGACGACAACCGCGCCGTCTGCATGGCGCTCGAAGTGCTGTTCGCGCTGCATGGGCTCAAGACGCACTCGCGCTATACACCGGCCGAGGCGATCGAGTTCCTCGAGAACGAGGATGTCGATCTCGTGATCCAGGACATGAACTTCGGCGCCGACACCACCTCAGGCGAAGACGGCATCAAGCTGTTCCATGCGATACGCGAAAGCGATCCGGACCTGCCGGTGATCCTGCTGACCGGCTGGACGCACCTGGAGCACGCGGTCGAGCTCATGCGCGCGGGCGCCGCCGACTATCTCGGCAAGCCCTGGGACGACGCCAAGCTCATCACCACGGTGCACAACCTGCTCAAGCTGCGCCAGGCGACGCGCGAGAACCAGCGCCTGCGTTCGGCGCGCAAGGCGGTACGCACACGCGTGGCAGGGCAATTCGACCTCGCCGGGCTCGTTTACGAATCCGATGCGATGCACGAGATCGTCACGCTGGCGACGCGCGTCGCGCATGCGGACGTGCCGGTGCTGATCACCGGCCCGAACGGGGCCGGCAAGGAGAAGATCGCCGAGATCGTGCAGGCCAATTCATCGGTGGCCGACGGCCCGTTCATTCGCGTCAACGTCGGTGCGCTGCCGCCCGAGCTCATGAGCGCCGAGCTGTTCGGCGCCGAAGCGGGCGCGTTCACGGGCGCGCAGAAGGCGCGTGCCGGCCGCTTCGAGGCGGCCGACGGCGGCACCTTGTTCCTCGACGAAATCGGCACGCTGTCGCTCGAAGGGCAGGTCAAGCTGCTGCGCGTGCTGCAGACCGGCCAGTTCGAGCGCCTCGGCAGCACGCAGACGCGCAGCGTGAAGGTGCGCGTGGTCAGCGCGACCAATGCCGATCTGCGCGCCGCGATTTCGGCCGGCACCTTCCGCGAGGACTTGTATTACCGGCTCAACGTCATCGAGCTGCGCGTGCCGCCGCTGCGCGATCGTCCGGACGACGTGCTCGTGACCGCGCGCGCGTTTCTCGACAACGCGCATCGCCTGAGCTTCGAAGCCGAGCGCGCGCTGCTCGCGTATCCGTGGCCCGGCAACGTGCGCGAGCTGCAGAACTGCGTGAAGCGCGCCTGCCTGCTCGCGGCCGGCGAAGTGATCCAGCCGCGCGAGCTCGGCCTGCCGGCGGTCGTTGAAAAGCCCGGCGAGGCGCATCACGGTGCGCAGCCTTTGCCCGAGCCCGATCGCGAAACCCTGCAGGCGGTGCTCACGCGCAGCGGCGGCGTCATCGCCACCGCTGCGCGCGAACTCGGCCTGTCGCGGCAGGCCTTGTACCGGCGCATGGAAAAGTTCGGCTTGCAGAAGAGCGAGTCCGTTACCGAATGAGCCTGCGCCGCTAGCGATGCGAGCCATTTCGCTCGAAGGCAAGACGCTCGCCGTGTCCGCCGCGCTCGCGGCCGGCGGGGCCGTGCTCGGCGTCTGGATCGCGCGGCAGGTCGATGATGTGGTGCTGGCCCTGCTGTTCTCCTGCGCGCTGATCCTGCCGGTCACGCTGCTCGTGATCCGTCGCACGATGGCGCCCGTGAGCCGCTATCTGCAGGCGCTCATCGACGGCGTGTCCTCGCTGCGCGACGGCGATTTCAGCGTCAATCTCGCGGTGCGCCGTCGTGACGAGCTCGGCGATCTGGCCGCGGCCTACAACAGCGTCGGTGACATCCTGCGATCGGAGCGGCAGAACCTTTACCAGCGCGAGCTGCTGCTCGACACGGTGATCCAGTCTTCGCCGCAGGCGCTCGTGCTCGCCGACGACAGCGGCCACGTGCTCTACGCCAATACCGCGGCGCGCCGGCGCTTCGCCGACGGCCGGCGCATGGAAGGCCTGCTGTTCGACGAGGTGCTCGCCAGCTGCCCGCCCTCGCTGCGCGAGGCTGCGCGCGCCGAGCTCGACGGGCTCTACACGGTCGAACTGGAAGGCAGCGAACCCGAGATCCTGCACGTCACGCGCAACCAGTTCAGGCTCAACACGCGCGAGCATCGGCTGTACCAGTTCAAGAGCCTCACGCGCGAACTCACGCGGCAGGAGCTCGCGACCTGGAAGAAGGTCATTCGCGTGATCAGCCACGAGCTCAACAACTCGCTCGCGCCGATCTCCTCGCTCGCGCATTCGGGGCGGCTCGCGGTGCAGGCGCAGCGCACCGACCTGCTCGACGGCATCTTCGAAACCATCGAGGAGCGCAGCGCGCGCCTGCGGCACTTCCTCGAAAACTACGCACGCTTCGCCAAGCTGCCGCAGCCGCGGCTCGAGCGCATCGACTGGTCGTCGTTCCTGCCGCGCCTGCAGCGCGCGGTGCGGTTCGGGCTCGAAGGCGAACTGCCCACCGAGCCCGCGAGCTTCGATGCGGCGCAGATCGAGCAGGTGCTGATCAACCTGCTCAAGAACGCGCACGAATCCGGCGGCCCGGCCGAGGCGGTGCGGCTCGCGGTGCAACAGCTCGACGACGGCCAGTTCCTGATTCGCGTGATGGATCGCGGCCCGGGCATGTCGGAAACCGTGCTCGCGAGCGCGCTGCTGCCGTTCTACTCGACCAAGCAGGAAGGCACCGGCCTGGGCCTGACCCTGTGCCGTGAAATCATCGAGGCCCACGGCGGCCGCGTGGCGCTGGCCAACCGCGCCGAAGGCGGGCTCGAAGTCCGGCTGTGGCTGCCGGCGGCTCATTCAGGAGCGGTTTAAGGCGCTCGTCAACACTCCGCGGGCATGCGCCAGCCGGCGCTTTACCAAGGGAGTTTGGTGACATGAAAGTCTTCGGCATCGTTCTGGTGATTCTGGGCATCCTCGGCTTCGTCTTCGGCGGCGTGGTGTTCACGCACAACGAGAAAGTGGCCGATATCGGCCCGGTCGAGATCAACAAGGAAGAGAAGAAAGCCTTCCCGGTCACGCCGGTGGCCTCGGGCGCGATCCTGCTCGCGGGCATCGTGCTGGTGGTGGCGGGCGCTCGCAAGCGCTGATCGCAGCGCCGACATCGCGGTAAAAAAGGCCAGCGTCCGCTGGCCTTTTTCGTTGTAGCGGCGGCCGGCGCGGCCCACCCGGCCCGGGTGGCGCGCCGCTTGCGCTTATACTCCGCGGCCCTCCCGCTGGAGCCGCGGTCTTGGCGCTCTCTCCCCACATTTCGCGACTGGACCGGCGGCTGCGCGACGGCATCGAGGCGCTCGCGCTCGATCTGCCCGAGGCGGCGGTGCCGCAGTTGCTGGCCTACCTGGCGGAGCTCGAACAGTGGAACGCGGCCTACAACCTGACCGCGATCCGCGATCCGCAGCAGATGGTCACGCGGCACCTGCTCGATTCGCTCGCGGTGCTGCCGTACGTGCGCGGCGAGCGCATCATCGACGTCGGAGCCGGTGCCGGCCTGCCGGGCCTGGTGCTCGCGATCGCCCGGCCCGGGCTGTCGGTGACGACGCTCGATTCCAATGGCAAGAAAACCCGTTTCATGCGCCACGCCGTGCGCTCGCTCGGTCTGGCGAATGCACGCGTGGTCGAAGCGCGCGTCGAGGCCTACGAGCCCGAGGCGCCGTTCGACCAGGTGCTCAGCCGGGCCTTCGCGAGCCTGGCCGATTTCGTCACCGGCACCCGCGAGCTGCTCGCGCCGGGTGGTCAATGGGTCGCCATGAAAGGCAAACTAGAGAGCGCCGAGCTGTCGGCGCTGCCGCCCGGCTGCCGCATCGATGCGACCCATCGCCTGCTGGTGCCCGGTCTGTCCGAAGACCGTCACGCCGTCATCCTCACCGCCACCTGAAACCCATGACCCACGTCATCGCCGTTGCCAATCAGAAGGGTGGCGTTGGAAAAACCACCACCTCGATCAATCTCGCGGCCTCGCTCGCGGCCACCAAGCGCCGCGTGCTGCTGGTCGATCTCGACGCCCAGGGCAACGCGACGATGGGCGTGGGCGTCGACAAGGCCACGGTGCAGCTGACCGCGCGCGACGTGCTGCTCGAGCAGGCGCCGCCGGCCAGCGCGATCCAGTACCTGCCCGAACTCGGCATCTCGCTGATGCCGGCCAACGGCGACATGACCGAGGCCGAGATCAAGTTGCGCGACGTCGCCGCGGGCGATTTCGCGCTCAAGAGCGCGCTGGCCGAGGTGGCCGGGCAATTCGACTACATCATCCTCGACTGCCCGCCGGCGCTGTCCAAGCTGACCGTCAACGCGCTGGTGTCGGCCGACGGCGTGCTGATCCCGATGCAGTGCGAGTACTACGCGCTCGAAGGGCTCACCGCGCTCGTCGACACCGTCCAGAAGATCAAGCGCGTGATCAACCCCAAGCTCGAGATCGACGGCCTGCTGCGCACCATGTTCGATCCGCGCAACAACCTCGCGAACGACGTGTCGGCCCAGCTCACCGAGCATTTCCCGGACAAGGTCTATCGCACGATCATCCCGCGCAACGTGCGCCTGGCCGAAGCCCCGAGCCACGGTCTTCCCGTCATGATGTACGACCCGCAGAGCACCGGCGCCAAGGCCTACCTGGCGCTCGCGGGCGAAATGCTGCGCCGCCACGACGGCGGCCAGATGCGCCTGAACGCCTGAGCACCTTCTTATGAGTACGAAAAAGCGCGGCCTCGGCCGCGGCCTCGATGTGCTGCTGAGCAGCGTCAACACCGCCGCCGCCCCGGTCGAGCCGGGCGAGGAACTGCGCGAGCTGCCGCTCGAGCAGTTGCAGCCCGGCAAGCATCAACCGCGCCGCTACTTCGACCCCGAGGCGCTCGAAGAGCTTGCGAACTCGATCGCCGCCCAGGGCGTGGTGCAGCCGATCGTGGTGCGTCCGGTCGACGGCGATCGCTACGAAATCGTCGCCGGCGAACGCCGCTGGCGCGCGGCCAAGCAGGCCGGGCTCAAGAGCATCCCGGCCGTCGTGCGCTCGCTCGACGAGCGCGGGGCGATGGCGGTCGCGCTGGTCGAGAACATCCAGCGCTCGGATCTGAACCCGCTCGAAGAAGCCGAGGCCCTGCACAAGCTGATCCAGGAATGCGGGCTCACCCACGAGCAGGCCGCGACCGCGGTCGGCCGCAAGCGCGCGAGCATCACCAATCTGCTGCGCGTCATGGAGCTCAACGAGGAGGTGCAGGGCTGGCTGCGCGAGGACCGGCTCACGCTCGGCCACGCCAAGGCCTTGCTCGGCCTGCAGGGCACCCAGCAGACCGCGCTCGCCCTGCGCGTGATCGACGAGCATCTGACCGTGCGCCAGACCGAGGCGCTCGTGCAGGCCGCGCAGCAGAAGACCGAGGACAAGCCGCGGCGGGCCACGCCGACGCCGGCCAGCGATCTCGAACAGAAGCTCGCGGGCCGTTTCGGGCTGCCGGTTCGGCTCCAGCAGAACGAGGCTGGACGCGGCAAGCTGACAGTGAGCTTCCGCAGCGCCAAGGAACTCGATCAGCTGATCGCGGCCCTGGGTTCCTGAGCGCCCCGCCTACGTCGGACTACTGACCGGCCGTTCAACACCCGCTGTGCCGATCTGAGCCGACTGGCGTCGATCTGCGTGCGATAGTGATATGAAACGTCGATATCTTCGACGTATGTCTAGTTGAAGTCGCCGCAATGGGCCCCGTATACTTGATGGGCTTGATGCAGCGTTAAGGGTAAAGCGGATGTCTCTGGCAACGCGCCTTGCGTGGTATCAGCTGCTGGTCGGCTTGGTCGCCGCTTGCGTCTGGTGGGGGCTCAGTGGTCGAGCCGCCGCGGTCGCCGCGCTGGCCGGGGGAGCCTCCAGTGCATTGATCAGTTTTTATACGGCCCTGAAAGCTTTGGGTCGAAAAAGACAGAGTCCTGGTGCGATGTTGTCCGATTTCTATCGCGCACAGGCTTGGAAATACGTGCTCGCGGCGGTGGTGTTCGTCGCCGCGATCAAAATATTCGGGAACCAGTTCCTGTCGTTCATCACGGCGTACCTGGCGACCCTTTCGATCTACTGGTTTTCTTTGCTTTGGAAAGAGTGATGGCGAGCGCGGAAAAAACCCCGGCGGAATACGTCACCCACCATCTTCAGCATTTGACCTATGCGGGCGACGACAAGTTCATTTCGCTGAGCGCCTGGCATCTCGACACGCTGATCTTCTCGACCGTCCTCGGTCTGATCTTCCTCACGCTGTTCCGCTACGTCGCGGTCCGCGCCACCTCGGGCGTTCCGGGCAAGCTGCAGGCCGCCATCGAGTTCATCGTCGAGTTCGTCGACAACTCCGTGAAGGACAGCTTCCACGGCAACCGCGCCTTCGTCGCCCCGCTGGCCCTGACGATCTTCGTCTGGGTGTTCCTGTGGAACTGCATGGACTTGTTGCCGGTCGACCTGCTGCCGGAAATCTGGGCGCAGATCAGCGCCGCCGCCGGCCATGATCCGCACCACGCCTATCTGCGCGTCGTGCCGTCTGCCGACATGAGCGCCACCTTCGCGCTGTCGATCTCGGTCTTCATCCTGATCTTCGTCTACAGCTTCAAGGGCAAGGGCGTCGGCGGCTTCGCCAAGGAATTCCTGACCCATCCTTTCGGCGCGTACATGCTGCCGGCCAACGTGCTGCTCAACTGCGTCGAATACCTGGCCCGTCCGATCTCCCTCGCGCTGCGACTGTTCGGCAACCTCTACGCCGGTGAACTCATCTTCATCCTGATCGCGCTGCTGGGCATGGCCTGGAGCGGCCCGAACGCGCTCTCGATCGGCCTGTTCGGCGGCCAGATCATCGCGGGCCTGGCCTGGGCGCTGTTCCACATCCTCGTGGTGACCCTGCAGGCGTTCATCTTCATGACGCTGACCATCGTCTACCTGAGCATGGCCTACGAGCATCACTGATTCGCTGTCGCTGCAAAGAGTTTCAACGTTTTAGATCCGCCGCTTCAAACCGCTTTGAACAAACGTCTTTTTCACCACCGCTAAAAAGAGAACGGAGTACCCCATGGAGCTGATCGCTGCAATCCAAGCCAACACCGCCATCACCATCGGCCTGATCTTCGGCCTGGCGGCTCTCGGCACCGCCATCGGCTTCGGCCTGTTGGGCGGCAAGTTCCTGGAAGGCGCCGCCCGCCAGCCGGAACTCGCCAACATGCTGCAGACCCGCATGTTCATCATCGCCGGCCTGCTCGACGCCATCGCGATCATCGGCGTCGCCATGGGCCTGCTGATGATGTTTGCGAACCCGCTGCTCGCCGCCCTGCAGCAGTAAGACGCCGCCAGCGTCTTCAGTTCAAGTTCGACCGACTCCTTAAAAGAGAACCGCGATGCAAGCGAGTATCCCGTCCATCATCGGCCAGATGATCGTGTTCTTCATCTTCGTCTGGTTCACGATGAAGTTCGTGTGGCCGCCGATCACCAAGGCGCTCGAAGAGCGTCGTGCGAAGATCGCTGAGGGCCTGGCCGCCGCGGAGCGCGGCGCCGCTTCGCTCAAGGAAGCCTCTGCCAGGAGCGATGCCGAACTCAAGGCGGCGCGTGCGCAGGCCCAGGACATCATCGCGGCTGCCAACAAGCAGGCCACGCAGATGGTCGAGGCTGCCAAGGGCACCGCGGCTGCCGAGGCCGATCGCATCAAGGCGAGCGCGCAGGCCGAAGTTGCAAGCCAGGTCACTCAGGCCAAGGAAGCGCTGCGCAAGGAAGTGGCTGATCTCGCCGTGCTGGGTGCCGCGCGCATCCTCAAGCGCGAGGTCAACGCCCAGGCGCACGCCGACATCCTGCAAGACCTGGCCGGCCGCATCTAAGCAAGGGCTATCGAGAACGTCATGGCTGAACTGCAGACGCTGGCTCGCCCCTACGCCAAGGCCGTTTTCGAACTGGCCAGGGAGTCGGGCAGCCTCAAGGCCTGGACCGATCGTCTCGCGGCGCTGTCCGCCGCGGTGACCGCGCCCGACGTGGCCGCCATGATCGGTCACCCGAAGGTGACCCGTCAGGCGCTCGCGGAGGCGCTGTCGGCCTCGCTCGGCGAGTCCATCGGCCGCGAGGGCCAGGGCTTCGTCAAGCTGCTCGCGGAGAACGGCCGGCTCAAGCTGGTGCCGCTGATCGCCGAGCAGTTCGAGGCGCTGCGTGCCGAGGCCGAAACGCGCGTCGACGTGGAGATCACCTCGGCCGCCTCGGTGCCGGATGCGCAGCAGGCCCAGCTCGCCAAGGCTGTCGGCAGCCGTCTGAACCGGCAGGTCGCGATCGACTGGAAGGTCGACGAGAGCCTCATCGCGGGTGCGGTGATCCGCGCAGGCGATCTCGTCATCGACGGTTCGGTCAGCGGCGAACTGGCGCGGCTCAAGAGCTCGCTCGAAAAGTAAGCAATGAGAAGGGCCGGCCGCTGTGCGAAAGCCGGCGGCCGGTGCAGCAAACGAGGGACCGGAGAGGCATGGGCCTTTCTGGCAAAGATGCCGACACGATGCGCTCCGCGCGTCTCTAGGAAACAGCAGGAATCGACATGCAACTCAACCCTTCCGAAATCAGCGACCTGATCAAGGCCCGCATCCAGAACTTCGATGCGGCCACCGAGGCCCGCAACACCGGCACCATCGTGTCGCTGCAGGACGGCATCGTGCGCATCCACGGCCTGTCGGACGCGCTGCAGGGTGAAATGCTCGAATTCCCGGGCAACAGCTTCGGCCTCGCGCTGAACCTCGAGCGCGACTCGGTCGGCGCTGTGGTCCTGGGCGACTACAAGCACCTCAAGGAAGGCGACACGGTGAAGACCACCGGCCGCATTCTCGAAGTGCCGGTCGGCGAAGGCCTGCTCGGCCGCGTCGTCAACGCGCTCGGCCAGCCGATCGACGGCAAGGGCGCCATCAATGCCGCCGGTTACAGCCCGATCGAAAAGATCGCCCCGGGCGTGATCGCGCGCAAGTCGGTCGACCAGCCCGTGCAGACCGGCTACAAGGCCGTCGACGCGATGGTTCCGATCGGCCGCGGCCAGCGCGAGCTCGTGATCGGTGACCGCCAGACCGGCAAGACCGCGCTGTGCATCGACACCATCATCAATCAGAAGACCTCGGGCGTTAAGTGCATCTACGTCGCGATCGGCCAGAAGGCCAGCTCGATCGCCAACGTGGTGCGCAAGCTCGAGCAGTTCGGCGCCATGGAATACACCACGGTCGTCGCCGCCTCGGCTTCGGAATCCGCCGCGCTGCAGTACATCGCGCCGTACTCCGGCTGCTCGATGGGCGAATACTTCCGCGACAAGGGCGAAGACGCGCTGATCATCTACGACGATCTGTCCAAGCAGGCCGTCGCGTATCGCCAGGTTTCGCTGCTGCTGCGCCGTCCGCCGGGTCGTGAAGCCTTCCCGGGCGACGTGTTCTATCTCCACTCCCGTCTGCTCGAGCGCGCCGCTCGCGTGAACGCCGAGTACGTCGAGAAGATGACCAACGGTGCGGTGAAGGGCAAGACCGGCTCGCTGACCGCGCTGCCGATCATCGAAACGCAGGCCGGCGACGTGTCCGCCTTCGTTCCGACCAACGTGATCTCGATCACCGATGGCCAGATCTTCCTCGAAACCGACATGTTCAATGCCGGTATCCGCCCCGCCATGAACGCCGGTATCTCGGTGTCGCGCGTCGGTGGTGCTGCGCAGACCAAGGTCATCAAGAAGCTCTCGGGCGGCATCCGTACCAACCTCGCGCAGTACCGTGAACTCGCGGCCTTCGCCCAGTTCGCGTCCGACCTCGACGCCGCCACGCGTGCGCAGCTCGAGCGCGGCCAGCGTGTCACCGAGCTCATGAAGCAGAAGCAGTACGCGCCGCTGTCGGTCGCGCACATGGCCGCTTCGCTCTACGCGGTCGAAAAGAGCTTCATCGACAAGGTTGCGGTCGACAAGGTGCTGGCCTGGGAATCCGGCCTGCATCAGTTCCTCGATGCGAACCATGCCTCGCTCGTCGCCAAGCTCAACGAGAAGGGCGACTGGAACAACGACCTCGAAGCCGAACTGAAGTCGGCCATCGAAGCCTACGTCAAGCAGTCCGCGATCTAACGCCGGGATAGAACGATGGCAGGCGCCAATGGTAAGTCCCGCACCAAGATCAAGAGCGATCTTAGCGTGCTTCGCCATGCGAACGATTACGTCGTGCGCAAGATGCACGCTGCCCAGGAGTAACGATGGCCGGCGCTAAGGAAATCCGCACCAAGATCAAGAGCGTGAAGAACACGCAGAAGATCACGCGTGCGATGGAAAAGGTGGCGATGTCGAAGATGCGCCGGGCGCAGGAGCGCATGGGCGCGGCGCGTCCCTACGCGGAAGCGATCCGCCGCACGATGAGCCATCTGGCCAACGCCAATCCGGAATATCGCCATCCGTTCATGGTCGATCGTCCGGTCAAGAAGGTGGCGTACCTGATCGTGTCGACCGACCGCGGCCTGGCCGGCGGCCTCAACATCAACACCTTCCGCGCCACCATCCGCTCGATCAAGGAGTGGAAGGACAAGGGCGTCGAGGCCGAGCTGGCGATCGTCGGCAACAAGGGCATCGGCTTCTTCAAGCGCATCGGCGGCAAGGTGGTGGCGACCGCTTCGAACCTCGGCGACAAGCCGACGCTCGAACAGCTGATCGGCAGCATCAAGGTGCTCGTCGATGCCTTCCGTGACGGCGGCGTCGACCGCGTCTACGTGGTCTACGCGAGCTTCGTCAACACGATGACGCAGAAGCCCACCGTGCAGCAGCTGCTGCCGATCGAGGCCACGCCGGTCGAAGGCCTGCTCAAGAGCTGGGATTACATCTACGAGCCCAGCGCGCCGGAGCTGCTCGACAGCGTGCTGCTGCGCTATCTCGAATCGCAGGTCTACCAGGCCGTCATCGAGAACGCCGCGTCGGAGCAGTCCGCGCGCATGGTCGCGATGAAGGCCGCCAGCGACAACGCCGGCAAGATCATTCAGGGGCTGCAGCTCGCCTACAACAAGGCGCGCCAGGCCAGCATCACCAAGGAACTCGCGGAAATCGTCGGCGGCGCGGCCGCGGTCGGTTAAGTCAACACGTATCAGGACATCAGAGAACAGCCATGAGCACCGGCAAGATCGTTCAAATCATCGGCGCAGTCGTCGACGTCGAGTTTCCCCGCGAAGCCATTCCCAAGATCTATGACGCGCTGAAGGTCACGGGTACGGACCTCACGCTCGAAGTCCAGCAGCAGCTCGGCGACGGCGTCGTCCGCGCGATCGCGCTGGGTTCGTCGGAAGGCCTCAAGCGCGGCCTCGTAGCCGTCAACACCGGCGCGCCGATCTCGGTGCCGGTCGGTCCGGCCACGCTCGGCCGCATCATGAACGTGCTCGGCGAGCCGATCGACGAAGTCGGCCCGGTCGAATCCAAGGAAAAGTGGGCGATCCACCGCGAAGCGCCGACCTACGAAGACCAGGCTGGTTCGACCGAGCTGCTCGAAACGGGCATCAAGGTCATCGATCTGCTCTGCCCGTTCGCCAAGGGCGGCAAGGTCGGCCTGTTCGGTGGCGCCGGCGTGGGCAAGACCGTCAACATGATGGAGCTCATCAACAACATCGCCAAGGCGCACAGTGGTCTGTCCGTGTTCGCCGGCGTGGGTGAGCGCACGCGTGAAGGCAACGACTTCTATCACGAGATGATGGAATCGGGCGTCGTCGACGAGAAGAACCTCGGCAACTCCAAGGTGGCGATGGTCTACGGCCAGATGAACGAGCCGCCGGGCAACCGTCTGCGCGTCGCGCTGACCGGCCTGACCATGGCCGAATACTTCCGCGACGAAGGCCGCGACATCCTGTTCTTCGTCGACAACATCTACCGCTACACGCTGGCCGGTACCGAAGTGTCGGCACTGCTCGGCCGTATGCCGTCGGCGGTGGGCTACCAGCCGACCCTGGCCGAAGAAATGGGCGCCCTGCAGGAGCGCATCACCTCGACCAAGAAGGGCTCGATCACCTCGATCCAGGCCGTCTACGTGCCCGCGGACGATCTCACCGATCCGTCGCCGGCCACCACCTTCGCGCACTTGGATTCCACCGTCGTGCTGTCGCGTGACATCGCCTCGCTCGGTATCTACCCGGCCGTCGATCCGCTCGACTCCACCTCGCGCCAGCTCGACCCGAACGTGATCGGCGAAGAGCACTACGGCACCGCCCGCGACGTGCAGGGCCTGCTGCAGCGCTACAAGGAGCTCAAGGACATCATCGCGATCCTCGGCATGGACGAGCTCAGCGAAGACGACAAGAAGATCGTGTCGCGCGCGCGCAAGATCCAGCGCTTCCTGTCGCAGCCCTTCCACGTCGCCGAAATCTTCACGGGCTCGCCCGGCAAGTACGTGTCGCTGAAGGAAACCATCCGCGGCTTCCGCGGCATCGTCGACGGCGCCTACGATCACCTGCCCGAGCAGGCGTTCTACATGGTCGGCACCATCGACGAGGCGGTCGAGAAGGGCGCCAAGCTGGCTGCCTAAGGCAGTCGGAGAATCGAAATGGCACAACTCCAAGTCGACATCGTCAGCGCCGAAGGCCACATCCACAAGGGTGAGGCCGCGATGGTCTTCGCTCCGGCCGAGATGGGCGAAGTCGGCATCGCGCCGCGCCACTCTCCGTTGCTGACGCGCCTCAAGCCGGGCACCGTGCGCGTGCGCACGACGTCGGGCCAGGAACTCGCGTTCTTCGTCACCGGCGGCATTCTCGAGGTACAGCCGCATCTCGTGACCGTGCTCGCCGACAGCGCCCTGCACAGCAAGGACGCCGACGAGGCCGCCGCGCTCAAGGCCAAGCAGGAAGCCGAGGAGAAGCTCGCCGGCGCCAAGACCAGCAGCGATCTGGCCAAGGCCCAGCAGGAGCTCGTCGAAGCCGCCGCGCGCCTCGAGTTCGCGCGCAAGCTGCACAACATCACGCACTGAGCCGCCGCGCTTGGTCTTACGAAAAGCCCCGGAAATCCGGGGCTTTTTCGTTTGCGGCGATTCGAATCGCCTCGCTAGTCGCGAAACTTGGTCTGCAGACTGCCGAGCCAGCGCGAGACCACTTCGAGCTCGCTTTCGCTGAAGCCCTCGGCGAGCTTCGCATTGATCGCCGCGAGCCCGCGGTTGGCTTGCTTGAGCGCCTCGCGGCCCGGATCGGTGATGTAGATGCGCATCGAGCGCGCGTCCTTCTCGTCGCGCCGGCGCTCGATGAGCCCGGCCTTGACCATGCGATCGGCGAGACCCGTCATCGCCGATGGGGCGAGATCGAGGGCGGCGGACACTTCCCCAATCAGGGCGCCATCGTTGCGCGACAGGAAAAACAGCGCTCCGCCCTGAGCGACCGAGGCGCCGCCTTCGGCACCGAACCGGGCTTCGATCCAGCGATTCAAACGGCGTTGCCCGACGTTGAGCAGATAGACGAGGCGCCTGTCGGCAGATGCTTTCATGGACGGTGAGCTTGGAGTGACGGCTCCGATCATAAATCGCCGCCATGAACCGCAAATTGGCGACCGGACTCGTCATATCGTCCCAATGGCCAGGCTTGGGCGCGGGTTCGCCTCGTCCCAGGATCAGGCGGCGTGGCGCTCGCTCACCTGAGTCCGTAGCCAGGCTTCGGCCATCGGCCAGAGCTGCGTCGCCGAGGCGCGGCGGAAGAAGCCCATGTGCCCGATCGCTTCGAGCCCGACCTCGGCCGGCGCGATCTGCCGGCGCTCGATCGGGCAGTGCGTGTAGTGCCGCACCATCGCGCCGATGGCCCGGCGTGTGGCCCATGGATCGTCGTCGAATCCGAGCACCAGCAGCGGCAGGCGCTTCTGCGCGAAGCGCTGGGCGGCCTGCAGCTGCGGGTCGTCGAAGAAATAGTTCGGAAGCCGGGTCCAGCCCGCCCATTGGCGCATGACCCCGGCAGGCAGGTCTTCGCCGAGGCCGAGCTTGCTGCCGGGCATGTAGCCGAGCAGGCGACAGCACCACGGCCCGACGTGCCGCATCATCGCGCCGACGCGCCAACGCTCCGCGCGCTGTTCGATGAAGCCCGTGTAGCCCGCATGGGCTGCGACGATCAGCGCCGCGCGCAGCTGCGGCGTCGCCTCGCTGATGCCGAGCGCATGGCCGCCGACGCTGTGGCCGACTGCCAGCAGGCTCGCGGCAGGAAAGCGCTCGCGCAGCACCTGCGTGGCGGCGGCGACGTCGAGCTCCATCCAGTCGCGCATGCTCGCAGAAAAGCCGCGCAGCGATGCCGGAGCCGAGCTGCCGATGCCGCGATAGTCGTAGGTCAGCACCGCATAACCGCAGCTCGCGAGGAACTCGGCGAACGGCTGGTAGAGCCGCTGCGGCACTGCGGTGGCCGGATGAATCACGACGGCGGCCGTGGCCGCCTGCCTGGGCCGCAGGCCCTGCGGCGAGTACAGGCTGCCGCCGAGCCGGTAGCCGTCGCGGGCTGCAAACCGGATCGGAGCCGGAATCGAAATCGATGGGGATGTCGCGGACATGGCGTCCTCCAGAAGGTCGGTGCCGCAATATATTTCGTGAGCGAAATAAAATTCAAGCGACGGTGACCCTCGGGCCTACCCGAACTGCGGGCGATTCCGCGGGCAGAACCGCCTAAACTGCACAGCCGAGCCGCCATCGAACGCCTTCATGAGCCTTCACGCCATCATCCTCGCCGCCGGCCGCGGCACCCGCATGAACAGCGCGCTGCCCAAGGTGCTGCACACCGTCGGCGGGCGCCCGATGCTCGATCACGTGCTGAGGCTCGCGCAGGCCAGCGGGGCGCAGTGCCATCTCGTGCTCGGCCACGGGGCGGACGTGGTGCAGCAATGGCTGCGCGAGCGCGAGGGCGCGGCACCGACGATCGCCGAGCAGACCGAGCAGCTCGGCACCGCGCACGCGGTCGCCCAGGCGCTGCCGGGCATCGCCGACGATGCGCTCGTGGTCGTGCTCTACGGCGACGTGCCGCTGATTCCGCCGCAGACGCTGGCCGGCCTCGTCGACGCGGCGAAGACCGGGCTCGCGCTAGTCACCGTCAAGCTCGCGAACCCGACCGGCTACGGCCGTATCCTGCGCAGCTTCGGCCGCGTTTTCGGCATCGTCGAAGAGAACGACGCCTCGCCGCAGCAGAAGGCCATCGACGAGATCAACACCGGCCTGCTCGCGGCTCCGGCCGGCAGCCTCAAGCGCTGGATCGCGCAGGTGCGCAACGAGAACGCCAAGGGCGAGTTCTACCTCACCGACATCGTCGCGCTCGCGGTCGCCGAAGGCGTCGAAGTGCGCACTGTCGAGGCGCTCGATGCCCAGGCCGTCGAAGGTGTCAACGATCGCCAGCAGCTCGCGCGCGCCGAGCGCTTCTACCAGAAGCAGCAGGCGGATCAGCTCATGCGCGCCGGCGTGCAGTTCGCCGATCCGTCGCGCTTCGATCTGCGCGGCACGCTGTCGACCGGGCGCGACGTGTTCATCGACGTCGGCGTCGTCATCGAAGGCCAGGTCAACCTCGCCGACGGCGTGCGCATCGGCGCCTACTCGGTGCTGCGCAACGTGAGCCTCGGCGCGAACACCGAAGTGCTCTCGCATTGCGTGCTCGAAGGTCTCGACGCCGGCGAAGCCTGCCGCATCGGCCCGTTTTCGCGCGTGCGCCCGGACAGCCACTTCGACGACGAAGTGCACATCGGCAACTTCGTCGAAGTAAAAAAGGGCCGGCTCGGCAGGGCGACCAAGGCCGGGCACCTGGCCTACGTCGGCGATGCGCGCGTCGGCGCCGACGTCAACATCAGCGCGGGCGTCATCACCTGCAATTACGACGGCGCCAACAAGCACGAGACCGTGATCGGCGACGGCGCCTTCATCGGCACCGACACGCAGCTCGTCGCGCCGGTGACGGTCGGCGAGCGCGCCTTCATCGCGGCGGGCTCGACGATCACGCAAACCGCGCCGCCCGATCAGCTCACGATCTGCCGCGCACGCGGCCAGAAGACCGTGCCGGGCTGGAAGCGGCCCGTGAAGAAGAAATAAGTCGCGGCGTCGCCGCAAGACCGAGGAGATCACCGATGAAGCTCTACACCGCCAAGCTCGCTCCCAATCCACGTCGCGTGCAGCTGTTCCTCGCCGAAAAGGGCATTCGCGATCTCGACGTGGTGCTGCTCGATCTCGGCAAGCGCGAGCACACGCTCCCGCCGGTCTGCGAGGTCGCGCCGATGCCGCAGCTACCCGTGCTCGAACTCGACGACGGTCGCCGGCTGTCCGAAAGCCGGGCGATCTGCAGCTATCTCGAAAGCCGCTATCCGGAGCCGAACCTGTTCGGCCGCGATGGCGAGGAGCGCGCCTTCATCGAAATGGCCGATCGCCAGGCCGAGTTCTTCCTGCTCGTGCATGCGATGAATGCGGTGCGCCATTCGCATCCGGGCTTCGCGAGCGTGGAGCAGCCGCAGCTGGCCGATTTCGGCCGCACGCAGATCGACAAGCTGCGCCACAGCGCAGCCTGGTACGAGGCGCTGCTCGGCAAGCAGGCCTACGTCGCCGGCGATCGATTCACGGTGGCCGACATCACCGCCTTCTGCGCGCTCGAATTCGTGCGCGGGCTGCTCAAGTTCGTGCCGGCCAACGAGGGTTTCGCGAACCTGCAGGCTTATCGCGATCGCATCGCCGAGCGTCCGAGCGTGAAGGCCTGACAGGCGCTTTCGATCGGGCCGAACCCCGTTCCGGCCGGGCCGCTACACTGTCACTCCAACAAATTCCCCAGGAAGCCCATGTGCGGAATCGTCGGCGTCGTCGCCGCTCGTGATGTCACGCCCATCCTCGTCGAAGGTCTGCGCCGCCTCGAATATCGCGGCTACGACTCCGCTGGCGTCGCGCTGCTGACGCAAAACGGTCAGCTCGACCGCCGTCGCGCGCAGGGCAAGGTGCAGCAGCTCGCCGACGGCATCGCGCAGCATCCGATCGCGGGTTTTCGCGGCATCGCGCACACGCGCTGGGCCACGCATGGCGTGCCGTCCGAACGCAATGCGCATCCGCACTTCTCCGAAGACCAGGTCGCACTCGTCCACAACGGCATCATCGAGAACCACGACGAGCTGCGCAGCGAGCTGCGCGCCAAGGGCTACCACTTCACGAGCGAGACCGACACCGAAGTCGTCGTGCATCTGGTCAACGAATGCCTGAAGCAGAGCGGCTCGCTGCTCGCCGCCGTGCAGACCGCGGTGAAGCGCCTGCACGGCGCTTACGCGATTGTGGCGGTCGCCGTGCGCGATCCCGATTGCGTGGTCGCGGCGCGCATGGGCTGCCCGGTCGTCGTCGGTCATGGCGACAACGAAAACTACGTCGCCTCCGACGTGCAGGCGCTGCTGCCGGTCACGCGCCGCTTCCAGTTCCTCGAAGAAGGCGACGTCGCCGAAGTGCGCCAGTCCGGCATCCGCATCTTCGATGCGAGCGGCAAGCCGGCCGAACGTGCGCTGCGCGAATCGACCTTGTCGGCCGACAGCGTCGAGCGTGGCGAATTCGCGCACTACATGCTCAAGGAAATCTACGAGCAGCCACGTGCGATCGCCGACACGCTGGCCGAGCGCATCACCGGCAAGAGCGTGCTCGAAGCCGCGATGGGCCCGAAGGCGCAGGCGATCCTGCCGCGCGTGCGCAACGTGCACATCGTCGCCTGCGGCACGAGTTATCACGCCGGTCTGATCGCGCGCTATTACGTCGAGCAGGGTGCCAAGCTGCCGTGCACGGTCGAAGTGGCGAGCGAATATCGCTATCGCAACCCGGTGGTGCCGGCCGACACCTTGTTCGTCGCGATCTCGCAGTCGGGCGAAACCGCCGACACGCTCGCCGCGCTGCGTGAGGCGCGCAAGCTCGGCTATCTCGCCACCTGCGCGATCTGCAACGTGCCCGAATCCTCGCTCGTGCGCGAAGCCGATCTCACGCTGATGACGCGCGCGGGCCCCGAGATCGGCGTCGCCTCGACCAAGGCCTTCACCACGCAGCTCGCGGCGCTGTCGCTGCTCGGCATCGTGCTCGCGCGCCACAACGGCATGGACGCGATGACCGAAGCGGCGTTCGTCAAGCAGATCGCGCACGTGCCCGAGATCGTCGAGCACACGCTCAAGCTCGAGCCGCAGATCAAGGAGTGGGCCAAGCACTTCGCCGACAAGCGCCATGCGCTGTTCCTCGGCCGCGGACCGACCTATCCGGTCGCGCTCGAAGGCGCGCTCAAGCTCAAGGAGATCTCGTACATCCACGCCGAGGCCTATCCGGCCGGCGAACTCAAGCACGGCCCGCTCGCACTCGTCGATGCGGACATGCCGGTAATCGCGGTCGCGCCGAACAACGCGCTGCTCGAAAAGCTCAAGAGCAACCTGCAGGAAGTGCGCGCCCGCGGCGGCCAGCTGTTCGTCTTCGCCGACCCCAACACCGGCTTCAAGGCCGAAGACGGCGTCGAAGTGATGCTGATGCCCGAGCACATCGAAGCGATCCAGTCACCGCTGGTCTACACCGTGCCGCTGCAGCTGCTCGCGTATCACGTCGCTGTGCTGCGCGGCACCGACGTCGACCAGCCGCGTAACCTCGCCAAGAGCGTGACGGTGGAGTGAGCGGCTGCGGCGCTTTAGGCGGTTGTGATCGTATTAGTAAAACCCGTAACGAATGCCCGGGACTCTCGGATCGGCGAACGGAAGGGTCAGCAAGGAAGAAGTTGGGGTAAGTCGTTGAGTGCGATTGTTGCAAGGGTGGAATGGACGTCGAACTCCCATTTCCAAGCCGCGGCCGCCGGCCTTGCCTAGCATCAAGTCGGCGCACGTGAAAAGCAGACTATGGCTCAAAGTGCCTGATGCCGATTCAGCCTGGAGTGGCCAGTAGCAAGTGTCTATTCGGGGGGGCAAGCCCTTGTAGCAGAAGGCCGAAAGGAGATCTGCAGATGCACTATGTACGCCCGCTTGGCAGCAAGTTAGTGCGATTCTTCCTTACTGCTGATTTGAGGTTGCGATCATTCGACACCGAGTATCCAGCCCTCAACCTGCGCAATGGCCTTGTCGTAATCGGTGAGCTGCGGCTGCCAGTGCCGATGTAGATCGCCTCTGCTGTCTTGCTCGCGCATCCACGCCGACACTGCGAAGGCGTCTTGCTGATCGCCGGTCGCATCGGTAAGTAGGTGCCGAAGTCGCCAAAGCGAGGGATACACCTCGGCAATGACAGATCGACCGCATGGTGGCGACCAACCATCGAAGGGCCAGAAATGAACGCGATCGCGATGTGCCCGTCGGATATGGAGCAGCCACGGGATCCCCGAATGCGTGGATTTTGCGACGGAACCTTGCACATCGAAGTGGAAGACGGACTTGGCCGATCGAGCACGAATTTCCGTCAGCCGTCTCCAGCGAGTTAGCCCACTGCGAGCGGCGCCGTTGCCAACCGAGCCGTCGCGGACGAAGTCGACATAGACGTGCTCACCATCGGTTGGCCAATGGCGCCTAAAGTCTTCCAGGAACACCTGCCAGTCCGGTTGGATGGCGTGCTTTTCGAAATAGCGGATCGGGAACGAGAAGCCGTGATCAATGCCCACCAACGTGGGCACATTGTCGGACAAGATCTCCACCAACCAGTCCGCTACCCCGCGGCGTGTCCAGTAGCGCCTCGGACTTGGCGGTGGGCCAACCTCTCGCGGTGGATCGCTCGGCGTGGCGAGATAAACCCGAAGGCCCTTGAGGCTTTCTGTCGGAGTCTTGGCGCCGGAATAATCAATGCCAACGTAGCGGGAAAAGTCGGGCACGTCAGTTGGCCAGTTCAAATTGTTCAAAACGCAACGCCAGGCGATCGCGATCTGGGCGATCGCGCTCTCGGGGTGGCAAATGAAGCGCGCCGCCCTGCAGACGCTTCAGCGCCTCCAGCATCGGGCCATCGTTCTGACACATCAGCCTTTCGGATACGTGGAGCCGGAAGTCCGGATCGATGCCGATCAGGTGCGAGTCGAACGCCGCATGGTGAATCTTCGAAAGCGGGATGCCATTGGGTACGACTGGTTGGCCCATCTTTTCGTCGCCGTCGGCGATGATGTGGGCAGCATCGAGCAGTAGTGGTTCTGGTAGTCCGGACAATGCGCAGCGTCCGCCATAGGCGCTGATCACCGCTTCACGGAACGAGGCCTGATGTAGGCGCTGCTGTACGGCTCGCAGTGCGTAGCGCCGTGCTGGGGCGCTGTCCTCTGAAACTCCAGGCGACGCGACGCCTGGATCACCGAACCCGATCATCGCGCGCAACCCATTCGGATCCCAACCGCCGACGAACGCCGGCACGATGGCGGTGAAGAGTTGAGGTGCGATCCCGATGAAATAGATGATTGGGACACATTGCTCCCAAGCTTCACGAAGCCAACGGTTGTCTGCCGCCTCAGGATCGCGACCCATGAACGCGTAATCGACCCACTCGGCGCTTTCATATATCTGCCGATGAACCGTGCGCTGATCGTCATACCAGACGCGCGCCCCAGGGCGAGGGAACACGGTGCGGATCGACAAAAGGTGCTTCATCTGGCGAGGCTTGAAGATTCCTCGCTGTGGATTGACTAGGGGGATGCGCTCACCTTCGAACTCGAATCCCTTAGCAAGATCCATCGAAGTCAGGTGGTCCTGGATCGCATTCAACCTTCGCACGTGGGCGAAAGCTGCCTTGCGAATGAGAGTGTCCAGCGTGTCTGGATCTTGAGACACGTGCACTATCCCTTGAAGCACTGCTCGTTGTGCCACCGCAATGCGTCGCGGTCCGGTCGATCAGCGATCGTTCTGGGTAATTCAATCGCCTGCCCCTGCAATGCGTAGTAGTGCTTGCCGTTGCTGAATTCTTCGCGGATGCGGCGGCTGACCTCAAAACGGTATTCAGGCGTCACCGTTACGTAGCCGCCGTCAAAGAGGCTGTGCAGGTCACGTCGCAGCAACAGGCCGTTCGTTGCTCGATGGGAACCGCCATCGGCGTACGGCCGAATGTGGGCAGCCTCCAGCGCGGGCAGCGTCTTTTCATGGGTGACGGCGCAGCGGCGATCGTAGAGGTCCGTGACCAATACTCGGAATGCGCCCTGCCCCAGGCGGGGCGCAATCAGCCGTGGTTCGCCATAGCGAACCTCAGATTCGGAGATGTCGGCAGGAAGGGATCGGCTCAGGCGCTGGGACATGGCTTCCCACAGTCGCACGCCGTCGGTTTCATCGGTGCTGTAGGTCTTGAACGTGACGATGTTCCTGGCCCAGCTATCGGGCACCGGGATCCATTCCGACTCCGGCAGAAAGAACGGCTGCGTGAGAATTCGACAGCCCACCGGAAAGTCAGTTGCCCGGTCGTTCGGGTCCGCCTTTCGGTACTTGGCGATGCGCTCCCGCATCTGGCGAAGGCTCGATGCCCCATTTGCCTCCCCGAACGCCTGCCACGCCAGCGAGCACGGCAACTGGTTGGCATGGGCAAACACTCCACCACCCACGATGAAGTTGCGGGGCGAATGCAGCTTGAACAGGAACAGCTCGCCGGGCTCCAGCGCCTTGAACCCCGTCCCCGAAGGCGCCCAGAAATTGACCTCCGCTAGGTCCGGCCGACGCCGCAAGGTTTCGAACCAGTCGGAGTCGGTGACAGCAACGACCAGGTTGATACCCATGGCTCAGTCCGCCGGTAAGGTGCCGCGGCATCGGGGGTAGGTGTTGCAGCCGTAGAACGCGCGACCCCTGTTGACGCCCTGCTTGGTAATCCGCCGGACCATGCCGGCCCCGCACTTCGGACACACCGGCGTCGACGAGACCGGCGTTGGTCGAGCGGCTGGACTCTTAGAAGCGGGCGACGCCGACGAACGCAGCAGGGCGTTCGCATCAACCAATTCGATATTTCGCCCTTCAGCAAAGTCATGCGCATCAGAGGTGAACGGACCCATCGAAACCACGAAGGCGCCGGTCGCTCCTTGCGCCGCCATCACCCCGAACAGTTCGCGGACCACGCTCACGCCAATCCGTGTTGCGCGCCACTGCTTGCATTGGACGAGGAACGTCTCGGAACCCTCTCGTGCGATCACGTCGATGCCTCCGTCGGCTCCGTCCGAGGTGAAACTCACCGTGTAGCCACGCTGTTCGAAATGAGCGCCAACCAGCTGCTCGAACCCTCGCCAGCTCAATTGGCGCAGCGGTGCCGCGTCGGTTCTGGCCTCGGCCTCTGCAAGCAGTCTGGTTCGTTTGCGCTTGGCGAGCCCGGACACCATCGCCGCAATCAGAAGCGTGAGAGGGGCCAGGTACTGTAGGAACATGCCCGCAGTCCTGAAGATCATCACGCCGATGGAGCTGCCCATCTCCCCGACGTTGTGCGCGACCGGAGGCTGGAGCTGCGCCAGCTGATGAAACCCAAGGTATGCGACCGGAGCCAGCGCCACGCAGAGTTGCCAAGGTGGGCGCGCCAGACCTTCCACGGCATGCTCGAAATCCGACTTTCGCTTTCGGCGGGCCATGGCTCAGGACCCTCGCATCTGTGTCGAATGAAGCAATACGGAGTCAGGCATTCGACGCTCCGATGCCGAACGCCTGACGCAGCCGATCGACTGTTGTCCGCCATTTCGGCGTGCGTGGCTTGCAGACGGTATTCTGGTTGCCGAACAGGCCGATCTCGTTGAATGCTTGATTCAGTGGGACGGTCTTGAGCCACTTCATCGGTACGAAGTATTCACAACGATCAGGGTCGTTGATGAACTGGCGGTGGTATGTGCCGCCCTTCAGCACATCGATCGCCGGCTTGTCATCGAGAGTGAAATCTCTGAGGGATACACGGGGGGCAATGACTTCGCCAACGCCGACGAACCCGTATCCCGGGGCTTTGACCCATACGCGGTCACCGATGGCAAGCAAGCTGAGCGTATTGCTGTACCAGCTCCCGCCACCGCCACAAATGAAGCCGTACTTGCGAGCCTCTTCCCAGTCTCGTCCATCGTCGTGGCCGAAGCTGGCGTAGAACTCTCCATTCCAGGGTTCCTTGTCACCCTTCGCGGCCACCGCCACGTTCACCTGCGTCTCGCCGGGGTCAATTATCCATGTGCGGCTGAGTAGTTGCTCCGCGCCGCTGGCGAAGACCTGGAAGAACAGCACGTTGATGGGGATGTCGCGTTCATTGAGGTAGGCGACGATGCGTTCGGTGCTGGCGTCCAGAGAGGCGGCGACGACCACGATCTGGTGGCTTTCGTTGAGCGTGGTCTCGTCCAGCGGTTGGCCGAAGCGGGCCTGGAAGTCAGCCCCCAGGCTCGCGTTCGGCTTGAAGCGCGCATAGATCGCCGCGATGTCCTTGCTGTCCAGCTTCTCCACCCAGCAGGCATAGTCCAGCGCCTGCGCCACGACCTCGCGCGGCGTGCGGTCGCGTTTGAGCTCGATCAGTACCAGCGTGCCGTCAGGTGCGATCGCCAGCAGGTCGATGATCCCGCCGGAGGCGGTCTTCTCCTGCCGGCCGATCAGCATCCACTCGTCCGAGAGCATGCTCGGCGCGGCGACGATCATGTCCTCCAGCGCCTTCTCGCTCGGAAGTTGGGCTTCGCTTAGCAGCTGCGGAGAGAGGCCGACCTTCCAGATGGCGTTGCGGATCGGCATCAGGCGGCTTCCAGTGCGGCGTCAGTCGGCACGAGGGCTTCGTGCAGCAGCGCATTGAGCAAGCGGCTGCGGGTGTTCTCTCCGCGAGTCAGGCTGGCTTCGAGCTGATCACAGAGGGACAGCAGTTCGTCGACTTTGGCAACGATGCGGTGTTGCTCTGCAAGCGGTGGCAGTGCCATAGGATACGCGCGCAGAAATCCTAGCGAGACGAAAGGCTGCAATCCGCCAGTCGCCAGGATTTTCATCTTATGGCTTGCGTTACTTAGGAATATCTTCAAGAAGGCCGGGCAACTGTGGGCACGATCGAAGTACTTGAACAAAGCGACGTTCTTAATGCTGAAGGGCTGATCGGTGTCAACTATTACCGGATTCCCGATGCTACCGATCATGGCGAAGAGGACGTCATCCTTGTCCACTCGGGATCGCTCTGAAATCTTCGCGTGATCCTGTTCGCTGATCAGCTTTACATCGGAGAGAGAGAGAAATCCGGAGTACAAATTCTTGCTAGTGACTAGCGGAACACCTGAATCGACATACTTGGGCGTGTCATGAGTTCCGTCGCGAACGTCGTATGCATCTCCGAGTCGACAAAGAATCCAGCCCTGCGGAACTTCGTGCCCTATCTCTTCTGGGCCAACATTCGGCAGCTGCTTCGATCGTTTAAGTTCCTTGCGGGCAACAAGGGCTTCTCGAGCTCCGGCAATGTCTTTCAGTAACGACGCAGCGGGTTGATCGTCGGTCGACTGCGGCAACAGCGAGCCGCGAACTGCGAGATTCAGTATGGTCTGCTGGAGTTGCTTGACTTGATCCGGGCGAGTGGTGATGGCCGGCAGGATGCTGAGCGCGAAGCGGGCGTCGGACTGGAAGGAGGATGCCTTGGGCGCATCGCTATCCGGCGATGGGGTGGGCTCGGGGGCATTGAGGCGGGCGAGGGTCGCCGCCGTCAGCCGGTCGCGCGTCGCCTCGCGCTGCGCCCGCGCCGCTTCCAGCCGGTCGCACAGCGCCATCAGTTCATCGACCTTGGCGACGATGCGCTGTTGTTCGGCGAGGGGCGGGAGGGGAAATGGGACTGCTGCAACCAGCTTTCCCGACACCTCTTTGAAGGTTGTCCCAGGTGCCTTGGCGTCTATTTCTGGGGCAAAAGCCGTCATCGCCATCGCAATGAAGCGTGAGCAGCCGGCAACGTATGGAACTATTGATTTGAAGCCTTGATTGGTCGAGATGGGGTTGGCGGCGATTGCGACGTATCCAATGGGCGCTCTGCTCGTAAACAGGACGCTCCCCGCAGGCATTAATGTCGCCGACGAAGACTTCAAGCCCTTCGCGGACAAGTCGCGCGAGCCGCGGGAGATGAAGAGGTCTTCATGCCCTCCTAGATCTGCCGGAGTAAGCCAAGGAACGCCGGTTCCTGGTTCCGTAAAGTTCTCTAGGTCCGATGCGGATGGAGTGCCGCCACCAACGATTGCGCCAATCGAATCTAGTCGTGTCCACTGCCATGTGGACGGAATCGAAAATGGTGCCACGACAGATTCGTCGTCTCCTAACTCACGAGGCTTCCGTAGCTCTCCAGATAGCACCAGCTTTTGTTTCTCTGACGCGATCAGTCGCAGAAGTTCGGCAGCTGTGTTGTCCGAAGGTTTTTGCGCTAGAAGTTTTCCGCGCACGGCCAAGGCGAGGACGAATCGCCGTAAGCGTTCGACGGCATCCGGCGCTTCCGCCACACGATCGTAGTGCGCCAGTAGTTGCTCCGCATTCATCGCAGCAGCGCCTCGGTCAGAATGGCCTTGAGCTGATCGCGCAGCTTTGCCGTATCTGCCTCCGCCGCGCCCAGCTCCGCAAGTAGCGTCTCCGGATCACCATGATCATCCGCGACCGCATGCGGATTCTTGATGTCGAGGCTATAGCCGCGCGCCTTGATGTCCTCGATGCTGACACGCCAGGCTTGCGGCGTGTCCTGTCGATCCTTGCGCTCGGCGCCGCCCCACCAGTCGACGCAGCCTTGCAGGTGCTCGACCTTAATTGGCTTGGTCATCGAGTATGCCTTCTGGCCTTCGGGCACACGATGCTCGTAGTACCAGATTTCTTTGGTCGGCGTGCCCTTCTCGAAGAACAGTAGGTTGGTGCCGATGCTGGCGTAGGGTTTGAACACGGAATTGGGCAGGCGCACGACCGTATGCAGGTTGCACTCTTCCAGTAGGTGTTCCTTGAGTCGGGTCTTCACGCCTTCGCCGAACAGCGAACCGTCCGGTAGCACGATGGCGGCGCGGCCGCCGTTCTTGAGCAGACGGATGAACAGGGCCAGGAACAGGTCCGCGGTTTCCTTGGTGCGGAAGTGCTGCGGGAAGTTGGCCTCGATGCCGTCCTCTTCCTTGCCGCCGAAGGGCGGGTTGGCGAGGATGATGTCGACGCGGTCCTTCTGTTCCCAGCTGATGTAGGGGCGCGCCAGCGTGTTGTCATGGGCAACGAAGCTGGGGTCCTCGATGCCGTGCAGCAACATGTTGGTGACGCAGAGCATGTGCGGCAGCTGCTTCTTCTCCACCGCACGCAGGCCGGCCTGCAGCTTCGCCTCGTCCTTCGGCTTCTTTACATAGCGGTCGCGCATGTGACGGATGGCGCAGGTTAGGAAGCCGCCGGTTCCGCAACTCGGATCAAAAAGGATCTCGCCCGGCTTCGGATCGATGCGCTCAGCCATGAAGGCGGTGACGGCGCGCGGCGTGTAGTACTCGCCGGCATTGCCGGCGCTCTGGAGATCATTGAGCAACTGCTCGTAGATCTCGCCGAAGTGCTTGCGCTCGGCGAGGTCGTTGAAGTCCACGGCATTGATCTTGTTTACCACCTGCCGCATCAACTGGCCGGACTTCATGTAGTTGTAGGCGTCCTCGAAGACGCCGCGGACCACGCGCGCGCGGTTGGCACTGCCGCCGCTGGCACGCAGCTCCTTCAACGTTGGGAATAGGTCGCCGTTGATGAATTCCAGTAAGGCGTCGCAGGTCAGTCCTTCCGGATTGGCGGCCCATTCGCGCCACTTGAGGCGCTTGGGGATCGGCGAGCGAAAATCGTCGCGGGTGAGTTCGAGTTCCTGGTCCTGGTCGTCGATGATCTTGAGGAAGAACATCCAGCAGAGCTGCGAGAGGCGCTGGGCATCACCATCGACGCCGGCGTCCTGACGCATGATGTCTTGGATGGATTTGACGGTGTTGCGGACAGACATTGTTTAGGCGCTTTCCTGGTAGAGGGCGTCTTGTAGTTGGTGAACGGCTTCTTCGAAGCCGGCCTTGCTGCCGAAGGGCTTGATGAGCTGGGTGACGGTGCCCATCTCGGAGAACGGCGGCACCTGGAGCACGCGGACGTTGTCGAGGCCAGTGACCAGGCCCTCGTCCTGATACTTCGCCAGCAGGGCCTCCAGCACCGCCCTGGCCTGCGGGCCGTACTTGGTAAAGAAGTCCCGCTTCTTCACGTTGTTGGCGCGCTCTCGTCGCGTCAGCGGCGGCTGGTCGAAGGCGATGTGGCAGATGAGGTCGAAGGGATCGAGCTCCTTGCCGATTTCTTCCATCAGCGGGTCAAGCAGCAGACCTTCTGCTGCCAGTTCGTCGATCACGGCGTCTTTCTTGTCGGCGGTGTTCCAGCGACGCAGGAACTGATCGAGGCTCGCGTACTGCTTGCGGATAGCCTTGCGCGAATAGTCCTTGAGCGATTCGGTGACGAGCTTGCCATCGGCGTCGAGATACTCGACGCGCTCGGTAGCAACCTTTACGGGCTTGCCGTGGACGTAGTACTTGGTGCGCTCACCTGTGCCGACAGGAGGCAGCGGTGGCGTGGGATCGTAGATGATCTCAGCGTCCTCACCATCGCCGGTTGTTTCCGGCGCATCCACCTGATCCTCTGGCGACTGCTCCGGCGGTATGACGGGATCGTCCTCGGTAGGTTCGTAGATCTGTACGGGCTCGCCGTCGAACGCCGGATCGGCGAAGTGGTTGCTGGCCTTCCGGAAGTCGACCAGGGTGAAGTAGTACTTCTGCGTGTCCTCATGGACGCGAGTGCCGCGGCCGACGATCTGCTTGAACTCCGTCATCGAGCCGACCTCGCGGTCCAGCACGATCAGTCGGCAGGTCTGAGCGTCGACGCCCGTCGATAGCAGGCGCGAAGTGGTGACGATGACGGGATACGCCGTTTCCGGGTCGATGAAATTTCCGAGCTGAGCCGTGCCGGCGGGATCGTCGCCAGTGATGCGCATGACATACCGCTCGTTCTTGAGCACAAGATCCTGGTTCTCGACAACCAGAGCTTGGCGCATTTGCGCTGCATGCTCAGTGTCGACGCAGAAGACGATGGTCTTCTGCATTCGATCACCGGTCTGTTTCAGGTAATCCGATACCCATTTGGCAACACGCTGAGTTCGGCTATCGACGACGATGTTCCGATCGAAGTCCTTGATGTTGTAGATGCGGTCGTCGATCAGCTGGCCATGCTTGTCGGTCTCGCCCTTCTGTGGGCGGTAGCCTTCGACGTCGATGTCGAGATGGACCTTGATGACCTTGTAGGGCGCGAGAAAGCCGTCACTGATTCCTTGCTTGAGCGAGTAGGTGTAAACCGGCGCGCCGAAGTAATGAATGTTGGAGGCGTACTCCGTTTCCTTCGGCGTGGCGGTCAGGCCGATCTGGGTTGCCGAGTTGAAGTACTCAAGGATCTCGCGCCACGCAGAGTCCTCCGCCGCGCTGCCGCGATGGCACTCGTCGATAACGATCAGATCGAAGAAGTCCGCCGAAAACTCCTTGAACAGCTTCTGCCGGTCTTCCGGCCCCGTGAGGGCCTGGTAGAGACCGAGGTAGATCTCGTAGGAGGTGTCTATGCGTCGCTTCGAGTCGACGGCGGTTTCAAGCTCAATCTTGGTTCCGTCGTCGCGCTCGATGGTGTTGGAGCCGGTCGAAAGCTTTGCCATGGTCTGCCCGAAGGGGCGGAAGTCGTTGACCATGGTCTGGTCAACGAGCACGTTGCGATCGGCCAGGAAAAGGACGCGCTTCTGCTTGCCGCTACGCCAGTCCGATTTCCACAGGCGCCAGATGATCTGGAAGGCGGTGTAGGTCTTGCCGGTACCGGTGGCCATGACCAGCAGCACACGGTCCTGTCCGCGGGCAATGGCCTCGACCGTGGCATTGATGGCGTTGCGCTGGTAGTAGCGCGGCTCCTTGCCGCTGCCGTCGTCGAAGTACGGCTGCAGGACGATCTTCTCCTGCGCCGGCGTCAAGCCCTTCCACTGCTGATACTTGGCCCAGAGCTGCGCGGGGCTCGGGAACTCATCGAGACCGAGGTTGGTTTCTAGCATCGCGCTCTGGCCGGTCTTGTCATGGAAGACGAAACCTTTGCCGTTGCTGGAGAAAACAAAGGGCACGTCGAGCGTGCTGGCATAGTCGAGCGCCTGCTGCATGCCGGCTGCTTCGCCGACGTTGGCCTTCTTGGCCTCGATCAGCGCAATGGCGATGTGCTGGTAGTAGAGGACGAAGTCGGCCCGCTTAGGTTTGCCACGCGCGACCAGCTTGCCGCGAACGATGATCCGGCCTTTGGTGAATCCCACCTGGCGACGGATTTGTGTGTCCTCATCCCAGCCGGCCTTATGAAGGGCGGGCGTGATGAATTTCACGCTGATGTCGTCTTCGCTTAGGCCGCCCGTGTCCATCGCCCCCGAGGTCCTTTATATGTGTGGCCCAACGCCAGCTAGGCCGCGTGCACAGGCGCCGACTGCCCGCTGACTCATTGATAGATAGCGATAAGACGACGCCAACCGGAAAACGCGACTCCCCTAAATGAAGGGTACCGCGAATCGCTTTGATTTTGCTGCGATCTTGGTCTCGGAGCGGTTGGTCTCCGGCCGTGTGCTCATAGAGCACAGTTGCCTTATGGTGTTCGTATAACGCACATAGTGCTATAAAAGCACTATGGCGAGCCTGCCCGCATCTCAAGCCGAATTGATCCGAACTGCCCGTGGGGCGCGGAGCCAGGCTGAGTTCGCTCGACTGCTGGGGGTCGATCGGTCCTGCCTGTCCCGTTACGAGAGCGAACGGCTCGGGGCCCCGCCCTCTGTAATTACCTACTGCCTTCGCGAGGTTGGGCGCCAGCTGGCCGGCTCAGCGTTGGAATCAAGTTCCGTGGTTGAGGCCTTGGCGCACGCGCGCGAAGTCGTCGCGGCTTTAGAGCGAACGCGGCCTGCGGTAGCAGTGGACTTGCCGAAGCGGATGTTACAGCCATGAGATGGAGCGATTGAAATGCTGATCGTGCGCCCGTTGGAAGATGAGTTGGCTGAAGCGCATGCCTATCGGCATCAGCACATCGAAGGGTACGAAAGCCTGCAAGAGCAGATTCGGGCCCTGCGCAGCCAACTCGGTATTGAGAAGGGCATCGGTTGCAAGTATCCAACCACTCATCTGCTCGCGGTGATCGGCGGAAAATCCATTGATGAGTACGTGCGGCAACACACGATGTTGCCGCTAACGGCTGCGGTTCCTTCTATCGAAATGCGAACCTCAGCATCGATTAACGATTGGCTGTCCTCGGCGTTCCATCTCGGATTCCGCCGACCCGTTGACGACGTGCGGATCTGTGTCGAATGCCTTGAGCTTGATCGCGCGGAGGGAAAGCTGTCGTCCTATTGGCGCCGGCATCACGTGAAGGGAACTAGCCGTTGTCCGCTACATGGCATCCGCCTGCATGCCATCCGAGAATGCTTGCCCTTTAGCGCTAGACCGGATGACTGGATCACGCGTGGACAGATTGGCCTAGTGCCGGACATCGAAGCTGATGTGGCAGACCCGCAATGGATGCGCCGATACATCAACATCAGCATGGCCATGTTGAACACCGATGAGCCGCTGGCAACGGTTGAGGCCAATCACCGGTTGATTGAAGTCTTGGAGGCGGCTGGGCTCTCGACAAAGGCCTCTCAATCAAGGCCTCTCGTCAGCGATCTGCTCCGGGCTAAGGCGGGCAAGCGCTGGGTAACCGAAAACCTTGCTCTCATGCGTGGAAAGCAAAGTGGCGACTTTGTGCCACTGATCGATGGCCTCGCCTATAACCCGGCAAATTCGCGATCATCGATACTTCATGCGGCCCTGTGGGCCTGCTTCGCGGACGGAGATCCGTGGACGAATCGAGTGCAATCAAAGCACACAGCTCAAACAATTGCCTCTCGCGCTACAGAAACCGGCGCTACCTCAGCGGTTTGATGCGCTGGAAGCGTGTCGTCGACGTCCCAGTGCATCTCGAGTCAGGGGGAGCTGATCAAGTTGGCTGAGCCGGGCCTTCAGACCTGGTACGCGATCACATAGATCTGCGACTCGAATGGCCTTCCCTGAGCGCTCTTTCGAAAGCGCGTCGCGAGCTACTTGCACTGCGTGAGCGAAATCCTGATCACGTCGGTCCCAGTCCACCCGACTGCTTGTCGTGGGCGTCTCAAGGGTAAGCGCGCTGCTGAATGTCTCCAGCCAGGCTCTGTCATTGCGATAAAGCCACATGAACACGGCGGGTTGTAGTGCGCGAAGTTGCTTTCGCGATGGATTCCGTAATCGACTCGCCGTGGTGGTCCATGCAAGGCGGTACTCACGCTGCGTCCGGTCTAACATGGCGCTGTGCCATGCCCGGCGAAGGTCGATTTCCGACTTGAGCAACATATTGATGGTCGGGAGTGAAACACCTGCGGCCTTCGCTGCCGCAGCTTTGCTGCCTCCAGCGAGCAAGAGAGCAATTGCAGCGGCCCTGCGCTCCGGTTTCAGGAGACTCGGGCGGCGAGGTGTCGCGATTCCTGCTGCCGTGGCCCAAGCGATTCCCGTCGCTGCGGCAATGCCAATCATGCGGGAGGTGCTACTCACAGAATTACCCTCAGAGAGGAGCAGCAGGAACTTTGCTCGCCGAGGATCGGCCGAGGAGTGAAGCTGTTCCCGCTCAAGATCTCGCGTATCGGGGACAGATGCCGACGCGTACGCCGACCGCCAGGCATCCCAGCCGCCAAAGAGAGTATGGATCAATGCCAGATGCCGCAGCGGATGCGCAGGTCGGACCGTGCCGCGAATGAAGCGAAGGAACTGCGCCTCCACTTGTTCCTCCGTCGTTGGCAGCGTTGCAAGTTCATGAGTCTTTGCAAGCGACGCCGTCGTCTTGATCATGTGGGCCGTGAATCCCGCAACGTCAACTCGACCTGACGGCGTGCGCAGTCCCATGTCGTCGAGTCGCTTGCGGTAAGTGGCGTGGATACGCGCAAGATCGAACTCCGTGTCGAGTTCAGTTGAGGCGTACGCCAGAACGCTTTGGGTGAAAGAGCGCAGGGCGCGGAGATCATGCTCAGCGGTGTCGCTGGAGAGCCCTTCGCGAAATTGACAGTCGGCGGGCAGAAGCCACGCAAATCGATTGCCGCCGTGTACTCGCTCCGTTGTCCAATGCAGGGCGGAGCCGCAGCGAAAGCAGGTCCATACACCGGGCCACTGATGTTCGAGTCGCCATATCCAGCTCTCGGCAGAGTCGCCATCGATCGCGCGACATTGCAGACAAGTTTTTAGCGGGTGCGCAGCGCCGAATCGGCTCGCCAGCGAGCCCAGACTGGCTTTGAGTGGCCCGCAACCGCCGAAACTCAAAGCCGCCAAAGCATCTAGGCGTGCCTGCAGCGGCCGAAGGTGAAAGTAGAACGGAAGGATCGTGCGTCGCAAGGCGATCTCCTCGGGAGTGCCGAACGTTGGCCCGAGTCGCGCGACAAACTCGTTGAGGTGAAGCGGAAAATCGTGTGCGGCGGCGCGCGGTGTCCCGAAGAGTTGGCGTGAAGTGGTCGCCGCGATCGCGTTGCCCGCGATGTGATGGTGGCGGGCACACAAGCTGTACAACGTTTCGCCGTCGTGCCACGCCTTCAGGTGAGTCGCCGATGGAAGCATGCGTGTGCTTGAAAGCCGCGTTTGCTGTGATCCTCTCCGTCACCAACTTTATCAGCACCGGTTTGCGCAAAAAATCTGGAGTAACTCTCCGGAAGCGACCGCGAAATGACGTCAAAACATTGGTTTCCAGAAAATATTGATGATGTCGCAGTAAATCCAATTAGGCGTCGGGGGAATCAGGCGATCACGTAAGTCATTGTTCGCCCGATAGCACTAGAAAAATAGGCCTCGAAATTCTGTACTGGCAAACAAGGTTCTGCAGAAATTTTCTGTCTACGCTGAATTTCTCGCTTCGTGCATTCCTGGAGACGCTGAGGCACGATCTGCTGCAACTGTGGACTCAGAGCTACGAATGGAACCGCTGCTACGCGCCGAAGAGGTGATGCATCTCCTTGGCGTTTCCCGAAGCTGGCTTGAGCGTCTGATGGCGACAGGAATGGGGCCGGCATGCGTGCGCATCGGCAGGCTGCGTCGATGGCGTAGCGAAGACGTGCAGAGATGGATTGAAGCGCAGGTGCACGAAGAGCAAGCGTCGTCGCGCAGCAACGCAGCCGCGAACGGAAATTCAAAAAAAGGGGAAGCCAACGTGAGCGACTAGACAGCGACATTTCAGCCGCTATAACGCAAAACGCCAGCCCGAGGGCTGGCGAGTCACGGCGTTCGTGCGGAGGTTACTCACACAGGACGACTTAGGCATCTCCAGTGTGTGGTCCCCCGCATCGGACGTCAAGTGGACGTGCGTCCGATAGATATTTCAGTCCGGCGAGTGCCGGAAGGGGCTGCATGGCAATGCGCGTGAACGAAGAGACATACCGCCGCATAGTGGGGCGCCAGTTCGTAGTGCATTGGGGGACCAACTACGAGCCGTCGATACGAGCGACGCCTAAGGAGGCGCCTGGTGTTAGCACGGCGTCGCGCTTGAAATCGGAAGGCATGGGACGAGAGGTTCATCTCCTGTCTCGGAATGAAGTCCGAGTGGCGATCATCGCGCTCTACAACTCCGCGGTCTGGTACATCCGCGAACAGCAGATGCTCTTTTGGAATGATCGCGAGCATTTCCTGCATGGCCATCCGCTGGCGGGCGGCGAGCATTGGCCGGCGATGCGGGGCACTTGGAATATTGCCAAGGAAATGGGATTGGAGCATCTGCATCCGACAGTCCGGGTCTTCGATAAGAAGTGCGACGGTCGAGTTCGAGTGCCCTTTCCTTACGTGGGGGATCTACTACTTTTTCTGCGTGACGATGCAGGAGCCTATGCGGTCAACCTTGCGGTTAAGGACAAGATGGAGAATTTCCAGAGGCCCTTTAACCTGCTCGGTGCCAAGACGCCCGCCGAACAGAAGGAGCGCGTGATCGCGCGCCACAAGATAGAACGACTCGCGTACGAAGCGGCGGGCATCCGAACCGAACAGGTAGCAGGTAGTCTGATTCCCAAGGATCTGTTCAACAATCTGCGCTTTCTTCATGGGCAAAACTGGAAAGCTCGGCGCTACAGCGCGGAGCAGATCTCCGTAGGTCTAAAGCTTGCAGAGGACGGCCCGCGGCGTGAGCGTAGCCCTATCAACATTGGCGTCGAGATTGATCGGAAGCTTGGTCTTCACACCGGATCTGGATGCTCCATTGTTTGGCATGGAATCTGGACGAGAAGAATTCGGGCTGATTTGTATCAAGCTCTCCTGCCCGATCGTCCCCTGATACCAGAACAAAAAGACGTCCTGGTTGATTACGCCCATTGGTTCCGCCGCTGATGGACATCAAGCTCGGAACCCAGCTATGCGTTGATCAGGCATACAAATTTCTGATCCCGGATACACGTTACTACTACCTCGGTCCGTGGAACCGCCAGTATGCGGTACTGCTGTTTTTCTACCGTGACGGTGAGTATCAGAGAGTAGCCACGACGCGCATCGAAAGACAAGAGTTCGAAGTCCTGATATATCCAGGTGTCGAAGTACTTCGTTGTTGTGAGCGGCAGCTCTGTCGACCGCCATGGATGGAATCGTGCGAGGCAACGAACTTTGCGGAGAAGGAAGCTTTGCGCCGCGACACAAAGTCGCAGGAGCACGAGCTTCGAGTCATGGCAAAGATCGAAAGCATGGGGGCCGCGCTGAACGATGAGACGGCGATACTCTCAGCCGATAATCCTGGGCGTGCCCTGCATTCATACGCAATAGACGCTGGAGTACACCCATACCGCTTTGAATCCCAGTTCTTCTCGTATGTTCTCCACGGAAAGGACAAGTGGGCACTGATGCCCCGCTGGTTCGGCAATGGAAAGTGGGATCGCGAGGAGAAGGGAAAGAAATTTGGTCGCCCGTCGTTGGCGAGGAACTACTGCTTCAACTTTCCGTTGAACCGCGACATGAGAAGGCGAATTCTCTCATTCGCTCGGAAAAACAAAGGATACTTTCGCACGTTCGTAGACTTTCATACGGAACTCCTGAGAAGGGAGTTCAAATGCATTCAGATTCAGGCTGCATCTGGAAGTCGCATATTCAGCACCCGAAGTGACCCGTTCCCTTCACCGGGGCAGGCCTATCGCGCCGTCGAAGAGGGGCTGAGCGCCGAAGAGTATGCCGCTTTGTTTGGCAAGCAAAAGCGGATAAGGCCGACGCGGCGATTCAATCAGGGAAACTTTACCGAGCAGTTCTGCTGCAACCTTGAGGCAATCGAATCCGACGGCTACGTCATCGTTGACGTGCTTCGCTCGTTCGTGTCGGATAGGGAGACCACCAAAGTTGTCGTTGTGCGCATCATTTGTGCCGCCACAAGTTGCAGGGTCGGTGTGGGATTTTCGGTCGGAGGCGAGCGCAAGGAGGCCTACCGGGCCGCGTTCTACTCGATGCTGGCTCCTCGTCACTACATCGAGAAGATCTATGGACTGGACGAGGGATGCCTGGAAACGTGGGTCTCGGGCGGGATGGCTGCGTTCTCAACGTCAGATCGCGGCCCAGCTGCTTGGAACATCATCATCGACGAGTTTGACAGTCTGTTCCCGTTGCAGACGATCGCGCCGTCGAGGGAGCCGCTGAGCAAGGCGCTTGTCGAGGCCAGCAATCCCCGAACGCCGGACGCTTCTATCGATAATGTCCACATCAAATCGAACCTGACCGTCGCCGGGGTAATCAAGAGGGAGCTACTCCGTACGGTTGCTGATAACGATGGGAGAAGCATCAGTGATCGCTTGTCGGACTCCATGCTGGCTGAAATGCGGCAATTGGAACTTCCGGCAACCCCCAATGGCCTTTGGGAGTTCAATCGACGCAAGGGGAGAAACGCCGGTGATTCAGATATGAGTCACAAAGAGGCGATCCGGATGTTCTGGGAGCCCATAAAGGTCAAGCTCTGCCGGGATGGGGTTCTGCACCATGACAGTCCATACACATCCCAGGCGTTGCGGGAATCGGGTGTGCTAAACAGCCTCGGCAGTAGTCAAGAAGTCGAACTGCGTGCATACGCTTTGAGCTGTGCGATTGGGTTCCTGCATGTCGAGGTCAACGGGGAGTTGATAGAAGTCGAGCGTGTCCGTCGATTGCGACTGCCGCGCGAAGACTACGCTCAAACAGAGGAAGATCTTGCTGAAGCCAAGGAAAATCGCGCGATTCTTCGGTCGGAGCAGCGTGTAAACGCCGTTGCAGCTCTTGTCGGAGGCAACCGGAAGGCGGTGAAGCAGACTCGAGAGCCACTCAATGGAGGGCGGATTAAAGATGGCCGAAAGCCATCGGGGCAAAAGTCCGCGGGCAACGAAATCTCGGCCATCCGATCACACACGAAGTCGCAGCAGTCATGAGTGCGACGCCGTGGGCCCACGCGTGGCGGGATGTGCCAGACGATGCGGTGCTCGATGCCACCGTGGAGCAGCGAGCCGTACCGATCGACTCTGAAGGGTTGTCTCTTCACGAAACTGCCGAGCTATTCACTGCTACTGCCAAGAAAATATTCCTCTGCGACGAGCAGAGCAGAGCGCTAATTCGACAGATTCTTGATGCAGGAAGAGCTCATGCCAAGCTCAACTATCCGTCAAAGAAGGAGTTCGATCTGCGAGTGTCAACCGATGAGCCGTGGATAGCGATAAAGGACTTCTCGATCGGAATCTGCGGGCACGCAGGCGTTGGAAAATCAAGCATTGAACCGCCCCGGCTTTCGCGGAGGCTCGTTGGTGTGAGTCACGCCGCGATGGCGAGGCTCGGTGGTGGTGAATAGTAGTTTGCTTCAGCTTCAGCCGGCGGGATGTGGCCGAGCGGTTCCATCAGTCGGCGGTTGTTGTACCAGTCGACCCATTGCAAGGTCGC
>NZ_JBYSYG010000010.1:0-207592 GCF_058783045.1 Hydrocarboniphaga sp. FW305-C-57 | reverse complement strand
GCCGAACTCATCAGGCGCTACAACCAAACAGCGATTGGCTGCATGACTGAGGCGACAACTATCTTGACGCGCGCCGTTACCCACGTCCCTGACGCGATCAGTCCCATAGCCCCGTCCATAAACGTAGCGATCGCCGCCGTAACCACCCTCGAGTAGATCGTCGCCAGCACCACCGTCGAGCACATCGTCGCCTGTGAAGCCCACGATGACATCGGCACCGGCGGTACCCTCTGCCTCCAGAATGCGACTCCGCAGCGCACTGGCTGTCCAAATGGTTCCGTCAGCGAATCTCAGCTCTTCGATTTGACTGGTCCCACCGAGCGCAGGGTTCTGGCCGAGGATGGTCAAGACCTCACCAGTCGCGAATTCAAGCTGGACATCAATCGATGAGGGGCCACGACTCACGGTGACCTGGTCCGGGGAAAATCCCACACCCAGTGAGACAACATCACGTGCACCACTCGAGTCTGAGATAGTGTCATTCCCTTGGCCCGGACGGAAAATGTAGATGTCACTCCCCGCGCCGCCTTGCAGCAGATCGTTTCCGGCCCCGCCATCCAGCGAATCTGCCGTGTAAAATCCTCTTATGTGATCGTTTCCTGTCGTGCGAGCCTCCGCGAGCAGCCGCTGCTGAATTTGATCCAGACGCAGCGAGACATTCGGCCCCTCGAAGTAGATTTCCTCGACCTGGGTCAAGTCGAACGAGATTGACTCAACGAATGCATCTCGCACCAGGAGAGTCGAGCCGTCCGCCAGCGTCAGAAGCAGATCTTTGCCATCCTCCGATCTCGAAAAATCGACATCGTCCGGCGCCAAACTCCCCTTGATACGAATCGTGTCGTAGTTCTTTGCAATCGGATGCGTGCCACGCTCCTCGATAACGTCGTGGCCGTAACCCAGACCAAAAACATAGACGTCATCACCGTCACCGCCGCTCAAGAAGTCATCTCCGGCGCCACCGTCCAACACGTCGTTGCGCCCGGAAATTCCGTAGATCAAATCGTTCCCAGAGGTCCCCGCACCCTCAACAACCTGCTCGGAGATCTGCTGATAGGTAATGACTGTTCCATTGGCAAACTCGAATCGTTCGATTCGATCGACGAAGTAGACTCCGAAGACTCCCGTCTGCAGCGGTTTGAAGTGGTCATCGACCGTGATAACCGTGCCATCCGAAAGAGTGATCAGCAGGTCATCAGACCCACCTTCCCTGGAGAAGGTCACATCTTCTGGCCTCACCGCTGAGGTGAAGCGAACCGTATCAGTCATCCCGGACAAAAGCCGGTCCGTGTTGTCCTTGATAACGTCGTTACCAAGCCCGAAGCCGACGATATAGGTATCGTTGTCATTGCCACCTGACAAGAAATCGTCGCCCTTTCCGCCATCGATGATGTCGTCGCGATCGAATCCGATAACACTGTCCGCGCTATCTGTACGGGCTGCAGAAAGCACTCGCTCGGCCACCTCATCGGCTGAAAGGTAGGTTCCGTCCTGAAAGACGAAAGCCTCGACCTGATCGAATCGTTGAGTGCCGAACACCCCCGTGTAGGAGGCTGCGAACTGCCCCTGAACCGTTAACAGATCATCGGTTCCGTTGATCCTGATCCTGATGTCCCCGTTGCCGACGCCTCTCTCGAACGACAAGTCATCCAGCTCAACTCCGTCTCCGAACTGGACAATGTCAAAGCTCGGAATCATCAAGTTGTTCTGCGCTTCCTTGATGGTATCGCTGCCGTAACCTCGACCGAACAGGTAGATGTCCGAACCATCTTTGCCGCTGAGAAAATCGGTCCCCGCCCCTCCGTCCAGAACATCCATCACCCCAGTTCCGATGACGGAGTCATCCGTGCCAAGCGGATGCGATACCGCATAGGCTATCTCGTGCATTCCCCAGACAACGCCATCGGCAAAGATGATTTCGCTTATCCCGGTCTCATCGGAGACGTCGTTGCCAAGTAACGAGGGAATGATGCCCTCGAACTGGCGAGTAATTCGGAGCTCGTTGGTGGTTCCGTTTACGGTGATAATGAGATCATTGCCGTCGCGGGTTGCGGTTACGTCAGTGGATGCCACCGAGGCGAAACGAACGTAGTCTGGGCGGTGTCCAGCGGTCATCGCGGGTTCCACGTCGTCGATGACATCATGACCAAAGTTGGCGCCGATCACATAGGTGTCACCGCCGCGACCACCACGCGCGACTTGATCACCGACGCCCAAGTAGATGATGTCATCTTCATTGGAGCCCGTGATCGTCGCGCCGCCCATCACGATGAGCTCATCCGGAACGCCCAATGCATCAGCCGCTTGGGCTAGGTCAATGGGCAGTCCCGTGCTTTCGTACGCAGCGACGATGTTCGCGAAAATGAATCCGTAGGTGGGCTTCAGAAAGTCGCCGCCTCGGTCATAGTCGCCCAGCACTACTTTGAGAAACGGGGTCCATTCTTGGAGACGTTCGTATACGTTCCCCCCGCTAGCTCCGATGTCCTCAAAAATCGCTTCGTATACGGGGACCAATCCACGATCTGTATTGGGAACGAACTTATCCGACTCAGCATCGTAGTCCACGCCCTGAAAGAACTCGGATAGCGGACCCTGAACCGCTAGTCGAACCGTCAGCAGATTTGTGGTCGCCCAAATCGTATCGAGCAATTCCGTCATCGACGAAATCGCTCCTGTTGCGTTGCTCGGGGCGAGATCAAGCGGCAGCGACTCACCCAAGTAACGTTCCATGAAGGAGAGCAGCCCTCCAGGAAGTGCCGTCCAAGACTCTCCACTCGCCGATAGCTGGTTCATCACATCGCTGTAGCTGGGATGTGCGATGACATTCCCGGCTGCGTCCTTCACGGGACTGCTGCTGGCGAGCACCCAATCCCCGCCAGCATCGCGATAAGCGTAGTCAACAACACGCGTCTCGCCATTCAGTTCTCGAAGCAATAGCGGGACATCATTGTGCGGGTTCAGCGCGAGCTGCCCGGATGCTGTTGGAGAGGCCGAAGCCCATGCCTCCAACAGCGGGAGCGCGTGCGCTCGTAGCTGCTCAAGATCCAGCGTGTCGAGCGATTGAATGCCCGCTGTGATGACTGGATGCAGGCTGTTTTCGAGGGCCATCGCTACGTGGAGATCAACTAACGTGCCATAGCCCTTCAAGTTAGGGGCAGCTTGCAGCGCGGTTGGAATATCGACCGAGCCCACCCACTCCGTTCGAATGTTGTCGATCGCAAAAGTGACATCGGCCATCGAGCCCGTCGATCCATCGAGGCGCGTGAATGTGCCCGTCGCAGTGATCTGATTTCCATGATTACTAGAAGTCGGGTTCGTCTGATTCGCTATCGCGATTGACGCGATATTCGCCTGTTCAAGCGTCAGCAACTCACCCGCATCGGTGACGGCGTCACCATCAACATCGCGCCAAACACGCAGCAACGCAAAGTTCTGATCATCAGCACTGATGATCCCGTCGCCGTTTGTATCCCATTGCGCCAACTCCGCGAAACCGGATGCACCAGGGCCACCAAACATCTCTGCGACTCCATCGACAGAACCGTTGCCGTTCACATCGTGGATAAGGAAACCGTCCCCTCCGTAAACCCAGCCCGTACGTTCCAGGTAACCGTCGCCATCCATGTCAAACATTGGCGATGTCGATGACTGGTCTTGGAGCTCGATTCCATCACCATCTAGATCGAGCACAAGCGGATCAACACTGTTCCAGTACGACACCCCGAAGTTGGCTTTCATGAGATCCCCTAGCGCCAGGCGCCAGGTATTCATGTAGCTATATCCACTCCGAATCGAGGTATCGAGAATGCGATGCGCATCTATGTCGTATTCGAAAACATAAATCCCTGCCGCGTTGTGGGCAGCGCCTGGACCGCCCACATAGTCGTCGATGAATAGTGAGTGTCCGAGCGCACTCTCGATCACCAGGTCGTTCTCGACGTTGAGCCCATAGCGAATGAGCCCGTTCGCGGAGTATGCGTATGGATTTTCCGAGTACATCCACTTGCTGCCGCCAGTTAGGACGGAACCGAAGAAGCTGATTCGATCGTTCTCGTCCGCATCAGCGAACATCACGTTGTCGCCGGTCAGCATGACAGTATCTCTGCCTTGGCCGCCGTAGATGACTGAGCCGCTACCTGCATGCAGGACCAGGTCATCGCCCTCACCGAGATAGATGTCCGAGGCGCCGAAATTCAGAACCGTATCGTTCCCGGCTCCTCCGTCGATGTAGCCTCTATGATCGGGTGAGCCATCTTGTGTATTGAGATGGAGCAACCAATCGTTGCCTTCGCCGCCTTCCAGTCTGGCGGCCCCGTAGCCGAGCAGAACGTCATCCCCCGCACCGCCACGAACCGTGGCGTGATCGAATGCAAATCCGTAGTCGCGATCGGCTCCCCCGTCCGCGATCGCCTGTTGGGTAACCAGCATGACATCTGATCCGCCGCCGCCGTAGAGACGAGCGTCACCCGCGCCGGCGAGCAGCTCGCCAGCGGAACCCCCATTCAAAGTCGCGTTATCGGTCCCAAATAAAAAGTTGTAACCGTTCCCGGCCGTCAACTGAGAGGAGCCGAACCCTATTAGAACGTCGTCGCCATCAACGCCTTGAATCGTCGCGTCGTTGTAACCAACGAGGAAGTTGGAAGCGCCTTGCGCATCCGAGAACGAGCCCGACTGACGCAATACGATGGGAAGCTGATCCCATTCGAGATTCTGGGGAAATGAAACAGTCGGATCGATCGAGGCACCATCCGCACCGAGATATCGGCGAAATTTATCCGCCAGATCGAACTCCGGCCCCGCATCGCCGAATACCGAGTTCCAGAGCAGCTTGAACGTACCTTGCGCCATCGACGCCATCGCGTCGTTCGAAAGCAGAGCTCCAGCCATCAGGCCGCTGATAGAAGGGGCTGCGGCCATGATACCTAGCCCCAGCAATGCTTCGTCGGCCAAGCCCGCTACCGGATTCTCATGCGCTCCCAAGGTCAGTCGATCGACCAGTCCGATCTTTTCTTCGACATAACGGACTATTTCATAGGATTGACCCGTAGATGAGTCGACTACAGTTTCGTAAATGGCGAAGTAGGAGGCGTTGCTGTCATCCCATCGATACTGTGGTCCCTGAAATTGCTCTCGATCGTTTCCAACCCTCTCGCCAAACACGACCTGTAGTCCGGCGAGAGCAGCGGAAAAAGTACCCGCAGATATCAGTGCTTCCGCACCTTCATGCGCGATCTGAATATTCCCTGGAAAGTACTCCGCCATCCCGAAGCTTCCCCAGACACCTCGGTCCAATGATTGGATATCGTCATCCAGTAGAACGCCTGAACCGGTTGCATTCCAGTCTTGGACAATCCCTTCATATAACCCGGCTGCAATTGCGGTGGAGAAAACATCCAAGGACATCGTGTAGAGGGTCGGATTGCTCAACTTGGCAATTCCGTTCCCGACCAGCGCAGCACCTCCCAGGAAGCCGCTATAAATCGTGATATGCGCTTGCATGAGCGCTTGTTCGGAACCCGTCAGATCGTAGTACTTCAGGTAGAAGCCGGCTCGATCCCCTTTATTGAAGAGAAGGTCATAGAGATCCGCCAGGTCCGACTGTGTAAGTGCACCGGTCACTGCTTATCTCCCTCGCCACAGGATTGAACCCATTGACGAATCGTCGATTGAAGAACTGAGATTCGCTCGCGAGCGAAGGCCTCCCCACCGTTAAACCGAAAGTCAACAAATCTCGCGACCGCTCTAAGGGTCGGGCAGACTTTGAACTCGTACTGGCAATAGTTCAGAGGTTGCGTCACCTCATAGCAGGTGATTCGGCCGAATGTCTCTGGCTGAGGTGAGTAGTAGTAGGTAGACAAAGCATCACCGTCGTACGCATAAGCATCGAATCCCTCCACCGAAGGACGAGGGACCCTGTGCCCGCTAGGGAGAGACTCAACTCCCGTCCAAGTGAAGGTTGGAAACGACGGGTAGAGAAACACCTCAGCAGTGTCCTCACGGACTTGATCTTTCTCTGGTGTTGTCAGCGGTGGGGCTTCACGCCAAGCAGCAACGTGCGCCGCCTTTGAACTCACCCGCAAAATTGCAATGGCGCTACTCGTCGTCACCTGTGCAGGGATAATTTTCGCTTGCGGTTGACGATATCCAGAAGCGAACACCACGTAAGACCGAGGAATACTCAGGGTCGCCGAAGGTGACGGTTCTATTTTCCCCCGAAGTTCCAGCCGAACTTCAGACATATCGCTGCTTGCGAAGTATCCCGGTCCAGAGTACGCGGTTGCGGGAACGCTATCTGCCGAGACCTCCAAACACACCGCCATCAGCCCGCAAACGATGAAAGCGGATATTCCCCGCCTTGGGAAGATCACACTGGGAATCTGACGCCTCGATCGAGTTCCGTTCATGTTACGCACTACGCAATCCATTTATTAACGCGTTGTAACGCTACGGTTCCTCGCCGCAGTACTTCCTGATGTGAAGACAAGCGCCGCACATCAGGCGACGGACGGCTAGGCCTATGGCGACGATAATGTTCGCGGTTTGAGTGCCGCGCGAACTGCACAATCTGATTTGTAGATATCTAAAGAAAAATCGGCGTCGCCTACACGTCAGCGGACTAACGCCTCCTGCGCGAGAGCATCAACATCTCTCTGACTATCGATTCACTAAGCTGTTTGTGGCGCCGAATGGCCGACCAATCAGAAGTGAGGTGAGCGTCATAAGTTGTCCGTCTGACTTTGCAGCCCAGCGACCGCGACTAGCGCAAGTATTTCCCGGATGGACGGGCAGTCCATTTTGGATGTCTTGCTCTACGCTAGGAGGCGAATTCGGACCATCAATCTTCAACTCTTTGCATGAACAGTGGAAGTTCTTCGTCTCAGGGACATGCGCAACAGAAAGCGCTAGACGGCGGCATTGCCTGCCTCACATTGCTTGCGCGATATCATGGGATTGCGGCAGATCCTGATCAGCTGGCGCATGAGTACGTGGCGGATGGACAAGCGCTGTCGTCCATGCAGATGCTGCTCGCGGCCAAGAAGCTTGGACTAACCGTCAAGCTTCAAAGTCCTCGAATCGAGCGATTGGCGAACACCCCTTCTCCACTGGTTTCGATCGCAAAAGACGGCAGCTTCTTTGTCTTAGGGCGTGTCAGTGAGAAGGACGGAGTTCGCAGCTTTCTCATACAGGATCCCACTGTTGGTCGACCTCAAATACTCTCGGAAAACGAGTTCGTCGGCCGCTGGAGCGGCGTAGTAATTGTCGCGGCCTCGCGCGGATCCACACTAGCCGAACTCAAGCGATTCGACTTCACATGGTTCATTCCCGCCATCGTCAAGTACCGAAAGCTGCTCGGGGAAGTTGTTCTAGTTTCTCTGGTGATCCAAGTTCTTGCGCTGGTGAGCCCACTGTTCTTTCAAGTCGTTATGGACAAAGTCTTGGTCCATAAAGGACTCATGACCTTAGACGTCATTGTAGTCGGCTTGATCGTTGTCACCGCATTCGAAGTCTTGCTTGGAGGACTTCGCACTTTCGTGTTCTCTCACACGAGCAGCAGGATCGATGTTGAGCTCGGTGCTCGGCTGTTTCGTCATGTTCTTGCGCTCCCTTCCGCATACTTTCATGCTCGCAAAGTCGGAGATTCAGTTGCACGCATTCGAGAGCTCGAAAGCATCCGAAGCTTTCTAACAGGGAATGCGGTTACTGTCGGACTCGACCTTGCGTTCTCGTTTGTCTTTATAGCCGTAATGTTCCTGTACAGCACGAAGCTCACCCTGCTCGTACTGCTCTCGTTGCCCTGCTATTTCATTCTATCCGCCGTTCTAACCCCGCTATTGCGTGGGCGGTTGAATGAGAAGTTCGCTCGCGGAGCGGAAAATCAAGCTTTTCTGATGGAGACTATCAGCGGCATCGACACGGTCAAGGCAATGGCGGTGGAACCTCAATGGACCCGAACCTGGGATAACCAGCTTGCCTCGTATGTCTCTGCTGGCTTTCGAGCTTCAAATGTCAGTGCTGTTGCACAGAGTGGCGTTACTTTGGTGAGCAAGCTCGTCACCGCAGCAACCTTATGGTTCGGAGCTCGTTTTGTCATCGATGGCTCGCTATCTGTCGGACAGTTGATCGCCTTCAATATGTTCGCAGGGCACGTCTCGACTCCGATTATTCGACTTGCTCAACTCTGGACTGACTTTCAGCAGGTCGGAATTTCGATGCAGCGACTCGGAGACATTCTGAATACTCGCCCCGAGATAGCGCACGCTAAGACCTCGCTGCCACGAGTCAAGGGCGACATCACATTCGAAAACGTGCATTTCAGATACCGACCCGATGGACAGCTCGTAGTACGCGGACTCTCAGTACAAGTAGCGCAAGGAGAGATCGTTGGGGTGGTCGGCCGCTCCGGCTCGGGGAAAAGCACTCTAGCTCGTCTGCTGCTCAGACTTCACGTCCCCGAAGAAGGCAGAGTGTTGGTTGACGGCGTGGACATATCGGTCGTTGATCCGTCTTCCCTCAGACGACAGATTGGTGTCGTGATGCAGGAAGCCACGCTTTTTGGCCGGTCGATTCGAGACAACATTGCCCTGGCAGACCCCGGAGCTCCACTGGACTCTGTAGTGCGAGCGTCCAAGCTAGCTGGCGCCCATGAGTTCATTACTCAACTCCCCGAAGGGTATGACACCGTCCTCGGCGAGCGCGGGACGGGTCTATCCGGTGGTCAACGTCAACGCATCGCTATTGCTCGGGCGCTGATTACCGACCCGCGCGTACTCATCTTTGACGAAGCAACGAGTGCTCTGGACTACGAATCAGAGCGGTCGATCCAAGAAAATATGGCGCAGATCTGTAACGGACGGACCGTGATCATCATTGCTCATCGGCTTACTGCAGTTCAGGGTGCACACCGAATTTTGTTTGTAGAGAACGGCCAGATCGCAGAGAGCGGATCTCATGTAGAGCTTCTGGCAGATAGCCAAAGCCGTTATGCACGCCTTCACCGTATGCAAGGCGGTTGACAGTGAACAGCTTCATCAAGCTTAAACTTGACGCCATCTCTGATCTTCTTGATCGATATTCTTCCGCTTGGAAATCAGCTTGGGCGGAAGAAAGCTTGGCGCCGCATAATCGCTTCTTGCGATCCGAGGCAGAGTTCTTACCCTCCGCACTGGCCCTTCAAGAGACACCTGTCTCCCCAGCTCCGCGCGTCGCCATTTGGATATTGATCTTGCTAGTTGCTGGCGCGCTAGCCTGGTCGTACATAGGAAAGGTTGAGGTGGTTGCCACTGCATCCGGCAAGGTGATCGCGGTTGGCAGAACCAAAACCATTCAGTCCGCTGACACGGCAACGGTTAGACGAGTCCTCGTGGGCGAAGGAGATGAAGTCAATCAAGGTGATGTTCTTGTCGAGCTAGACTCGACGATTTCGGACGCAGAAGCCGACAGGGCAGAGGATGCGATTGCTTACGCCGAACTCCGACTGGCGAAGGCAAAAGCTCTGTTGATTTCCATAGACACTCGCAATCTCTCTCCTTTAGGGGTCATCAACACATCGTCTGAGGACGAAATCAAAGAAGCCTCAGATTGGCTAGCCAGCGAGTACCAGGAGTTCTCAGCAAACGCAGCTCATGCCGAATCAGAGCTTGTCCAACGTCAGGCGGAACTGAACTCGATACTCGAAGCAGTACGATCACTTGAAGCCACGCTTCCCATTGTTCAACGCCGCACCGAAGCATTGAAGTCGCTCTCAGAATCGAAGCTGATTCCGACGCAGACCTACCTCGAGCAGGAGGAGGCGCGGCTATCGAAGGAGGGCGATCTAGCCCTTCAACGGAGCAGACAGAAGGAAGCAGTTGCTGCAATACACGAAGCCCAGCGTTCCATTGAGGCCATGGTGGCGCAGCGCCGAAGGGAAGCACTTGATGAACAGAACGCTGCTAGTGCTGATCTGTCGCAGCTTCGACAGCAGTTGATTCAAGCGAAAGCTCGCACGGGACTCATGACGCTGACTGCCCCCGTCAGTGGAACCGTTCAGCAGCTGGTGGTCCATACCGTTGGTGGCGTCGTCACGCCAGCACAGCCGATTATGTCAATTGTCCCAAGCAAGCAGCCAGTTGAGGTAGAGGCATTCATTGAGAATCGCGATGCCGGTTTCGTTAAAGTCGGGATGAACGCCGAGGTCAAAGTCGAAACTTATCGGTTCACGAAGTACGGAACGCTCAAAGCGCGCGTCACGCATGTCTCGCATGATTCCATAGAAGACGAAAAGCGCGGGCTCCTCTACACGATGCGTGTTGCGGTTGATTCTGATGAGCTCGCTAGCGGTGATGAACGCGTACGCGTCTTTCCGGGCATGGCCGTAGCCGTTGAAGTTAAAACTGGGGAGCGACGCCTGATCGAGTTCCTGCTTAGTCCAATACAAAAGTATCAGTCTGAGAGCTTCAAAGAACGCTGATTGATAGCACCTCGAAGAGATTTCTATGCCCAATTTTTCCCTTCGCAGTATTTTCAGCCTGAATCCTCGTCGTTCTGGTGCCGGCGACAGCTCCAAGCCTTTCGTGAAGCCGATCATTTCATGCCCTAAGCCACTGCCGATATTCCTGACAGAGCTAAGCGGACACGTGGGAATGGATCAAGGTGATGCGTTAGCCTACTCTTCGCAAGAGCAGCAGTTGCTCGAGCACAAGGCGTCTACTGTCGTAGAAAAACCAGTGTCCGTGTACAACCAGCCGCTCATGTCAAGACACGGATTGGGAATCGCTGAAGAAGCCTCTGGCTTGGATGGTGAAGATGTACTTCAGATCGCTCGCCAGTCTGATTTGCTTATAGCTGCGCTCTCGTCATTTAAGTCGACCGAAGAAGTGACTCTTCCGTTCGACTTGTTTAAATCAGGTTTTTACGGACTCGACCAGGCAATGGCGCTACCGCTTTAGGTTGTCATAGAGACTATTGACGCGCTCTCGCCTGGCAAAGATTCGGAAAGCGATTGCGATCAGATTTCTATCAAATCGCTCAGCCCAATCCTCGCTGCTTCGCTCGTTCAGGCGAATTTCTTAGGTGATCTCGACGTGTTCTTATAGGCTAAATTGAGCATCCGAAAGGCAGTGCATTTGTCCGGCAATACAGCAGGATGATGCATTAGGCGATGCATCGGGTCTGGCTTACAGCCAAGCGCGACTGCGACGTCCCCCCGTAGTTGAGTAGCGGCCCGGTTTGGAATCCAATCCCTGTTACCAAGGAGATTGGACGTGAAGAAGCGGTTCAGCGAAGAGCAGATCATCGGATTTCTGAAGGAAGCGGATGCTGGCGTGCCGATCAAGGAGCTGTGCCGGCGGCACGGGTTCTCGGACGCCAGCTACTACCTGTGGCGGAGCAAGTTCGGCGGCATGGACGTGTCGGACGCCAAGCGGTTGAAGGCGCTGGAAGTCGAGAACGCGCGGCTGAAGAAGATGCTGGCGGAGAGTCTTCTGGAAACGGAGGTGATCCGTGAGGTTTTGCGAAAAAAGTAGCGTCCGCACCGGCTCGACGCGAGGTGGTGCGGGAGATGAAATCGCTGGGACTGGCAGAGCGACGTGCGCTGACGGCGGTTGGCATGAGCGCCAGTTCGCTGCGCTACGTGCCAGCGCCGGACCGCAACGTCGATCTTAGGCGGAAGATCGTGGCGCTGGCGCAGAAACATCGGCGTTACGGCGCGGAGATGATCTACCTGAAGCTGCGGCAGGACGGCCTGCAGGTGAACCACAAGCGCGTGGATCGGCTGTACGCACAGGAGAAACTGCATGTACGCCGGCGTCGCCGAAAGAGGGTCCCGCCGGTCGACCGCCAGCCGCTGATCCGGCCCAGCGTAGCCAACGAGGTCTGGTCGATCGATTTCATCTTCGACCGGATCGCATCGGGCCGCACGCTCAAGTGTCTGGTCATCGTCGACGACGCGACGCACGAAGCGGTGGCCGTGATGGCTCAGCACAGCATTGGCGGCAACCAGCTCGCGCGGATGCTCGACGAGGTCTGCGCACGTCGCGGCAAGCCGTCGGTGATCCGCTCGGACAACGGCCGCGAACTGACCGGCAAGGCCATGCTGACCTGGGCGCATCGCAACGGCGTCACGCTGCGACAGATCGAACCGGGCAAGCCCAACCAGAACGCCTATGTCGAATCGTTCAACGGGCGCTTGCGCGATGAATGCCTCAACGAGCACTGGTTCGTCAGCCTCGCGCACGCGCAGGCGGTGATCAATGCCTGGGTCCGTGAATACAACGAGGAGCGACCGAAGAAAGCGCTCGGCGGACTGACGCCCGCCAGCTATGCAAAGCAGCTGGCCGCAAAGGCCATTACATTAACCCCGGATTCCAAAGCCGCCTGCTACTGAACAAGGGGGGACGTCGACTGCTTGCCAGCGCTATGTGCGGGTCTAGGCGGCTGTTCGCTAACAGGTTGCGTTCGTTCACAGTACTTTGAATGGCTATTCATGCACAATTCGTTAGCTGATCGGAATCATGACCGCTGCATGCGTAGCTAGTTGACGTGTGGCACCAATGCACCGACGCGATGCAGTCGCGCGATTTCGGCTCTCGCCTCTTCCAGTTGGCTGTTGATCGCCCCCACCTTTCCCTCGGAACGTGCGAGCTCACGTAAAGCATCGTCGCGCTCACGCCGGTAGCCTTCGCTGGCCAATCGACTTTGCTCGCTTTCAGTTAGGGCTTTTTCGATTGCTTGCCGCGACTGCGACTCGGCCCTCAGAAGCTCTGACTGGGCCCGTTCGAGGCCCTGCTCGCTGGCCTGTTTTGCATCGTGCGCCTTGGCGAGGTCGCGTTGCGTCGCAGTAACCTCTCCACGAAGCGATGCTTGCAACTTCAGGGCCTCCGACAACGACAACTCAAGGCCGGCGATTCTCTTCGTGGCGGCAGCCGCCTCCCGCTCTCTGTCCGCTTGGAATCGCTGCTGCTGCGTCTTGTGTTCCTCAATTCGCGCAAGAAAATGGCGCTCATTCCCTTCGGCCTGCTCTCGAAGTCGCTGCAACTCGGCAGAATGACGACTGGAAGCGCGATCGCGCTCTTCTTCACTTGCCTTGACCAATGCCTCCGCGCCGGCCGCTCGCTGGCTTTGTGCGGCTAGATCCTTCTCGAGCGCTGCGATTCTGTTCGCTTGCTGGCGCGCTACCTCCTGCTGACGCTGCACGTCGTTCGTCAGGCTCGCGACCTGGCTGCGCAGAGTGGTCTTTTCGCTATCGAACGCCCTTCTTTCTTGCGCAAGCTGCTCTCGATCCAGGGTGGCCTGGCGCTCGAGTTCGACACGTTGCCCCTCCACCTCCTCCATGGCAGTAGAGCGGACCTTCTCGTAGAGCTCCGCCGCAGCGGTGGCAATCGGAGCCGGAAGGTTCAGGCGAGCCGGGAGTGCCTGGTAGTACTCCTTCAGCAGCGAGTTCACATTTGCCGGTGAACCCGTGCCCAGGAAATTGCGAATGCCCTCGACGGTGGGCCGCTCCCCATTGGCCAGTAGCTGATCCGCCGCGCGGGTGATGTCGCTGAGGGTGACTCCGGTACGCATGCTTTCCCGCCTCGAAAATGTGTGCCCGCTTTCAGTTCCGGGAATTCCGATCTGTACCTACGTTAAGTGTACATTTACGTAGGTACGCCATTCGTATCGGTATAAATATTACGGAATACGTTATGAATAGTCATCTTGAGGATTGCAGCGATACCCCAGCGTTTGCAGTCATCAAAAGCCCTGAGTTCGACGGCGCCTCACTCGCACTGCATCAGCAAGTCGAGGCCGCGGTCCTCAACATCCGCGTTGTCGCCACGCCCTCATCAACGATTGAGGCCTACATGAAGGCGCTGCGTTACTGGAGCGCCTGGTCGCAAGTCCGCTTCGGCGAGCCGCTGACGCTGCCGGTGTCGGTCCACCGGGTGCAGTTGTTCGTCATCGATCATTTCGGCCAGCCCGAGCGATCGGATGCCGGCAATCACGAGCTGACCATCAAGGCCGCCATGCCCGATGACGTGGATCGTGCGTTGGTTGCCGCTGGTTACAAGCGCGAGCTTGGCCGCCATCGGATGACGACGATCGACCAGCGCTTGGCGGTCCTATCCTGGGCTCACCGCGAAAACAGCTTGGAGAGTCCGTGCCACGATGCGGTCGTTCGTCGGCTCCTGTCGGACTGCCGCAAGCTGGCACTGGAAAACGGCGAAGGTCCGCAGTCGAAGACCGCCGCGACCCTGGATCCACTGGACCTGATGCTGGCGACTTGCGACGACTCCCTTGAGGGGCTGCGTGATCGCGCCCTCCTCTACTTCGGATTCTCGAGTGGCGGCCGTCGACGATCGGAAATAGCAGCGGCTGAATGCCGAGACTTGGAGTGGCTGGGATTGGATAAGGCAATCTTCCGGATGCGTCGTTCGAAGACTCAAGACGGTGGGCCAAAGCCGATCAAGGATGATGCGGCCATGGCGCTGCAGGCATGGCTGCAGGCGGCACGGATAACGGACGGCGCCATTTTCCGACGCCTTTGGGGCGATAAGGTTGGCCCTCGTCTATCCGGACATGCCGTCGCCGCGATCGTGCAGCGACGAGCCTCCCGCGCGGGCCTGCCCGGCGAATACGCCGGGCATAGCTTGCGTCGAGGTTTCGTCACACAGGCGGGGATGAGCGATGTACCACTGGCCGAAACAATGGCCATGACCGGACATCGATTAGTGAGGAGCGTGGTGAGATATTCAGAGGTCGGCGAGGTATTGAACAGCCGTGCGGCGAATCTCAGGAAAGCTCAGACTTGAATTGAATTTTTCTGCGCGGTCCTTCGGCCGCGCTGTGTTTCCGTTTGCGAGCACATTGGACTAGCAATGCGGATTAGTTTTATGGGGATTCGCGAGCCCAGAAGCTGATCCTTGTGGTAAAGACGGTCAGCTTTTGGGGTGTAGTTCACCTGCATTAAAGGGCTATGTGCAAAAGGTGGTTGGCTGAATCGGCCTTTCAACCAGCTCGGGCGATGAAAGCCGCCTATCTCTTGATGAAGTCCCATTTTGGGACCAACATAGGGGTATGCGAATTATCGCCGTATCGACACTGAAGGCGTTTTGGGCCGACCAACCGCAATTCCATGATGCCGAAGAGCCGACGATGGCGTGGTATCGCGAAGCGGTGAAGGCCAATTGGTCCACGCCCAATGAGGTGAAGCAGCAGTTCCGTAGTGCCAGCAACCTGAAAGACGGGCGCGTCGTCTTCAATATCGCCGGGAACAAGTATCGCTTGGTGGCATGGATCAACTACCCGTACCGAGTGCTCTACATCCGCTTCATCGGCACCCAGCAACAGTACGATCAGATCGACGTACAGACCATTTGAGAGCGCGCCATGAATATCCGCCCCATCAAGACTGATGCCGACTATCGGCAGACCCTGCGAGAAATCGAGACGCTCATGTCGGCCGAGCTTGACACCGAGGCAGGCGATCGCCTCGATGTCCTGGTGACGCTGGTCGAAGCCTATGAACGCACGCACTTCCCCATGGATCTTCCGGATGCCGTGGAGGCCATCAAGTTCCGGATGGAGCAGCAAGGCCTCACGGTCGATGACCTGGTTCCGGTGATCGGCCGCAAGAATCGCGTTTATGAAGTGCTGGCTCGCCGTCGACCGCTGACGGTGCGGATGATCCAGGCGCTGAACAAGACGTTCAACATCCCCGCCGAAAGTCTGCTCAATCAGCGAGTCTCGCAAAAAGCCGCATAGCCGTCCTGTGCAAAAAGTGGTTGGCGTGGATCGCCTCTCAACCATTTTTTGCACATAGCCCATTAAAGTCCGTCAGAACGGCCGGAAACCTCGGCTCCAAATTGCATTTTTAGAAAAGTCGGTAAGGCCGTCCTTGGAAGTTCAAGAACTTGCCGACGCCGTCAGACGGTAGCCCACCCGCCCTTGAGGCAAGGGCTGGCACTCAGCCCCTCCCGATCGTCACCTTCCGACACCCGCAGGCGATTCAGCGCAGGGTCGGCGATTTGCGTAAACTAACGCGATGCGTTTGCGTTAGGAGATGTCATGCAGCGAGAATTGCTGGAAGCCTTGGTTCCCGATCTGGTCGAGTCGCCCAAACCGACGAGCGATCTGGAATACGTTCAAGCGGCCGCGCGCGAATTCCTGCATCGCGAAGGCGAATTCACGCCACCGGCGACGCTGACCCCCGAAACCACGCTGACGGCGGGCGAGCTGGAGGCCCTGCGCGACGTCGGGCTGGCCACCGAGCCCGATACCGAGCGTCTGGCCGCCCAAGCGCGCCAGGAAACGCTCTATGCCTTCTTCCACGTCTTCAAGTCCGCGCTGCCGACCCAAGAGGTGGCTGCACTATTGGGCGTGAACCCGTCCCGCATCCGGCAGCGGGTCAAGGAGCGCAGCCTGCTGGCCCTCACGGACGGAAACGAGCATCGCTTCCCGAGCATCCAGTTCCACCGGCAGACCGAACTGCCTGGCCTGCGCCTAGTGCTGCCGGCGCTGCGGGAGACGATGAACACGCTGGCGGCCGTGTCCTGGCTGTCCACGCCGACGCCGGACCTGGCCACGATCGGCGCGAACGACGAGCTGGGCGAGCCGCTGTCGCCGCGCGAATACCTGCTGCGTACCGGTGACGCCAAACGCGTTGCCGAGATCGCCGCCTGGCCGCGCCAGGCCTGACGCGTGGCCAAGCTTCCGCTCCCCGACCTTCGGCGCCTGCGCTCGCTCGAGCCGGAGGTCGCGGACTTCGCCGAGGGCATGCGCTTCGCGCGCGTCTACTTAGCCGCGGGCGATCATCCGGTCGCGTGGAATTCGTTCCGGCACTGGGGGCCGAACGAAGGCTCCCGGTTCGATCACCACCTGCCCAATGACGAAGGGCAGCCGCAGATTGGCGAGCGCGGCGTGCTCTACCTGGCAAAGGAAGCCATCACCTGCCTGGCCGAGGTCTTTCAGCATGATCGCATCATCGACCGCAACTCCGACGACCCCTACCTCGTCATTTTCACGCTGGAGCGGCCAATCCGACTGCTTGATCTGACCGGCGAGTTCGCCACCCGCATGGGCGCCTCCGGCGCGATCAGCACAGGGCCGCGCGATCGCTCGCGAAACTGGGCCCGAGCGCTGTACGACGCGTTCCCAGGCTTCGATGGGCTTCTGTACCAGTCGTCGATGCGATCGAAGCATGAGGCCGTTGTGTTGTTCGAAACGGCTGAATCGGCCATCCCGGAAATGCCCGACTTCAACCGCGCGCTGTCGGATCACTCGCTCACGAACACCATCGACGCCTGCTGCGCCAAGCTCGGCTACTTGAAGGGTTAGCTGGCGCCCGCGCGCCCGAGATTTCATTCGATCCGACTGGGGGCTTCAGGGTGTCCTGTTGGTGCGGTATCTCCGCTGGCACCACCTGCAAATAGGTGCCGGCGGCATGAATATCGATGCAACGCTCCTGAATACCGTCAGCGTCGAACGCTCCCGGCCACCTGGGCCTGCACCGAGCGCTCTCGCGGTTCCAGAGAGTGTGCGCGCTGGCGTAGTGCAGCGGGGCTCCGGCGTCAGCCCGCAAACTTATCCAGTCAGCCTTACCGTCTTTATCAAAAGGGTTGATGGCTTTGAAGCTGCCATTACCCCCCAGGCGCGCGCTAGCGCCGATCAGCATGCGACCGCTGAGCGTGCTCATCAGCTGCGCCCCTTGATCAGCGCTGCCAGGGATTCGACTTCCTGTGCGGCCAGGTTCTTGCCGCTCGGTCTGGATTAACTAGCTTGATCTCCGAGTGGGCGACCGGCCATGACCGCCGATTGTCGTTCTCAATCAACATGCCTAAGACATGAAGCATGCTCAGTTGACACTGCGCACGATGCTTCGGAATGGTTAATCCAGACCGAGCGGCAACACCTACACATCCAGCAGTCCGGCTCGGCGCCCCGCTACGGCCACGATTACGAAGTGCGGCGCCCCTTGATGAGCTTCTGCAGTTCTTCAAGAGACGGCATTAGGTCTCCGACCGGGGTCTGAAGCGCGAGTGCGATTCGAGCCAGTGTCGCGGCGGTCACGTTCGATTTTCCGCGCTCGATCAGCCCGAAATGCGATCGCGAAATCGGAACTTCGGCAGCGCAGGTTTCCTGCGCGACGTCCGCCCGTTCCCTGGCTGCGCGAATTCGCGAACCAATAGCGGACAGCAACGGATCTGGCCCGTTGGAATCGTCAAGCGCTGCCCGTCTTCCACGACGCCGACTCGCGGTCTCTGTTTTGGTTCGCATTCAGCAACATTCGCGCGCCGCACGGCATCGCGCCACGCGGTTTAAAAACCCTTGTTATAGAGCGGGTTTCTATATCAACCATTTCAGTTTAGTATTCTGAAACGGCGGATCTCCGAGAGGTACATAGGGCCTCCCGTCTTGCGGACTTTGCTCCGCCGTCACTGCAACCGATTCCTGTTGGGGGGGCAACGATGCAGACTCGATTCTGGGCGCGAACGGCGCCGATTGTGCTGTGTCTGATGCTTTTGTCCGGAGCAAACGCCTCGGCAGCGCCCTCGTCTCCAACCGCCCTACGCACGCTTCCTCGCAGCGAGGTGAACGTCGCGATAGACCGTGTTCGCCATGACCAGCAAGTCTATGCCGGCATCGTGCAACGGCAGTACACGTTGGCCGACGGACATTGGGAACATGAGGGGCCGTTCGCCGTTTGGCGGCTGGCAATTCGCCTTCCGGGCACTGCATCGATCGCTATGCATGCAGACGAAGTAGAGCTGCCGTCCAGCGCGGTTGTCACACTCAAGAGTGACACGCAGGAACGTTCCCTAACATCGAATGCTTGGTCGAAAGGGCGACTCTGGTCACTGCCAGTGAACGGCGACACCGCCATGATAGAGATTCGCCTGCCGAAGAATGAGCAGGCGAATGCACATATACGCATTCGCGGCTTCGACGTCACCCCCAACGACTTGCCGACAAAGGCTCACCGAATCGAATTGGACGGCGTAGTCAATTACAGCTGCGTCTCGACGCCTGAGCGCGACCTCGCGTCACGTGCGACCGTTGTTTTGAACATCGCAAAACTGCAGGAAGGTGCTGTGCTCATCTGCACAGGAACTCTCATTGGAAACACGCGCGGCGACGATCAGCCGCTGATTGTTACCGCCTCACACTGTGAGCGTCATGCAGGATCTCCTAGTGAGCCTGACAACCGGCGCGCCTATTTTGGGGCGATCGTGCCTTGCGGTTCTGATACGGTGATTGCGGCATCTAACGTTGCTACCTCTGCCTCGGATGGAATAAGCGTCCTCGCCTCTTTCGGCGATACGCTTCTATATCGCCTTGATCATCCTGTACCGGCGGGTTCGAACGCATACTGGATGGGCTGGGACTTTCGAAGCTACTTCGAGCCCGTTCAACCTGTTCCCGGCAGTTCCGTAGAAACGCCAGGGCGCCGCGGGCAGTTTTTTGCAATCAATCACGGGGGGAATCGGCCGCAGCTTTTTCTTAAAGATAGCGATGGCGTTCTCGGTATTGGGGGTGGCAGCGTCTCAGGCGTCCCAAACCCCTGTAACGGCCCGAACGGAACGTGTAGTTCATGGACCATGTTTTCGGAGACGTCTCTGGGTGACGGGATTTCGTTCGGCGGAGCTTCGGGGAGCGGTCTAGTCGACCAGGCGGGACACCTGATCGGTATCGCGTCCATGGCTGAGACGAAGATGTGCTACGACAACGGGGCATGCGGATCGGTGACCTTTTCGCAGCAGTTATCTGACAGTTGGTTGGGTGGCGGTACCAGCACGAATTCGTTTGCGCCCTGGCTCGACCCTGGTAGCACGGGTGAAATGGTGCTTGAAGGGGCTGAGCATCCGACGAGCTATATGCCGACCCTAAGTCTCAGCGTTGCACCCGCTAGCGTGACCGTTGGCCAGAACGTCACGATAATTTGGGACACCACTGGCTCAATTCAGCCTTGCTCATTGAGTTACTCGCGCCCAAGCGGATCTCCGATGCGTAACAGTGTCGGTGAAACTGGAACGCTCACGCTTACAGCCGATGCAGCAGGAATCTACAGAGTCAATCTGTACTGCCAGCAGCCAGGCGGATCGGATAGACCGACCGACGTCAACACGGAATTCACAGCTGTCCAAGTAGTGCCCCCGACGCTTTCGCTGCAGCTTGCACCTATAACCATCCCACAGGGGGGCGTCACCACCGTCACCTGGTCTGCGATCAACGCGAACGCGTGCGAAGCTTATGGTGCTTGGTCTGGGGTGAAATCAACATCTGGGACGGCGAGCACCGGCGCTATTGATACCGTCGGCATCTCCACTTTCGGAATGCGCTGCAACGGTCCCGGTGGGACTATCGACGAAGCGAGGAACCTGCTGGTGCAATCGCTAAGCAATCCGGGAGAGTCGGAAAGCCCTGGAAAGAAAGGTGGTGGCTCGTTGGGGCTGCTGATGTTGGGCCTGTTCGGATGCGGAGCGGTTTATCGGCTTCGTGCGATCCGCTGCATAGACGTCAATTGCCAGTAGGCTCCGAATCCGTTTCTGTGATATCCGGGGCAGATCGCCCCTCCACTGCGCCTGATCGCAGGCAACGGTTGCGCAGGCCTGTGTTCTCCTCGCACCTTGTTTCCCTCGATGCGGCAGTTCTCTCGTCGCGGTAGCCCGAACACGTTAAATAAAATGCGAGCGGACTGGCGAATTTTGATCCGACTTCTGTGCGCGGAACGATTATCCATCGTTGCCTGCGTCACTTGATGCTCTTCGAGATTTTCTGCTTGATCGCACCAAGGCCAAGCGTCGATGCCGGTTTAGCTATTCAATCGCTTCCGGACTTCACGCCTGCCAAGCTTACTAATCTTACCGAGCGCATCCAGCGAGGCTTCACGAGGCTGTGAGCCTCCCGTTTCCCAGTTGTAGATGGAGTTATGGCTCACCCCGATCAGTGATGCCAACTCTACCTGGGATACGTCAAGACGTTCGCGCAAGGCACGGAGCTGAACTCCATCGAATCGCGGTTTGATCACCGCCGCCGACGCATTGTTGAGTTCTGTCTTGCCAGTCACTTTCTGCACGCGATTCACTCGCTTTTCGAGTGCATCCAACCGCGTCTTCAACAGTTGTGATTGTTTGCGCTGCGATGCCAGTAACGCCTTCAGCGACGCCATTTCATCGCGGACAATCTTTTTCGACAGCCGAATGAACTCGCTCTTCAATACGATGGCTACGTCCATTTTTCTCCCCCGTTAGAGAAATCCGGCGAAGAATACCGAAAAAATAAACGAGGGGCGTGCTGTTGTAATGCCCCCGGCCATCGTGTGTTCTAGATGATCCAACTACCCTCATCCTCCGCGCGCGGCCTAACCGTTGAAGCGTTCTCGCGCTATCGGGCACCGACGCCGACTAATACCGCGAGCATCTTCGTTCATCGGTAGATTCACTTACGGCTTACCAATCCCTCTCATACGCCGGTTCCTTTTGCATCACACGAAACCCAAGCCAACAAAGGCTTTGAAAGATCGGCCCTCTCCTCCATGTGCTTGGCCACCCTGGTCAAGTGCTGCGAATCAGAAGAACCGTTGAAGGCGAATTACAAAAGCGCTGACAGGAGGGACAGTGTCTGTAGAATCAGCTGACGTGCTAATCAACTGGCGACCTCCGTGGACGAACTTCTCGATTCCGATGAGCTGCTCAACCTCGCTGTCATCGACAGCCAAGGCGGCAACCACGACGCAGCGATCGCCAAGCTCAAACGCGGTATCGCGGTGGCACCGCAGGATGGGCGCTTGCACTTCATGCTCGCGGCGGAGCACGCTCAAATCGGTCTGATGGATCGTGCAATCGAAGGCATGGGCAAAGCCGTACAGCTGGCCCCAACTTTCTGGACCGCTCATCTGCAACTCGGGCTCATGCATTACAGCCGAGGCAACGTCGAAGCTGCCCGCCTTGCCTGGGAACCGCTGGACATCGAAGCCCCTGACACCAGCCAGCAGTTGTTCAAGGCCGGCTTGTTGAAGCTGGCTGAGTCAGACACGGTCAGCGCGTTACCGCTATTACGTCGTGCTCGGCAGCAGGAGACCGAGAACGCGGCGTTGGCTCAGGACATTGAGCGAATATTGGTCAACGTCGAGCAGAAGCTGAAGGAGGCGGGCGTGCCGACCGACTCAGGCACTTCCGAGCATCTGTTCGCCAGCACCTACTCCGACGTCGTCCGCAGTGGCGGTCGTAACGACAGCTGAGCGCCCCCATCATGACGTCGGTCGACCGGCTGCAGGGCCTGGTGTCCCAGATCCGCACGACGCTTGCGCGCCGCTCGGATAAAACGACCTCGGGCGCTGGGACTCGATCGACAGGGCGTGGAGGTCAAGCTCAGGCGCAACTCACCCTGGATGAGCTACGAGCCGGCTTGCGCAGCGGCCTTGTGGGGCTGGCTCTTGATCAGTCCGACGATCGTAAACGGGCTCGACGGCTGTTTATCGAGTCGGTGCTGCTCTCGGAATTTGGCATTCAACTGGCCAACGACGCGCGTTTCGCGACCGTCGTCGCCCGCGTGGAATCGGTGTTCTCAGACGACGCGCGGGTGCTCGATGAACTCGATGCCGTGCTTGGCGAGGTACAACAAGGCCGCTGAGCCGAGCTCCATTGCCATCAGGCAATCTCGTCGTAGCGACCCAAGTCGGCATATCGCGTACGGACCTCGACCAGGGCTTTTGCGTGAATCTGCGAAACGCGCGCCCGCGTGACGCCGAGCAGGTCAGCGATATGAGCGAAGGACAGGTCGTGGAAGTAGTGGTAGTTCAAGACAGATCGCTCTTGCGTCGGTAACCGTTCGATCAGCGCCAGCAGGTTGAGACGCAAGATCTGCAGTTCGCCCGACGTATAGGGCGCTGATGGGGTCGTCTCGTCGACAAACATCGCGCTGTCCTCCAGCAGGATGCCGACCGCAACGCCCACCGCGATCTCCACGACTCGCTTGAGCCGGTTGGCAACCTCCGCCGAGCCTGATAGGGACTCGATCCGCTCGCGCTTCAAGTCTCGCGCCAATGCGATTTGCGATCGCAGATCCGAAGAGCCGTCGATTTCGTCAAAGATCGCCCCTCTAAGCCGTTTACTTGCGAAGGCGACAAACGAACGATCAATCCCCGGGTCGAATCGATCCATCGCTTGAATCATGGCCAGCGTTGCGGCCTGCACCAGATCACGACGATCCAGATCGCTCGCATACCCCCCATCGCGAAGCGCCTGGGCGGCGATCTTTCGGGGCAGCCAACGATATCGCTCGATCAGTGCCTCTCGTGCTGCGATCACCCGCTGCCCACGCCATCGCGCCCACAGCGCCTGCTCGTCATGTGTCGTGACGGCGGCGGCGACATCGGAATCCGCATCTTCGCGGGTCATCCGATCGGGGCAAAGCTCTTGACCAGGGTGCTGGAGAGCAAAGCCCACCCATCGATCAGCACGAACAACAAAATCTTCAGCGGCAACGAGAAAGCCAGCGGCGGCACCATGATCATGCCCAGCGACATCAGGACGCTGGCCACGATCAGGTCGATCAGGACGAAGGGCAAAAACAGCACAAAGCCGATCTCGAAGGCTTTCCGAAGCTCACTGAGCATGAAAGCCGGAATCAGATGGGTGGTTTTAACGTCTTCGAGCTTTTGTGGGGGCTCGACTTTCGCGAGTTCGAAGATCAGCGAAAGATCCTTTTCTCGCACCTGGGCTGCCATGAACTTGCGCAGCGGGTCGAGCGCTCGCTCGACGACCTGGACATCGGAGATGGTGCCGGCTGCATAAGGTTGCAGGGCCTGGTCGGAGATGGTCGTCCAGACGGGACTCATCGTGAAGATCGTCAGGAACAACGCCAAGCTCACGAGCACGACATTGGGTGGTGTTTCGGGCATGCCGAGTCCCTGCCGCAGCATCGCCAGCACGATGACGATGCGGGTGAAGGAGGTCAGCACGATCAGAATCGCTGGCGCCAGGCTCAGGACCGTCAGCACCATCAGCAATCGCAACGGCGTACTCAAACTGCCGTCTGCACCACTGATCGTGAGCTGTCCGCCGGGAAACGCGATATCGGCACCCCAGGCGCAACACCAAGGCAGGCTACCGAGGATCAGGACCGTCAGCGCGGACATCAGCCGCCGAGTGGCGCGACGATCAACCATGGCGAGCATTGAGTTGCAGCAGATGAACCTGGGTGCCGTTGGTCGCCATCACCACCGTCTCACCCCTAATCTCCAACAAGTGCACGGCGCACGTCAGATTGATGCGCTGGGTGCTCACCACGCGAATCTGCCCTGCCTTGCTGGCGGCAGCGCCGAGGAGCGATCGCCGCCGCCGCACGATGTGAACGCCCGCATACGCCGCGGCAGCGAGAATCGCGACATAGGCAAAGGCGCCGAGAAACTGCCAGGTGTTTGCCCCATCGTTCGATGCGTCCGTCGACAAAACGGCTGGGGTGCCCTCGGCTTCTCCGGTCGAGGCAATCGATGGCGATGACATCATCACCAGTAGCGCGCAGGCGAGCACGCCAGAGCGAATCCCATTCATTGCGATCACAGTCGATCCGGCGCAATGATTTCGCGCAGACGAACACCGAAATGCTCGCCGACGACGACAATCTCCCCTCGCGCAATAACCTTCCCCTCAAGCAGGATGTCGACCGGCTCATCGACCCGCGTGTCGAGCGTCAAGGCATCGCCGTCCCGCAACGCAAACAGTCGCGCAACCGAGAGTTGCGCAACACCCAGCTTGGCTTCCACTTCGACGGGAACATCGCGGATCAGATCCAGCCGCTGATCGGTCCATGCCGGAGCACCAGGTCGCGAGGGACTGTTCGATAGATTTTCCAGGTCGACGTTTGACACGGTCGGCGTGCTCGATTGTTTGTCGGATGTGCTCATGGGCCATTACTCCTCAGAGGTCAGTCGGATTGCACGAAACTCACCGGTGCGGCCTAAATAGCAATGGCCCCTAACGGCGCCGCCAATCCAGACTTCCAGTGCTTCGTCGATTCGTTTGTTGAACGTCAAAACATGTCCGACCTGCAGATCTCGGACATCACCCAGCGACATGGACTCGCGAGCCAGCACCACGCTCAGCTGCGTTTCGATCGGTTGGACCGCCACGCCCCGACGAACCAGATCGGTCTGGTCGTGGCGACGGCCTTCGCGAGGAGGGATCAGAAATCGCTCCAGCGCCGCACGCGTGATCAGCAACCGCGCGCACACCACGTCGGCGTAGCGAATCGTCAGTGCCACATTGGTGGAACCGCGGTGACGCAAGGTTTCCGGGAATGGTTCGACCGCGCCGATCACGAGCGCGCCAGACTGAGCTGCAATACGAAGTACCAGATCACCGAGCGCGTCATGCACCAAGCGCATCGCGATACGGTCATGATCTGCATCAGGCCAGGTCGCCGCCGCCGGCTGTCCTGCCAGCGCGGCCACGAATACCGCCGCGGTCGCGGCATTCGACTCGATCGACGCCAGATGACGGTTGCCGAGTTGAACTCCAGCCCATGCGCTCTTTGAGTCGAACAGCTCCTTCGAAGCCGTCAGTGTGATCTGAGCCGGTGTCGCCTCTGCGAACCAATCGGTGGTCCAGGCATCGCTCACGGCTTCCAACACCGCTTCGATTTGCTGAAACTCAACCTCCAACAGCGGACGGTACGGGGTCATCCGCGTCCGGACAGGCTGTTGTAGACGTCTTCGATCATCTGGCTCGAGACATTCAGGATTTGCGAGCTCGCCTGAAAGCCGCGCTGCAGCACGATGATGTCGCCGAACTCCCGCGCCAGATCGACGTTCGCCAGTTCCACGTTCGCTGGTGAGAGCGCACCGAGTCCACCTTCATTCGGCTTTCCGAAACGCACGTCGGCGCCGTCCGGAATCTTGAAGAGCACGCCATCTTCCGACACGAGGCGCTGCGGGTCCGGCACGATGGCCAGCGCGACCTGCGGCCCTTGCTGTGTCTGTCCATTGGAAAAGCTCAGCGTGACAACGCCTTTGGTATCGAACGAGAAGTTGGAGAGTTGCCCAGAGGTGTAACCGTCCGTCTGGCCAACGGCGACCGTGGAAGTTGTCCCGGACAAGAGCGTGGTGGCGCTCAAGTCCAGGGCAACCGTGGTCTGACGCCCGCTCGATGAGCTGATGGGAAGATCGAAGCTCGTATAACCCGTAGCCGGAATGCCAGCGACGTCATACAACAGCGTCTCGGAGAGCACCTCGGTGCCATCCGCCTTCTTCACCGACAACGTCCATTGCTGCGTTGTTTCGTTCTTCGTGAAATCGACGGTGAACGTTTGCTGTGTGCCGTCGGCATCGAACACATTGATCGTGTTCTGATGGCTGTTGTCGCCAGTCGACAACGTCCCCGTGAACGTCACCTTGGTCGTCGGATTCGCCGGACTCAGCTGCGACAAGTCGATCCGGAGATCCGCCAGTCCGTCAGCCCCATAGCCCTGAACCTTGGCCTTGGAGACCGGGTCGATCAGCGTTCCACTCTCGTCGAGTTCAAACTGTCCGGAACGGGTCAGGTACTGAACACCATTCTGCGTCAGAACAAAAAATCCCTGGCCGGAGATCGCCAGGTGCGTCGAGGTGCCGGTTTCCCGCAATTCTCCGGAACCGAATCGACGCCCACCGCCACTGACTTCCGTGCCGGACCCGATGACGCCGCCACCGCTGCCTTCTCGAAAGTCCTGCACGCTCGGTTGTGCGGCGGCCAAGCTGGCGAAGTACAGATCGGAACCGCGAAACCCCACTGTGTTGAGGTTCGCGACGTTGTTGCTGATCGAGTCCAGGGCTTTCGAGAACGCCAGCAGACTCGTTTGGCTGATGAAGATGCCGGTCAGTGCAGTCATGGATTTACTCCCTCACGAGTGCAACACGAGACAGCGACACGCTTTCGAGGACCGCCCCATCGCTGCCCACCACAGTGAGCAAGGGACTTCCCGTTCGGTAGTCCAAGGTCGTCACCTTGCCAATGACGTTGCTCGGCGACGAACTGACTTCCACCGTCCTGCCAAGCAAGCCAACGGCCTGATTCGATGCCTGGACGCCAAGCAAGGCCTCGAGGTTGGCATTGACGCTCTGCAACTGGCTGACACTGGTGAATTGCGCCAACTGAGCGAGAAACTCCGCGTTGTCTACCGGCTCCAACGGATCCTGGAAACTCAGCTGCGTCAGAAACAGGCGAATGAAGTCGTCTTCGCTGACCCCGGATCGCTGCACTGCATCGCCCGCCCCTGCACCCACTGTCCCGCCGATCGCATCGACCGCCATGATCGTCTCCGCCCTATGTCAAACCGTTGCCATTGACCTTCAACCGCGCGAGCTTCAAACCGAAGCGCGCCAGCACTCTCTTGATCGCTTGCGCCAACCCCGTCTCCTCATCACGGCTTGCAAGGTTTTGCCGCACGACCAGATGTGCTCCTTGCTCGTCGAGATAAACCGACATGTTCACGGTGGAATGAGCGAGCGAGCGCGCCTGAACCTCGCCGCTCGATCGCGCTGACTCGATGTGCGGCTCGACGCTTCCGTCCTTCCCTTCGATCTGTCCAGGCAGCGCGGCGACTCTCGCAGCACCCGTTGGCGCATCCGGCAGAGCCGTCTGCTCAACCGCAGTCGACGATGACTCCGGCTGCCCGACACGATGCGGCGCAAAGCTCGGCGAAGCGGCGATGTCGACCTGAGGTTGCGCACCACTACCCGTCGGGGTCTCGCCGTTCGACGGTGATGCCGGCGGCTGTGTTGCAGCACTGAATGATTTGTAGTGGACGTCGGACTCGAACAGATGCTCGAACGCCGAGCGCTCCAACTGCTGCCGGGAAGCCGAGTTCGCCACTCGCGCCGCCGCAATCGGCGCATCCACTGAAAAATGAGAAATCGCGTTCGTCATGCCGTGGGGCTCCGGCGGCTCAACCACAACTCGTTGGTCTCGGTCTCCGCTCGTTTTTGCTCGGCTCGGTGAGTCTCAGCGGCGCGTCGATCCTGAACTTTCCGCAGCACCTCCAGGCGGTGCTGCGCTTGTATCGCCGCTTCGCGCGATTGCTCGGTGCGCTGCGTCACGTCATCCACGACGGCCTGGCGCTGCCACAGCGTCGAAAGACCGCCAGCGAGTTGCTGCTCGTGCAGTCGGTACTCATCAACCGACAGCTGTGAGTGATTCAGAACGCTCTCGATGCGACGTTGGATAAAACCGAGACGCCCTTCGCTGATGTCGCGTGCTTCGATGGCATGCGCCTGCTCATCGAGCCGAAGACGATACGTTTGATCCGCCGTAATCGACTCCCATTCCATAAGACGCACCAGTGGGGCGATGGATCGGCGGGTCATACCGAGCCTCCGGATTCGGCCATCAGCGCGGCCAGCTTCTGCAAGGTCTCGGCCTGCGGGCACACGTCCTTGATGCCTTGCTTGAACAGACTCCGCAGCTTCGGAACAACCCGGACTGCCTTGTCGAGTTGTTTGTTGGTTCCCGGCTTGTAGGCGCCGAAGCTGAGCATGTCTTTCGACTGCTCATAGAGCGCCAACAGCGCAACGCATTCTTCCGCGATGCTCATCGCCGCGGGTGCCGCCACCTGTCGCGCAAGACGACTGATGCTTTGCAGGGGATCAATGGCCGGAAACTGGCCCTGCTGTGCGATTTCGCGCGTCAACACGATGTGGCCATCGAGGATGGCGCGAGCGTGATCCGAGATCGGCTCGGAGAAATCGTCTCCCTCCACCAGTACGGTGAACAATCCCGTGATGCTGCCGCAGCCGTTGCGTCCGGGCCCCGCCCGCTCCAGGAAGCGCGGAAGCAGAGCGAAGACCGAAGGGGTGTACCCGCGAACCGTGGGCGGCTCGCCAGCGGCCAGGCCGATCTCGCGTTGGGCCATGGCCAGACGGGTCAGCGAATCCAGGGTCAGCACCACGTCGCGGCCTTGATCGCGGAAATACTCGGCGATGGCCATGGCGCTCCAAGCCGCATGCACGCGGTTCAACGCAGGCTGATCCGCCGTTGCCACCACCACCACCGAGCGCGCCAGGGATTGGCCGAGATGCTCGTCGACGAAATCCCGAACCTCGCGTCCCCGTTCACCGATCAACGCGATCACATTGATCTCGCCGACGCTGGTGGCGGCCATCATGCCCAGGAGCGTGCTTTTGCCAACGCCGCTGCCGGCAAACAAGCCGACACGCTGCCCAATCCCCAGCGGCGTGAGCGCATCGATGATGCGCACGCCGGTTTCAAAGCCTCGTTCGATGCGATGTCGCTCGATCGCGTTGGGAGCGGATGCCTGGAGAGGCACCTGGCGCTCAAAGGCGATGGGACCCCGATGATCAAGGGGGTGTCCGAACGCATCCACGATGCGCCCGAGCAAAGCCGGACCGACGGCGAGTTGAGGAACCCGCCCGGTCGCCATGACCTGGCTTCCAGGCCGAATGCCGTGCACCTCGCCGAATGGCATCAGCAGAACCGCATTACGTTTGAATCCCACCACTTCCGCACGGATCGGACGTTGGTCGGCCGCGCCGTAGATCTCGCATAACTCGCCCACGAAACAATCCGGCCCTTCGCACTCCACGATGGAGCCCTGATAGCCCAGCACACGCCCAAGCCGCGGGAACAACTCCGCTGCCTGCAGAGCCCCGACGTAGCGCTCGATGGCCTCAGCTTGCGCTGTTCTTGCGAGCATCGAGCACCGCCTCCTTGAGTCGGGCCAGCTGGATCTCGATGCGACCGTCGAGCGTGCCGTGCGCCGTCTCCAGCAAGCACCCGCCCACCTTGACTCGCGCATCGGCGACGCATTCCAGGTTGGGGCGATCGACCGTCAACAGTGCTCGCCCTTCATCGCCCAGAAAGTCGAAGTCGTGCGGCGACAGGTGCACGCTCAATCGCGTCCGATCGGCCTGCGCTTCGAGCAGCGTGCGCTTGACCATCGCGATGACCGTGTCGCGCTGGGCCAACTCGGTTCCGAGCAAGCGGCTGAGAGCCGCGAAGGCGATTTCGATGGCCAGTTCCTCGGCATCCTCGATGCGCGAGCGCCATTGCGCGTCGATCTCGGTAATGAGCGAGGCCAGACGCTGGTTATCCGCAGACCACACGGATCGCCCCTCGGCTTCGCCTTTGGAGTAACCCTCGTCATAGGCCTGCTGTCTTGCCGCCTCGAGAGCTTGCGGGTCAGCTGTCGGCACAGCGGAAGGCCCCGCCGTCATCGGCAAGGCGATAGGCTCCCTGAGCGCAGCCGCAGCCGGGGTCTCGCCCTGCAGCACGCTGAGCACCCCATCGATCAGGGGCGATGGCAACGACGTACCCAGAGTCGTGCGACGTGCCTCATTCGCTCTGGCGCCGCCATGAGCGGTAGGCAACGTCACGCGGCCGCCCTCCGCCGTGGACGAGACAATCACGCCCATGAGCAGCCCCGGTGTTGCATCCACACTGGCCAAACATGAGGCGTCACGACGCCTCCAGTTCGCTGACCAGCGCACGCACCATCGCCCGGCGAGTCGTCACTGTCGTCGCCGAGATGATGGTGGTCGATTGCAGCGCCGGCATCGCGGCGACAAGTGCGGAACGCCAAGGCCAATCCTGAATCGTCAAAACGGCGGCACAGAACCAGGCCGGCTTTGCCGCCAGGAGCGGCACCACGATCGCGGCGTCCGCTTCCGCCAGGCTCAACTGTTCGGCGTCATCAAGAAAGGCCTCGAAATTCTGGGGCGGTGCGGGCTGCGGAGTGGTGGTAACCGCAGGGTCCGGTCGTGCGATGTCCCAAATCAGATCGCGTATCCGCGTCCGTCGTAGCGACACCGGCAGTTGCGCACGCTCGGCTTCCAGATGCTGGGCCGTCTGCGGCGGCAACTGCGCCAACAGCCACTTGCGATCGGCGGCTGCCACCGACTCGAGATAAGCCGCTGCCAAGCGCACGCCACGCGCTGCAGGAGCGGTCATGTGCCCTCCGCGCGCTGCGACGTGTCAATCCACTGCCGGAGCTCTGTCAGCGCCTGATGGCGCTCCTGGGGCGTCATGGGACGAACCGCCAGGCGGCGCCCGATCCCGAAGCCGATCAAGGCGAACAGCGCCAGCACACCGAGCCCCACCACTGCCCAGCCCGTGAGCGTCTTCGACGAGATCGCCGATCCATTGACGACGAGGCCGTCGTCCAGCGTCGAACCGCCGACCGCCGAAATGCCGTCCGGCGCTTCGGGCAGCCATGCATTGCGATCGGTCTCCATGATCGAGATCCGGTCACCACGCGCAGCATCCGCGCCGATGGCATTGCGAACCAGCTCGATGAGGGCCTCGCGTGTCGCCCCTGCCGAGCTCGAAGGCACCAGGATCGCAACGGTCAGACGGCGAATCGCCCCGGACGCGACGTCGATCGACTCCGTCACATGCTCATTCACAGACCGCGTAGGCTCCGCAGGCGCGGCCCTTGTCGCGGTACTGGTCTCGTCGGCACTCCCCGACTTCGAGAGTGACGTCGACATCGAGAAAAGGCCTGCGGATCGCAGCGCGGAACTCGTCTCGTCGCGTTCAACGTGACGCCGATCGAGATCCAGATCGGCGTCCACGATCACGGCGACATGATCGTTCGGAAAGGCATTGCGCAAAGCCTCTTCCGCCTTGGCCGCCAGATACAGTTCCATGCTGCGCTTGGCGTCGAGTCGACCGTCGATTCCTTGTGCTGGGCCACTACCCTCTGCCCCGGGGCTCAAACTCACGCCCCGATGGTCATGAATCGTCACGTTTTCGGCGCGCATGCCGGGAACCGATGAGGCGACCAGATCCTGGATGCCCCGCACACGCGCTGGCGTCAGGCTGACGCGATCCTTGAGCACGAGCATGAGCGAGGCTTTCGGCGTTTCGTCATTGCGCTTGAACAGTCCTTGTTCGGGCAGGACCAGGTGCAAACGAGCCCGGCTGACTTCATCCAGCGCAACGATCGTGCGCGTCAGTTCGCCTTCGAGCGCCCGCTGGAAATTGATGCGCTGCGCGAACTCGGTCATCCCGAACTCGGCGTTATCAAACAGCTCGAACCCCTGCGGGCCCTTCAGCGGAAGCCCTTCTTCGGCCAAGCGATTGCGTGCACCGAGAATGTCGTCCCGACGTACGAGGACGTTGCCCTCCTTGGCCTCAAGACGATACTCGATCGAAGCTTTCGAGAGCTGCGTGGTCACGGTCGCGACCTCTTCGGCTCCCAAGCCTCCGACCAGCACCTCGTAAGACGGCCGAAACGCGAAGACCGCTGCAGCAACGATCGCAGCCAGGAACAAAACGCTCCCTGCACCGATTGCCAACTGCTGATCGCCGGACCGCTGATTCCACCACTGCAGAAAAGACATCACGGAGTTCCTGGATCAAACCTGCATGCGAACGATGTCTTGGTAGGCCTCAACCAGACGGTTGCGGACCTGCACCATCAGATCGAACGAGACGCGCGCCTGTTCGATGTCGAGCATCACGCGGTGCAACTCCACGTCACGCCCTGCGGCGAGTTGTTGGACGGCCACGTCGGCCGATTTGATCTTCGCGTCGGTCTGCTGAAGCTGCTGTGCAAGCCAATCCGATGCGCCGGTCGACGCCGCTGGCGTGGTGATCGCAGCAGGCTCGAGCGCTTCCGCGCGCAGACGGGAAACAGCCGCAATGGCGGTAACGGCGTCGCTCACGAATTCGCTCCGATTTCCAGGGCCCGCATCGCCATCGCGCGCGCTGCGTTCATTGCCCGAACATCGGCTTCATATCCGCGAACCGCCGTCATGATCTGCGTCATTTCGATCACGGGATCCACGGAAGGCTGCTCGACGAAGCCGGCGCTGTCTGCCAGCGGATTGCCAGGGTCGTGAATACGACGAGGCGGGTCGGCCGTCGGCAAGCTTTCCGCCGTCACCAACGGCACCTTGGCGCCGCCATAGATCGAGTCGAAAGACGGCGCCTGGACACGAGCAAATACCCGCAAGGGCTGATACAGCGATCCGGCAGCATCGCGAATACTGTTGGCATTGGCGATGTTGAGGGCCGCGGTGTCCAGTCGAAGGCGCTCGACCGTCATGCCGGCCGAACTGATTTCCATCGCCGTCAAATAGCCACTCATCAGCGGCCTCCGGAAATGGCGTTATGCGTCATCGAGCCCACGCGCTGGAGTGCCGTCAGCAAGGCTTGATACTGCAAGGTGTTCCGGGTCAGATCGCCCATCTCGGTATCGAGGCGGACTTCGGACTCAGCGGCTGGCGACAGGTGCAAACCACCGGCTGCCTGATTCAAATTCGACCGCGTAGCGGCATCCGACGCCCCTGCGTCGTGTGCGCTCAAGATCGAGGCCAGTTGCGCCTCAAATTCAACGGTCAATCGCGAATAGCCCGGCGTGTCGCGGTTCGCGATGTTCGAGGCAATGGCTTGGTGTCGCAGGGACAGGCCGTCCAGCGCCACCATGGCGAGTTCTCGGGTGATACCGCTGATGGCGGAAATCATGTGCAAAACGCTCCCTTGTTGTTCTTCGGATTCACTGCACCACGAGATCGGCGTGCAGAGCACCGGCACGCTGGATCGACTGCAAGATGGAAATGATGTCGCGCGGCGTCATCTTCACTTTGTTCAAGGCCACGGCGAGTTCCGAGACAGTGGCGCCCGCCGGCATCGAGACCGTGGGCGCACTCACCTCCTGCACTTTGATCGTCGTGTCCGGCACCACCGCCGTACGCACACCGTTACCCGCCCTCGAAACGAGCAGCGGCTGTGAAACGAGGTAGTCGGTATCGATCTCGACGCGAAGCTCGCCGTGTGTGACCGAAACCTTCTCAAGTCGAACGTCGCCACCGCTGACCACCGTTCCGGTGCGCTCGTTGACGATGACGCGTGCCACAACGTCGGGAACCACCGTAAGGCCTTCAATGCGCCGCACCATTTCGACGTAGCGCGATCGCTCCGCACTATTCAGGCGGAACACGATGCGATCGGGGCCTTCAGGCGTGATGTCGCGTCCGACACGGTCCGCGCCGAACGCTTGCCCCAAGGCATCAACGACTCGCCCTGCAGTCGTGTAATCCGGCGAATGCAGAACCAGATAGACCGAGCCGTTTGGGCTCACCACATCATTGACCGGCGCCTGCTCGACCATCGCCCCGCCCGAAACCATTCCGACCGTCGGGTGATTCTTCTGCGAGAGATTGCCAAACGCGTCGTAGCGAAAGCCGCCCACTGAAATCGGACCTTGCGCAATCGCATAAACCGTATCGTTCGCGCCCGCCAGCGGCGTCATGAACAAGGTCCCGCCGGCGAGACTGCGTGCATCGCCGATGGAGGCCACATTGATATCGAACTTGTCGCCCACATTGGCAAATGACGGCAGCGACGCGGTTACCAGCACAGCCGCCGAGTTGCGGGAGGCGAGTCGATCCGCATCGATGCGCAGCCCGAATCGCAGCAAGGTGTTGGCGACCGATTGGGTGGTGGCACGACTGCGCGTGCTATCTCCAGTACCGGCCAGCCCCACCACCAGGCCGTAGCCGACAAGCGGGTTTTCCCGCGCACCATCGATGCGCGCCAGTTCCTTGATCCGAACTCCGGTCTGCGCCCAACTCGATGGAGCGGCAACCAGCGCGGCCATCGCGGTGAAAACGACCCAGTGTCGGCGAACGCGCAGGTGCATGATCAGAAGCCGACGAACTGCAGGAGTCGACCGAAGAAACCGGTCTTCTGATTTCGCGCCACCCACCCTTCGCCTACGAAATCGATTTTGGATTCGGACAGACGCGTCGATAGCACCGTGTTGTCCGACGCGATATCGACCGGACGGACTGTGCCTTGAACGCTGATGCGCTGTTGCTCGCCGTTGACGGTGATCACCTGGCTGCCATGCAGCACCAGATCACCTGACGGCAACTGCTGATCGATGCGAGCCGAGATCATCGCCCGCAGTTGTCCGGATCGTGAGGTGCGCCCGGCACCGGCGCTATCGGTGCCCACCGACAACCCAACGCCATGATTGTCCTGATCGTCGGAGACTCCTGCACTGATACCGAAATCGGCTTTCTCCGAAGAGTCCGCGCGTGTCTCGGCGGTAGCCGCTTCGACGATCAGGACCGTCACCGCATCACCCACGCGATACGCTTTCTGATCGGCCACCATCGAGCGGAACGTCGATTCGTCGTAGAGGTTCTCGGCGTGCACGGGGACGACCGCCCAAAGAGACAATGCAATGGCAGCCTGATGCAGTCGATTCATGGGCTTACGACCTCGCCTCGGTTCGTATCTCGGACCACCACGGCGAACGCATCGCCACTTGATCGATTGCGCACGCGGATCGTGTCGCCCACCGCACCGTCCTGATCCGCCGTGGCGACCAACACCAGCCGAACGGATCCTTCAATCACGTCGATGGCCACTGGCGCGCCGGCTTGAACCGCCGGAACCCGCTCCAGATCAGCGGCACCGACGATTTCGCCTAGTGCCATGTCATGTCGGGCGCGAAACGAAGAAAGCTCATGATCGCTTCCCGAAAACGGCGCCCGGTGCAGTTCGGCGGCCGGAACCAGAACACGCTCCATCACGCCTGCTGTCAGCACCTCGCCACGCGTCAGCGGCCGCGCTGTGGTCCACAGCGGAACCGCGCCACTGGGCCTGAACCAAACCGGGATCGACCGCGCGACCGCTCCTTCACACGCCAAGGTCACCCGTGCCAGCAATCGAGGCTGCAATTGCAGCGACGAATCGAGTTGCGCCGATCCGATGTGGCGCTGACCGCTACGGCAGGCCGGCAAGCGGACCTCGCCGACCGGCTCGAGCTGCAATCCCGGATATAAATCAGCGAAAGCTTGCTGCAGCGCGGCTCCTGCAGAGTGACGCAGCTGCTCGATGAACGCTGAGTCGTCCGCCTTCGTCGCTGCAATCGCCAGCAATGGCATCCAAGCCCCGAGCAACAAGGCGATCCATCGATGCATGTGGGCCGGGACGGGCTTCATGAGTTATCCGCGCCGCAGCCCGTTGATTTCGCCAAGCACCTCGTCGGCGGCTTGCAGCACCCGCGCATTCATTTGATACGCACGCTGCGCCATCTCGAGCTCGACCAGCTCTTCGACGAAATCGACATTCGATGCTTCAAGAAAGCCCTGTTTCACAGTGCCAAGGCCCAAATCACCGGTGGTCCCGGCATACGGCTCGCCGGAGGTCTCGGTGCGCACATACAGGCCGCTGCCAATAGGACGCAGGCCGGAAGGATTGGCGAAGTTAACGAGATCGATCTGTCCCAATTCCACCGCATCGTTGTTGTCGGACACCACCGCCGTGACTTCACCCACCGCTGAGATGCGAACTTCCGAAGCATCTGTCGGCACGCGCACCGAGCTGTTGAGACGAAAGCCGTCCGCCGTCACCAGTTCGCCTGCATCGTTGAGTGCGAACTGACCCAGGCGGGTGTAAGCGGTGGTGCCATCGGGCAACTCGATTTCAAAGAAGCCCTGCCCCTGGATGGCGAGATCCAGCGGACGCTGGGTTTGGCGCAGATCACCCTGGCTGAAGATCTGCTCGGTGCGGGCGATCGTCGTGCCGGTGCCAATGAGGTTCTCCGGTACCACCGGATCAAGCGAGGCACGACTGGCATCGATCGGCCGATACATCAGGTCTGCGAACGACACACGCGCTTTCTTGAACGCCGCCGTGTTCACATTGGCCAGATTGTTCGACACCGCGGTCAGGCGCGTCTGCTGTGCCTGCAAGGCGCCCATGCTCAGATAGATCGAATCGATCACGTCAGCTCCCTCTAGTTTTGCGCCACGTCGTTGATGGCCGCGTCGAGAATTTGGTCGTAAGCGCGTAAGGCCTGCGCCGAGAAGCCGAGGTGGCGAACCGTCTGCATGAGATCGGTCATTTGCTGCATCGGCTGAACGTTCGACGCTTCGAGCGCACCTTGCTGAACGCGGGTCCGACTCCAATCCAGCGCCGTCGATGGAACGGCTTGCGCCCGATAAAGCCCCTCCCCTTCGTAGACCAGATCCTGATCATTGGCGAAGGTGACGATCGAGACAGTCCCCACGTCGTTGCCCGCGTGTCGAACGACACCCTGGGTATCGATCGACACCTCTGGGCTCGGCAACCGCAGCGAGCCGGTCGCCGCCACGACACGATCACCGGCCGGCGTCACCAGTTGCGAATCTTCGTCGAGACGAAAGTCGCCGCGGCGCGTGTAGCGGATGCCATGATCCGTCTCGATCTCAAAGTAACCGTCGCCCTGAATCGCCAGGTCGAGACTGTGCTGAGTGGACTGGATCGTGCCCTGGAGTTGCAAGCGTGTGACCGCAGTCGATGGGATCCGCTCGGCAGCCAGCCAGTCATCGAAACGCGTCGGCATCCGGCCATTGGCGAGCTCGGCCCGATAACCCGGGGTCGAACCATTGGAAAGGTTCTGGCTGATCAGACGCATCCGCTCCATGTCGCTGAGCAGCGAAGACGTCGAGATTTGAATGGCATCGACCATGTGGTATCTCCGTTTCGATCAGGCGGCCACAGTACCGAACGCGCGAACGACCGTTGACGGCGGAATCTCGCTCGACGACACGATGTTGAGATGCGGCAAGACGCCTTCGGTGATGCGCCGTAGCGCACGCCGTAATGCTGGCGGACTCAGCAGAACCGGGGTCAAGTTGCTGCTGAGCATCGCTTCGGTATTTTTCATCAGCGATCGTGTCAGCCGATCCAGCAGCACGGGATCCAGAACTGAGCCTGCCGGCAACGCCTCGGTCGCTCGCGTGGCCTCGCGCAACTGCCGATCAAGCGCGGGTTCGAGCGTGAGCACATGCAGTGCTCCATCGCGACTCGAGAATCGCTGACAGATGGCGAGCGATAGCTTCTCGCGCACGCGCTCGGTCAGGGCTTCGGATTCCTTCGTGCTGCGCGATGCCTCTGCCAGGGCTTCGAGAATGAACTCCAGATTGCGAATCGGCACGCGCTCTCTCAGCAGAGACTGCAGGATCTTTTGCACATCACTCAACGTCAGCACAGCGGGGATCATCTCCTCGACCAGACTGGGCTGCGCCTCTCGCACTTTGCCCACGAGCTGCTCAGTCTCTCGACGCGTCAGCAATTGATACCCCTGACTGCGAATGATTTCCGTGAAGTGCGTCACCAGCACGAGCATCGGATCGACGACGGTATAGCCCGCCGCACGCGCTTCATCTTCGCGCTGCGGATCGATCCAGACGGCGGGCAAGCCGAAAGTCGGATCCTTGGTCTCGAGCCCTTCGATCTTGCGGGAGACCTTGCCGGGATTGATCGCCAAGCTAGCATTCGCCGCCAGCGTGCTTTCCGCCACGGTCGCATCAAAGAACTTGATGGCGTAGCTCGCGGGTGCGCGTCGCGGGTCTTCCTTAAGCCGAACCGCCGGAATCACCATCCCCTGCTCCAAAGCGTGCTGCCGACGAAACGCCTTGAGCCGCCGCATGAACTGCCCCTCGGCATCTCCGATAAGGGGCTTGAGCGCCGCGCCGAATTCCAGTTCGATCGGCTCGACCTTCAACGACGAATACAGATCGACCTCGTCGCTCTGGGCCTGCGCCGTGGGGGCTTCGTCTGCCAAAGCGCCAGCGCGGCGACGGCGGTAGGTCAGGAAGGCAAGTGAGCCGGCCAGCACCAGGAGCACCGCCACGGGCACCGCGGGTATCCCGGGCAGCAGCAGCGCGATGGTCAGCGCCCCACAGAGCATCAGCAAGGATTTCGGAAAGCGCGTGACCTGATCGATCAGCTCTTGTCCCAACTGGGCATCGGTCGCCGCGCGCGTGACGATGATGCCGGTGGCGGTCGCGATGACCAGCGCCGGAATTTGTGTGACGATGCCATCGCCCACCGTCAGCAATGTGAAAGTCCGGAGGGCCGTTGCCCAGTCCATGCCTTTCTGGGCCAAGCCGATGATCAAACCGCCGATGATGTTGATCAGGATGATGATGATGCCGGCGATGGCATCGCCCTTGACGAACTTGCTGGCACCATCCATCGCGCCATAGAAATTGGCTTCGCGCTCGATGTCACGCCGGCGCGTCCGGGCCTCGGCTTCATTGATGAGCCCCATGTTCAGATCGGCGTCGATGCTCATTTGCTTGCCCGGCATCGCATCCAGCGTGAATCGGGCTGCGACTTCGGCAACGCGCTGCGCACCGTTGGTGACAACCACGAACTGCACGACGATCAGGATGAAGAAGACCACCAAACCGATCACGTAATTGCCTGAAACGACATAGGTGCCGACGGCATGGATGACACGGCCGGCATTGGCATCGGTCAGGATCAAGCGCGTCGCAGCGACATTCAACGACAAGCGAAACAAGGTCGCGATCAGCAGAATCGAGGGGAACGTCGAGAACGCCAGCGGTCGGTCGGTATAAAACGTGAGCAGCAGCACCAACAGCGCGAAACTCAGATTCGTAATCAGCAGGAAATCGAGCAGCGAGGTCGGGATCGGCGAGAACAGCACCACCAGAATGGCGAGCACGCCGAGAACGACGACACCTTCGCCGACGGCTCCGCTTCGCGTCTGGGTCGTCGCTGCTGTCATGCCGCAGACACCCCGCCTCGTTTGCGAGCGAGCACCCGCCGCAGAATGACGGCGACTGCGGCATAGGTGTCTTCTGGAATGAGCCGATCGACCTCAACGGCGCGATACAGCCGGCGCGCCAGTGGTGGGTCGGTGACAACCGGCACCCCGTGCTCGAAGGCCAGGCGCCGCATCCGCGCCGCCAGATCACCCGCCCCTTTGGCCAGTACACGAGGCGCTGAAGTGTCGCCCCGGCGGTACTGCAGCGCGATGGCCAGATGGGTCGGATTGGTGATCAGGACATCGGCATCCTTGACCTGGGTCAACGATGCCACCTTCTTTCTCATGGACCGCTGTAATTCGCGCCGTTTTGCACGGACCTGCGGATCACCGTCCTGGCGTTTGTGCTCGTCCTTGAGCTCACGCCGGCTCATGCGCATCTTGCGCCGGAACTCCCATCGCGAGTACGTGAAGTCGATGATGGACAGCGCGATGAATGCGATCAGCAGTGCAAACGTCGTCACGAGCAGCAGGTGCTTGAAGGCTTCCGGATGAGAATTGATCGGTTGCCGTAACAGCTCGAATAGCCGCGGTTGTTGATAGCGCAAGATCAAGTGAATGACCGCAGCGAGAATCGCGAGCTTGATCCCGGTTTTGAGCCCGTCATAGAGCGAGCGGATCGCAAACACGCGCTTGAATCCGGCAACAGGATTCAGTCGATTGAAATCGGGCTTGAGCGGAAAGAAGGAGAAGACCGGACCGGCCTGCAGCAGATTGGTGAGAATGCCGACGATAGCGACCAGACACAGCAGCGGGCTGATGATCGTCAAACCCTGACGCCCCAGATGCGATGACAGGCTCATGGCCTGATCGATATCGATCTCGCGCTGTCCTGCCTGGCTGATCACGGATGCCATCAAACTCATCAACCGGTGAGCTGCCCAATCCGCGAACGCGAGCATGCAGACGAGCGCGGTGGCGAAAGCGGCGATTGAATTGATCTCCGCGCTACGAAAGACCTGTCCGCGCTTGCGCGCTTCCTTGAGCTTGTAGGGCGATGCGGGTTCGGTCCGGTCTTGCTCGACGCTCTCGGCCATGTCAGCGCACCTCCACCAACAGCGGCCAGCGCGAGAGCACGCCTTCGAACAGCGCACTCACTCGCGGCTCGAAGTAGCGCAGCGACAACGCAAACAGCAGCAGCCCCACCAAGACCTTGACGGGAATCGCGACAAAGTAGGCATTGGCCTGCGGCATCAGGCGCGACGCCAGCGCCGTCGCCACGTCGACAAGCAGCAGCCCGGCCACCGCCGGTGCCACCAGCGTGAAGCCGTAGGTCAGCATGAGTCCGAACTGCGTCACCAACTCGGTCGGGCGGTACTCGACCGACCGTCCTATCGGGATCCATTCGAACATGCGGAACATCGCGCGCAGCAGGTTGTGATGTGCGTCCAGCGTCAGCATCAGGAGCGCACCGAGCATCGACATCAGCGTGCCCATCAGCGAGTTGAAAGCTTTTGTGCTCGGATCGAACAGGGTCGCGATGCTCAGGCCCATCTGATAATCGAGCAGGCGCCCGCCGACGGCAAACGCGCCGAAAGCACACTGCACCCCAAATCCGAGCGCGCCGCCGAGCAAGAGTTCGCGAGCAAAGCTCACGATCAGATCACCCACGCCGAGAATGTCCTGCGCCGCCTGCACGGCGTAACCGGACACGGTCACCGTCATGACGGACAGCATCACGATCAGCAGAACGCGAATGTTGCCGGGCACACTGGACCAACCCAACACCGGGGTCAGCATCAAAACACCGGCCCATCGCGTCGCTGCCAGCAACCCCGCAAGTACCCAGCCGATATCGATCGTGAGTGCCATCGACTCAATCCAGGAAGCCGGGAATCCCGGCGATCAGGGTTCGACTGAAATCGACCAACCGCGACAACATCCAAGGCCCTAGAACCAGCAGCACGAAGAAGATTGCGGCGAGCTTCGGGATGAACGTCAGCGTCATCTCCTGAATCTGCGTGACGACCTGGAAGATGCTCACCAGCAAGCCGACCAGCATGCTCACGCCAATGACCGGTCCGGCGACCCACAATGCCGTCCACAACATTTGTTGGGTCAGTCCGAGTGCGAGATCGCTGGTCATGGAGTGCGATGCTCGCCGGGTCAGTGTTGTGTGCGCTTGCGAGCGGTCAGGTCGCCCACGAGATCCGCAACCAACGATTCGGTCGAGAAGTTGCCTTCCGCCGGGGCCCGCTGCATGAGGTCCTGCAGCAAGGCTTCTGCCTGCGCGACCTCCCCTTTTCGTGCGAGCAGCAGACTCTTAGCGTACTGAGCAGGAAACGAGCGGCGATTCAGCCCTGAGGCACGACGAGCCGAGAGTTCGCTGTCGCGTTCGCGTCCTTCCAGGGCCGCTACGACCGCCAAGGCACCGTGCGTGTCGGCGAAATTTCGATCCAGATCGAGCGCCTTCTCGAAACTGCGGCGCGCAGCCGCAAGATCCCCCAACATCAACTGCACCCACCCCAAGCCGTGCCAAGTGCCGAGGTGGTCTGGCATGAACTCAACGGCTTTATTGAATGAATCAGCCGCGCCGTCGGCGTTGAGCGCAAGCAACTGTCCAAACGCCAGTCCTGACCAGGCGCGCCCATTTCGGGGATTCGACTCGACAGCACGGCCGAAATACTCGAGGGTTCGCTTCATATCGCGCGATTCCAATGCGATTCCACCCAGCGCGCTGAGTGCCGTCGATTGATTCGGCGTGATGGCGAGCGCTTTATCGGCCGCTCGTTGTGCACGGGCGATGTCATCGGCATCGAAGGCCATCAGTGCGAGCTGGCCCCAGGCCTCGGCGTCACCCGGGTGCAGCGCCACCAGTTCTTCGAGGGTCGCCGTCCCGGTTTCCCAGTCTTCGGTGTGATGGCAAGCCAGCGCCAAGAGGCGACCTGCTTCTGGCATCGCGTTGCGATCAGCTGCGGGCACATCCAGTAAAACCGCGCGGCATTCGACCATATCGCCCAGCCGGGACCAGGCGTACGCCAGGTTGTACAAAATGGCGGGATGCCGATTTCCGAGTTCGATCAAAGTCTCGAATTGCTGAATCGCGCTTTCGTACTGCGCCAATGCCAACTGCGCCGTCCCCAGACGAAATCGCAAGCCTTGATGCTCGGGACGAAGCGCAAGCGTGGTCGATAACAGTTCGCTGGTCTCAGCGTATCGTCCGAGCTGTAATCCGATCTCCGACGTCTCTTCGCAAAGTGTCGTATTGCCCGGGTCCTGCGTCAGATAACGACGCAGTTTCTCGAAGCGATCTGGTGAGACGTCCATGTCCGCGATCGATCAATGCTGATTTCGGTAGGCTTGTTCTGGGGCCACAACGATGCCCGTGCCTTGACCGGATTCGATTGCCGCCAACAGGTCTTTGGATCGCTTGAAGTAAAGATTGTCCGCTTCGATCACGTCCATCGCCGAGCGAAGCAGGCGGCGCCCTTCCGTGGCATCGCCTTGACGCACCAATGCCGCCGCTCGATAGAACAGCGCCGGCGGATAAACAGGCGTGCTTTGCAGCACCTGCTCCCAGACGCTCAGGGCCGCCCCAATTTCGCCGTCTTCAAATGCGACCATGCCCAGTTGAAATCGAGCATCGACATCATTCGGTGATTGCTCGAGGTACTGGCCAAATAGCGGTTGAGCCTTCTTTCGCAGGCCCAGCTGAGCATAAACACGGGCGGCCTCAACGAGTGCAGCCGTTGGGCAGTCGGGCTTCTGCAACGCTTGCTTCAGTCGTCCCAATCCAGCGGCAACATCGCCTTTTTGAAGGTCGAGCCGAGCTAGAGACAACAGCTCTTCGGCATCAAACAGACTGTCCATGTATTCCCCAAAGGTGCACCCCAGCACCGCAGCAAACTCGGCGCGGCCGAGCTTGTGACGGCCGGATCATGACCCAATACTTTCGGTTCGCACAATAGCGAATTGTGATCCGAGACGAATTTGTCCCTCGATCATCTAGGTTTTGGTTGCGCGCACATGTCAGGTTATATGCTCATCACAACATGAACTTTTGTCAGCGCGTCATTTAGCACTCGTTGAGAGGCACGTCACAAAATCGACTCGCAATATTGTTGTGATAGCAGTAGTCATCGCGGCGTGGAGTGATCCATACTGCGGATGAAGCTCGACGTGGATGAGAGGGAGACTCAACCATGACCTGGACGTCGATGGTGCCACTGGGGACGCGTGCGCCGCTGGTCTCGCTGATGGTGACCGTCAGCTTGCTGTACTGCGACGTCTTGCACGCACAGGGGTACATCGCTCCGCACCTTACTTACACCTATCCTGATGCTGATGACTTTCGTGGCGACGAGCAGTCGCTGGGCGTCGGCCTGGGGCTCGCGCTCACGCCCAGTTGGGACATCAGCGCTCAGTACGACCACGAAAAATTACTGCTCGAGTCTGGCGGATTGCTTCGTCGCCGCGACTTGAGCCTGCACTCGCAGCATGCGTTCGGATCAACCGGCAGCCGCCCCTACTTCACCATCGGCGCCGGCGTCGCCCACGTTTCGACCGACACCGCCACCGATGACTGGCCTACAGCCTTTCTCGGTGCGGGTTATACGTTGCGGCCACCGCAGGCACGGACTTGGGATTTGCAGACGGAGCTGCGCGGACGCTATTCACGCGATGGCGCTTCGCTATCGGGCTCCACAGATGTCGTCGATGCCCAGGCGATCGTTCGACTGCGATATGGCGCTCCTTCTCAACCGCTGCTTCGAACCGGCCCAAGCCCACCCGTGCCTGCGGCCAATGCCCCGCAGTGGATACCGGTTTCGAGCCCCGTGAAGGGCGAGAGCGGGGTGCGCCTGTCTGTCCGGGATGACCGCGACCAGGATGGTGTCCCCAATCGTCGCGATCGCTGTCCGAGCACCATCAAAGGCGTCTCGGTCGACACCGATGGCTGCATGTTGAGCAAGCCCTAACGCGCAAGCGCGCCCTCCGAACCGCCTATCCATGATGACCTGTCCCCGCCTGCTCGCCGCTGTAGTGACCCTGGGATTGAGCGCATCGGGCTTGTCGGCCTGCAGTGTCGGCGGCAATGAGGACGATGGGGGACGGCAGCCCGACGAGGTTGACGCCGCGGCGACCTACGTTGTGCTGGGACCGGTTGCCGGCGCGTCGGTGCAGGTGAAGACACTCGCGGGCGAAGTGGTCGGCGAAGGGGCCACGGAAGCCTACGATGAAGCACGCGATACCGAATTGGTGGGCAGTCAGCGTCGGCTGAAAAATATCGATCAGGGCCGACGCGTCGGCCGGGTTCGATACACCCGACTGACCCTGACCGCACTGGCGGACCCGGACCTGGTCATTGTCTCGGCGAGTGGTGGGCGTGATACCGACGCCAATGATGATGGCCTGATTGCGTCCGATGAAGGTGGCAATGGTCCGACATTGACCGGCACCGTTGAAGCATTGGTGCGTGTTGCTGATCTGAGGGGTGACGGACCGTTGTTCGTCACGCCCCTCACCTCCATCGCCAGGGCAGCGGCGGCCGACGCAGCGGGCTCGCTCGTTATCGAAACACGCGCGAACCGGTTGGCGACCTTCCTGCTGAAAAGCACAACCGACGGCGGCGACCTGGATACGGATCGGAGCATCACTTGGCGGGATCTAGGCCGATACGACCCGAGTCGCCACAACTTCGAAGGCTCCGCGACAACCCGTAGCCTCGATACGGCCTTCAAGTCAGCAAGCCTGCTGAACCTGTTTCTATCGATTTCCGACACCCGGTCCGTCGCCCGTCAGTTGCTCGAAGGCGGAGCCGAGAACACACCGGTGAAGATCGCCGCACGACTCTTCGGCGATACCAACGCGAACGGTTTGGCCAACGTGTTCGAGGACCCTGCGACTCACGATGTTGATCAGGACAGCCTCACCGATGCCCGGGACTCCGATACCGATGGCGACGGGCTGCCGAATGACATTGAGGCCGGGCTTGGCCTGCTGCCTTGGAATGCCGACACGGATGGCAACGGGGTCAAGGACGGTCAAGAGGACTTCGATGGGGATGGTCTCGATAATGCGACCGAGCTCGCGAAATCGACGGACCCCAAGAAAGCGGACACAGACGACGATGGCCTGACCGACAAGCAGGAAATCGATAACGGCCTCAACCCCAACGACTCAACGGATGGAGCGGCCGCCGACTCCGATGCTGACGGCATCAGCAACGCGGCGGAGATCGCGCATGGGCTCAACCCGAAAGATGCCGGGGATGCAGCACTCGATCCTGACTACGATGGGCTCAGCAATTTCGACGAGATCGTCACGCACAAGACGGATCCGAAGAAGGCCGATACGGATGACGACGGGATTCCAGACAAAGCCGAGATCGACAACGGGCTCAATCCGCTTGATTTGAGCGATGGCGGCACTGCGGACAGCGACGGCGATGGACTGACGAACGCACAGGAGGTCAATTACGGGCTCAATCCGCGCGATGCCACGGACGCCGATCAAGATGCCGACCACGATGGCTTGCTCAGTCGCGCCGAGGTTCTGACCTACGGCACCAAGCCCAAGGTTGCCGACACCGATGGCGACGGCCTTTCCGATGGGCAGGAGGTGATGATCTACCACACCAACCCCACTGTGGCCGATTCCGATGGCGACGGGCTGAGCGATGGACGCGAGGTTATCTTGATCGGGAGTGATCCATTGAATCCCGACACCGACGGCGACTCCATTTCGGACGGCGCCGAGGTCAACGGCTTTCTGCTTTACGACAAAGTCACCCGCGTCAGCACCGATCCAACGATGACCGACACCGACGGCGACGGCATTCACGACGGGATCGAGAAGGCGGTGCAGGATCGGTGCGCAACCTATGTATCACCGGTTTCCGCGAAGAACTTTCTCACCGGCCCCCTTCATCCCAACAACCCCGCCACCAAGCCGGCATTGGGCGGGCTGACCTTCGTCGATACAGCACTAACCGCGAGCGCGCTGGAAGGTGACCCCGACGCAGATGGCAAACCGACCATCGAAGAGCTCTTCCACGGCACCAATCCGAACAGTGCCGCCAGTTCATTCGCGTATGCCTATGAATCGACGAGTGGCGGCGCGCGGAAAGTTAAATTCACTGCGCTCGAGGATGCCGGCTTGGTCTACGTTCCCGGGGGCTGGGATGTCGATGGAGATGGAGTTTCCGAGCCGGGATTTTTCATCGCGAAGTACGAGGCCAAGGAAGGCGCGACGAACATTGTGGCGCCCGTGCCCATCAGCCCGTTGCTCGCGGCGCAGCGCGTCTATGACGCCGACACCCAACGTTTCACTGATCGGCTCTGCGATAACGGCACGGCAGGCAAGGACGAGGACACTCAAGATGCCGCTGGCGAGTGCCGCGGTAACCGTTATCAAGCGAGTTTGATACAGCAAGCCGCCCCGCGCCTCAAAACATTGAAATTCACGCCAACGGGATTGCCATTGGTAGGCCTCACGTGGGTTGAGGCCGCGCACGTGCTCGCGGAATCCCCGGTAGACACCGCCGGCACCAGTGGCGGCCCCTACTCACTTCAGCTGCCAACGGAGGTTCAGTGGATACAGGTCGCGCGAACCGCGCTATTGAACCCAACAAACTGGTCAGGCGGCGCGGTAGATCAGGGGCAGCTGTATCAAGGCCATTCGGACAACAGCCCTGCCGCTTTGCTGCCAGTGAATGATGCGAACAACCCTTACGATCGAACCGGCAACTCAGCTTCCAGCGGTCCATCACAGCGCCGCACGCTGACCGTGGCAAATGGGATTGTCGCTCGCGATTTCGACCTGCCGTTGAACTATGCGGTCGATGTTTGGGATTTGTCTGGCAATGCGGCCGAGTGGACCGCTGGCTTTATTGCAGCACAGGTCGTCACTGCGACAACGCCGGGCCGCCCCGGCGGTGATCGCTTCGCCGGCGGTCTCGCGGAGTTCGAGGACTATGCGTCCACCAACCTGACGGGACCGGAAGGCGACATCAGCTCGATGCCCGCATGGTGGAAGCCGTCGAAGATCGACAACACGGTTTTCAGTTCGAGCAAAGGAATCGGGGCTTACTTCGACGGCGCGAGCCCGAGTGATACCGACGGAGATGGTCAGAGCAATGGCAGCTCCGCCAGCAGCCAATACGGTTATGGAACCGGCTACGCAGAAGCGTACTCGGCGCCACTTCGTGGGGGCTACTTCGCGTCGGGTAGCTATGCGGGCGTGTTTGCGGCCAGCTTGGACAATGGGGCCGGAAAGCGAGCCTCATTTATTGGCTTTCGTGCCACTTCGCCTTGAACAGGTAATCGTAGGAAGTTCGAAGCCCCCTTCCCGAACGGCATGACGGAACAACTCGCCTAAGCGGTGTTTTCGAGCAACTGCATCGTGCTCATTCGGCAAAACATTGCAGCACGCACCTACACGAGCCATATGCGACCGGTCGCGTCGTTAAGGGGCCGGGCGGAAGGGAGATCTAGAACTGGCCATGCTGATCTGCACCCGTTCGATTCCCGATCCTGACCATGGATGACGTCAAGTCTTCATTGGCAAAAAAAGAGCCGATGCCAGGGAAACAGGCGCAACTGAACGCTTACCTGGCCTCGCGAAGTGCGGAGATAACATCGAAACTAGAAGAATCGGCGGACGCTCCATTCTCAGAACCTCAGTTCTGCAATCTCGTAGTGGCCGATCCCAGATGCCGTATCGACGTTGAGTCAAACATCTAGCGGTTCTTGATCTCGGCAGAGGTTCGAACCACCTTGTGGTAGCCAGCTGCCAGCGAGCCATATTCACCGTTGGCCGCCGGGCATTGAACGGTCACATACTGCCCACGGTCATCAGCAACCTTGCACTGTAACGGCATCTTGATGCGCGGTGAGGTCGCCTCCGTGTAGAAGTTCACGTCACGGCCGGAACGCAATTGCCCTCGGGTATCGGCAATGAACATCTGGAGTGCTTCCGAGAATCCACTGATGATCTCAGGATGGTTCGGGGAGCCGTCGAAGAATTTGGAAACGTATTGCACTCCATCCAAGTGATAAACGTAGCGCCCTCTCCAGCTACCTTGGCTGGCATCAATCCCTGTCGCGATGAGAAGGTCGCCTTGTTCTCGTTTCACCAGCAGGACGTATGGCTTCAAAGTGTAGACATCCGCTCCGGCGCGCTCTTCGAGCAGGGGGATTGACTCCGCTGCCGTCTCCACAGCAGCGCTCACGTTGATCTTGTTCTTGCCATTCAAGTTGGCAACTTCCTGGTCTGTTTTGCTTGCGATCATTTTGGCATTCGCCGCGACGCCGATTGGACCGAGCAAAATGCCAAGCCCAGCTCCGCCACCACCGTAGTTCTGAAAGTAGTAAACGGGCTGCTTGGGATCCAGTTGGCGGCTCCCGGCCACAACCTCGTCTCCAGCGCGCACCGAACTCGCCAGGATGTAGGCCACCCGCGATGGGGTTGCGGCGGGCGTTGCAGCTTGAGCGGGGCGGCGCGGCGGCTCGGAATATTTCGGCGCTGGGGCACACCCGGCGATCACAACGCCAAGTACTACGATCCAAGACAAGCGCTTCATTTTCGGAATCTCCCGGGTCTTCCGTTAACAACGAGGTGAAGCTAATAAACATTCGGAGTGCTACCCGCGTCGAGCTTGCGCTGCTCCACCCCTTGGAGTTTGGAAACCGGATACACGTGGGTATCCGACTTCTGGGCAAGCGCATTGCCCAATACATCGCCCAATGTGTCCATTCGCGCGGCACAAGAACACCTACCATCTCGGCGGATCAAAAAAGCTGCTTGATGTCATCGCTATCAAACAGGTGATCGAGGCAAGGACGTGAGCGAGCCCCGTGCCGATGTTGGGTTTGGTCTTGCTCGCAGATGCTGCAAGCCCAGTGAAGATGGCGATCAAGAAAAAAACTGGGAACAGCACGAAAAACCACTGCATCCCGAACCAAGCTCCAGCCATTGCAAAGGCTTTGACATCACCGCCACCCAGCATTTCCTTTCCGGTACTCGCTTTCACTGCCGCCATGATCAGGGCAGGCCCAAGATAGCCAACCATCGCGCCGTAAATCGCGTCGTTGGAGTTCCCCCATGACGCGTGGATGAAGAGTCCCGCCCACAAGGTTGGAATGACCACGATATCCGGCAGAAGCCGGTGATCTAGGTTGATTAGTAAAAGCAGGACCATCGCCAAGAAATAGCCCGCCCAAGGCAAAGCCTGACTCGAATCCGGGATCAAGGCCGCAACGGTGGCGAGCAGTCCTGCGCCTAGCGATCCCACAACCAGGCGGCGCCAACGGGGTACTGGGGTCGTCGGGGCGAGATCCGCTACCGCCGGATGGTGTTCTCCATAGTCGCGGCGCCATGTGGCGCCTAGCTTGGTCATCAGCCATGTTGAGGCGGATGGCAGGATGAGTCCCGATGCGATGGCCCCGGCTACACCATAGAACACGATCGCACTCCATCCGCCACCCCAGCCGACAATCATTGCGCGCACCCGAAATTTTGATGAGACAAGCTGACATCCTTATCCTGCCATTCATCCATCGCGTTGTGGCATCCCGATTTGCAAACGGATGTGGATGCCACCGGGGAACATGAGATGCGGTCGCACTCTGCAGAGTCAGACAATACCGAGGATTTATCTTGATTCCCGACATTTTCCGTCGTATCTGGTCCATGCCTACACCGGTGTTTCTCGTATTCGCCGGTGTATGCGGTGGGGCTGCCCTCTCCGCTGTCGCGGTGATGTCCTTTTTCTGGCCACACCTTCGCGAAGGGCGCGAGGCGCTGGTACCGCTCCCGATGGCCGGGCTGATTGTCTGCGCAACTTGTTTAATGCTGATGTATGGCCTCTATCGGGGGAACCTGTGGTATCGGCTTCCAGCAATCTTTCTTAGCCCCTTTTCTTACTTTATTGAGTACGGTTTGAGTCAGGGGACCTCTGAATCCATTCGCGGTCTTGAGCTAGTGGTTTCGCTCGCCGTCTGGCCAGCATTGATCGGCTACTGCTTGTACGCATCATCTGGGGGAAGAAAATGGTTCTATCCCTCGAATGATCGCAGCACGGGGTGAGTTCCATCGATGGTTAAGTTTGCTTCGATGCAGGCGCCCAGGGCGGTTTCGCTCCGTGCGACACTTCAGTTCGCGCTCACGGCACACTCACAATGTTTGAACTGGGGACGTGAATGATCGTTGGGATCGACTTGGGGACTACCAATAGCCTTGTCGCGGTCTGGCGCGATGGGGTTGCCCGACTCATTCCGAACGCATTAGGAGAGTTCCTGACGCCCTCATGTGTCAGCATAGGGGACGACGGCCAAGTACTTGTCGGTCGGGCTGCGCGAGAGCGTCTACTAAGCAGGCCGGAACATAGCGCCGCTTCCTTCAAACGCTACATGGGCACTGCTCGAACGCTTCGTCTGGCGACGAAACAGTACCGAGCCGAGGATCTTTCGGCGATGGTCCTCAAGGCATTGAAGGCCGATGCAGAAGCCTTCCTGGGAGAACCCATCAGCGAGGCGGTGATAACGGTCCCCGCATACTTCAACGACACCCAACGAAAAGCGACCAAAGTCGCGGGCGAACTCGCCGGTTTAAAGGTTGAGCGATTGCTCAACGAACCTACCGCAGCTGCTCTGGCTTATGGCCTGCATCAAGCAGAGCCGGAAACCCAGTTTCTGGTGTTCGATCTCGGTGGGGGAACCTTTGACGTATCTGTCATGGAACTGTATTCCGGAATCATGGAGGTGCGCGCGTCGGCCGGCGACAACTTTCTTGGTGGGGACGATTTCGTCGAGATGCTGATCGATGGCTTCATGAGCGAAATCGGCCGTCGCGCAGGTTTGAGCGACCGCGATCCCCTCGTCCTCGCTCGACTTTGGAGCGAAGCCGAGCGCGTCAAACGAGACCTGTCTTCGCTGGAGAAAACTACTTTCCGTTACACCGACAGTCTCCATTCCCTCGAGTGGACAGTTACGCAAGATCTTTTTGAGCGACTCTGCAGCAGCCTTCTGGAGCGACTGCGTCGTCCGGTGGAACGCGCCCTGCGCGACGCTAAGATCTCGGCATCTTCCCTTCAGCAGGTTGTCCTGGCCGGTGGTGCCACCCGCATGCCAATCGTGCACCGACTCGTTGCGCGCATGTTCGGTCGCTTTCCGAGCCGGGACATCGATCCAGATCAGGCGATCGCGCTAGGTGCGGCGATCCAGGCAGGCCTCAAAGCCCGCGACGCGGCGCTCGAGGAGATTGTGATGACGGATGTCTGTCCCTACACACTGGGGGTGGAAGTCAGTGAGCGAATCACCACCGATTACTCTCAGCCAGGTCTGTTCATGCCGATTATCGAACGCAACACCGTGGTACCGGCAAGCCGGGTGAAATCGGTCACACCGGTGCACGCAAGCCAGTCACAAATCGACGTTCGGATATTCCAGGGCGAGAGCCGCGAAGTGAAGGACAACATTCTGCTCGGCAGCCTGAAGGTCGAGCTCCCTCGACGACCTCAGCATGAGCAAGGTGTGGACATCCGCTTCACCTACGACATTAATGGTCTGCTTGAAGTCGAGGCCACGGTCCAGGCCTCTGGCGATAAGAGAACGCTGCTCATCGAGCATACGCCGGGGGCGATGACGCCATCCGATATCCAACAAAGCGTTCAACAGCTTGCTGAACTAAAGATCGCCCCGCGCGAGCAAGCCGAGAATCGCGTGTTAGTTGAGAGGCTCAAACGCCTGTATGAGGAATGTCTAGGCGAGTCTCGTGACTGGATCGCCCGGAGACTGCTCGGGTTCGAGCAGGTGCTTCAACGGCAAGATCCACGCGAGATCACACACGCGCGAGTTGAGTTGCAGCAGCAGTTGGATCATTTCGAACAAAGGTCATCACCATGACGATTTGGGAGACTTTGGGCATCGAGCCAGCAGCCGATCGGACTGTGATTCGGCGCGCGTACGCCTTACGCCTCAAGAAGGTCAATCCCGAGGTAGACGCCGCTGGCTTCCAGGCGCTGCGCATGGCGTACGAAGAGGCGCTACGCCAGGCCGGAGCTCCGGGAGAGGTCGCTCCCTCTGTCCCGCCGCTGCCTTTGGAGGATAGCGATCGGCCGTTGCCAATGACGACTCCCGATGCACCGCCTCCCTCGCCTCCCATTTTTCAGACGGCAGTCGAGCTCATCGAGCGACTCGCTGTCGAGCCCGCGACTCAACGGCCTAGCATCCTCGTCGCCGAATTGACGAAGGAGGGACGAGAGGGACTCGACTTTCAGTCCGCCCTTCAGCGGGCGCTGGCCCGGCTGCTGTACTCACATTTTGAGCGCCATTGGCGTTTGATTACCTCAATCAGCGCGCACTTTTCTTGGAATGAGGCCGGGCAACAAGGGGATCCGGTCGTGACCGAATTGCTCGGGTGGCATGAGGCACGCGGCTGGCGACTCGACCTGGAGGCGAACGGTCCCAAGGATCCTTGGAGCCAAGCCATCAAGCTGTTGCGCGCACCGCCCGACTCTGCAGTAAACCAGCAATTCGCCAAGAAGAAGAAACAACTCGGGGCGATGCACGATGTGATGAAGGAATTACACGAGGATCATCCTGCCGCACTTCGTTACGAGACTAACGCTCAAGCGGTTGATTGGTGGCGACAGGATCTGCGTCGCCGCGCGGTCGGGACCTCAGCAACGGGACGTGGATCGAAGCCCTCACCAGTTGGCGGCCTCGCCATTCTTGCGTTCATGCTGATCGGGGTACTCGCCAAGGTGCTCGAGCCATCGCACTCGAGTGCAGACTCGTCTTCCCGTGCGCCATCTTCCTATCAGTCGACGTCTAGCTCCCCGCCGCCAGTACTGACGGATTCGGCCGAATTCACGTCCAAATCGACCTATAACCTCAACGCCAAAAATGGAGTATTCGGAAACTCTGAATCAGCTGCGGCGTGGAGCGCTTCAGTCCAGTACGAATACGGGGATATCGTGACTTATCAGCGTCACCGTTGGCGAGCGCAGGCTCCATCCTTAGCAGAGATACCGACAGCTGGATCAAAATGGGCGCGAATAGATTGATGTTAAGGCGCGTGGTGACTGCGAGCTGAAGGAACCACATCCACCGTTGGCGTTTGGGCTTAGCAATCAGCCTTGCGCGGAACGCAAGATGTTCGCGGCGAGATTGTCGCACCACGTGGCGTAGTGTGGCTCAAATGCGTGGTCACCCGTGGCCGCCCACTCGAATTCGTTACGCTGATCGAACACGGCGTGGACAACCGGCGCAAGGCGCGCCGAATAGCAGTTATCGCTTCGCAGGTCGCGCAGACGCGAAAGCGCAAATCGCTCGAACTCTGCAACGACCGGCGATTCAATGCGCTTGAGTTTGAGCAGGCCAATAAAAAACATGAACTGAGCAGCGTCATTGTGCGGCATCGCCAGCGCTAGGCCCTGCAGCCAGAACAATACATCGCGCGCATTGGGCATGAATTCGCGGTCTTTCTTCTCCCACAGAAGCGTAAGTGCCAGCGTTTGGGTCATTGCCGTGCAGTAAGGCGGCAAATACTCGCCACTCGGCACCACATAGTAAGCCGGAGTGCGTCGCTGCTTATCGGTTTGACTCGACAGGGAGGCGACGACGCTTTCCGCCAAACTGAAAGGATCAGTTTGGCCGATGGCGATCACTGCATCCCAGTGCTCGATTTCTTGAGCATCGGCACCGCGCAGAAGATGGAGCGTCACTCGAGCGTCGCCCCCGGACGGTGCAATCGTTCCTCGCACGATGTAGTCGAACTGCTGGCCGATTCCAAGCAGCTGCTCGGTTGTCTCTTCTCCTGCAAAGTGGATGAGGTGTTTTCGGTCCGCGATGGGAATCAAGGCTTGTGCTGCGAATGCGCTCGTGAAGTAGAAGAGCTCAAGCATTGCCAAAGTAACGGCGCGACCAACCGATCCCAGATCGGCATCTATCCGTTCTGGCTGATTTCCCCACTGCTCCTGGTTAGCCGTACTCGGCACCAGCAGTGCAACTTTCAGCGTTCGCGGCGCAGGATCGGCCGCCCAGGCGAGATCGGCCCCCCCGAGCAGCCATGGGGGGCGATCAAATGGCATTACGCCGATCTCCAGCGGCTCGCGTGCTGTTGGCGTCGTGCCCTGCGGAAAAGTGTTTGCCCGCTGCCTATCGAGGTCGGCGGAATGAGAGCGGAGCGCTTGGCTCAGCACCGGCTCGCCGCGACGATATAGGGACTCGATTAGTTGATTAGCTTCATCGAGCCGCCCCAACGCAAGATATGCCTGAATCAGATAGAGGCCAACCTGCGCGTCACCGCAGCCTGCATCATGCCGCGGGGCGATCCATCGCACTAGCGCGGCCGGTTGTCCGTGGAGGCTCAGATCGGCCGCGATCTTGGCCACAGCTTCAGGCGAGGCGGTGCCGATTTGGGTAAGCACTGACTCATGTAATCGCAATGCATCGGCGATGTCGCCGCGCTGTAGCTTTTCGGCAGCACTCCGCAGCGGCGCGAGCCAGCTTCCGGCCAGTTCGCCTACCTCGCGTAGGACTTCTTGGCGGACGCTCTCTCCTTTTTCTTCGATCCTCAACCGCGTCCACCAGTCGAGAGCCGCAGCGTCATTAGGGTCGCCCTGCAACGAGCGCCAGAGCGTTTCCCGAGCTTTCTTGATATCGCGGCCCTCTTGAAGCCGGGCCAGTTCCAGAAGCAGCTTCGGGGTCTCACCCACGTCCTTCAGTGCTTTTTCAAGAATTTGACTCGTGGCAGGCCGGTTCCCCAGCTGCCGCAAAACCTGAGCACGGATCAGATGACTGCGCTCAACATCACGATCGATTGACAGCAGATGGGCTGATGCCTCTCGGACTTCTTCGCCTAAGTCGTCAGCAAGAGCGCCAAGGATGACCCGCGACAGCTGATCCGGGTTCGACCAATGCTGCTGCAGTTGGCCCGGAAGGATCACAGTGCGCCAGTGCTCGCGCGGGACGGGCACCTGACGGCCATAAGAGTCCGTCGCCAAGATCGGTTCGTCTGCCATCACCTTCCTCCGCTGTACTGAACGCGACTGGACGAGTTCGAAATCCCTCCTCGCTGCGCACTATCTGTAAAGTACCATTCTCCGGCGATCGCCCAGCCAAGCTATAGCGCCAGCATGAGTCAGGTCGCTACTTGCCGAATCATCGCCTGGGCTCGCTCAGATACGCGATTAAGCCCCGATAGCCGGCTCCCGCTGATGAGCGAGAGAACATGAAGAGGGCCTGATTCACCGATGAGCAGGTGTTCCGGAGTTGCGAACGGGGCACCGCTGAGATCTCGAATCTGTTTGTTGAAGTCGATCTGCTGACGAGCACCTGCGATGCTGTTGCCCAGCGCATTGCCAAAGGCATCGGCCGCTGCGATTACAAGCCGAGAGCCGAAGATAGGTCATTCCGATTTAATGAAGAGCAATACATCAAAGCCGCGTTCATCAGAAGGTGCTTGGCTCTGGCTAAATGGCTGCGAAATCTGGAAAACTATCATTAATTTTCCGCATCGATAGGCATCACGATAGAGAAATTCCAAATCCGACTGAGCTAAAGCAGAACTCAGACGTTCTACAGTCATGATTTCGCCGGGGGAAAATGAATCCCCTACGGGCTCGCAGTCCAAGCGACTTTCGATGACCCTTCGAAAGTTCTGTGCAATTTCCAGAGTCAGAGCTGGACTGTTAGCACTACTGCCTGGTCGAAATGCCACCGTCTTAATTCGCTCGTCATTGGCTCCGCGCCGCTGAGGATCGTAAGTATCGAGAGTAACGACCACGCTCCCGTACGGCGCTAAACTGGGGAACACAAGGGGAGCATTCTCTCCTTGAGCGGCAACCACGAGCTCGGAGACGTTGTGGAATATGAACTGCCCATCCGAAACCGGATGGATGGGAGATTTAAACGCGGGTAGTTCACTGTTCGATTCAATGAATGCGCTTGTGGGCTGGTTCACTGCTACACGCAGCGAACCCCTTTCTGGGTTGCTGTCGGAATTATCTTTCTTCATCAACATTTGAAGGGTCAAGAGGACTGATGCCGCGACGAGGGCTCCAACAATCACATAAGTTTGCTTTTTTGATGGCATCACGAAGAGTCCCTAACGTGGCCCTGTGTTTCGGTAAGCATTATTCAATGCCGAAGGCGAAAATACCTGATTTCGGAGCAGGCCGTACTCGCGAGGGCTCGTATAGGCGCTGACGAACGCGCTAGTAAGATTCCCCGCGAACCTAAGGCGATCAGTTAGATTGCTTAAATTTCCGGAGAACGAGACGCTCTGTGAGGCAAGTTGGACATCTCCGAAAGCCCACGCCCCGATCTGCATTAGACGACTGTTGTCGAAATCGCGCTCAACAATTTGTGCCCCAGTCATTCCGCCTAGCTCGGGACGAGGCCTCTGATAGATTGATTCCGCTACAACCCCTTGCTCATGCTGAAAGAAACTTCCGACGGCGGACCTCAGAAGTGGCAGTCCCTCTACAGAGCTCGCTGCCTCTCTGAACGTCGCGCCAGTAGCGGCGGCAATTTTCTTTATCGAATCTATCTGCGAGTAAGCATTGATGAGAGAATCGGCTTGCCCGGGATAAACAAGCTCCCCAACCTGCCGCACGCCCTCGATTCCAAAGTCGTTGTAGATGTCACGGAATCCCATTGCATCGACATATATCTCTTTGTTGATGTCTTGAAAAACCTGCCCCAAAGGTCCGTCATCATTGATCCCCCAGAATGACGTGGTCACCGATTGGGAGACTTGTTCGCCGGTAAAGAACCAAGGCGCAGAATCGTCAGACAGGGCTACAGTCGAGTACTGAGAATTTGTAAATGCAGCTTGCTGCATCGGCTTCCCACGAAACTCGGCCAACTCTGCGCGACGTAGATTCAAGTAGCGTCCCGCGATGTCGCGCACACTGTCGTTATCGAATGCGGCATCGAAGGTCGGCTGCGCGGTCGCGGGAGCCTGCATCGCGTTAAGAGCAGCGACGTCCCTATTCGCTACCACCGTCGCTGGCGCGATGTTAAGCGACATCGATGCAGCGTTATCCACGATGCCATTCAGATCAACCGCCAAGTCATTGGCCGTCAGCGCCGACATGCGTGGAGCTCCGGCATCCATCCGCGAGATCGGCGACTCAATGCCCTGATAGTCCTGCGCATAGACCAGTGCCTGCTGCGGCGTGTAACCCCGCTCCAGCACGTTGTCGTAAGCCTGCTTGGCGCCGCCACTCAGGTTGCCGAGTCGCTTGTCGAAATCAGCTTGCTGCAAAGCCCCGACGATGGAGTTCCCCAGTGCATTGCCAAAGCTGTCAGCCGCGATACTGACTACGTCAATCTTTCCGTGCCCCTGCAACGCGATGGTGATGGCTTGACGAGCGGTGTTTGCGAGGAAACCCGCCGTAGTCTGAAAGGCAAGTGATTGCAGGTTGAAGCTCTGCGACTCAATATTCTCGAACGGATTGGCAGCATTAAAGCCTCCGCCTGCAGCGATTCCGCTGGTGACTGCACCCGCCGCAATCGAACTCCACTTGAAATGCGACTGCGTCCCTACGAATGTGCCGATGCCGTTCTGAGCTACTCCATTTAGCACGCCTTGCAGAGCCCCACGCTTGGCGAGTTCGCCGAAAGCGGCGTTCTCGCCCAGTTGTGCGACCCCCAGCTGAGCGCTGTTGAGCCCGGCACCAATCCCAGCGGTTGCAGCGGCGCCCAGCGCTCCAATGGCGACCTGGCTGAAAGAGAAGTTGTCTTGTAGACCGAGTCCAATTGCCACCCCTTGACTAGCAATGCTGCCGAATGCGCCACCTACTAGCGCGCCAGCCACAGCTTGCCCTGTTGTTACCGCAACGCCCGACGTAAGAGCTCCGGCAGTTCCGCCGCTTAGCGCAGCAGTCCCAACCCCGAAGGTGCTCCCGGTGGCGCCAAACGCTGATGCCGCCACACCAGCGGAATACACGGTTGCCACTACGGCGACGACCGCGACAAGAATTGTGGTGAAGGTTTTCGAGTGCTTCTTGCGCGGCTTCGGCAGTGACGGGGTCAGATCGCCGATCACATCCCCTGGGCTATAAGGCCGGAAGGTTTCACTGGTGTTGCTGGCGTTGGTGACGGTGTTCGGAATCTTCAGCGACAGGTTTTCCGGCAACGCGCTCGTCGACGACAGGTTGTTGGCATCGGCGATCACATACCAGCGGCTTGCATCACCGTAGACCGCTTGGGAGATGGATTGCAGGGTGTCGCCAGCGCGCACCACGTACTGACCCGGAGTGATATTGGGGTAAGCCTTGCTGATCGGCGTGTAGTCGAAGCCGAAGTTCATCGTGATGGCGCCGTTGGGATCGGTGCGCTTGCTGCCGATCAGGGTGCCGCCGACGAAAACTTGCTGCTCACGCTCGTTGATATTGTTGATCGCGCTCTTGTTGATGATCTGACCGTTCAGATCGTAGGTGTATGCGTAGGAGCCGTCCGGGCTGCTGGTGTAATTGATCTCGTCCCGATAGTTGTAGTACGTGTTGGTGTTGGTCGTTCCGCCATTGGCGTTGGCCGTGATCAGGCGCTGTAGGTAGCCGCTCTCACCCAAGGCATAGGTGTAGGTGTAACTCGAAATGAAGTTGTTGTTGCTGGTGCGGCGCGTTTCCTGATTCGTCACGTTACCGGCGGCGTCATAGGTGTAGGTCGCCCGGTTGTCGGTATAGCCGCTGCCACCGTACTGGTAGATGCTGCTGATCGAACCATCGCCGTTATAGGTGTACTCAGCGGTGATCGATCCGTTGTTGTACTGCTGCTTTGCGACTTGATCCGCGTCGTTGTACGTCCAATTGACATAGCTGTAGTCGTGCACACCGCCGGTGCTGGACCAGGTAGTCGTCGCACGCCGGTTAGCGTCGTAGTAGTTGCGGTTTTCGCTCTTGCGCAGGCTGGCCAACGTGGCATCGTCGAGCGCCTCGTAGACGTTGGTGGCGGCCTTGTTGGCAACATCCTTCAACGTAGTGATCGAAGCCCCAAAAAGATCGATAGCGTAAGTGTCTTCCTGAATGCGGTTGCCGGCCGCGTCGTAGCGCAACCAGATCGCCTGCAAGTCGTGGCCGATGACGCTACCACCGCTGCTGGCTTCGTACTCAAGCTGGGTTTCGTTGATGACGCGGTTGTTCGCGTCGTAGTCGTAGCGGTAGAGCGTGGTGCTCAGGGGATAGGTCGAAAAGTTCGAACCCGGGTTCAGGTAACTGCCGGTGGTGTATTTGCGGTTGCCTTGCGCGTCGAAGGCGTACTGTGCCGCTGCGACGTTGTCGTTGACCAAGAACAGCTTGCCGGTAGGGCTGTAGCGATAGATTGAGTTGTGCAGCGTATTCCAGGTATAGCCCGAGCTGGTCGAAGAGGAAATATTGCGACGTCGAGCTGTTAGGCTTTCGGCCGTGGTGCGGCCAGCTTCGTCATAGCGGTACTCGGCCAGCTTCTCGAGGTAGTAAATGCCGCCAGGGTTCGGTGTGGGCCCTGGGTCGTAGACGCTCTTGAGTTGGCCGTTCGCGTAGTAGCTGTAGCGCCGGACATAGTTCTTGCCTGAAACCGTCAGAACCTCTTCGGTCTTCTGACCTGCGTAGTCGTAGCCATAGGTCGTGGGATCACCAATGACCGTGACCGTATCGGATGCATTCGCCTTGCCGGAGAGCGACGTGTGCGAACGCAAGCGATAGCTGTCGTACGTCCAGGTCTCGTAGTTGCCGAGTGCATCGGTGAGCCTCGTCTGGCGGCCGAGGTTGTCGTATTGGTAGGTCGTGGTGCGAGGCGTACTGCCCGAAGTGGCTGGCTGGAGTTGCTTAATGATGCGGCCCCACGCGTCGTAAACGTATGAAGCCTGCCCCCGGTTACTGCCAGTGCGATTGCCCAGGCTATCGTACAAGTAGATATCCGCCGTGACTTTGGCGGCTGATTTCTCGATGGTCAGGCGACTGGCGCGGTCGTAGCCGTAGCTGGTGATCGCCCCGAGGGCATCGGTCTGTTGCACACGACGATTCAGCGCATCGTAGGCATAGCGCGTAATAGCCCCCATGCCATCGGCCTGACTGATCAGATTGCCAGCAGCGTCATAGCGCTGCGTGGTGAGATTGCCATTGCCGTCGACGCCTGCGATGGCTCGGCCTGCTGAATCGTAGGCGGTTTCGAACGTCGCAGCCTTCAGGTAGGTGGTGCCGCGGTCGGTGACTACCGCTGCGATGGAGTTTAGCGTTTCGATCAGTCGGTTCGACTCATCGTAGCGATAATTCACCACCACGCCCGTGGGGTCCGTCGTACGCGTGACGTTACCCCAGCGATCGTACTGCGTCGATTGCACCGGAGTCAGTATCTGAGTGATCTGATTGGTCGGCGTATCGTCGATCGTTTGATAGACCGAGTAGTCATTGCGGTACGAGCCGCTGACGTAACCATCGCTGCCGACCAAGGCTTGACCATTGACGGTGACGCCGGACAGATCCGCAAGCGTTCCTGTTGGCGTGTTAACGCGCACTCGAAAATCGAAACTGTCGAGGTTCAAATTCTGTGTGAATAGCGAGCCGGTCGCCGCAAGGGTGATCGGCGTCCAGGCCACGTTGGGACCGCTGCCGATCGGCTTCACTTCAAGCGAGCCGATACGCAGGTCGCGCGTCGCAATCGCCGCTTCTGCCAGTGCCCCTTGGAACAGGCTCGTGAGAATTCCGTGCGCTACGCTGTTAGCGGTGGGCGTCAGGGTCGGAGAGGGCGAGACGGGATACAGAATCGCTTGCAGCGATGTGATCGCGGGTCCCATCAACCGAAAACCCGTGATCGTCCCCCCGTTCGGTACGGGGGTGCCTAGCTTGCCCGCACCGATATCGGTACCCGTGCGCACGGACAGGCGTATCGTGCCGCTGGCGGTCGACAGATCGACAGTGGTCGCATTGAGTAAATTGCTGCCGGCCGGCGGCGTAAAGATCAGATAGGGCACGCCTCCGATGGTGCTCGTCGTCAGCGTCACGCCGGTCGGCGTTGCGGTGTAACCGAACATGCCCGGGGCTTGCAGCAGCATGGTTCCCGACTGCGTGCTCACCACGGTACCGTCGCCGGGCATTGAGACCGTGAGCTCGTACTTATAGGTTCCCGAACTCAGGACGGCCGGAATATCCACTGTCCAAGCCGTCGCCGACGACAGCGTCGGTGTCAAAGTAATCCAGGTATTGGTGGTCAACGTGCCGAGACGCAAGCTCATAACGGCGCCAACCGGGGTATTGTTGTTTAGCGTGATCTTCGCCGGAGTCGAACTGCTGCCGTCGACAACATTCAGCTTATAACGCGTGGCTAATGAGGTCGCCTGCGTAAGACTCGGCAGCCGTTGCGTTACGGCGCGACCCAAGGCGTCGTAGACGGTTTCGGTGCGCCGGCTATTAGCCAGACCAACCGCGGTTGAAGGCGTGTTTCCAGCGACCTTTGTACTCAGGTCATCAACGGGACTGACGATCTGCGCCGTGTTGCGGCCCTGCAGGTCGTAAAGGTAAACCGTGTCGATGCCATCCGGATTAGCCAGGATCAGACGCCCCGCATTGTCATAACGGAAAATTTGCAGAGAGGCGTCAGTGACACCGAAGGAATCGGTGCTGCCGACCTCTTCGTTGACGACTTCTCCGAACGCGTTGTAAGTGTAGTTGCGATATGCCGTGCCGCCGGAGGTTTGTCGCTCCGATCGGAAAAGCACCTGTCCGCGAGCTGTGTAAGTGTAGGTCTCGAGTTGCTGGCCGGTGGTGCCGTCGACGTTGCTCCAGCTCTGACTGAACTGCAGCACATTGCCGTACTGATCGTAGGTGTAGTTGCTCTTCTGCCCTTCCTCGTCGATCGCCTCGATCACGCGGCCGAGAATGTCGACACGGCTGATGCTGGTCGTATCACGCAAGTAATTCACGCGACGCGGCGTCGCTTGTGTCGCATTCAGCGCGCCATTGACATAGTTCGTCTGCGTAATCTGATTGCCGAGGGCGTCGTAGGTGTAGGTCTCCAGGCTGTTGATGGCAACGGTAGTCCCGTCCGGTATCAACGTATCCTTCTGTGGCCCGATCTTGGCGATTTGACGCCCGAGCGCGTCGTACAGCCACCGTGTTGTGCCCGCAGCGTCGGTCTTGGCGATGACGTTGCCCAAGCCGTCGTACTGCGTCGACGTGGCGATCGTGCCGATGCTGCTTTGGATCCGGCCATCGGCTGCGATGGTGCTTGAGATGACCCCAAGCTGCGACACTGAAGTCTGGCGATCCAATCGGTTATAGCCATACTGGGTTTCGCGAACGTTAGCCGTCCTACGGGCTGTCAGGCTCGCCGCCGACACCGTCGCATAGTCACCGAAGTTTTCTGTGATCTTTGTGATATTCAGCGAGCTTTCGTTGCTATTACTCCCCGCTCGATTCGCAAAGATCTGCGTCCGGAAGCTGGGGACGTTTGTCGAGTCGAATCGGTAGGTGTATGCGGAAGCTCGACTGCCACTTTGCCGATAGAAGTAGGCGGTCACGCCTCGCGCGTCGGTGACAAATTCGATTCGATACGGTTCGTTCTGGTCGGGTTGGAATCGGGCGGTTTGCACCGTTCGGCCGGCGTCCAACATTACAAACGTCACATAACCATCGGTGGTGAACGAGGCATAAAAACCGAAGGTCGGCGGCACAGAGCCACTGCCGGCCGTGTTGGTCACGCCATCCCAATTACCGATGCCGATCCGCTTTTCGCCGCGAGTATTGGAGAGGATTCCGGTGACGAAATCGAACGCGACGCTGACTCGGTTGGTGTCCGACCCGGCGTACGGCTGTGCCGCTGCGCCTTGCACATACACCCAGCCGCTCCCGCCGGTCGCGTTCTTGACCTGCAACAGTCCATTACTGGCAACGAAGTTGCTGCCGAAAGTGCCCGACAAACCCGAGGTGGAACCGCCAGCGAAGGTCGTTTGCCACTGCGATGTGACTTGCTGCTCGCCCAACTGAGCCGCTATGGCGGTCGGTGCGGTGTACCCGGTTTCTGTCCAGGTGCCAGCAGCCAGAGCATCAGTCCATTCCTTCTGCCCAATCTGGGTATCGGTCGCCGAGTACTGCCATTCCGTCAGATACCCCATCGCGTCAACTTGCGCTGACTTTCGACCCGCCTGGTCGTAATACGAATAAGTTGTCACCGTCACGCCCGGCCGCGAAAGCGCGGTCTGACGGATCACATCGCCGAAGGCGTTGTAGACGAAGCCGGTTGTGGGGCTGGCGGTGGCAGCCGTCTGACTCGTCGCGTCGTAGGCGTAGACCGTCGGTTCGACCACCAACGCCTTGCGTCCCACCGTGTCGTAGGTCGTGGTGATGGCGCGATCGCGGCCGCCGGTTCCGTTGTCCGGCAGCAGGCGCAAGACCACTTCTTCCGCCGTATAAGCCACACCCCCGACATGCGCCGGAGTGGATCCGAAGGCGCCCGTTCTCAGCGCGTTGGCAAATCGTGTCACCGAGGTCTGGTCACCGAACGCGTTGTACCCGTAGTTCGTGACGAATCCATCGGCATCAATTTCGTACGAAACTCGTCCCGCGGCGTCGTAGACTTTGTAGCCACTCCGGTTGCCCACATCCAGCGACACAACCGCGTCGCCCAATGCGTTGTAGGTGACATAGGAGGACAAACCGGCGCTGAAACCCGCCGCGAAGCTGCCGTAAATGCCGTCCTGACTCTTCGTCGCTGTCGTCGTGACGATCTGACGTCCGGCCGCATCGTAGTCGTAGGTGGTGACACGAGCCTTCGTCGGATCGGTCGTCTGATAGTTCTCGATTCGGCTCTTGAGGTTGCCGAGCCCGTCGTAGGTGAAGCGCGTCGCGGTCGCGGTGCTGCTCGTTTGTACTTGCTGGAGAACATCGCCCTGGGCGATGCGCTGCATTGCCCCCAACCCCGTACCGTTACGCGTGTAGGTGACCAGCGAATTGTCGCTCAGCTGAACATAGGCGTAGGCGCCATCGGCGCTGAGGCTCATGCCGCGTGCTGAGGCCGCGTTCACGGTCAAGGTTCGGGCCGCGCCGCTGAGCGCTCCGACACTGTCGCGCGCATAGGTCGTGACGACTTCGGTGGTACCGTCAAGCATCGAGAGCGTGCTGCCATTGGCGCTGATCGCCATCCCGCGAAGCACCGTACCGGTCGGACCGGCGACGCGTGTTGATCGCAGGGTCAGCGCGCCGGTGGTCGCCCTGTCATACACCGTCGGTTGCAGATCCTGTTGGCCTGCGACATAGACGCTCTTGCCGTCCGGTGAGACCAGCACCGCCGTTGGCGTCCCTCCGATCAAGCCGGGCAGAAAGGCCACGGTCACGGTCGTCGAGTACGTCATCACACCCGTGCTGGCGTTACGCGTCATTACAACCAGTCCGCTGGTGGTCAGCGCGTACACCGACACGCCGTCCGCGCTGGCTGCCACCGCCGCAGCGCCAGCGAAGTTCGAGTTGTTGGTCGTGGTCAGCCGCTGGGTCAGCGTCAGCTGGCCGTTGGTGCCGCGCGTAAACAGCGTCACGCTGTTATCGGCAGCCGAGGCGACGTAGATGCTGTTGCCAATGACGGACAGGTTTTGCGGATTTGCCAGGCCGTCGATCCCGCCAGCGTTGTCCTGCAGCCGTTGTACGAACGTCAACAGACCGGTGGTGGCATTTCGACTGAAGACCGTCAATGTGCCGTCACCTTGCGCGCCGTTACCTGTGGCGAGCATGTAGAGATAAGCTCCGTCTCCGCTCAGTGCCGCCGTCGCTCCATTGCTGAATGCTCCAACGCCACCGCTGCCTGCGGTCAGCACTTGCACCGATCGCAGCGAACCGTCGGTTTGGCGCTGAAAGACGCCGATGGTGCTCGTCCCGGTCACGTAGACGAACTGGCTATCCGAGCTCACCACGCTGCCCGTCGCCCCGACCAAGCCGGTGACGGGCGTTTGGGCCGTGACGTTCGTCACGCCGGCATTGGGCGTGGTTTCGTCGGTCAGCCGTCCTGCAGCGTCGTAGGCGTAAGTCCACGTCGCGTTGTTCTGATTGATGTAGGTCTTTTTGTTGCCGACTCGATCGTAGGTGTACTTCTGCGTGTAGCCTTCCGCATCGATGACCAAGGTCAGGCGCCCAGCACCGTCGTAGGTGTTGTAGTCGTGCTGATCGAGGCCAGGATTGGTGACGCCAATTACAGCGGTCGATACCGCGCTGAGCGTCGGCGTAAAACTACTCAGCGACGCCGCGGTCTGATAGCGGATATTCTCAGCCACGCGCCCAACCGCGTCGTAGAGGGTCTCGGTGACGTAACCGGTCAGCGATGTGCCTGAAAGGCTCGTCGCCCGAATGGAAAAGCGTTGCCGCCCCGCTGCGTCATAAACATAGGCCGTGACGCGATCACGCGTGTCGCTTCGCAACGAAGCCAACGCACCATCGATGGCCGACTTGGTCAGAGCGACGCTGCCACCGAGTGGCGTGGCGTAGGCTCTCGTATAGAGCACGTTGCCAGCCCCGTCATAGACCGTCTGTGTCAGGTCTCGCAGCGAGTCCAGGGTATACGCGGCCCGACCTGCCGAGTCGTACACGGTGTAGCTGCGCCGATTTGCGGTGTTGGATTCATTGACCAAACCATCGAGCGTGGTCTTGGTTGGCGTATTACCCAGCGAAGTCGTGACGATCCGAGCAGCATACTGCGTGGCCACGGTGACCCGGTTCGCGCCATCGTAGGTGTTCTTGATCACCCCGCCGGTGGCATCGATGCGATAGCTCACGCGGCCATCGCGATCGAAGACCTGCCAGGTGCTGCGATCGGCGGCATTGACCACCGGCGCTACGTTCGACGGCTTACTGCTGTCGGTCAGCGTCGCGGCATTGATCGGCGTCGCATAGCGCAGTGTGCGCGTGATTCGACCTTCGGCGTCGTAGCGGTTCTCGCTCAGTGCACCGGTGGGATCGACCGTGTAAACCAGTCGATCGTTGGCGTCATACAGTGAACGCCAGGCTTGGTTGTTCGCATCGAGCTTACGAACAACATTCCCGTTGCCGTCGTAGAAATAGCGGGTCGTCAGATTGAGCTTGCCGCTGCCCGGGTCCACGATCTCGCTGGTACGTCGATTCGCATTGTCGAAGGTGACCTGCGTGGTCTGGGTCTCCGGCATCACCGCCAGGGTCCAGCTGCCGCTCGAGCCACTAGCTTGCAGGCCTTCTTCGATCAGCACCGCGTCGCCGCTGGCATCACGCGTATAGCGCGTGGCGATCTTCAGCGTGGCGGTATCGACGATGACGGTTGTTGTACGACCGTTGCGATCGAACACCGTCTCGGTGACGACGTTCTTCGCGTCGGTGGTGCGGTAGGCCTGACCTAAGGCGTCGTACGCGTACTGCGTTTTCAGCGCCAGACCGTTTGGATCCACCGTGCGCGTGAGTACCCGGTTAGCGGCGTCGTACTGGTAGCGCGTGATCGTTCCGCGCGCATCCGTGACCTCTTGCAGCAGGCCTGCGTAGTCGTAGGTCGAGGTCTGCGTGAGCTGCAGGCCATTGGTGTCGGTGACCTCAGTGGTCCGATTGCCGTCCGCATCGTACCCATAGACGGTCGCCATCCCCACGCCATCGACGATTCGAATCGTCTGGCCATGTCGGTTGGTCGTCGTCGTTTGAACAATGCCCTCTGGCGTCGTCAGCGTGACGGTCTGCGTGGCGTCGTTGTACTGATAGGTCGTCGTCGCGCCGGTCCGATCCTGCTGCGAGATCACCCGATCAAACGCATCGTAGGTGGTGATGCTGTTCTGATTGAGCGCATCGCGAACGGTGACGACACGGCCTGATGGATCGGCGTAAATCGTGCGCGTGATATTGCCGTTGGCATCGACGCGCTGGGTTACGCGACCGAAGGCATCCACGACAACGGACTGGGCGAGGTTCAGACCTCCAACATCCTGCGTCGTCGATGTGCGATTGCCGCGTTTGTCGTAGGCGAAGTGATCGATGCGATAGAGACTGCCGGCTGGTGCCGGCAGCGCCCCATTGGCAGCGGTCACGGCGCTGGCCGCCGCGCCACGCGTCACGCCGCTGTCGGCGACCACGTCGACCACTTCACCGAAAGCGCCGTACAACTGCACCTGCGTGAACTGCTCGGCATCCGTGGTCGTGCTGAGGAGGCCGCGGGTGTTGTAAGTGAAATTTGAAACGCGATCGGCCGCGCTGGACAAGGTGCCGACACGGGTCGTGAAGACTGAATCTTGCGTCAGCAGACCGCCGAGCAAATTCGTTGTGTCGATGCGCTGGGCGTACTGCCGCGTGGTCGTGACTTCCCCGAAGGCGTCGTAGCGGTTTTCGGCGACCTCGCCGAGCGCATTGACGGTGTAGCGCAGGCGCGAATCCGTGTCGTAGTAGTACAGCGTCGAAAATCCGTTCGGATCGGTGGTTTTGACGAGCCGCCCAGCCAGATCGTAGACGCTGCGCGTGCCGAAGTTCTCCGGTGAGGCCTGTGTAGCCCCCTTGCCCGTGACGACATTGGTCTGGCGGCCCAGATCGTCGTAATAGCGCAAAGTGGTCCGCGCGTCCGCACGACCGAGATTGTCGTTCTGCCCGGCAGCCTCGGTCGAAGACACCAAAAAGCCACGGGCATCGTAGCTGTTGGTGGTGACCGTGCCCTGATAGTCCGTGCTTTGGGTTACGCGGTCGAGCGCATCGTATTGGTAGCTCGTCGTGCGCTGCGAGCCGCTGCCCGGCAGCGTTACGGCGCCACTGCCCGAGTAGGTCAGGGCAGTGCCGTAACGCGTCAGCGCGGTGACATTGCCCGCTACGTCATACCCGCGAGTGGTGGCGTAGCCGCCCGCATCGAGTTCGGTGACGACTCGACCCTGACCGTCGTAGAACGTCCAGGTCACCTGATCCAGCGCGCTGTTGGGCGCGACCCAGCCTTGCAGCACGCTCAGCGAGGCCGTGACCAGGCTCTGCCCCACGGGCGCTTGAGCCGCATTGGCATAGGCGGTGGTCTTGCGCACCTCACCCGCCGCATCGTACTCAACCTGCGCCAGGTAGCCGTCCGCATCAAGCGTGGCGACGGTGCGTCCGTCGTTGTCGTAGAAGAACCGGGTGATTCGATCCTGGGCGTCGTTGGCCGTCACCGCGACGTCGCCAGCGAGCCCGCTGGTTGGGATCGTGGTCAAGCGCGTGGCGTAACGCCGAGCACTCAGTTGCCGGCCGGCGCCATCGTAGGTGTAGCCGGTGGCATAGCCCGCCGCGTCGATTTCGTAAATCAGCTCACCGGCATTGTCGTAGTACCGCCGGCTCGTCCGATCCAAGTCGCTGGCCAAGGGGCGGAGCGGCAGGATCGCCAAGGCAAGCACCGCACCGGTCCCATCGGTCAACGAAGCCGTGACCGCATTGGCGTATGCGATGGTGGCGATGACCTGGTTATCGGCGTTGTAGACGGTTTCGACGAGCTCGCGCTCAGGACTGATCACCCCGACCTGTCGTCCCCGCGCATCGTAGATGTAGTACGTGTTTGCGCCGGTCGTGTCGCTTGCGTTCGCATAAACCGTGCTGCGCACAAGGCGATCCGCAGCGTCATAGTCATAGGTCGTGCGCTGCAACACCGTGCCGCTCGAACTCGCCTGCGTGACGCTAGTGGTGTCACCCGCTCGATTCTTGACCGTGGTGGACACCACCCCGCCAGTCAGACTGGTGATGATGCGGTTGTTGGCGTCGTCATATTGCGTGGTCGTAATGCGACCGGTACCGTCTTGCAGTTGAACGAGCCGATCAAGCCCGTCATAGACGTAGCTGGTGACATAGGCGTTGCCGGCTGTGGTCGAGTTACCACGAGGATCGACGCTGATCAGCAGTCTGCCCATTCGGTCGTAGACGTAACGCGACACGCTCTGCTTGCCGTCGTTGAGGCCCAGCCCCGCAGCATCCGTCGCATTCCACGCGGTCACGCTTCGAATTTGCCCGGTGCCGTCGTACGTCGAGTCCGTGCGCTGAACCTTGGTCTGATCCTGCGCGGCAGCCCACGTGGTCAGAGCGGCGGTCGAAAAGTCAGTGCCGGTGTACAGCGCAGCCGGATAGCGGATGACCGTGACCCGCTCGTTACGCACGATCGGGTCATATCGGTACTCGGTGACTTGACCTTGTGGGCTTACCGAGAAGCGCACATTCTTGTTGGCATCGTAGGCGAAGCGCGAGGTCATCCCCGGCGTTGTACCCACCACCGGATTGGTGGTTGTGTACAGCGTTTCGCTGGTCAGCCGACTGTCAGCATCGTAAGTTCGCGAAACCGTATTGCCGAGCAAATCGCGAATCAGCGTGACGTTGCCGTTGGCATCATAGGCATACGTGACGATGCGCCCCGCCGCGTCGGTGACCTGACTGACATTGCCGTTGGCGTCGTACTGATACTGGATCAGCGAAGACGCGCCATTGGTTGCGGGCAATTCCACGCTGACCAGCCGACCATTGCCGTCGTAGGTATAGATCGTGGTGTTGGTCAGCGGATCAATGACGATCGTGCGGTTGTTGCCGGTGTCGTAGGTGAACTGCGTGGTGTGCCCCAGCGCATCGGTCAATGTCTTGACGCGATACTGGCCACCAACCATCTGATACGTCACCGTCAACGAACTGCCATCACTCTGCGTGATCGTGCTGATGCGATCCGAGCCCGCCTCATAGGTATAGCTCGTGGTGTACACCTGGCCATCGCCGAAGCCGGCGGCACCCGGCGTCAGCTCAACCGAAACCGCAAGCAGATTGGCATTGAGCAGCCCACCGTACTGGAACTGCACCCGCATGATCTCTTGGGTCTGTCCGGTAGTCGTGCCCGGGACCAAGCCCACCACGCGAATGCCGGTCAGGCTGCCAGCGACGAGGCCGCCGTAATCAAGGAAGGTGGTCTGTCCCGATGAGTCGACGATCGACGTCACCTTCATCAGCAGCAGATCGTAATTGTAGGTCTGCGTGTTGCCGTTCTGGTCGCGGATGCTCAGCAAGCGACCGGTGCTGGTGTACGTCTCGACAACCCCGGTGCCGCCTTCACGGAATTCGAAGGTGCTGCCCAACCCCACCAGCGTGTCGTAAGCACCCGGCCCGACCTGACTTCTCCAGGTGTCGCCACTGACCCAGGTAAAGCGTTGCTCGTAGCCGTCCGGCGTCTTGCGGACGATGTCGCCATGCAGCATCTGCGGCAGCAAGCCGACGTTGAGACTGCGATCGAAGGAGAACCGCCAGTTGTTGTCGTTGTAGCCTTCGAGCTCGCCTTGGCTGTTGTAGGTGCGGACCAGAAAGTCATCAAGGCCATAGGCGTGGATGACTTCGTCTTGTGCGTCGACGACCAAGTTGCCGTTGACGACGTTGACCCGGACCTGATCGCGGCCATTGCCGATTCTGGCGTTGCCATCGGCCCCGTACCCGTTGGCTTGCGTCAGCGAGCTACCGAAGACACCCAGACCACTTCCAGCGAAGATCGACGACATTGGCGTTGCCCTTCTCGAATTCCCTATATCGAGGTGATCCGGACAAATCGACAGTCTGTTAAATACAAAGGGCTCGAAAGAGCATATCTGGCTGATTAAACGAGTAATTCTCCGAAGCGATAGCGAGCCTGATGTGCAGCCAATCGAGTCGGATACTCGGTGAACCGGGCCTCAGCGAGTTCACTGCTTGATTTCGATCGGGCACCGGCAGGAGTGATGTAGGCTCTGAGGCCGCGACCGGAGACTTCGATGCCCACCCCGTTGTTGGCAATTCTCATCTTGTTCGGCATGTATGCCATCTTCGGACTTGGTGCGATGGCAGCATGCTATCGAGATGCCAATCGATTCAATCGATTGCTCTGTGGGTTCGGGCTGATCTATTTGGCAGCCTTCGTTTTCACGACGGTAACGATGATAACGGGACTCATCGAAAACGAAACCCTACGCGTTCGATGGACCCCAGACGAACACGCGCAGTTCGATACCTTCAAGCTGTATGTCGTCTTCGCGGGGGCGATCTTCACGCTCTTTTACGGTTCGATCGGGGCAAATTTATTCACCTCGGGATTGATCGAATCGTCGAGCGCCGAAGTCTTGGCTCAGCTACAGCAAATCGAAAAGAAGCTGGATGTGGTTTCAGCAGAAGTGAAACGCACATATCGCAATACCTGGACTCTGATCTGGCTCTTTATTCTCTTAGCCGTAACCATTGCGAGTTTGATATGGGCGACTTAGGTCGCCATGCTGCTAGGCAAACTCTGCCTTTAAGAATCAGGCGACAGCGAGCAGTTCACGCTACTGACTCACTGGTATACCGCCGCGTGTGTTTCGAGGGCTCCAGAGTACGCGTCTGGTTGAAAGATTTCCCAGACAGGTCTTCCGGTAACGCAGCTCTTCTGGCTGTGGGAGTTCGATCTGGATTAACGCACATCCGCCAAGCACGACCGCATGTAGCCCTAGTTCGCGCGCCGTAGATCGCCCGATCACAGAGCTGCGAATAGCTGCTCACACGCAATTCGATTCGCCGCTCAAAAACAGAAGAATCCGCAAGCGGATCATCAGAGCTTCAAATGGCTATTCATGCGAAATGCGTTAGTTGATCGGAACCAGAAGAAGCGGCAGTTTCCACGCAAGCATTGGAATCCTTCAGGTGTGGCCTCGAGTTGTTTGCACCCTCATTTGTATCGAGAGCCACTAGCAACTGGGAGAGGAGAATCATGGCCGCTGCACGCGTAGCTAGTTGGCGCGTGACGCCGATGTACCGACGCGATGCAGTCGCGCGATTTCGGCTTTCGCCTCTTCCAGTTGGCTGTTGATCGCCCCCACCTTTCCCTCGGAACGTGCGAGCTCACGTAAAGCATCGTCGCGCTCACGCCGATAGCCTTCGCTCGCTTTCCGTTAGGGCTCTTGATCGTACGGCCCGACGCGACACGATCGAAGACGAAGTCCATCGACCAAACTTCGTTGGCAGCGCCAGGCCGGATCAGCGGCTGTCGATCGCCGGGCGGGATCTTCTTCCGGCGCCGACGGCGCACCTGCAGCTTCTCCAGGCCATACAGCCGCTCGACGCGCTTGTGATTGACCCGTTGAGAGCCGTTGGAACTTGTTGTTCGATGAGGTCCGGGAGGATGGTGAAATCCCGGCCTCAGGCATTCTTCAGATGGCTTTACCAGGACAGCTCTGGGCTACCCAGACCAAGGGGCTAGAGGAACGATCAGCCACTACTAGAATTGGCAGCTACGCTTTCAAATAATGGCGATCTTCCTCGGCCGAGGCGTCGGTGGCGGCGCCAAAAACCGCCACGCTCGATCAGGTGCGCGACGAGGTGGTCATGTCCCGCGTCGAGGCGTCCGAACAGATGGCGCTGTTCTAAGCGGGTGTGCGCCGCAGTCGATCTCGGCTGCGGCGCAGTTCTTCATGGATTCGCTGGAGTGGGGACTTCAGTTCGTCTTCTTTGACGCCAAGTCCCAGCCGATCATGAAGCTGAGCCAGGCTTCCCCTTCATGGGAATAGTCCCGATCGCCGCTCCAATCGACGCCGGCGACCAGGCCGATGTTCAAGTCCCCCCAACTGGTGATCATCATGCCGCCGGCGATGGCGATCGCCGACTTGGTGTCTTTCGTGCCATCGTCTTTATCGACCGACACCTGTGACAGTCCCGCCGAAATCAACGGGATGAAGGTCGGACAAACGGTGGGTTTGCAGAGCCATTTAGGGCCGGGGTAGGCATACCCCGCGTAAGCGCCGACCGTGGCACTGCCGCCGAGGTCATTGCCGTCAAAATGCCATTTGAACGGCACCACCAACGGGCCGCTGACCAGTCCGGTTTTGGTCTCGGCGACCAAATCCTGGGTCTTAGAGGACCCGAGTTCCTGGGGCAGCAGATAGGTATCCTGAACGGCGACCCAATGGGTTCCGATCGGAAGCGTCAACGAAGGCCATTCGTAAACGGATTCCATCCGAACCGCATAACTTCCGTCGGGCCGTAGCGCTTCGACGACGAATCGCGTGCCGCTGGCGGCGGCATAGGCCGGTGCGAATACCGACAGCGCCTCATAGGCGGCTTTCGCCTCCGACAGCTTTTGCTTGGCCGAGGCCACATCCTGTGCTGCTTTGGCGGCGTCCTGTTGGGCTTTTGTGAGGTCGGCGGGCTGCGCTTTGGACAATGCGACCGTCGCCGTGGATAGCGCCGCTTCGGCGGCCTTCGTCTCAGTCTCGGCCGTCACGATGTTCTGTCGGCGTTCGTAGACTTGGCCTTGCGCTTTGGTCGCGGCGAGTAATCGTGCTCGCGCACCGGTTTCGACCTTTTGCGCGTCTTCGAGAACGGTTTTCGATGCCCCCACGTCGTTTTCGAGGCATTCCGCCTGCTCAGTCGATGGGGCTTGGGCGCATCGGCGTTCTGCGGCGCCAAGGGCACTTTCGGCGGCCTCACGAGCGGTCTGTGCTCGGCCCACATCGTCTTGCAACCGGTTGATGCCCCATAGCAAACGCTGCTCGTCGATGGTCGATCCCTTCGGCACTTCTTCATCTGATTGAAGCCCGTAGACGCTTCGCATCAGTCGGTATGATTTCCCCTTCTCCAACTCGGCCGATGTCGCGGACGGCGACAGCGAAAACAGCAGAACGCATAGTGCAGCCGAAGTGCACCCCTTGGTCGTGCGCATCATGTTGATCCCCTTATAGGCCGCCCCCGCGGCCCTCAACGCATCCTGCGCAAAAACCATGACAGCGGGATCACAGGTATCGACGATCGTGCTACCGCACTGTGAAGTCGGTGCCGTTTTGCGAACTTCCGCTGCCTTAATTATTGTCACGATGTGACGGTAATTAAGGATCGTGTCATCGTTCAGATCGCGACTGCGCTTGCGATCGGATGTGCCCACAGCCGATTGATTGCGGAATTCGATCCGAGTATCCGATCGAACTCCGTCAACGCGCTGGTTTTGGGCCAAAGCGGGCGGTCGAGGAGTCTGCTGTGGCTGCGCGGTGCGGATTGATCAAAAACGGGGTTGGGGATGAGGCTGTGGGACGATTTATGGGACTGGCCGACACTGTCGGCAATCTCGAAATGCACATCCACGAGTTGCATCTCGCGCTGACGCCCCCCGACTCATTGGCACGGCCAACGGCAGCCCATCGACTCGATTCGCGGCCCACTTTGGCGGCTGGCGGCTGGCGGCTGGCGGCTGGCGGTGTGCCGGAGACGGATTGTTTCGTGTTGCCGGAGCGCGAGGGGGCTTCGGCGTCGGCCAGCGACTCCGGCTCATGCCAGCGTTTCCGACAGGCGAGCGTCGCTGCTCCAGATGGCGTCGGCGATCTGAAAGGCCTCTGCGGCACGGCCGGAGATCATCGCCTGCTCGCGCGTGAGCATCGGGCCCAGAAACTCGGGATTGGGGCGAAAATGGGCCTCTTCGGGCTCGATCACTTGACAGCCTGGCCCAGTAGGCGTGTTGTGCCAGTGCAGATTCACAGCTTCTTTCTCGGTGCGATCGGCCCCATCTCCCCAGCCCCTGATACTCAAGGTCATCGACGTGCCGACTTCAGGATGCCCGTCTGTGTAGGCGGCGAGGTAAATCGCAAACGCATTCCGGTCGCGAAAGACAAAACCGCGAAACACGTGAGTATCGCGGCCGCAGCAGGCGCACTGGCCGGTAACGGCCTCGGTGCCGGTTTCGACGGTGTAGCTGAGATTCATCGGGATGAGTTCGTACGTTTTGCTGGTATCAGGTGCGTCGTGCCCATCATTTTACGATCAAGAGGGGGGATGAATCGGCCCCTCTATCGCATGTTGCGCCGGCCCCACATCATTGGGGTGCTCATCGTCCTCGCAAAACTCTAGAGCGGCCTGGGTGGCACAGCTATAGGCGTTGATTGGCGAGGCTCGGGCGCTTCTGGCCCAGCTATCGCCCCGCCCCCTCGATTCGCCTTTTGCGAGGCAGCTACTGGCCGGACTCCAAGGACTCCATGATCGCCGGTGCGCACAAAGCACCCGACTCACAATGCAAAGACTTGCGTCGGCTAGCTGCGTCAACTGGCCCGATCTGGAATCGGCTGCAATAGCTCCACGCCATCAACTGAGAGCGCATCCGCCAGCCGCTCCAGCACCTCCAGGGAGATATTCAGCCTTCTGGTTTCAATCTGGGCAACGTAGCTTCGCTCAATGCCAGCAGCTTCAGCCAGCTGCTCCTGCGTCAGCCCCCTCTCCTTTCGTGCCCGCCGGATGTGATGCCCGGCGCGGTCGCGAAGTTTGGTGAAGCCCGGGAGGTTTGACGGCATACCGGCATTTTTCGGGCACGCCAGTTGACTGTCTGTATAAAATAATTAACATTTACAGGATGCCACGCCCAGCGGCACGCTTTGGCGTGGCTTGTCTCTCGATGTATCAGCGGGCAGCCCGAATTCGCGAGAGAAGTACGACGAGGCATTGCAACCTCGCGCAACTTCGACTGGGAAAAAGGTGTCACGTGTGCTTTCAACTGGTTTATGGCGACTTCGAACATTCCTTGCGACTCCCCCTGGACGCAGGGACAGAGGCGAAATTGCTCAGTTTGGTCACCGACCACGGAAACAACGACAAGGGCGGGGTCAACGGCCTTAACTTGAGCCGCCAAATCGCCGACTTAGTCACCGCTCTCGTTGAAATCGAAGGCCAAGCGCCGACTTCTCGTCAGAAGAAGTACGCCGAAGCGATCGCAAAAGAACTGTCTGTCGAGATTCCGCTTCAAGCCCTCCGATACCGCTCCGCGATGGCCGTCTTTTTGAGCCACCACGCGGAGCCCTATCGTCGAAGCAAGGGAGCTTTGAGTCGATGAGTGAACTCGAAGATGCGACTAATACCTTTCATCGAATCACGAACTCACTATGGGTCATCGAATACATGGCCAACGTGCCCGACCTCCAATTTCCGGAGGCGACGTGGTCGGCATACGGGCTACCAAATAGCAACGAGATTGCGGTGGTTGTCAGAGTCGGCTCTGTCAGGCTTGCGCTCGCATCCAAGTCTCAGCGCACACATTCAATCATGCTTAGCCCAATGAGGCAGATGGATGAGCAGGACATAAATCTGACCCTTGATCTACAACAGCGACTTTGGCGCGAAAACTTCGAGAGAATCGCGCTGGAGGTCGCCAAGCTTCGCTCGCAAGAGAAAAACCGCAATCTTCACTGAACTTTTTGTGCCGCGTCCAAGAAAAGCGCGGTGCTTCAGTTGCGCGAATGTAGCTGCTTTCGCGTCACGCGCTATCCGGTTTGCGTTTCTGCGCCGCGTTGGTCACAAGCATTCAAATGCCGTGCTTGCAATAACGATTTTCTTCATGTCAGGATCACCGTATGCATCAGCTCTACCTAATCTTCCTCATACGACGGGCACGCGAAATGTCTTATCGCGTCACGCCCGGGTAGCTCAGAACGGTAGAGCAGCGGATTTATAATCCGACCCATCCTCACGGATGGCTCCGCTAGATAAGCGGCAGGTCGTTGGTTCGATTCCGACCCCGGGCACCACACACTTTTCCGTGTACGGTCATGCCCACTCAACACAACACACAAGCAGCGCATCCGCTCAACGGAGTTCGCGCAGTAGCATTCGATTGCTACGGGACATTGCTCCGCCTCACGAACCGCAGTTCCCCTCATCGCTTGTTGCTTGACAGGCTGAATTTGTCGGCACAACAGCGCGCACAAGCAGCTCGTCTCATCATGACGCAGCGCATCCATTTTCATGCTGTCCCAGCATTGTTCGGCTGCTCGCTCCCATCGGACGAAATCAATGCACTCATCGCCCAGTTGAAGCTCGATACGGCCACAACCGAGCATTACGAGGAAGTGCCAGAAGTCATTGCGACACTGAAGTGGCACGGCCTCAAGCTTGCCCTGGTTTCGAACTCGGCAGCGGAGTACGGCGTCGCGCCTCGTCTTCTGCTCAACGACCCATTCGACGTGGAGCTTTGGTCGTTCGAGATCGGAGCCATGAAGCCTGATCCCAGCGTGTACTCGCTTCTTTGTGACCATCTATCGCTTCAGCCCCACCAAATTCTGATGATTGGCGATCGCCTGGAGGAAGACGTTCTCGGCCCGCGTCGAGCGGGATTGAAAGCCCTGCTGCTGGATCGAACTGCGATTCACAGCAGCGCGGGCGCGTTGAAGGACCTGCGTGAACTGATCAATTACGAACAACCGCGAGTGCCGCAGTGAGCGACACACCCAACCCTGACGTACTTGTCTTCAAGCAGTCCGATCTGCCGGAAGGCGGCAGGTTCCTTGTCGTCGGAGACATTCACGGCGAGCTCGAGATGCTCCTCCGCGTGCTGGCACTTGCCCAGTACGATGATAGTCGAGACATTCTGATCAGCGTCGGCGACTTGATCGATCGTGGCCCGAACTGCCCTGATGTCGTGAAGTTCTTTATCGATCATCCGCGGCGCTTTTGCATCCTCGGGAACCACGAGGGCTATTTGCTCGAAACGTTCGGACGGTCAGTGCTTCCGAACTTCTGGTTTTCGCAGGGTGGTGACTGGGTCCAGCAAGCAAGTCGAGAGGATCTGCTACGGTTCAATGCGGCCATGACACAGTTTCCTTTGGTTGCCGAGCTAATCCTAGAAAGACCCATCGCTCGAATTGGCATTGTGCACGGCGAGGTACCACTCAACTCAACTTGGAACGATGTGCATCATCTGCACATTCCGCGTGACGATATTGGAAGTATTTTTGATACGCCGGCCGGTCGGTGGTTGCGGGGCCGTAATCGAATCAAAATCGCCGCCATGGCTCAGGATTGGATGGACAGCCCAGAGGGCAGTTTCCCGTTCGACTTCCGGGAGCTCACCACTTTGGGCATCGATCTTGTGATCAGCGGACACTCGATCATGCCGCATCGACTTCCATATCGCTCACGCAATCAGCTGTGGATCGACACCGGCGCCTTCGAACGCGAATCAGGTGGGCGCCTGACGCTCGTTGATCCAATCGCTAAAACCTACTGGCAGGTATCTAGCTGCGACTCATTCGGCCCGAGTAGCTTGAGCGATTCTCGAGTTACAAGACTGGGCCCCTTGCCATGACACAGGGGCCAATCCAGGAGGGAACGGAAACACACCCTGTGCTTGGAATTGATATCGGCCGCGTATTGATCATGGCCGGAGATCAAGGCGGTCCAGACACTTCGTTTCTGGGGGGCAGCACTGAGGCTGCGATTCATACGCCACCCTACCCTGGCATGTTCGAAGTCGTGCCCGATCTGGTCAGTGCGTTTGCCGGACGCGTTTGGCTCGTGTCAAAAGCATTCCCGAAGACGCAGGAGAAGACACGCCGCTGGCTTGCTCACCATCGGTTCTTCGAACGCACTGGAATTCCCCACTGCCACTTGGTCTTTTGCCTGCGGCGAGAGCAGAAAGCGCAGCTTTGCCGGGACAAAGGCATTACGCACTTCATCGACGACCGAATGGATGTGTTGGGCCACATGAGCGCTGTGGTTCCGCACCGCTTCTTGTTCGGGCCGCAGGCCACCATGATCTTGCCTGAGATGGGTCTAGTACATACACCGACTTGGCGCGCTGTCCATCTTGCACTGAGTGCGAACAGCATGCGCACTCTAGGAATCGCCGTAGCCGATGGCGACCAACCCAGCGGACGATGAGTAATCGCAAGGTGTTATTCCCGTGCCGATGACTGTCCGCTACATGTCCGACATTCACCTCGAGTGCGAAGCCGCTCCTGCTTTTCTGCCGTCGATCGGAGAGGATGTCGTGATCTTGGCGGGCGATATCGGCCCGGTGGGCCAAAGCGTGTCCTGGGCTAAGACGGCCTTCGAAGGTCGTCCTGTCCTCTATGTGCTCGGCAATCACGAACACGACGGTGGCGTGTACGAGGAGACGTTCACTCGGGCTCGGCTAGCTGCAGCTGGAAGCAACGTCACCATCCTTGAGAAGGCGTGCATCGATCTCAACGGCTTTCGCATCATCGGCTGCACGCTATGGACCGACTTCGATTGCTTCGGCTCACATCTTCGTTCGGCCGCGATGTCAGAGGCACGCCAATTCATGCCCGATTACAGCGAGATCAAGCTCGGGCGTCGTCGCCTTCGCCCGTACATGACGCGGCGGATGTCACTGGAAAGCCAAGCTTGGTTGCGCGATGCAATCAATAAGAGCGTCCTCCCCATCATCGTCATAACGCATCACGCGCCGACCATGCACTCGTACAACCCGCGATTCGAGCCCGACCTGATGCTCGCGTCTTTTCACAACGATCATCCTGATCTTGTGCGCGGACCGGTTCGCCTATGGGTGCATGGACATACGCATTGGAGCACGGTCGTCGAGGTTAACGATCGGAAGATTGCAAGCAATCAACGAGGGTATCCGGGCGAGAGTTCCGGAGGGTTTGATTGGAACAAGTGCATCACCGTCAACGATCGCGCTGGAGAAAGCGCAGGGCACTGGAGGGGGCGCGAAGAATGGTAATGACTGTTCCCTACGCCTAGCGAAACATTTAAATGGCTACGGGTTGTCGACCTTTTACAGGAAGATCTTTCAGCGAGTTCTGAATCAGTTGTATCAAGCGCACTCATAAATCGACGCAAGTGATGGCTGGATCAGCGTTTTAGAGTCTTTTCTGGAGTGTGAAAGCGACAACACATGTTCCAAACCCAGCGACCAAGGCTATGACTGGGAGCATATTCGAGAGTGGTTTTTCCAATTCGCATACCCTCACCCTGAGTTTCTGGTCGAGCAAGATCGTCGAGCGCCTCTGCAGTGAGCTCTTTCACTTGGAAAAGTGACAGGTTTTCAGTGAAAATCGTTCAACATGAAAGTTTCCTGGAATGCCATTCTTATTTCGATCAGACATTGAACGATGGCCAGCGGCTAGACTCGATGTCGAGCGAATCTCGGAAGCCTAGTGATGCCACTCTTGGCCAGTACTTCGCCCGCTCTGCCGCCCACCTAGAGGCAATTCGTGGCGATCTGTTTAGCGAGCGTGTAAGCCCAGTCTCGCCAGTTCGTTTCACCACCGCATTTTCGTCGAAGTCAGCATCAGCAGAAAACGAAGCAAACAGCCTGATAGCGAGAGATATCAGGGAACGGCGTTCAGCCGGGTCAGAGTACAGCCGAACACTTCGGGTTAAGCCCGGGACAGCTATTCGGCTTGCGCTTGCAAACGACCTGGAAAATAGCCATGACGGCCCCAGGAAGCTAGCGAGGTAATTTGCTGGGCAAGCCCCCCTCCCTTCAAAGGAGGATCCCAGGAAGGTTGCGGCGTCGCCGACTATTCGTCTCAATTCTCTAGGGGCTACCCCGGCCAATGCATATGAGCTCTGATTTCCTGCAAGCAGGATGCGTTCGAACTCAAGCTGTTGTAGCCATGGAAGGGCTGAGGACGTGCGGTGGGAAACCCACGACCGAACCTTCCGGGCCAATTGAAGTTGAGTAACGAAGGGGCGCGTTTCGTCAGTAAGGCGCACCAGTCTCTTTTCAAGGTGCAATTTTCCTAGCCAAGATGGCATTAAGATATCTCCACCACTAGTGAAGAAGCGCCATCGGAAAAGAGGCGTTTGGTCAGTTGCGCAGTGCGTACTCCATGACTGGTGCCATGACTTCCGAAACCACGGCATGACACCGCTGCGAAGATCGCGAGCAAAGCAAATTGGGCAGTAGGTTCCTAGATCGCAATAAACCTTGTCGCAAACCGTCCGGGGTGCACAGCTTTCTTGGCTTTCTTCCCCGTTCTTTGTCCGCGGAGAGCTCTGAGAGAATGCAGATTTTTCGAGTAAAAGATGAGTTTGCATTTCTAGTGGTGTAACACCATAAACACTGGCGGTTCGAACAAGCCAAGATCCCAGCATTTCTTCGGAATACTGCTGTGGTGCATACCAAAGCCGATTGCTGTGTATCCGCGGATCGACTTGGTAGTTCACGGTGAGGGCTCCGAAACGATATTTTCGAAAAGTAGCTTCCTATCGATACATTCTGCTCCGCTCTTCAATGCAGCACGAGCAGCGCCTTTAATTGTGTGAACAATCCTTTCAGTATTACCTCCCACGCGTTCGAGCAGCTTCGCAATCGTGTCGTCGTCGGTGATGGGCGAAGGCTTCGGAAGGGGAATCTGAGTCAGAAGGGCATAGATGAATGCCCTCGCCCGTTCGGGATCTCGCCAAGGTTGCAAGGTAATCACGTCAAATCGCGTACGAAGGTGTTCATCTGTTGCGATCAACAAGTGTGCTTCCGACGAGCCCATGAGTACCAGCGGGCGACCTCCCTCGTTTGTAATGTGACGTAGATAGGACGCCACAGCCGGAATTTCTGTTGGCTTGAGGTGCCCAAGATCCTGACACTCATCCATGATGAGAAGTCGAATCCCAGATGCCCTGAGCAGTTGAATCGCTCTAACCTTCATCTCTCGCGTCTTCTGTCGGTGCGTGGGAACCGGAGCACCGAGCGTCGAGATGAGACGGACAAGAAAGTCCTCTTCTGAGGAAACGGAGGCGAGTGAGAGAAGCAACACAGGCCTCGATCCATCCTTGGCGAGCAGTGTCTCTTGATCGATTTGATGCCGCCTCAGGAACTCCCGATGTACCCAGGTCTTTCCTTGCCCGGGCATTGCGATCAGTAGCAGGCAGCGCCTCCGCGGGCCGGAAGGCATGCTATAGCGATGCTCGAGCGCGTCCAGCACGTTTTCAGCTCCATCCCAGGCAATAAAAATATCCTCGTCGATGGCTGCAAGTCTTGTCGCGAGTGGCGCATTCAACAGCAAAGCCGTTTGTGGAGTGAGATGCTCGAAACGTTCTGGCTCGAACTCGGCGGTGAAGTCATTCATTTTGACTACCTCGTTATTGAGTACTCTCAGCGGAGCTCTTATCTCGGCGATTTCCTCATACGATTGACCTTCAAGCGGGTTAATTTCCCCGAATGAAGTACTAGATAGACTCGCTGAACTAAGATGTCCTACAGGGATCATCAAAGCTTAGTTGTCGTCAGAATCCTTGTGGGTTTGCAAAATGCGCCCTCACCTTTCAATGAGATCGCCGAAGGCGACGACTTATCTGGGAGGTTGAAGTCCAGCGTCGTCGGTTCGACCGGCGTAGTTTGCGGAGAGGGAAGCATCTTATTGAATGCTCGGGCCGCTTCAGTTTCTGTCTTCGCACGCGTCTTGATTTCACTTCCGAGATTCGTCGAAGCATCGCGACGACCAACGATCACCGGACTGAAGCAGTGAGCTGAGCGAGAACTACGCAACTGCCGTTCTAGCGAGTGCTCTTTGTAAGTCACTGCGGTGATACGGGGGACCTCGATATAGAGGCTGTCGGGCATTCGGACAAATGCTCTTGATGTATCGAGATGGTCGATCCTATAAGTAACCTGCTGTCGTACGGGTATTGGCGCAAGCACTCTGGAGTTGTATACGTAGCCACCCCAATGCAAGCCATCTCGATTCCGTGTCGATTTGTACTCAGGGAGAAAGTCGTAAAAAAAAGCAGGCATCGGCGGTGCGCGGAGCACGCCTTTTGGCACCAGGTGTTGATTATTCTCCCACTGCATCCGGGGAGTTATTCCCAGCGAGCTGTGCTTGGTATCGTGGTACTCGCATATCTGAGTAACGATGTAACGCACTGTGTCCGATGCGGTCATCGTCGCCTTCGCCTCAGGTTGATAGCCGATTCTCTTTGGCGTGTTGGAAAAGGTTGTTCCAGGCAGAAGATGCAGGCGCCCCATGAGCCGACCGATCAGCCGTTCGATATGCCCGCCCCAAGATTTGACCAGCCTCCAAATAGGGGTGATGCCGTGCTGATCGCATCCGGCGAGGTACGGCGCGCTGTGAAACTCGCGAGCGTGATCGGTGAGGATTGTGGATGGAATACCTGCCATCGGCCACTCAAGAGAATCTAGCCCCCAAATCGTCAGGGCACGCCTCTTGTCCATGACCGCCATAGCCAAAGCACGTTGAACCGATGCGATCTGTGGCGGGAGGAACGATAGAAAAAATCCCATAATGCAGCGCGAAAAAACGTCCATTACAAGGGTTAGCCACATGCGACCAAGGGCGAAGCGGCGGGAGTCATCCAGAGTCATCAGATCGATCTGCGTATGGTCGATTTGATACTCTGCTCCTGGGAATCCCACTTCATGCTTACCGCGCAACTGCGTCATCGACTCGCGGAACTTTGCGGGTCCCGCGTGACGACGGCGGCGTAAACTAAATCCGCGACTCTGGAGGCGTCGCCATACTGTGTCTTTCGCAGGTATACGTAATTTCTCATTTTCGCAACGGTCCCTTACTTCAGTCCAAATTTTGTCGAGGGACGTGCCTTCTTCCGATTTGAGTGCCTTGTCAGCGCTCGCGCCAATGATCTCCTCCACCCGCGGATGGAGATTCTTTGATTTCGGCTTGCGCCCTCCTTTTTCTGCGATACAGGAGGTCACGCACGGGTTAGCTAGGTATCGAGCTCGATATGTCTGCATTTGCCGCAAGCCCAATTTCCCTTTGAGCCTTTCCCCCTCGGCTTTCAGCAAGTCTTCTGTGATCGGCTTGCCGCTATTTTCTAGCCGTTGCAATACCTCGTATATCTCTCGGCCGCGCGCCCATGCATCTTTGGTGAACTTGCTGAGGTCAATGCCGACTTTCGGTAGATATGCTCCCGCTTGAAGTTCGCTCCTACTGATCGACCATCGATCCCGCGTTCCATATCGCTGCACGATGCAATCATCGTCCTCAACCGCAATTACTTGGATGCGTTCGCTGCCAAACTCGTAAATGGCCCCGATGCTGATCTCGGGTAACCGCCCAGATGTGAGCACCAAATTTCTTTCCATGTTGCACCCTTCCTTAACTGCACATGATTGGTCGTCGGCTGCGAGCCGAACACGACCCTCCGCTACTCATCTGCGGGTTGACTTTTCAGGCAGGGGTGACAAACTGCTGTTCAGGTGGGGTTCCTAATCCGCCTAATGCAGCACTCCAGAGGGCCGTCTAGTCACGGCCCTTTGTTTTGCCCAATGCCCGGCAAAGCGTTATGAATAATTCATTCGGTAATTGGATTTATTCGTGAGGCACCTCCGTTTGTTTGTCGGGAAATGAAGCTTTCATATGCTCATCAAGATGCGTAGCGACCTCTTGGGTTAGTGCGAAGTGTCCTCGCCGCCCTGGAATCGTGAAGGTTCGTAGTCCGACTTTGCCGCGTGCGATAGCAACCCGTAGCGCATCGGTCGAGGGGTAACACAACGCCTCGCGCAATTGCGCAGTCCCCATAACTAGCCCGTATCGGGCTAGTAGCAGAGCTCCGAGGTTCGACTTGGATGGCGCGCTCTCGCTCATTGGTCAGTCCGCAATTGTTCGGGCTGTTGACTTTAGTCCGAGTTTTTCCGGTTGGGCATGGCGCCCAAAAATCGTATCTTGTATCTCTGCCTCTCTCGGATTAAGAAGGGGAGATCGCCAAATGTCCTCTACGATATTTGCCAGGATTGCGTCGCATGACTGGCGCCCAAAATCACGATCGTTGCTTTCGCTCGCCAGTCGCTTGGCTATGCGCCACCTTCTACGGGCCCAGAAATGCGAGTCGATTCTCGAGATGCAACGCCGACTCTGTCCCGTGTCGAAGAAGGCAGGGACGCGCAGGATAAGGAGAAGGAGTTGGACTCTCTATGTACGTGGCCGAGCACCGCAACGGCATACACTTGAGTTTTGGGATCGCTGCGCTCCGGGAGCTTCCAATATCTTTGGAACCCCGCTTTGGCGCGTCGTGGGGGGCGAGCGACCGTATCTAAATTGGACTCGCCATGTGCTCCCAAATCTTCGACCCGACCTACGTAAGATTTGGCAGTCGCTTGAAAAGCATCCAAAGAGGAGTTCAAGCGAGCTTCGGCGTTGGGTTCGGGAGGCTGGCCGCCAGTCGTTTCTCGACTGCCTCTGCATGCTGTCTGGTGCCGTGCTTATGTATATCGGATTGGGCAGGATTCGAACCGCGAAATCCATGACAAATGCCATGATCCGAGCTTTGATCACCGAGCATTCAACTTACCCAATCACCCCATTCATATGGCAACTTTTTGACGCATTTCGAGCTTCAGTATGGAAAGGATTACCGGAGGAGTATTTTCTCGGCTATGACTTTCCGGTTGCATGCGCGGCAGCCGAGCCACTTCGTTCGTTGAAAGTGAGCCATCCTAAGATTTTTGAGATCGCATCCATTGAGTCAGTGCTACTGCCTGGGAAAGCCTGGCAACTCCTGCCACCGCCACCAGCGGCCGAACACCAGATTTTTCGGTTGAGGTTTTGCACCCCTCCTAATCAGTCAATCACTGACGAGATGTTGAGCAACCTTCGACTTTCCGAGAGTGGAGCGCAGCATGGACCTGCACGTTTCACTGAGGCCTTGCGCCGTGTGATGGCACGCGAGCAGACAGAATCCTATGGAGTATTCCTCGAACGAGCGGAGATTGCCTCAGAGAATGTCGAGGCTAGAACCCCATGCGCACGACGCCGTGGCGAGATCCGATTTATAGGCAGGCTCGCTACCGATGACCAATGGGTCGAGTGCTATAGAAAGCGGTTCCCGTGGAAGTACAGCGTTCAACCTACAAGGTACTCGGAGATCATCGAGACCACACAGGCGCGGCTCGAGAGGCTCAGCTTCTGGCGCTTCCCCTCGAAAGGGCGTCTTCAATTGATTGGACCGAATTTCGAGCAGGTATAAGTGATCATGGCGGTTCGAGCGCGGCCGGTGGCTTCGTTGGTTCTAGGACTGCGGCTCGTGGCAAGAAATCTCTGCGCCCGGTGGTTTTTCCGGTCAGAGCTCCGCGTCGAGGGACTTCAATGAGAGGGTTAAGCTCTGCATTTGCAACCTAAGTGACTGTTTTTTCGACTTCGACGCATGGCTGCAGTCCTAAAGCCGGAGCGGACAGTTCATCAGCGTTCGACCAAAAGTCAATATTGATCTTATTTTTTATACTGCAATAAAGTCCAATATTGACTTAATCATCAATATTGCAGAGAATGGCAATCGTTGACTCACCTTGGAGCTTCGCCATGACCATTCTCTACTCCCTCCTGATCACCGCGACCGGTGCTGCCCTGTTTGCCGATATCGCCGACTCGATCAGCTCGATGACTCGCAAGCCTGGGCAGTCCTGAAGTCTCATCGGCCGAGCGACTCCGCTCTCGCGATAGGGAGTCGCTGCGGTCGGGCGGTAAACGAATTGATGAACGATCGGCTGCGCGCGACTTCGACGAGTTCGACGAGGCAGTCGTAGAACGCCGGAGTCTTGCCTTCGGCGAACGGCGCCTCGCGCAAAGGCAGCTTGATCCACCCTTCCCTGCCGAGCTGCTCGAAATCGATCTGCTCGGAATCGAAAGCCTGACGTTCGATGTCTTCATCGGTCTCGAAGCGTTGCTGCCTTTCGGACCGTTGCGTCGCAAGGGCGCGGCAAGCGTTCGCACGAGGGCCGGCTTCGATAAGTGAAGCTGCGTCGTCGAGCTAGAAAAGCGTTTCGATTCGAAATGGGCTGCCGCAGAATGGAAAGCCGGGCCGCGACAGCTTTGGCGCTTCGAATAGAACTCACAAAAGCATCCGAGGAGAAACGCATGCAGGTCGATACGACCAAGCCGGTGCTGGTGGCGGGTGCGAGCGGCTTCGTCGGCAGCCATGTGGCGCGCCTGCTCGTGAAGCAAGGCCGCAGAGTGCGCTTGCTGCTGCGCAAGAGCAGCAATACCGAGGCTGTGAAGGATCTCGATGCCGAGATCCACTACGGCGACGTGCTAGACACCGCGTCGCTGCGGGCCGCGATGGACGGCGTCGGCAGCGTCTTCTACAGCGTGCTCGATCCGCGCTTCTGGCTCACCGATACCACGCCGCTCTATCGCAACAACGTCGAAGGCCTCGTCAACGCGATGAACGTGGCGCTCGAATGTGGTGTGCAGCGTTTCGTCTTCACGAGCACGATGGGCACCTTGGGCCTCAATCCGAACGGCCCTGTCACCGAAGACATCGCCTTCAACTGGCGTGATCGCGCCTCGGCCTACATTCTCGCGCGGCTCGAGGCGGAGAATCGTTTCCTGGCCTGCTGTCGTGAGCGCGGCCTGCCGGGCGTGGCGCTGTGCATCGCCAACACCTACGGCCCCGAGGACTATCAGCCGACGCCGCATGGCAACATGCTCTGGCAGGTCGCCAAGGGAAAAGCTAGGTACGTGCTCGACGCGGGCGCTCCGACGATCGATATTCGCGATGCGGCCGAAGCCGCGGTACTCGCGGAGCGATACGGCCGCGTCGGCGAGCGCTACATCATCGCCAACGAGTTCATCAGCAATCGCGACTTCTACGCGCTCGCCGCCAGGGAAGGCGGCAATCCGCCGCCGAAGCTGATCCCGCTGCGCACCGCCTACGCCGTCGCCTGGATCGCCGAACGCATCTTCAAGCTGATCGGCCGCAAGGACTATCTGCTGAGCACCGACGCGGTGTTTCTGTCGAACGCGTTTCAGCGCATGGACAACGGCAAGGCGCGCCGCGAACTGCACTGGACTCCGCGACCGATCGCCGAAACCGTGCGCGACGCCGTGGCCTGGTACGCGTATCGCGAGCGCGGCCAGGCCGGCGCATGACATGAAAAAGCCTGCGTAGCCCTTGCACGGGCGACGCAGGCTTCGGGCTGCGATCAGCGCGTGGTTCGCGCTGCCGCGCTCATCAGGCCCGGCTGCGCGGCAAGCCCAGGCGACGTTCGGCGACCATGCTGCGCAGCACTTCGCTGGTGCCGCCGTAGATCGTCGTCGCGGTCGAATGGCGATAGCCCTTCTCGACCAGGCCCAGGCCTTCCTTGCCACGCAGCATCGAGCGCGGTGCGGCGAGGTCGATCAGGTCGGCCGCATTGGTGATGAAGGCTTCGGTGCCGAACACCTTGGCGGCCGGGCCGAAGGCCGCGTCCGGAATGCCGGCCAGCTTGGCGCCGAGCACACGCGCCGACAGCACCTCCGACACGCGTGCTTCCACATACGTGCGCGCCAGGCGTGCGAGCACGTCGGAATCCTCGATCAGCGGGCGGCCGTCGCGCTGCTCGTTGCGAGCCCACTCGGCGACGTTGCGCGCCATATCGTCGATGTACACGTGCGTGGCGCCGCCGGACTGCTCCATGGAGAGCGCCGCGGCAAGCACCTTGGCACCGCCGTTGACTTCACCCATGCGGTACTTATCGGGAACGCGCACGTCCTGGTAGAACGTGGCGTTGGTGCGCTCGTCCATGAAAGTGTGCACGGGCTGGATCTCGATGCCCGGCAGGTTCAGCGGCACCAGGAACACGGTGATGCCCTTGTGCTTGGGCGCGTCGGGATCGGTGCGCGTGATCAGGATCACGTAGCTCGCGAGCTCGGCACCCGAGGTGAACATCTTGGCGCCGTTGATGATCCAATCGTCGCCGTCGCGCACGGCGCGCGTCTTGGCGGCGAACACGTCGGAGCCGCCGGAGGGCTCGGTGTAGCCGAGCGCGGCAGTGATCTCGCCGCGGCCCATGCGCAGCAGCACTTCCTCCTGCAGCTCGGGCTTGGCGGTCTTCTGTATGACGTGGCCGATCATCGAGGTGGTGCTGCGCGCCAGGCCGGCGTAGCCCACTTCCTTCCACACCGCGAGGCTGGCGCGCGCGGACTCGGCGTCGGCATCGCGCCCTCCCCATTTCGCCGGCCAGTCCGGATACAGCAGGCCGGCTTCGCCGAGCGCACGATGCACGTCCCAGGCGTGGCTTTCGAAATTGCTCTCGAACAGACTGTGCCTGTTCGGATCGATGATGCGCTTGAACAGCGCGCGCGTTTCGTCGGCCAGCGCCTTGCCGCCGGTGGGTGGTTCGAAGTCGATGTCGACGGCGCCGACGTCGGGCAGCGCGGCCGTCTCGCCGAGCAGCAGGCGACGGCCGCCGCGCACGAGTTCGGCACGCGGATCACCCGCAACGAGCGCCCAGTTCTTGGCGCGACGGTGGTAGAGCTGGATGTCGTATTCGTTCGACAGGCCGTAACCGCCGAAGGTGTGCAGCGCGTGCGCGACGCAGTTCGTAGCGGTGCGCGAAGCCCACCAGAACAGCGTCGATACGGCCGCGCCGGCTTTGGGCTTGCCGTCGGCGATCTCGCGCAGCGTCCACCAGAGCAGCAGGCCGGCACCGTCGGCGTCCATGGCGTCGTTGGCCAGCGGATGCGCGATGCCCTGGTTGGCGCCGATCGGCACGCCGAAGGCGATGCGCTCGCAGGCGTAGGAGGCTGCCATCTGCAGCGCTTCCTTGGACAGGCCGATCAGCGCGGCCGAAGTCAGCAGCTTCCATTCCTCGACGCCACCGGCCCAGAGCTGGGCGGCGGCATCACCGCTGGCGACGACCTGACGCGCGCCCTTGCCGACCTGGAACACGCCGACGGCGTGCCCGCCGAGCGTCGGCGGACTCTCCAGCGGCTGCGCCGGCGCTTCGATGAAGAGATCCTTGCCGTCGAACGCCAGAATGCCCGCGGCTACCGCGCCACCGTTCACGAGCTGCGTGGTGCCGGCCTTCACCTCGTGCAGGGCGAAGCTCAGCACGGACTGGCCGTCGCGCACTTTTTCGATCCACTGCGTCGCCACGTCGCCGCCGGCTTCGCCGAGGATGCGCAGGGCGACGAGCGCTTCGGCCAGCGGAGCCGAAGCGAGGCGCTTGCCGGCCTCTTCGAGCACCAGGCAGGCGTCGAACAAACCCATGCCGCCACCACCCGCGTCGGCCGAGAGGCGCATGAACGGGGCTTCGATCGACACCAGTTCGTTCCAAAGCGCGGCGTCGAAGCCCAGCGGCTCGGCGGCGCGCACGCGCGCGGGGGACGATTCGGTGGCGAAGAACCCTTCGAACATCTCCAGTACGGCCCGGCTGTCATCCGGCAAACCCAGCTTCATGCGTCAGCTCCTCGAATATTCCGCTTATCGGTTTGTAGTCTTGCGATGCGCTCGCCAGCGCAGGCGCCGAGCTTGTAGTCTAAGTCAACACTACTGTTCAAATCACGTCGATTCCAGGGCGCCCGCCGCGCTCTCGGAATGCGTCACGACAGCGAACGTCCGCAGGCAAATTCCGGCCGGCGAACGCGGCAACGGCCTGCCGGCGACGGATAGGCAGCACTGTTCACTAAAGCAGCGGAAAATCGGCCTACCCCCTGTTCAGGGCGGCGCAGGTGAATTAAAGTCAGTTCGCTGACTCCAATTTGCGGGCGGTGACTTCGAGTCGCCCCCAAAACCCTCCCGCATCCTGAAATCAACGACATAGACACGAGGAGAGTGGTAATGAGCACGACGATCAAGTGGGATCCGTACACCCCCGAGCTGTCCCGCGATCCCTACCCCACGTACAAGCGCATGCGCGAGGAAACGCCGCTCTATTACAACGAGGAGCACGATTTCTACGCGCTGACCCGCTACGCGGACGTCGAGCATGGCCTGCGCGACAAGGACAACATGAGCTCCGCGTATGGCGACATCCTCGAGTTCATCAAGGCCAAGTCGCGCATGCCCGATGCGGTGTTCATCCACCAGGATCCGCCCGTGCATTCGGCATACCGCCAGCTCATGCAGCGCATCATCACGCCCAAGCGCATGCTCGGCATCGAGGAGGAGATCCGCAAGCTCTGCGCGCGTAGCCTCGATCCGCTGATCGGCACCGATCGCTTCGATTTCATCGGCAATCTCGGCGCCGAAATGCCGATGCGCGCGATCAGCATGCTGCTCGGCATTCCGGAATCCGATCAGGTTGCGATTCGCGAATCGGTCGACGCGCGCATGCGCACTGAAGCCGGCAAGCCGATCGACCTCACCAAGCAGAAAGACCTGCAGATGGAGGCGCTCGCCAACTTCGAGGAATACATCAAGTGGCGTGAGAAGAACCCGTCGGACGACATGATGACGGAGCTGCTCAACGCCGATTTCGCCGATCCCGCCAACGGCGGCACCAAGCGCAAGCTCACGCGCGACGAGGTCGTGGCGATCTGCAACGTCGTCGCCGGCGCTGGCAACGAGACCACCAATCGCCTGATCGGCTGGATGGGCAAGACGCTCTCCGAGCATCCCGATCAGCGCCGCCAGATCGCGCAGGATTCCAAGCTGATTCCGCAGGCCATCGAGGAACTGCTGCGCTTCGAGCCGCCGGGGCCGTTCATGGCGCGCTACGTCACCAACGACATCGAGTACTACGGCCAGAAGATTCCGAAAGGCAGCGCGCTGCTGCTGATGGTGGCCTGCGCCAATCGCGACGAGCGTCGCTTCGTCAACGGCGACAGCTTCGACATCCATCGCGAACAGCGTCCGCACATGACCTTTGGCAACGGCATCCACGTCTGCATCGGTGCCCCGCTCGCCCGCATGGAAGGCCGTGTGGCGATGGAAGAAGTGCTCAAACGCTTCCCCGAGTGGGAAGTCGACTACGACAACGCCGTGCTGTCCTCGACCTCGACCGTGCGCGGATGGGATTCGCTGCCGGTCTGGGTCGGCAAGAAGCCGAAGAACGTCACCGTCTCCGCTCCTGCCGCCGCGAAGGCTGCCGAACCGGCGAAGCCGGCCGGCCCGGTACCGCTCGAAGGCACCTGGAACGTCGTCGTTAAGGGCCCCACCGGCCCGCAGCCGGCGACGCTCGTGCTCGAAAAGAAGGGCGACACCTACGTCGGCACCCAGAGCGGCCAGGGCTCGACGTCCGAACTGCTCGACTTCAAGTACGACGGCAAGCAGATTTCCTGGGTCAACCAGGTCACCAAGCCGATGAAGATCAAGGTCGAGTTCAAGGGCGAAGTGAACGGCGCCGAAATGTCCGGCAAGGCCAAGGCCGGCTTCATGGGCTCCTACCCGTTCACCGCGACCAAGGCTTGAGGGCCGCATGCCCAAGATCCTCTTCATCGAGCACAACGGCAAGGAGCACGTCGTCGACGCCGAGGTGGGCAAGAGCCTGATGCAGACGGCGCTCGACCACGCGGTGCCCGGCATTCTCGGGGACTGCGGGGGCGCCTGCTCCTGCGGCACCTGCCATTGCTACGTCGATACCGCCTGGGAAAAGCGCTTGCCGCCGATCGGCGAGAACGAAGAAGTGATGCTCGAAGGCACGCTGCACACCGAGCCCAACAGCCGGCTGAGCTGCCAGATCGAAGTCACCGACGCGCTCGACGGTCTGGTGTTGCGTCTGCCGATCAGCCAGGTGCTTTGAGCGCTAGCTTCGCGTTGTCTGCAAGGGCGCAGCCGCGATGGCTGCGCCTTTTTCATGCGCGGGGCTCTAGTCGATCAACCCGAGATGTCGCGCGATCGCGATCGCCTGCACGCGGTTGTTGATCTGCAGCTTCTCGAAGATGTTGCGCAGATGCCATTTGACCGTGTTGATCGACACGGACAGCCGATCGGCCAGATCCTTGTTCGAAAGCCCGTTGGCGACATGGCGCAGCAGCTTCTTTTCGCGCTCGGTCAGAGTGTCGACGAGCGCAGGATCGAATTCGCGCACGAGGCCGCCGGCGGAGTTGCCGACCACCGCAATCGCGCCGGCCTGCCTGAGCAGGTGATCGAGGTAGGCGATCAGGCGATCGCGCTGCGGCAGGTCGGGCAGCTGCGTCATCGACGAGCGTACGTCGCGCATGAGCCGTAGCGCCGGCTGGCGCTCGTCGATGAAGGCGCGGACGAACTCGCGCGGCGAACCGAGTTCCAGCGCTTCGAGCAGGCTGCGCCGTGCCGCGTTGACCTTGTTCTCGGCGTTCAGCGAGATCGCGAGCAGCAGCGTGAGCTTGAGCTCGCGCCGGCGCCGCCGGCTCAGCTTGGCCTCGCGGATCTGCGACTGCAGCAGCACGCGCGCACTCGTGTGCCGTCCGGTGTAGATCAGGTAGCGCGCCTGCGTGATCGTGCGCGCCTCGGTTTCGCCGGCGTGGAAGATCAGTTCGTCGCGGTTGACGCGATCGTGCTCGGGATCGAATTCGCGCAGCCGGCGTTCGGCCTTGTCGAGGTCCGCGCCCAGCGTCGCCTGGCGCACGTATTCGGCGCGCGCGTAGCTCACGAGCCGCTCGAACGAATGCCGATAGCCAAGATAGAGCATGCGTTCGAGCACCTCTTCGGCCTCGGCCTCGTCGCCGCGCAGATGCGCGATGCGTGCCTGCGTGAGCAGGATCACCGCGAGCGGATCGACGATGGCCTGCTGCTCGGCAAGCGGGGCATAGTCGTGGATCAGCGTCTGAGCCTCTTCGAGGCGGTTCTGCTCGTAATAGCCTTCGGCCAGATAGGCCGCGATCACCGAGCCCGCGCTGCCGGTTCCGGCCATGCCCTCCTCGGTGTGGCGCAGCGCGGCGGTGAGCCCGCGCACCGCGTCGCCGACGCGGCCCTGCTGGCTCAGGGTCATGCTGTAGATGGCTTCTTCGTAGGCCCGGCCGAACAGATGCCCGTCGCGATCGTGCAAGGGCCGCGCGCGCTGCATGAGCGTGCGCGCCTCTTCGTGTTCGCCGCGTCCGATCAGATACATCGAGCGCGCATTGAGCGCGACCGCGTAGAGCGAGCCGTGCTGCTCGTCGAGCTGCTGCATGGCTTCGAGCGCGACTTCGCCCATGGTTTCGATGCGATCCTGCGCCGCGAGCACGAACAGCCTCGCGTGGTCATGCAGGCCCGGCGGCGGCCGCTGCCCGGCCGCTGCGTTCTGCCAGAGCCGCTGGCGCGCGTCGATGAGCCGGTTGGCCTTGTCGAACGAACGACGGAAGCCGTAGGCGATGATCGCATCGCTCGCGAGCTGCTCGTGGCGCAGCAGGATCTCGGCTGGAAACTGATCGGCATAGCGCTCGATCAGGCCGAGCCGCTCTTCGGCGACGAGCCGGTCGATGATGCCGTCGAGCAGCTGTGCCGCAGCGTCGAGCTCGCCGGCATTCAGATGATGCTGGATCGCGAGTTCGCGCAGCCCGTGCTCGGCGTACCAGTGCGCGACCCGGCTGTAGCGCTGGCGCAGCTCCTGATCGGAGCTTTCGGTGCGCAGGCGAGCGAGCAGGAAATGCCGGAACAGGTTGTGGAAGCGGAACCAGTGCCGTTCGAGATCGGTGTGCATCAGGAACAGGCCGGCACGCTCGATCTCGGCGAGCTGCGCCCGGCCCTCCCGCGAGCCGGTGATGTGCTCGACGAGCGCCGGGCTGATCTTCTCGGGCACGCTGAGTTCGAGCAGCAGGGACTGCAGCCGCGGGCTCAGGTCTTCGAAGACTTCCGAGGCAAGGAAATCGATCAGCTCGGGCGTCACGCCCTTGCCCGAGAACGCGACGCTGCGCGGGTTGCGCCCGCGGCTCACGCAGAGCCGGAAACATTGCAGGGCCGCGGGCCAGCCATCGGTGCGGGCGTGAATCTCCTGCACGTCCGCCGGATCCAGCGCCCCGAGCTCGCGGAAGAATTCCGAGGTCTCGGCCGGCCCGAAGCGCAGGTCGTCATGCCCGATCAGCAGCGTATGGCCGTCGAGCAGGCGGCGCGAGAGCTGCGCGCCCGGCAGGACGCGCGTACCGATGCAGATCTGCACGCCATCCGGCAGCAGACGCGTGAGCTGCATGAGCACCGCATCGAGCCCGGCACCGGCTCCGTGCTCGTAGTTGTCGACCACGATCACGCCGCGCCCCTTCAGCTGGCGCAGCGCGTGGGCGATGTCGTCGACCGAATAGGCGCGCGGCACCGTCGCGGCGCGTTCGCCCGCGAGCTGTCGAACCGCGATGCAGAGTTGGCGCAGGAACAGCGCGGGTTCGGCGCTATGCGATTCCATGCGCACCCAGGCCACCGCATCGCCGAGCTCGCTGCGGTGCTCGCAATACTGGCGCAGCAGCATCGTCTTGCCGAAGCCCGCCGGGCCTTGCACGACGACGAGCCTGGCCTGCGGATGCTGCTTGAGCCGGGCCAGCGGCTTGCGTCGCAGCACTTGCCAGTCGGTGGCCGGGCGAGCGCTTTCGACCGGCTCGTCCGGCATCAGGCTCGTCGTGTCGCGCGGCGCTTCCACGGGCCTTTCGCTTCTGTGCGTCCGCTCAGGACTCGGAGCCGACGCGGACCATGAGCTTGCCGGTGTTGCCGCTCGTATAGAGCAGCTTGAGCGCCTCCTGCGCGTTTTCGAGCCCGTCGACGATGTGCAGCCGCGACTTGAGCTTGCCTTCGAGCATCCAGCCCGCGAGCTTCTGCTGATACTCCGGGTAGCGATCGACGTAGTCGAGGATCACGTAGCCCTCGATGCGCAGCCTGCGCATGATGACGTTGCGGAACATGTACGGCCCCGGCGTGCGTTCGGCACCGTCGTTGTAGCTCGAGATCAGCCCGCAGATCACCACGGTGCCGAAGTTCTTCATGCAGGTGAGCCCGGCATCCAGGATCTCGCCGCCGACGTTCTCGAACAGCACGTCGATGCCGTCCGGAGCTACAGCCTGGATCTGCTCGACGAGATTGCCGCGCTTGTAGTCGATGACGGCGTCGTAGCCGACTTCTTCCTTGAGCCAACGGCACTTCTCGGCCCCGCCGGCGACGCCGATCACGCGGCAGCCGTGAATCTTCGCGAGCTGTCCGGTGATCACGCCGACCGCGCCGGCGGCGGCCGTGACGAGCACGGTGTCGCCCGGCTTGATGCGCCCGATCTCATGCAGGCCGACATAGGCGGTGGGCCCGGCGATCGCGAGCGTGCCGAAGGCATCGCCGATCGGAAGGCCCGGCAGACGCGGCATCGGCGAGTAGCCGCTGCCATCGGTGACGATGTATTCGGACCACAGGCCGAGCCCGGCCGCGAGGCTGCCGACCGGGAAGGCCGGATTGCGCGACTGCACCACCTCGGCGACGACGAAGCCCTTCATCGGATCGCCGAGCTTGACCGGATCGATGTACAGATCCCATTCGCTGAGCCAGAGGCGCAGCGTGGCATCGAGCGACAGATACAGCGTGCGCAGCAGCAGTTCGCCTTCCGCGAGTTCGGGCAGCGTCTCGGTTCGCAGCTCGAGCGTGTTGGGCTCGATCTCGTGCTTCGGTCGATTGGCGAAATACCAGCGGCGCGTCTGGGTCATGCTCTCTCCTCCTGGGTGTTCTTATGCGCCGGAGTGTCGTGCCATCTCCGCCCTCCTGCCCCACCCTTCGGGGTGGGCGACGAGGGACGGGCTTCCACTGCCCAGCCCTCGTCGTCTCGTCTCACCAGCGCCCGCTCAGGCTCAGGATCCAGTTGCGCGGCTCGCCGTAGTAATTGCCCGTCGTCGACGTCGAGACCGTCTGGTAATAGGTTTCGTCGAGCAGGTTGTTGACGTTGAGCGCCAGCAGCCAGTTCGGGTCGAGCTGATATTCGCCGCGCAGCGCCACCACCGCGTAGGCCTTTTGCGAATACTGGAACGGAACCGACGGCCCGTCGTATTCGTCGGTTTGCGGGTTGTAGGTCGCCGCGGTGCCCGTCACGTAGTTGATCGACTGCCAGTTCACGCCACCGCCGAGGCGCGCGGCCGACCAGTCGCCCGGCAGCTTCACCATCGACCAGAACTTGAGCAGATGCTTGGGCGTACGCGGGCTGTAGCTGGTTCCGTTGTTGCTTCCGTAGCCCGATTTGTATTCGTTGATGTTGAAGGTGTAGCCGAGCTGCAGATCCCAGCCCGGCAGCGGCTGCCCGACCAGTTCGGCGTCGAAGCCGCGGCTTTCGATCTTCGCGCCGCCGACGTAGCAGCAGTATTGATATTGGGTCGAGGTGCCGACCGAAATCGCGGCATTGCGGCGTTCGACCTGGTACACCGCAGCCTGCGCGTTCAAGTTGCCGTCGAACCAGCTGCCCTTGATGCCGAGCTCGAAGGTATCGCCCTCGATCGGATCGATCGGCTTGCCATCCGTGCCGATCGAATACGACTGCGGCTGATAGATCTGCGCATAGCTGAAATACGTCGTCATCGCCTGCGTGATGTCGTAGCTGAGCCCGGCGTACGGCGTGCGGACGTTTTTCTCCCGCGTGTAGAACTCGCGCGCGGTGAACAGGTTCTTGAAGTTGCTGTTGCGCAGGCCGATCACCGAATGCAGGCCTGCGAACCATTCGGAACGCAGCGTCGCGTAGGTGCCGGACTGGCGCTGCCCGCCGTAAGGCAGCAGCGGCACGTAGGTGGCAGGCGTGCCGGGCTCGGCGAAATCGCGGCTGCCGAAGTCGAACACGTCGACCGGCGGCTGCGTGGTGTAGAGGCTCACGCCGGTGCCGTCGCTGAACATGTCCTGCCAGTTCCAGCCGAGCACGAGTTCCTGCTGCAGGCCGAAGACTTCGAAGCTGCCGTCGAGCGTGATGTCGGCGAGCTTGGTGATGTTCGAAACATCGGTGCGGCTCGCCGCCAGCGCGGCGCCGGCTCCGCTGGCCGGGCTCACGCCGCCCTGGACATTGCCCTGCTTGTACCAGTAGTCGACCCACTGCTGCCCGAGGTTGAGCTTCAGTTTCCAACGCTCGCCGAGCTGTTGTTCGACGCGCGCGAACATTTCGCGCATATCGTCCTCGCGTCCCGACCAGTCGGTGCACAGGCAGCTGCTTCGCGGCAGCTTCAGATCGGCGCCGGTGGAGTAACGCGGCAGCCCCCAGAACAGACCTTCGCGATCGAGTTGCTCGAAGCTCGTGCCGACCGTGAACAAGGTGCTGTCGCTGAGGTCGGCCTCGAGCACGCCGTAGAGCACCGATTTCTCGGTGCTGACCGTGTCGTAGAAGTAGTGGCGCCGTTCCTCGGCCGCTGCGAAGCGTCCGCGCAGCTTGCCGTCGAAGGCCAGCGGCGAACTCACGTCCACCTGCGTGCGATAGCGGTCCCAGCTGGCGGCGAGCGCATCGAAAGTCACCTGCTGGTGATCGAGCGGACGCTTGCGCACGATGTTGACGGTGCCGCCCGGCGAGCCCGAGCCGGTGAACAGGCCATCGGAGCCACGCAGCACTTCGATGTGATCGATGATCGCCATGTCCGGCAGGCCGGTGTTGTACCAGAGGTTGTTGACGTTGACCGCGCCGCCGTCCATCTGCACCGCCATTGCGAAACCACGCGAATAGAACGTGGCGTTCGACGAGTAACCGCTGCCTTGGGCGACCGTCACGCCGACTGCCTGGCCGATCGCTTCTTCGGCTGTCGTCAGCGCTTGGTCGCGAATGCGCTGCGCGGTGACCACGGTCACCTGCTGCTGGATCTGCCGGGGCTCGCGAGCGGTCTTGCCGCCGACGGACACCGCCGGCGTGGTGTACGAGCGCGTGTGCTCGGTCATCGTCGGATCGCTCACTGCGGCCTCCACCTGCACGGCCTGCAGCAGTGTCACCCCACCGGCGACGGGCGGCTTGGCCGCGAGCCGATAGCCGCCCTCGATGGCACGCACGGCCTCCAGGTCGGTTCCGCCGAGCAGCTGGCGCAAGGCCTGGTCGATGTCGTATCGGCCGCTCACTCCGGGGCTGGTCTTGCCCGCCGCGAGCGAGGAGTCGAACGACAGCGAGATGCCGGTCTGGGCCGCGAAGCGAGCGAGTACGTCGGCGAGCGGCCCGGCCGCGATCGCGAAATCCCGGGCATCTTCGGCGGCCTGAGCCGAGGCCGGCGCGGCGACCAGCGCCGCCGACAGCGAAGCCAGCGGCAAGGCTGCCGCCAGCGGCAGCAGCATGAAGCGAACCCTCATTTCCCAACCCCTTTTTCGTCGTGCGGTCTGTGCGCCGCTACTCCCCATGCCCGGCGAAATTCAAAAAGGGGACAGGCCCAGGCCTGCCGTGCAAAAAAAATCAGCGAGCCCGTAGCGTCGTCCACCATTGCGAGCGCTCGACGCGCACCGGGAAGGTCTTCTCGATGAGCTTCAGCGCGCGGTCCGGATCGGAAACCTGATAGGCGCCCGAAATGCGCAGCTCGGCCACTTCCGGATCGCAGCGCAGCAGGCCGCGCCGGTAGCGCGAGAGTTCCGCCGCGAAATCGCCGAGCCTCTGGTGGTCGGCGACGAGCACGCCACCGAGCCAGGCTTGAGTCTCGATGCCCAGCGGCGATGGCGTCTGCGCCGAACGCTCGTCGAAGCGCGCCTGCTGGCCCGCATCGACGATCACGGCGGCCGAACCGCGCGCCGGCTGGATCTCGACGGCGCCTTCGCTCACCGCGACACGGCTGTTCCGCTCGAACTGCCGCACGCTGAAGCGCGTGCCGAGCGCGCGCAGGCGACCGTGTTCGGTTTGCACGAGGAAGGGCCGATGCGCCGCGTCGGCTGCGGTCTCGATATGGATTTCGCCGCGACGCAGCCGTACGAGGCGTTGCGCGGCATCGAAGCGCAGATTCACCGCGCTGTCCGTATTGAGCACGAGCCGGCTCCCGTCGGGCAGCGTGAGATCGCGGCGTTCGCCGACGCTGCTGTGCTCGTCCGCCAGCCAGTCGGCCGACGGCGCGGCGCGATACGCGAGCCAGACCGCGGGTCCGGCGCTCAGCAACAGCGCGAGCGTGCGCAGCGCGGCGCGCCGGCTGTGCGTCTGCGCGCGCTGCAGGGTCGGCAGGCCGATGCCGGCCGGAATGCTGCCGAGCGTCGCCGCGAGCTGCTCGGCGCGCGTCCAGGCGCGCTCGTGTTCCTCGCTGAGCGCTTTCCACTGGCGAAAACCCTGGCGATCGGCCTCGTCGGCCTCGCCCGAGTGCAAGGTCGCGAGCCAGAGCGCGGCTTCCCGCAGCACCTGCGGCGCGATCGGCTCACCTGATGCGGCGCTCATTCGAGCACGCTCAGGCACTGGGCGAAGGCCTGCACCATGTAGCGCTTGATCGTGCGCGTCGACACTCCGAGCCGTTCGGCGATCTGCGCGTAAGCCAGGCCTTCGAGCTGCGACAGCAGGAAGGCGCTGCGCACCGGCGCCGGCAGGCCGCGCAGCAAGCTGTCGACGCGCAGCAGGGCCTCGAAGACCAGCGCGCAGGTTTCGGGCGACGGCATCTCGGGTTCGGGCAGCGAGGCCAGCACTTCGAGATAGGCGCGTTCCAGGGCCTGGCGCTGGCGGAAGTTGATCAGCAGGCCCTTGGCGATCGTGGTCAGATAGGCGCGCGGTTCGCGCAGCAGTTCGCGCTCGCGCTTCTGCAGCACGCGCACGAAGGTGTCCTGCGCGAGGTCCGCCGCATTCTCGGTGCAATCGAGCTTGCGGCGCAGCCAAGCCTGCAACCAGCCATGATGGTCGCTGTAGAGCGTGTGGACGGGATGGACGGAATCGGCGGTCGAATCGGTCATGCGCGAAACCCAAGGCGGCGGTTGGGCCCTGGCTGCGCAAGCTGGCTGAGGCGAAGAGACGGCTAGTCTAACCGGCGAAACCGCAGGCCCGCAGCGCGCACGCCTCGGCACGGCATTGGTGAGCCCCGCTTATAAGGGCATGCGCTGCCACTGAACTAATCAGTTCAGCCAGCGTCGATTAGGATCGGTCACGGTGGCGCGAGCCGCCACATCCACGCCAGGCACGGAGCCCAGCATGAGCGATCACAGCGACATCACCCTCACCCGGCGCGGCGTGCTGATCGGCGGCGCGGCCTCGGTTGCTGCGTTTGCGGCACCTTCGCTACCGGCGGCGCAACAACCCGTGGTCCGCGCGCCCGTGCTGTCGACCGTGAAGCTCGAGGTCAACGGCAAACCTTATGAACTCGAGCTCGATACGCGCACCACCCTGCTCGATACGCTGCGCGAGCACCTCAAGCTCACCGGCAGCAAGAAGGGCTGCGATCACGGCCAGTGCGGTGCCTGCACGGTGATCGCCGACGGCCGCCGCATCAACGCTTGCCTGTCGCTCGCGGTGATGCATGAAGGTTCGAAGATCACGACGATCGAAGGCCTCGGCACGCCCGACAAGCTGCATGCGATGCAGGCTGCGTTCATCAAGCACGACGGCTATCAATGCGGCTACTGCACGCCGGGCCAGATCTGCTCGGCGGTCGCGGTGCTCGACGAGATCGAGCGTGGCGTGCCGAGCCACGTCAGCGCCGATCTGCTCGCCCGGCCGCAGCCGACAGCCGAAGAACTGCGCGAGCGCATGAGCGGCAACCTGTGCCGCTGCGGGGCCTACTCGAACATCGCCGAGGCGATGGCCGAAGTCGCCGGAGCGCGCGCATGAAGGCCTTCAGCTACGAGCGTGCGCGCACGCCGGCTGAGGCCGCCGCAGCGGCCGCGAAAACCAAGGGCGCGAAGTTCATCGCCGGCGGAACCAACCTGCTCGATCTCATGAAGCTCGAGATCGAAGCGCCGACGCATCTGATCGACGTCAACGGCCTCGCGCTCGACCAGATCACGGCCACCGAGGATGGCGGCCTGCGCATCGGCGCGCTCGTGCGCAACACCGATCTGGCCGCGGACGAGCGCGTGCGCCGCGACTACGGCGTGCTGTCGCGCGCCCTGCTCGCCGGAGCCTCGGGCCAGCTACGCAACAAGGCGACCACCGCCGGCAACCTGCTGCAGCGCACGCGCTGCCCGTACTTCTACGACACCAACCAGGCCTGCAACAAACGCCTGCCCGGCACCGGCTGCTCGGCGCGCGAAGGCTTCAGTCGCCAGCATGCGGTGGTCGGTGCGAGCGAGGCTTGCATCGCCACGCATCCGAGCGACATGGCGGTGGCGATGCGCGTGCTCGACGCGACCGTCGAAACCGTCAGCGCGAGCGGCAAGCAAAGGCGCATTCCGATCGCGGATTTCCATCGCCTGCCCGGTAAGACGCCGCATATCGAAACCGCGCTCGCGAGCGATGAGCTGATCACCGCCGTGAGCCTGCCGAAATCGGTCGGCGGCGTGCAGCTCTATCACAAGGTTCGCGATCGGGCCTCGTATGCGTTCGCGCTCGTGTCGGTGGCCGCGATCGTGCAGAAGGACGGCAACGGCCATGTCGCGATCGGTGGCGTCGCGCACAAGCCCTGGCGCGTCGAAGCCGCCGAACGCGAGCTTCCACGCGGTGCGCAGGCGGTGACGAAGCAGCTGTTCGCCGACGCCAAGCCGACGCACGAGAACGAATACAAGCTCACGCTGGCCGAGCGCACGCTGGCTTCCGTGCTCGCGCAGGCCCGCACGCAGAGCGAGGGCTGAGCGATGAAATTCGACACGCCCGCGGGCCGCAATCCGATCGATCAGCTCAAGGTCGTCGGCAAGCCCACCGATCGCATCGAAGGCCCGCTCAAGACCACCGGCACCGCGCCGTATGCCTACGAGCGTCACGACGTCGCGCGCAATCCGGCCTATGGCTACATCGTCGGATCGAGCGTGGCCCGCGGCCGCATCGAGACGATCGATCTCCACGACGCCCGCCATGCGCCGGGCGTGCTCGCGGTGGTGACCGCGGCCAACGCAGGCCCGCTCGGCAAGGGCAGCCGCAACGCCGCCAAGCTGCTCGGCGGGCCCGAGATCGATCACTACCATCAAGCCATCGCGCTCGTCGTTGCCGAGAGTTTCGAGCAGGCGCGCGCCGCCGCGCAGCTGGTTCGCGTGCAATACGCGCGCAGCAGGCTGTCGTCCGACCTGAGCCTCGCCCGTCACGGCGCCGCGCCGCCGAGCAGCGGAAAGCCCGACACCGCCGTCGGTGATTTCGCGGGTGCTTATGCGAGCGCTCCGGTGCAGCTCGACGTCACCTACACCACGCCGGGCCACGCGCACGCGATGATGGAGCCGCATGCCTCGATCGCGGCCTGGGACGGCGACCAGCTCACGGTGTGGACGTCGAACCAGATGATCGACTGGGGCGTCGGCGATCTGGCGACCACGCTCGGCATTCCGAAACAGAACGTGCGCCTGGTGTCGCCGTACATCGGCGGCGGCTTCGGCGGCAAGCTGTTCCTGCGCGCCGACGCGGTGCTCGCCGCGCTCGGCGCCCGTGCGGCAGGCCGCGCGGTGAAGGTCGCGCTGCCGCGTCCGCTGCTGTTCAACAACACCACGCATCGACCGGCGACGATCCAGCGCATCCGGCTCGGCGCGAGCGCCGACGGCAAGCTCAGCGCGATCGGTCACGAAAGCTGGTCCGGCAACGTGCCGGGCGGGCGGCCCGAACAGGCGGTGCAGCAGACTCGCCTGCTCTACGCGGCGCCGAACCGGCTTACGTCGCTGAGGCTCGCCACCGTCGATCTGCCCGAAGGGAATGCGATGCGCGCCCCGGGCGAAGCGCCGGGTTTGATGGCGCTCGAAGCCGCGATCGACGAAATGGCCGAAAAGCTCGGCCTCGATCCGATCGAATTTCGCATCCTCAACGACACCCAGGTCGATCCCGAAGATCCCAAGCGGCCGTTCTCGCAGCGCCAGCTGATCGAATGCCTGCGCCTCGGCGCCGAGCGCTTCGGCTGGAACCGCCGCAACCCCAAGCCTGCGCAGCTTCGCGACGGGCGCTGGCTCGTCGGCATCGGCGTCGCGGCCGCGTTCCGCAACAGCCCGGTGCAGAAATCCGGTGCGCGTGTCGGCGTCGATTCCAAAGGCATCGTCACCGTCGAAACCGACATGACGGACATCGGTACCGGCAGCTACACGATCATCGCGCAGACCGCGGCCGAGACCATGGGCGTCGGGCTCGATCGTGTGATCGTGCGGCTCGGCGATTCGCGCTTTCCGGTGTCGGCCGGCTCGGGCGGTCAATGGGGCGCCAACAGTTCGACGGCCGGCGTCTACGCGGCCTGCATGAAGCTGCGGCAGACGCTGGTCGACAAACTCGGCTTCGTTGCCGAAAAGACGAGTTTCAGCGACGGCGAAATCCGCTCCGGCAAGAAGCGCGTGACGCTCGCGCAGGCCGCGGGCGAATCCGGCGTCGTCGTCGAAGACAGCATCGAATTCGGCGAACTCAGCAAACAGCAGCAACTGTCGACGTTCGGAGCGCACTTCGTCGAAGTGGGCGTCGATGCGGCGACCGCCGAGATCCGCATCCGGCGCATGCTCGCGGTCTGCGCGGCCGGCCGCATCCTGAATCCCAAGTCGGCGCGCAGCCAGGTGATCGGCGCGATGACGATGGGCGCCGGCGCCGCGCTCATGGAGGAACTCGCGGTCGACAAGCGCCTGGGCTTCTTCGTCAATCACGACCTCGCGGGCTACGAAGTCCCCGTGCACGCCGACATTCCGCACCAGGACGTGATCTTTCTAGACGAGACCGACCCGGTGTCCTCACCGATGAAGGCCAAGGGCGTCGGCGAGCTCGGCATCTGCGGCGTCGCGGCAGCGGTAGCGAACGCCGTCTACAACGCCACCGGCATCCGCGTGCGCGACTACCCGATCACGCTCGACAAGCTGCTCAAGCAGATGCCGGCGATCGTCTAGCCAGCCTGGATCGCGCTCACGCGCAGGCTCCGCAGCACACGGGTTCCGCGCGCCTGCTTCTCGAGGCGAATGCTGCCGCGATGCGCGGTCAGCTTGCCCAGGGTGAATGTTATGTTATAACGTCACCAATACACCTTCGCAGCGATCCATTTGCTCATGGAATTTTTCCTAACATGACCACTTTGCCGGTCACGGTCCTATCCGGCTATCTGGGTGCCGGCAAGACCACGCTCCTGAATCACATCCTGGCCAACCGCAACGGACGCCGGGTCGCCGTGATCGTCAACGACATGAGCGAGGTGAACATCGATGCCGCAATCGTCGATGGCCGGTCGGCGCTGTCTCGCACGGAGGAGAAGCTCGTCGAGTTCAGCAATGGCTGCATCTGCTGCACGTTGCGCGATGATCTGCTCAAGGAAGTCACCCGGCTCGCACGGGAAGGCCGTTTCGACCATCTGCTGATCGAATCCACCGGCATTTCGGAGCCGATGCCGGTCGCGGCGACGTTCGCGGTACGCGACGAGGCAGGCTTCTCGCTCTCGGACCTCACCCGCATCAACTCGATGCTCACCGTCGTCGATGCGCAGAACCTGCTGCGTGACTACTGCTCGACCGACTTCCTTCGCGACCGCGGCCAGTCTCTCGGCGAAGACGACGAGCGCAATATCGTGGATCTGCTCGTCGAGCAGATCGAGTTCGCCGACACCATCGTCGTCAACAAAATATCGGAAGTCGATGCGGCCCAGCGGAGCGACGTGCTCGCCGTCATCAAGGGACTCAATCCCGGTGCACATGTGGTTTTGGCCGATTTTGGCCAAGCCCCACTCGATGAGCTGCTCGATACGTTCCGCTTCGATCCGGATCAGGCGGAGCGCAATCCGCGTTGGGCCAAGGAACTGCGCGGCGAGCACACGCCCGAGTCCGAGGAATACGGCATCACGAGCTTCGTCTATCGCGAACGCCGCCCGTTCCACCCTCGCCGCCTGTACGAGCTGTTCCAATCGAGCTGGGACGGCGTCATCCGTTCCAAGGGCTGGTTCTGGATCGCGAGCCGCCCTGATTTCGTAGGCCAGATGTCACAAGCGGGCGCCACCCTGACCCAAGGCGCCGTCGGTCTGTGGTGGGCAAGTCCGCGCGCCGACAAAGCGCCGCCGGAGGTGATGCAGCGACTCGCGCAACGCTGGGACCCGCTCTACGGAGATCGCACCCAGGAGCTCGTGTTCATCGGCATCGATCTGGACGAGGCTGCACTTCGCGCTCGCCTGGACAACTGCCTGCTCACCGATGAAGAACTCGCGCTCGACCCGATGCGATGGCGCGAGTTCGATGATCCGTTCCCGATATGGCGCATGGAATCCGCCGACGATGGATCAGCGACCTCGCGCTTCTGAGCGGCCTCATCATGATCGGCATGCGCGTGGTGGTGCTCACCGAACATTCGGCAGCGGAGCACTGATGCAAGCGGAATCGGATTCGCGCCTGCCGGTTTGCGTGCTGACCGGGTTTCTCGGCGCCGGCAAGAGCACCTTGCTGAACTTCGTGCTGCGCCACCCTGGCATGACGGGAACCGCCGTGGTGATCAACGAGTACGGAGCGGTCGGCATCGACCATCACCTCGTCGAATCCGCGCCGGACGATACCGAGCTGGTCGCGGATGGCTGCATCTGCTGCACGGCCAACGGGCAGCTCGCGGATGCGCTGATGAGCTTGTTCGGACGCGCGCAGCGGCGGCAGTTCGCACTCCGGCGCGTGATCGTCGAGACCACGGGCCTGGCCGAGCCGGGGCCGATTCTGCAGCAGCTGCTGCGACATCCCCAGCTGGCCGAACGCTTCGTGATCGACAGCGTGGTGACGCTGGTCGATGCGCTGAATGCGCCGACCACACTCGATAACCTCGACATCGCGGTACAGCAGGCCACCGGCGCCGATCGCTTGCTGATCACCAAGACCGATCTCGTCCACGAAAACGACGCTCTGGCGCTCGAACGACGGCTTGCGCAAATGAATCCCGACGCCACCGTCGAACGCGTCATCAACGGTGCGGCGCGGCCCGACCAGCTCTTCAGCGGCGCGCATCGACGGGCGGCCTCGGGCGAAGATTTCGGCGCTCTCTTCGCCAACGTCGATCGCTTCCGCTTCACGCCTGGCCCCTCGATCACGAAGTCCCCGGTAGTGGCGACCGCACCGGCCGATCAGGACATCCAGACTTTCAGCTTGATCCTCGACGAGCCCATTCCTGCCTCCACCTTCTACGGCTGGCTCTCGTTCCTGCGGCAGCTCTGCGGTCCCACGCTGCTGCGCATGAAAGGCATCGTGAATCTCGAGGGGCTGGCCACGCCGGTGGTGATCCACGGGGTGCAGAAGACCTTTCATCCCACACGGCAGCTGGCGGCCTGGCCCGACGAGGATCGCCGCACCCGCCTGGTTTTCATTACCCGTGGCTGGGGGCAGGACGTCGTCGGATCGACGCTGGACTGGCTGCGATCGCGCCGAACGCCCACGGCATGAGCGCTCCTGCGCTGGAGATTCAATCGCTGCGGTTCGCGTATCGCGATCGCGAGGTATTGCGCTTGGAAAGCCTCGTCTTGAATGCGGGTGAGACCTGCACGGTGCTGGGACCATCCGGTTCGGGCAAGACAACGCTGCTGCATCTGGTCGCAGGCTTGCTGCATCCGACGCAAGGCTTCGTCTCCATCGGTGGACAGCGCCTCGACGCGCTCGGTGCCGCCGCGCTTGACCGCTTCGGGGGCAGCGGCTTGGTATCGTGTTTCAGCGGTTGCATTTGCTTCCAGCGCTCAGCGTGCTCGACAACTTGCTGCTCGCGCAACGGCTCGCGCGCCAGCCTGTTGACTCCGATTCCAGCACCGCTCACGCACTGATGAAGTCGCTGGGCATCGACCCGCAGGCAAACCGCTATCCGTCGGCGCTGAGCCAGGGTCAGGCCCAGCGCGTCGCGATTGCCCGCGCACTGGTGCACAAGCCTTCGCTGTTGCTGGCGGACGAGCCGACGTCCAGCCTCGACGATGACAGCGCCGCGAGCGCTATCGCGCTGCTGCGCGCGCAAGCGAGAGCCGCGAATGCGGCTCTGCTCGTCGTGACCCACGACCAGCGCATTCGCGGAGTCCTCGACCGGGAGATTCGTCTGGGTGACAAGCCATGACCTGGCTGCGCCTGGCGGCCGCCAACCTGCGAGCCGCACCGCTGACGTCGTTCCTCAACGTGCTGCTGCTCGCGCTCGGCACCGCGAGCATCGTTTTTTTGCTGCTCATCGGCGAGCAGTTCTCGCGCACGCTCTCGCGGGACGCGCGCGGCATCGACTTGGTGCTCGGTGCCAAGGGAAGTCCGGTCCAGCTTATCCTGTCGAGCGTCTATCACGCCGATGTTCCGACCGGGAACATTCCCAAGCGCGAAGCCGATCGCTGGGCCACCGACCCCCGCGTCGCCCGAGCCGTACCGTTATCGCTCGGGGACAGCTATCGCGGTTTTCGCATCGTCGGCACCACCGCGGACTATCTGGCGCTGTACCGGGCGCAGCTCGCCTCGGGACGGCAATGGCAGGCGCCGATGGAAGCGGTCGTCGGTTCGGTGGCGGCGCGCGAGGCGAGCCTTGCGGTGAACGGCCAATTCTCGGGGGCGCACGGATTGGTCGCCGGCGGTCACACGCATGCGGGAAAGCCGTATCGCATCGTCGGCGTGCTCGCGCCGACGGGCACCGTGCTCGATCGCCTGATCCTGACGTCGCTGGACAGCGTGTGGGCGCTGCATGCACATCACCATGATGATGGCGATGAAACGCGTCAGGATCATGAATCGGGTGAAGATGAAGAACGCGACATCACCGCGATGCTGTTGAGCTATGCATCGCCGCTCGCCGCCACCACCCTGCCGCGGCAGATCAATGCGGCCTCGGGCCTGCAGGCCGCGGCGCCGGCATTCGAGATCACCCGGCTGCTGCAACTCGTCGGTATCGGGTTCGATGGGCTGCGCGCCTTCGCTGCGGTGCTGATCGCGACGGCTGGATTCAGCGTGTTCGCGGCGCTCTATGGTGCGCTCAAGGCGAGACGTTTCGATCTCGCCATGCTGCGATGCCTTGGTGCGACACGCGGCGAGTTGCTGCTGTGCCTGTTGATCGAAGGCTTCATGCTGGCCGCTCTCGGTGCGCTGCTCGGCTTCGCGCTCGGTCACGGAGCGATGGAGCTGCTCGGTCAGTGGCTGGCACGATCGCGCGGTGTCTCGGCCACGGGCCTGATCTGGCTCGGTTCCGAGAGCCTTCTGCTCGGAGGATTGCTCGTCGTCGGCCTGCTCGCCGCCGCGCTGCCGGCGCTGCAGGCCTATCGCACGGACGTCGCCCGCACACTGGCAGAGGCTTGAGATGCGCGGGATCCTGCTGTTGATTCTGGGGGCGATGGCCATCAGCGCTTGCGGCCAGTCCGTCAACGATTCTTCGCTGACGCCGGAAGAACAGCAGCTGAGGCCTGCAGGCGGTGGAGAAGACGCCGCACCCGCCGCCATCGAGAGCGACGGCGCGGCGCCGGATCTCGGCGAGTCCCCGGAGCCCATCGCAGCAGAGGACGCCAAGGCCGTCACCGTGCAGGTGTTTTCGGAGAGCGGCTACGTCAACGAGCGCAAGCAGTACGTGATCGATGTGCTCGAGCGGGATTACGCCTATCTGAGCGCACGGGTCGAGACGCCCGACGGCCGACCGGTTCGGGGCGCACAGATCACGTTCGCCACCCAGGGCAGCAGCCGTGTCGCGGGCGTCGAGAATCCGGCGGTCGGTGCGACGACCGATGAGAACGGCATGCTGGAGTTCGGAGTGGTTGGCGGAAGCATGGGGCTCGACCTCGTCAAGCTCCGCACGGGTAATGCGACGAGGGACATCGTGGTCAACGTCATCAGCCTCAAGGCCGCCGGCTACCAGTCGCTGATCGCCGTGAAGGGCGCCGTGAGCTGGGACGATCTCATGAAAGCCCGCGTCCGCTATGAAGGCGAGGTGATGCGTGCCGAGTTTCCGGCGAGCGTCGCGGCGCTGAGCGGCAAGGCGATCAAGCTCGTCGGCTTCATGATGCCGCTCGATCCCGACCAGAAGCAGATGCATTTCCTGCTGGCATCCAACCCGCCTAGCTGCTTCTTCCACGTTCCCGGCGGCCCGGCAGGCGCGATCGAAGTCTTCGCGGACAAGGGAATCGAAGCCTCGTGGGATCCGATTGCCCTGGAAGGCAGGTTCGAAACCGTCTCGCGCAGCGAACTCGGCGTCGTCTACCGTCTGCGGGATGCGCGGGTGATCAAGCCGTAGCGCGGCTGACCGTGCCAACCCGCCACGTCACGATTATCCTGTCGCTATGGCCACCAAAACTCCCGCCAAACGAGTCTCCATCATCCCGAGCGGTCTGCCTCCGGCCATGCTGCGTCGCGCCGAGAAACTCTGCGCCGATGCGGGCGAACAACTCACGCCGGCGCGGATCAATGCCTACGCGGAACTCGTCGCGCAGCGAAAAGCGGTCAGCGCCTACGAACTGCTGGCCTTGCTGGAGAAGCGCGAAGGAAGAAAATTCGCGCCTCTGACAGTCTACCGCCAACTGGATTTCCTGACCCGCGTCGGCCTCGTGCATCGGCTTTCATCGACGCAGTCTTTTCTCGCCTGCGACCATCCCGACCATCCGCACGAAGGGCTTTATCTGGTGTGCTCATCGTGCGGTCGCGCTGACGAGCTCGAATCGGACAGCCTGACTCAGCTGCTCGGAAAAGCGGCCAAGAGCCGAGGATTCAAATCCGAGAAACGCATCGTGGAAGTTCAAGGAATCTGTCACGAGTGCAGTCTGTCGTCATAGCGCCGATTCAAGTGCGCAACGTGACCGATGAAACCTACGGGCCTGGCACGGACTTCTTCGTGCCGGCTACGCCTTCGGCTGCTGAAGAATTTCGCCGAAACGCTTGAACGCGGCGACGCCGCCGGCCAGCAGCTCGGCATCGGAATCGTCGGCCAGGGCCAGCGCATCGAGTGCACCGACGAACTGCTTCCAGTGGCGCGCACGGCCTTCCGGGCTCGCGGCCAGGTGGCGCGCGCCGAAGCTTTCGCCGAGGCCAAGCTGCTGGGCTTTCTTGAACAGCGTCGCGGCGCCGAGCGTGGAGCCTTCGGACACGTAGATCCAGCCGATCGCCTCGGCATCGCTGATGCTCGCGGTGCGCTGCAGATCGGGCTGCGGCAGCGCCACGCCGAGATCGGCGAGGTCGGCTTCGGCCGCGCTGCGGCGGCTGCGTGCAGGCAGTTCGGGCAGCAGGGCCTGCAGCGCCGGTCGCTGGTAGAGCCCTTCGATCTCGCGCTGGAACTGGTACTGCGCCGCGGCAAAGCGGCCGAAGTTCTCGCGGCTCTCGAACGGAGCGATGCCGGCGACCACCGTGTGCAGGTGCTCGTGCAAGGCATCGGTGGCGGCGCTCAGGCGCTGGTGGCGCGGAGCGAGGGTGGGTTCGGCTACGGGGCTGCTCATCGGTTTCTCTCGAATCGTCGGTATCGGGACATCACCACCATAAGACGTTCGAGCGACGACGATATTGACCGTGAGTTTCCACACCGGCTCCACCAGGCACCTCAGCGTTCCCAGGAGGGCCGATCCGCCGCCTGCCGCCCGTAACGCTCGCGCGCCTGGGCCCAGACGCTCGCCTCGATCGCGCGCTCGTCGGCGAGCGCCTTGAGCGCGGCGATGACGATGGACCGCGCGTCCACTTCGAAGAACTCGCGCAGCGCCGCCCGCGTATCGCTGCGGCCGAAGCCGTCGGTACCGAGCGTGACGTAGCGGCGCGGCACGAAGGCGCGGATCAGCTCGGGCAGCGCGCGCACGTAGTCGCTCGCAGCGATGACCGGCCCCTGCGTGGCCGACAGCTGCTCGGTGACGAAGGCGCCTGGCGTCGTCAGTCCGTGGCGCTGCCGGCGCTCGCTTTCGATGCCGTCGCGATGCAGCTCGCTGTAGCTCGTCGCGCTCCAGACTGCGGCGGCGATGTTCCAGTCGGCTTGCAGCAGGCGCTGGGCTTCGAGCACCTCGGCCATGATCGCGCCAGAACCGAGCAGCTGGACCTGCGCGCCGTTGGCTTCGTTCGTGAGCGGATAGAGGCCGCGCAGGATGCCGTCGCGAACGCCTTCGTGCGCCGGCATCGACGGCTGCGCATAGTTGGCGTTGCCGACAGTCAGGTAATAAAAGCGATCCTGCTGCTCGACGAGCATCTCCTGCATGCCGGCCTCGAGCAGCACGGCGACTTCGTAAGCGAAAGCCGGATCGTAGGCCCGGCAGTTCGGCACGCCCGCGAAGGCCACGTGGCTGCTGCCGTCCTGATGCTGCAGGCCTTCGCCACCGAGCGTCGTGCGGCCCGCGGTGGCTCCGAACAGGAAGCCACGCGCGCGCTGGTCGGCCGCGGCCCAGATCAGATCGCCGATGCGCTGGTAACCGAACATCGAGTAGTAGATGTAGAACGGCAGCATCGGCAGGTCGTGCACGCTGTAGCTCGTCGCGGCGGCGATCCACGACGAAATCGCGGCGGCCTCGGAGATGCCCTCCTCGAGAATCTGGCCGCTTTTTTCCTCGCGGTAATAGAGCATCGAGCCGAGGTCTTCGGGCTCGTACATCTGGCCGAGCGGCGCGTAGATGCCGACCTGGCGGAACAGGCTCGCCATGCCGAAGGTGCGCGCCTCGTCGGCGACGATCGGCACGATGCGCTCGCCGATTTCCTTGTCCTTGAGCAGGCTGCCGAGCATGCGCACGACGGCCATCGTCGTCGACATTTCCTTGCCTTGCGCTTCGAGCGCGAACTTGCCGAAGTCCTGCGCCTTGGGCGGCGCCGGCGTTTGCGTCGAACGGCTGCGACGCCGTGGCAAGGCGCCACCGAGCGCTTCGCGACGCGCTTTCAGATAGCGCAATTCGGCGCTGTCTTCGGCCGGCTTGTAGAACTCCAGATGCTCGACCTGGGTATCGGACAGCGGCAGATCGAAGCGATCGCGGAAGGCCTTGAGGCTGTCGAGTTCGAGCTTCTTCTGCTGGTGCGTGGTCATGCGCCCCTGCCCGGCCGCGCCCATGCCGTAACCCTTCATGGTCTTGGCGAGGATCACGGTCGGCTGGCCCTTGTGCGCGATCGCGGCCGCGTAGGCCGCATGCAGCTTGCGCGCGTCGTGGCCACCGCGTTTCAGGCGGTCGATCTCGGCATCGCTCATGTTCGCGACGAGCGCCGCGAGTTCGGGCGTCTGCGAGAAGAAGCGTTCGCGGTTGTAGGCGCCGTCATTGGCCGAAAACGTCTGGAACTGCCCGTCGACCGTGCCCGCGAACGCGCGCAACAGCTCGCCCTGCGTATCGCGCGCGAACAGCACGTCCCAGTCCGAGCCCCAGAGCACCTTGATCACGTTCCAGCCGGCGCCCGTGAACAGGGCCTCGAGCTCGTCGACGATGCGGCTGTTGCCGCGCACCGGGCCGTCGAGCCGCTGCAGGTTGCAGTTGATGACGAAGGTCAGGTTGTCGAGCCGCTCGCGCGCGGCGAGTGAGAGCGCGCCGATCGATTCGGGCTCGTCCATCTCGCCGTCGCCGAAGAAGCCCCAGACGCGACGGCCCTCGGTCTGCAGCAGGCCGCGGTCCTGCAGGTAGCGCATGAAGCGCGCCTGGAACACCGAGTTGATCGGGCCCAGGCCCATCGAGCCGGTCGGGAACTGCCAGAAATCCGGCATCAGCCACGGATGCGGATAGCTGCAGAGGCCGCGTCCCGAGATTTCGCGCCGATAGTGCTTCAAGTGCTCTTCGTCGAGAAAGCCTTCGAGATACGCACGTGCGTAGACGCCTGGTGAGGAATGCGGCTGGAAATAGACCAGATCGGCCCCGTCCGCATGGCCGGCCGCCTTGAAGAAATGATGAAAGCCGACCTCGAACAGATCGGCCGCCGAGGCATAGCTCGCGATGTGCCCACCGAGCTCGGCCGAGGCCTTGTTCGCGCGCACCACCATCGCGAGCGCGTTCCAGCGGATCGCGGCCATCAGGCGTTCTTCGAGCTTCAGATCGCCCGGATAAGGGCCTTCGTGCTCGACCGCGATGCTGTTGCGATACGGCGTGACGCGCGCGCGCTTGGACTGCACGCCGCGGCCGACGACGTGATCGGCGAGCCGGTCGAACAGGAACTGCGCGCGCTGCTTGCCCTGCGTGCGCACGATCGCGTCGATGGCGTCGAGCCATTCGCGGGTTTCGGTCGGGTCGGCATCGGCAACCGAGCCGCTCGCGGAGAGCACCGTACCGGCACCGGTCGGAAAGTCGTTCGTATCGTTCATATCGCTCGTGAGTGAACGCGCCAGTAAGGGGCCCGATAAGCTACTCCAGGCCACGCAGGATAGGCTTCTGAGTTGGTGGTAAAAACGGTCGCTTCGCAGTGATTTATTCTTCCGCCTCGTTCTTTTCAGGTGGAATCCTCTAATGTCCCGGCCGACCACGCTCGATCACATCGACCTCGCGATCCTCGACCGCCTGCAGGCCGACGCGCGGCTCAGCAACGTCGAACTCGCGAAGGCGGTCAACCTCACGCCGACGCCCTGCTTCAATCGCGTCAAGGCGCTCGAAGCGGCCGGGCTGATCCGCAGCCAGGTCACGCTGCTCGATCCCGAAGTGCTCGGCCTGCGGCTCAACGTGTTCATCCAGGTCAGCCTCGAAAAGCAGCGCGAGGATGCGCTGAGCACTTTCGAGCAGGCGGTGTCGTCGCGGCCCGAAGTCATGGAGTGCTATCTCATGACGGGCGACTCCGACTATCTGCTGCGCGTGGTCGTGGCCGACATTCGCGAACTCGAGAGCTTCATTATGAGAAGCCTGTCGAAGATTCCCGGAATCTCGAATATCCGTTCGAGCATTGCGCTCAAGCAGGTGCGCTACAAGACGGCGCTGCCGCTGCCCGCCAGGGGCTACACGCTGGCACCGGCAGGCGACGCCCGTTGAAGCGGCTCAGCAGTCGTCGTTCTTCTTGACGCCGCGAATGTTCAGGGCGACGAGCCCGAACTGCAGTGCGACGAGTGCCCAGGCCTTGGCGTGCCAACCCCAGGCGACCCAGAGCACGTTGCTGACGAGATAGATCCAGAAGCCCCAGTTGCGCCGGGCCTTGCGTTGCGAAGCGACCAGCCAGGCCGCGAACAGGGTCGCGGCCATCGCCAGCCACTGGAGGGCGTCCCAGGCGATGGCGATCAGCTCGCCGAAACCTGGCGCGACTCGAGCTGCGCGCCTGGAGCGATCACGTCGAGCATCGGTGCGACGCTGGCCTGCGCCGGCTTGCTCGTCGCCACCACCCGGGACAGCGGGCGGAAGCGTGGAAGCATCGCCGCGGTCGGCGGGGCGTCGACCCAGTGGCTGCCGCAGGCGAGGCAGCAATACGGCTGCCCGACGACCCGCTCGCGCCCGCGAAAGCCGGCGGGCAGCACCAGAGGTTCGAGATAAACCGGCACGCGATCGGAATAGCTCAGAGACAGCAGCGATCGGCAGCCGAAGCAGTCCTTGCTCATGGCGCTTCCTGAAAAGACGAGGGTGTCGGGGCGACACGATAGGCTCGGTGTGTGAACCCAAAATGATTCGTGCCGCACCGTCATCGACCGCCCTGTTTCTCGCTGGTGCAGCTTCCGCGAGCCCTACGCCGGAATTTTCCCGATTACGCGAATCGCGGATGAAAAAATGCTCGATGACGGTGCATTTCGGGCGCAGCGGCGTCTCAGGCGCAGACGGCCGGATGGTTCTTGCGGTTCTGCAGCCGGGCCTGGCCGATCTTGCGGACCGGCCTGGAGCGGCGTTTGTCGGCGTAGATCAGCCCGGCGAGGATCAGGCCACAGGCGGCCGTCAGGGCGATCAGCGGAAGGACGAATTCGAGCGCGGAGAACGAGGGCATCGGGCGGAACCAGGATCATGCTGCACTGCAACAGGCTCAGTATCGCCCGCGCTGGGCTGCCAAGCAAACCCGGGGTGTCGGCGAGTCGTCCGTGTTGACGAGGTTTGCCCCGAAGTCGGCCGATAAGCTCGGACCTCGAACTTCTTGGAGGGAGGCTTTTCTATGGACGTGGTCGACTTTCTCAAACAGCTGCCCCAGGCCCTGGTTCCCGAAGAGGCCGCGGATACCCAGTGCGTGCTGCAATTCAATACGTCGAAGCCCACCTACGCGACGATCAAGGACGGCAGCTGCTCGGTCACCGAAGGCTCGGCCAGCGATCCGGACGTGACGATCACGATGGAAGACAAGGACCTCATCGAGCTGCTGCAGGGCAAGCTCAACGGCATGACCGCGTTCATGACCGGCCAGTTGCAGGTCGAAGGCGATCTGATGATGGCGCAGCAGCTGCAGACGATCTTCGATCAGTCCAAGCTCGCCTGAATCCGTCGGGATTTCCCGAGCCGCAAAGCGAAAGCCGGATCGATCGATCCGGCTTTTTTGTTGGACCCGGTTTCTTTCGGCGCCGCAACGGATCAGCGGCGGCGCAGCGCGCTCGTGAGCTTGATGACGCCGTTGATGGCCTTGATCGCCGAGTTCGGCAGGTTTACGGGCTTGGCGAGCATCTGCGCGACCATCTTCTTGTACTTGTCCGAGTACGGCGGAAACATCAGGTTCGGATCGGTGATCGGCGGGCCTTCCTCGACCACGGCGCGCGCGTTCGAGCATTCGAGGAAGCTGAAACGCCCGCCGATGCGCCCGATGCCGCTCGCGTTGACGCCGCCGAACGGCAGGTGCGGATTGGTGCCCGATTGGATCAGGTTGTGATTGACCACGGTGCTGCCCGAGGTCGTGCGCGCGAGAAACCAGTCGATCGCCTCGCGATCCTTCGCGAAGATGTACGAGCCGAGCGGTTTCGGCCGGCTGGCGATTTCGGCGATGACCTCTTCACGCCGGTCGAACGGCAGCACGCAGAGGATGGGCCCGAAGATCTCCTCCTGCATGATGCGCATCTGCGGCGTGAGATCGGTCAGAACGGTCGGTGAAATGAACAGATCGTCCGCGTCCGTTTCGCCGCCGAAGGCCAGTGTCGCTCCCTTTTCGAGCGCATCGTCGAGCAGGCTCTTGATGCGATCGAAATGCCGGCGATTGACGATGCGCGGCAGGTCCGGCGAGTGGCGGAAGCCGCGGCCGTCGGCGTCGTACATCGCGCGCATCGCGCCGCCGAGCTGCTCGACGAACTCCGCCTGCACGCTGCGGTGCACGAGCGCGTAGTCCGGAGCGAGGCAAACCTGCCCGCAATTGGCGACGCGGCCCCAGGCGATCTTGCGGCCTGCGTCGGCCAGGTCGGCGCTCGCATCGACGATGACCGGATTCTTGCCACCCATTTCGAGCGTGACGGAAGCGAAATGCTCGGCCGCGGCGCGCATCACCAAGCGCCCGACCGCGTGGCCGCCGATGAAGAAGATGTGGTTGAACGGCAGCGACAGCAGCTCGCCCGCGACTTCCGGCCCGCCCTGCACCACCGCGAACTCATCGGGCTCGAAGACGCTGGCGACGATGTCGGCGAGCACCTGCGCCGATTGCGGCGCTAGCTCCGAAGGCTTCAGCAGCATGCTGTTGCCGGCCGCGATCGCGCCCATCAGCGGAACCAGGCCGATCGCGATCGGCGCGTTCCAGGTCGCCAGGTTGAGCACCACGCCCTTGGCCTCGTACTGCACGTAGCAGCGCTTGCCGAGCGTCATGATCGTGCCCTGCACGTCCTGGCGCTGCATCCAGGATTCGAGATTGCGCGCGATGAACTCGGCTTCCGACGTCACCATGAGCAACTGCGCGTCGATGTCGGTATCGCAAAGCCGCAGCTCCTTGCGGCCCGCCTCGAGGATCGCGGGCCGCGCGTCGAGCACGGCCTTGGCGAGCTTGCGCAGCTTGTCGGCGCGAATCGCAGCCGGGCTGCGCGCAAGCAGGGGCGCCTTGGTCTTGAGCCGGGCGAACAGCGTGCCGAGTTCGCTGTCGGTCGTTTTTTCGAATGCGGGAGCGGCAGCGTTCACGGTGATCTCCGGCTCGCTCAGGCGCCCTTGCCCAAGGGCTTGTAGGCGGGAATCTTGAAGGTCATTCGCATCATGCTTTCGAGCTGGCTGTCGGACATCAGCCGGCGCATGAGGCCCATCGGCTTGACGTCCTTGCCGAGATATTCCATCGGCGCCCACTTCTTCTTGTCGAGAATCTTCAGCGTGCCGTCGAGCGCCTGCTCGGGCGAGCTGCCGGTTTTCTCGAGCATGTCGGGCAGCACCTGCGTGACGACCTTCCGCAGATAAGGGTCGTAGACCTCGCGCACGGCCGCGGGCTGCTCGCCCCAGGTGCGCTGGGTGTTCGCATGCGAGTTCGCGGACATCGCCGTCAGCACGCCGCCCGGAATGATCGACGTCACCTGGATGCCGAACGGTGCGAGCTCGTGACGCAGGGTCAGCGTCATGCCGTGGATCGCGTGCTTGCTCATGTTGTAGGCGCCCGCCCCGACCGGATTTGCGAGAATCGCGCCCGAGCTGTAATTGGCGATGCGCGAGCCCGGCGCGTTGCGGCGAACCAGCGGCAGAAACGCCTGGATCACGCGCAGCTGCCCGAACATGTTGATGTTGAACAGGCGCTCCACGTCGGCAAACTTCGCGCCTTCGAGCACGCCGACGCCGACGTTGGCGACACCGGCCACGTTCATGAGCAGATCGAGTCCCTTGCCGGCCAGCGCATCGGTGACCACCTTCGCGCTCGCCGTCACCGATTCGCCGTTCGACACGTCCTGGTCGACGACAACGATATTGCCGCCAGTGACGAGATCGGTCGGCGCACCAGGCAGAACGCCCGCGAACACGCGCCATCCGCGCTTCGATAGCGCCTTCACGAGCAGGTTCGCCTGCCCGACGTTGGCGCCCGTGATGAAAGCGGTCTTCTGCGCCGTGCTGTCGTTCTTCGCCATCGTTCTCCCCTGCCCCTGGCTCGTCGTTATCGTTTCGTTGCGTGCAGTGCGGATCAGTGACCGCCGCGCGCGGCCGCGTCCGGACTGAACTGCGCAGGCGTCAGCGGTATGTTGATCTTCCACCAGTCCTTGCCGCGCTCATTGACGAGATAGCCGGCCTCGTAAACGCCCGAGGTCAGGTCGTGATAGACCGAGACGCCACGGTGATAGGTCTTGGATTCCGGCGAGTAATGGAAGGTCACGTAATTCGCGCGCCAGAGCTGGCCGCGGCTGTCGTAGGCATCGGCCCAGTTGACGAGCCAGGTGTCTTCGTCGGCGTAAAGCTCGCGCTTGCTGTAGATGTGGCGAACGCCCTGCTTGAGCGTGCCCTCGATCACCCAGACGCGATGCAGCTCGTAGCGCACGTAGTCGCCGTTGATCGTGTTGGGCTTGACGAGATCGGCGTACTTCACCGACGGATCGTTGATCTTGAAGTTGTTGTACGGAACGTAGAACTCCTTCTTGCCGACGAGCTTCCAGGTGTAGCGCTCGGGCGATCCATTGAAGCCGTAGTCGTCGTCGACCGTGCGCAGTCCCGCGGGCGGAACCGGATAGTCGAAACCCACTTCGGGCGCCTGGCGCACGCGTCGGATACCGGGCTGGTACTGCCAGCTCTGCGTCGCGTCGGCCGAGAAATCATTCGGCTGATAGCCGACCGCGACGAAGCCCTTCTGCCGCTCGGGCAACTGGAAGCCCTGGTAGAAGTAGGCGTTGACCTTCTCCTGGAAGCTCTTGGGCTTGCCGGGCTGGTTGCCGATGTTCATGGTCATGAACTTGGCGCGGCCCCAGGCGATGTTGCCGTCGGCATAGACGTCGGCGATGTCGCAGACCGCGGTTTCGGTCCATGGGCGAATCGAGTTGACGACGTTCCACATCGCCTCGATGCCGCTCTGCGGGAACGGGAACGGAATCGAACCCGTGGTGCCGGTGATGCCCTTGCCCTCGTGGATCACTTCGGCGGTCGTCGCGTTCTTCTTCGCGGTTTCGCATACGCCTTCGCCATAGCCGAAATCACGATGACTCGGATAGACGTTCATCTTGAAGGTCTGCGGATATTTCTTGAGCAGGGCCTTCTGGCCCGCAGTCAGGCTCGCCGCGTACTTGTCCGCGTTCTGCGCGGTGATCGTGAACAGCGGCTTCTCGTCCGCATACGGGCCGGGCTCGTAGCTGTTGCTCTTCTTCACGCCGGGCCAGTTGTCGGTCCACTTGCCCGAATACGCCGGCACGCCGCCCGGTGTGCCAGCCTTCTCGGCGCCCAGACAGGTGTAGGTGGCGCCACCGAGTTCGGCGGCCTTCGCCTCGGGCACTTTGGCCTGCACGATCGAAGCCTGAAGGCTCAAGCCGCTTGCGATCAGGCCGGCCAGGAATGCGTTGCGATTCATTATGGTTTTCCTCCTGCACGGTTCTGCGAGGATGCTGCGCGCCGGCTTCGCCCCGCGCCTCATCCATATCGACGAGCGCAAACGGACGAGCCTTGCCGTCTTTTCAGCGATAGTCTTCGAGCAGCTCGAGTGCCACGCGGGTTTCGTCGGCGGCGCGGCTCTCGATGTCGTTGACGACGAATTTCTCGAACTGTCCGCCGACGACGGGAATCTTCGCCTCGATGCACCAGTCGAGCGTGACGATGCAGCCGTCACCGTCTTCGGCGATCGAGGAATCGCAGGACATCTGCAGCGGCATGCCCTTGGTCTCGACTTTCACCACGCCCTTGCGCTCGGCGAGATTCCAGTGCTCTTCGTTGATTACGGTGGTTTCGCCGGCCTTCTTGCCGCCCGGCATCGTCACCGGAACGCGGCGCTCGATGCGAATGCGGAACTGCTGGCCGTCGAAGGCGTGATCGAGGATTTCGTACTTCGGAAGGCCGAGCTTCTCGAGCTTGCGCGCATGGAAATCGCGATCGGTCAGCATGCGCAGCACGGTCGCCGCCGGCGCCGGATAGCGCGTCTTCATCGGATGCTTGGTCATCAATCCTCCGCTATCGCCGCTAGGCGAAGCCTGATCTTTTTGTGCCGTTCCTCTCTCCCGCTTGCGGGAGAGAGTCCCTCGCGCAGCGAGGGGAGAGAGGGTTCTTATGAGTGAGGGAGCACGCTTTCGGGCCTTCCCTCTCCCGGCGCTACGCGCCACCCTCTCCTGCAAGCGGGAGAGGGGAAAATCAGCGCCTTCGATTCGCTGTACGTTGACTCACTCTTCGTAGATCTCGAACGCCGACTTCGGCGATCCGCACTCCGGGCAGATCCAGTCGTCCGGCAGATCCTCGAAGCGCGTGCCAGCGGCGATGCCGTGTTCGGGCATGCCGACCGCGTCGTCGTAGATGAAGCCACAGATCACGCAGATCCAGCGCTTCATCTGTGCGTCCGTGGCGGACTTTTCAGCGGCTTCGGCGGTGCTCATCAGGCCGCCTTGCGCTGCGCCTGGCGATTGGTCTTGACCTTGAGCCGGGTGATGCGGCGCGCGTTGTGATGGTTGTAGTCGTAGTCGATCTCGCCGTCGCCGTTGGCGAGCTCCGCATGCGGGAATCGCTTCATAAACTCGGTCAGCATGAGCCCGCCCTGCACGCGCACCAGATAGGTGCCGATGCAGAAATGCGCGCCGGCGCCGAAGACCAGGTTGCCTTCGAGGTTGCGGCGGATGTCGAGCTTGTCCCAGTCCGGATACTTGGCCGGATCGTGCCAGGCCGACGGCAGGTTGATCATCACCGCCTGGCCCTTCTTGATCTGCTGGCCGTGGAAATCCTGGTCCTCGGATGCGAAGCGGAAGAACGGGAACTTGCCGAACGACCCCCAGCGCAGCAGCTCGATGATCGCGTTCTCCATGAGTTCGGGTTGCGCGCGCAGCAGCTGGTACTGATCGGGGTTCGACAGCAGACCGTGGATCACGTAGGTGTGCAGATCGGTGGCCGTATCCGAGCCCGCGGTGATCAGCGCGAGAATGATCGAAACGATGTCGTAGTCGTCGAGCTGGTCGCTGCCGTCGCGTGCGGACACCAGGCTACCGAGGAAATCGGTGCCCGGGCTCTCGGCCGCGCGGCGCTTGGCGATCTCGTCGAGGAAGAACTTGAGCCCCGGCAGCGTGCCGTTGATCGCATCGTCGCGCTGCTTGGCCGGCAGGTTGATGCGCGTGGACTTGACCACGTTGACCGCGAATTCGTGGAAGAACTCCTCCATCTCGGTCGGCACGCCGACCATGCGTGCGATCGAGCGCGCCGGCAGCTTCTCGGCGATCGTCGAGTAGACGTCGAACTCCTCCGCATCGGCCGGGATCGAATCGAAGCATTCCATCACGAGGTCGCGGATCTTGCCGTCGATCTTGCCCATCACCGGACGCGAGAACGCCGGCATCGTGAGCTTGCGCAGCTTCAGGTGATCGCGCGTCGACACCGTGAACAGCGAGTGGTCGAACACGCGGTCGTAGTCGTTCTTGTCGGCTTCGGCCTTGGCCGGCGGCGCATGTTCCCAGACACGATAATTCGGCGTGAAGATGTTGTTCTTGAGCATCTCCGCGCAGTAGTCGTGCGAGTTGACCATCCACATCTGCAAATCCTTGTGGTAGGCCACCGGGAATTCCTTCACGAGCCGCTGCCAGGTCTCGCGCGGCTGGCGGATGAAATCCTTCGAGTACGGATTGAACATGCGGCGATCGATCTCGATCCGGCCACTGGCTGCGGGTGCTGCGGTCATGAAAGCGACTCCTCTTATGATTTCGGCGAACGGCCCGGCGAAGGGCTCGACAAGGTGCGCAGCGAACTCGGCAGCGTCTCGCCACGGCGCGCCGCGATGCCTTCGAGCATCAGGCGCAGGGAATCCAGCCAGTCGCGCGATTCGGCATTGACATAGGTGTCGAGCACCGAGCGCGTGTGCTTGAGCGTTTCGGCCTCGCGCAGGGCGGCGGCCTCGCGCAAAGCCTGATCCATCGGCGTGCCGAGCGCTCGTGCGGACATCACCGAGATGGCGGCCACCGAAGCACCGATCGCGAGCATCGCGGCCGCGTGATGCAGCTGCATGCCTTCGTCGAGACTGAAGCCCTGGCGCGTCATCGCATCGAGAAAGCGCTCGAGAAAATCGAGCTCGATGTCCGGGCCCATCGTGCCTTTCATGAGCTCGTGGACGAGCTGCGGTTCAGCAACGAAGGATTCGTACAGGCTCAGCGCATAGCCGGTCGCGACCTCGGACCAGTGCAGGTCTTCGCGCTCGGGAGCGCGGCGCTTGAGCGTGAGCTCGAAAGCGGCCATGCGCACGAGTTCGTCGCGGCTGCGGATGTGCTTGTAGAGCGTCGGCACCGCGACGCCGAGATGATCGGCGACGCGCTTGAGCGTCACGCCTTCGAGACCGATCTCGATCGCCGCCGCGATGATCGCCTGTGTCGAAACCCGCGGCGGCCGACCGACGCGCGAACCCTTGCGGGGCTCGCCTGCCGGCTTGGAATCGGTGGCCGCTTGGCTGCGCATCGTGTGCTTGGCTTTCGGAGATCGGGGCATGGCTCGTGTCCAAATGAGCTTCGCAAACGGGCGCGCAGCTGTCCTACTCAGCTTGGACTAGCTGGCAACCGCCAGACCCTTGCGACGCTCGTTCCAGAGGAATTCCGCCCGCTGACGAACCCCTTCATTCATCACCGCGAAGCCCGCCCGCAGGCGCCGTCCGAGCACACTACGCACGAGCGGCATGAGCCATCCCTGAAGGCGGAAACAGGATTCGTAGACGCAGCGCGCCTCGTCGAGCGATTCGATGGAATGGGAGCGGCGGCTCGACAGCGCGCCGAGCGGAACCGGCTTCATGCTGTAGGCGAAGCCGCGACCCGCGACGAAATCGGTCATGAACTCGCGCTGCCACTGCGGCCTGGAGAACAGCTGCACATGCAGATCGATGGCATCGCCCGGCTCGAGCGTCGAGCGCGCCTCGATGCAGAAGCGATTCCATTCGGGATAGCGCGGCAGATCGCTGATGACCTCCCAGACCACCGAGGCCGGTGCCGCGATTTCGAGCTTGCGATCGATCAGAAAGGCCATGGTGATCAGACTTCCACCGGTTGAGCGAACTGCTCGCGCACGAGCCTGCGCAGGACTTTACCGAGCTCGTTGTAAGGCAGCTGATCGCGAAACGCGATCGTCTGCGGCACGCGCGAAGACCGAAGCCGGCTCTTGACGAGCGCCTGCAGTTCTTCGGCCTCGGCTCGCGCCCCGGCATGCAGCACCACGGCCGCCGCGACCGCCTCGCCCCATTGCTCGTCGGGCATCGCGACGACGGCCACGTCCGCGACCGCCGGATGCGAAAGCAGCACGTCCTCGATTTCGCCGGGCGAGATGTTCTCGCCTCCGCGAACGATGACGTCGTCGGCCCGGCCATCGAGGAACAGGTAGCCGTCGGCGTCGAGGTAACCGCGATCCCGCGTCGGAAACCAGCCGCCGTCGTCGAGCTGGCTGCCCTGCTGCTGGTATTCGCCCGAGACCTGCGGACCGCGCACGAACACGAGGCCGGCCTGCTCGGGGCCAAGCACCGCGCCCTGCTCGTCGCGTATTTCGATCTCGACCGCCGCGGTCGGCCTGCCGACCGAGGACAGCCGACGACGCAGCGCCGGCTCGCTGGCCGCAATCGCGGCGCGGTGATCGTCGGGACCGAGCACCGTGATCGTCGAACTGGTTTCGGTGAGTCCGTAAGCATTGGTGAAGTTCACGCCGGGCAGCAGGCGCATCGCGCGTTCGATCGTCGTCTGCGGCATCTTGCCTCCGCCGTAGGCGAGCGCACGCAGGCTTTGCAGCGGAACGGGCCTGTCTTGCAACTGCTCGACGATGCGAACCAGCATGGTCGGAACCACAAAGGCGTTGCTGACCTTCTCGCGTTCGACGGCGGTGATCCAGGCGGCAGGCTCGAAGCTTTCGAGCTGCACCATGCGCCGGCAGGCGTAGGTCGAGCTCAGCACCGCCGAAATGCCGGCGATGTGGTACGGCGGCACCGTCACGAGAATCGCGTCGTCTTCGTCCGCGCTCGCGAACTCGACCGTGCCGACGATGTAGCCCATGAGGTTTTCGTGGCGCAGGATCGCGGCTTTGGGCTGGCCGGTGGTTCCGCTCGTGAACAGCTGCACCGCGACGGCGCGCGGATCGTCGCCGGGCTCGATCGCGTCGGCTTCCGGCAAGTCCAAAAAGCTTTCGCGATCGATCACGCGCACGCCATCGATCGCATCGACGAGCGGCGCATGCTCGCGACCGGCGACGATGACGGCCGGCGCGATGCGCTGGATCAGCGCATTGATCTCGGCGCGCGTGAGCCGGTAATTGAGCGGCACGTACGGAATACCCGCGTAGGCCGCGGCGAACAGCGCGACCGCAGCGGCCGGGCTGTTGACGTCGAGCAAGGCCACGCGCTCGGCGCCGCTCTGGCGCAGATACGCGGCCGCCGCGAGCGCCTTGCGCTTGAGCGCTTCGAAGCTCAGCCGATGGCCGCCCGAGACGATGGCGATACGCTCGCCGAAGGCTTCGGCGGACATGTCGAGCAAGGTGGCGATGTTCATGCGGGTCGCTCGATGCGGTGGTTAGTCCGACGACGGCAGCTGCTTGGCCTGCTTGATGTCGAGCGCCTCGCCACCGAGCGAGAGCGTGCCCTTGCCGCCCTTGGTGCACAGCAGTTCCAGCGATTCGTCCGCGTTGACGTAGCGCTTGCCGATCAGCGTCTCGCCCTCGACGGCGCCTGCGGGCGCTTCGCTGGCGGCCGCGTTCGCGGCGAGCATCTCCGCTCCGCCGCATTGCAGCGTGTGTTCTCCGGCCGGCGCTTTCACGACCATCACCTGCACCTCGCTGACCGCACTCTTGTAGCGGCTGCCGGCCTTGAGCAACGTCCCCATTGTGTTCTCCGGATATCGAAATCGGTTGTCTGGAATGGCGTGAATCGCGGCCCGATCAGGCCTGCGCCGCATCGGCGGCCCAGCGGCCGATGCGTTCGAACAGCCGCGCTCGTGCCGCGAACAGGAAATGGCTGTGGCCCGCCTGGTCGAGTACCTGCAGCGTGACGTCGTGGCTGCGCGTGAACGCAGCCGGGATCGCATGCGCGGCTCCGGTCAGATCGAGATCGCCGACGCCGATGAAGGTCGGTACACCGATGCTCGCGCAGGCCCGGGCGACGTTGCCGGGCATCATCGCGAGCATCGCGGGCACCGGCAGCATCGGCGCGAGCGCGCTCTTGAGCGCGGCCATTCCACGCGGATCGGCCTTGGCTCCGGCGAACAGATCGCTCGGCGCCTCGCCGCGCTTCATCGCGCTCGGCACCGCGCCGAACTGCAGGCGCGCAAGGCGCACGAGTTCGTCGTCCTGCAGCGAATCCGGCGTCGCCGAATGCGCCTGCGGAATCAGGTACTGCGGCAGGCCCGCGGTCGAAAAGCCGAGCGCGGCGAGCGCCGCGTGCGTACCGAACTTCGCCTGCTGCAGGCAGGTCAGCAACGCGCCCATCGAATGGCCGACGCCGATGCTGCGCAGATCCGGCAAGGCCGGCAGCTCTTCGACCAGGCTGCCGTCGCGCAGTCCGGCGAGCAGCGCCGAAACCGCGCGCTCGTTCGCGCGAACCAGCAACTCGGGCGTCAGCGCGTAGACGTCATCCGGCCGATCGCTCTCGCCGACCCCGAGCGTATCGACGAGCACCACGAGATAGCCGCGGGAATTCATCTGCGCCGCGAAGCTGAAATCCCCGCCCCCATCGGCGGGCACCAGGTCGAAGAATCGCCGGTTCATGCCGCCACCCGGAACGCAGACGAACACGCTGGCCGGTTCGTGCAGGTGCTCCGGCCAGCAGAGCTCGAGCGCAATCGTCATCGGACGACCGTCTATCTCGACGCCGCTGTCGAGCCTCAGCGTGCGCCGTCTGGCAGACGGTGCCGTGCAGGCCTGCGCCGCGGACGACATCGAATCAGCCGCGCCCGAGGATCGCGCCGGCCATGCCCGAGGACACCAGCACGTGCTCGACCCTGGCGACCTGGTTCACCGCGCTTCCGCGCACCTGGCGCACCATCTCGGCGATGCTGTTCATGCCGTGGATGTAAGCCTCGCCGATGAGTCCGCCATTCGTGTTCACGGGCAGGCGGCCATCGAGCTCGAGATTGCCGGCGGCGACGAAATCGCGCGCCTCGCCGCGCTTGCAGAAGCCGAAGGCTTCGAGCTGCTTGAACACCTGCGGCGTGAACGCGTCGTAGAGCATCGCCGCCTGGATGTCGTCGGGCTTGAAGCCGGTTTGCGCATAGAGTCGCTTGGCCGTGCCTTCGGCCTCGGGCATCAGCGCGAGATCGGCGTCGTGGTAGTAGTTCGAAATGACTTCGACGTTGTACGGAATCGACTGGCAGGCGCCGATGATCTTCACGGCCGGCTGGCGCAGATCGCGTGCGCGTTCGAGCAAGGTGACGAGGATCGCCTGCCCACCGTCGGATTCCTGGCAGCAGTCGTAAAGCCTCAGCACGGGCTCGACGATCCAGCGCGCGTTCTGGTGATCGTCGAGCGTGATCGGCTTGTCGTAGAACCAGGCCTTCGGATTGCGTGCCGCATACTGGCGCTGCACCACCGACACGCGGCCGAAGTCCTCGTTCCTGATGCCGTAACGCTGCATGTAGCGCTGAGCCGCGAGCGATTCCCAGGTTCCGGGCGTCATCGCACCGAACGGTACGCACCAGAGCAATGAGCCGGTGCCGTTGCCTGCGCTGTAGCTGCCGCCGCTCTGGTTCTGGCCGAAGCGATACTGGCTGCGCTCGTTCATCGCGCGCCAGATCAGCACGTTCTTGCAGAGCCCCGCGTTGACGAGCGCCATCGCCTGGTAGATCGTCGCGACCGCAGCCGCGCCGCCGCCCGGAATGCGCGCCGTATACGCAAGATCGCGCACACCGAGGCAGCGCGCGAGCGTGATTTCGTCGCTGTTGTCGAGCGTGAACGTGAGCATGCCGTCGATGTCGCGCGGATCGATGCCGGCGTCGTCGCAAGCCGCTTTCGCGCATTCGGCCGCGAGCTGCAGCTCGCTGCGGCCCGATTCCTTCGAGAACTCGGTGGCACCGATGCCGGCGATCGCGGCCTCAACGAAACCGCGGCTCATCGTTGCTGCTCCCGTGGACGGAACACCGGCACCTTGTGATTGCCCGCGGTCTCGACGAACGCGACCTGCACCGGCAGACCGGCGGTGATGTCTTCGAAGGCGATGCCTTCGACGTTGGAGACGAAGCGGATGCCTTCCTCAAGTTCGATCACGGCGACCGTCGGTGGCTCGCGAAAGCCGTAGGCCGGTGGATGCAGCGGCCGGATCCAGGTATAAACCGTGCCGCGCCCGGACAGCGGCACTTCGCGGCGTTCGAGGCTGTGGCAGTGAGGGCACATCGGCCGCGGCGGAAAGCGGAAGCGCTCGCAGCTGCCGCATTGCTGGCCGAGGAACTGCTCCTGATCGGCCGCATCCCAGAAGAACTTCGCATCGGGCGTGACGATCGGCGCGAGCCGGATGGGTTTGTTCGGCTTGGCTTCGGTTTCGGTGGGAGCGGAGCTCATGCGGCCTTCCTCGGTGGCATGCGCGGCATGCCCGCGAAGCCGATGGCGAATTGTTCTTCGAGCAGCTTGATCTGCGCCTCGTCGTAGCCGAGCTCGGCGAGGATCTGCTGCGTGTGCTCACCGACGATCATCGGCCGGCCCTGGATCACGCCAGGCGTGTCGGACAGATCGACGAGCAGGCCGATCTGGTCGAGCTTGCCGACGTGCGGATGCGCATACGAAGTCACCCAGCGGCGCTGCTGGAACTCCGCGTTCTCGTGCAGCTTGAGCGAGAAATCTTCGGAGACGATCTCGACCGGAACGCCGGCCTTGTCGAGCTTTCCGAACCACTGTTTGGCGTCGTCGGAAGCGAAGCGCCCGGCGAGCGCCGCTGCAAGCTCGGCGTCGTGTCCTGCACGTGACTCTGCCGTCGAGAATCGCGCATCGCCCGCAAGTTCCGCGAGTTTCAGCAAAGCCTCCCAGTGCGCCGGCTTGGCGACGACCAGGCACAGCCAGCCTTTTTTCGTCTCGTACAGGCGATGCCCGGCCGAATAGCCGTACTGCTGGCCATCGATCTTCGGTCTGTCGAAGCCGCTGCCATCGGGCTTTGCGACCGCATACGAGGTGTTGAGCAAGGCCGCGTTGATGATCGAGGTATCGACCATCTGCCCTTCGCCCGTGCGATCGCGATGGTAGAGCGCCTGGATCACGCCGACGGCCGACAGGAATCCGTTTCCGGTGTCGCCGAAGCTCGTGAGGCTCCAGAGCGGTTTGCCGCCATCGTGCATGCCGCCGTCTTCGTATTGAATGCCCGACAGGCAGGCGCCGGTCTGGTCGTTGCCTGGCAGGCCCGCACGCTCGCCGGTTTCGAAGCCGCGCGTGTGGCAATAGATCAGGTCGGGCTTGAGCTTCTTGAGAGACTCGTAATCGATCTTCAGTCGCTCGGCCGCGTCGTAGCGCATGTTGTGATGCACGACATCGGCCTTCGCGAGCAGCTTGTGGAAGATTTCCATCGCACGCGGATCCTTGAGGTTCAGCGTGATGCTGCGCTTGCCGCGGTTCGCCATGTAGGCGATGTGCACGCGGTGCCAGAACATGTCGTAGAGCCCATTGATCTTGATGACCGTGGCGCCGAGATCGCTGAGCAGCTGCGTGCCGAAAGGCCCGGCGATCGCGAGCCCGAGATCGAGCACGACGATGCCTTCGAGCGGCGCCTTGAGCTTGGGATTCTTCGCGGTTTTCGCCGTCAAGGCCTGTGCCTTCGCGGCTTCAGCCTTGACCTGATCGGTGTGCTCGCCGACACGCGGCGCATGCGCGCCGGGTTTGGATGGATTCGCGCTCAGCCGATACGTCTGCCCGACCGTGCGCAGCGGCCCGAGATCGGGATCGGTGGTCTCGACCACGCAGCCGTCGGCGAGAAACAGCGGATCGACCAGCGAGGCCTCGGCCGAGCGCACGTTCTGCATCGTCATCTCGGCCTTGGCGGCCGCTTCGACCCAATCCTTGGCGGGAAACTTGGCGATCGCTTCGGCGAGAATCGGCTGGTAATGCGACATCACGAGCAGTTCCTCGGGCCCGGTGCCGAAGCGATCCGGATCGTTCTGCACGGTCAGGTCCGGCGAGGCGTCGAGCTGGTCCCCGGACGAAGCGCTCAGGATGAAGCGCGGGTTCGGAACCCAGTTGTGGATCCACTCGCCATCGGCCGCACGAAACTGTCCTTTCGGCGCCTTGCTGCCGAGTATCCACGAATCGAATCCGGGCGCGTCGATGTTCTCGGCGCGCATCCAGACGCCGGCCGCACCGGCCATCGCGCCTTGTAGCAGCGAGGTCTCGACATGCTGTCCGCGACCGGTGTGCTCACGCGCACGCAGGGCCGCGTTGATGCCGACGCTCGCCGAGAAGAACGCGCCGAGGCTCGGCCAGTGCGAGGACGGAAACAACGGCCCAGGCCGTGCGGCGCCTTGTACCCAGTCGTAGGGGATATCGAGATCAGGGAAGGGATCGTCACGGCCTGCGAGGTGATTCAAGGCGCCTTCGGGCCAGCCGCGCTGTTCCCATTGCAGGCCCGTGCGCGCGGCGACGAGCGCGTCGTAGGCCGGGCGATCTGCGTCCTGCGTGCCGCGGCCGTAGCCCGTGATCGAGCAATAGACGAGGCGCGGATTGAGCTTGGCGAGCGTCGCGTAATCGATGCCGAGGCGCTCGGTCACGCCCGGCGCATAGCTTTCGACGAGCACGTCGGCGGCTTTGACGAGCGCGAGGAAGCTCTGCTTGTCGGCCTCGTTCTTGAGATCGAGTACGGCACTGCGCTTGCCGCGCTGCCAGACCTTGTAGCCGAGCTGATCGCGAAACGGATCGCCGCCCGGAGGCTCGATCTTGGTGACGTCGGCGCCGTGATCGGCCATCAGCATCGCCGCCATCGGGCCGGCGATGCCCCAGCTCAGGTCGAGAACGCGTATGCCTTGTAGAACTCCGGCCATCGTTGCACCTGCCGTGGTTGGGTGTGTGGTGTGGCAAGACGGCTTGCCAGCGTTGGGGGAAAGTAGTCGGCGGGCGGTGGAGGTGCCTGCTGCAAATGGACGAGCCTGGCTTTGTCTGGTTTGGCTTTGCGGTGAGCCTGCTGAGCTCTGAGAGCTTTTGACCTCGCCGGTCGGGCCTTACTTTCTTTGCTTGTGCAAAGAAAGTAAGCAAAGAAAGCACACCCTGGTGACGCACTTTCGCTACGCGAAAGTCCCCTGCGCTGCTCACGTGCTCGGGGCAAGAGTTTCGACGCGACATCCTGTCGCGACGAAACTCGGCGGACATCCCTGTCCGCCGACCCCTGCGCGCGCTGCGCTGCTCGGTGCGTCACAAGGCACTGGAAAAGCGAACAGCAGAAGCAACTACTTCCTGCAGTCCCCTCTCCCGCGCGCGGGAGAGGGTGGTCCGTCAGGACCGGGTGAGGGGGGTGCTTTGGCTTCGATCCACAACAAAAGCCCCTCTCTCCCCTGCTTCGCAGGGACTCTCTCCCGCATGCGGGAGAGAGGAACGGCAATGGCGACATCAGCTGTTAGCGGCGAGGCGAAGCGAGCCGCTAGTTGTTGATGTTCAACCCCTGGCAGCGCCGGCTGGAGTGGCGCGCGCAGGGGTCAGCCGGACAGGACGTCCGGCTGAGCTTCGCCGCGACACGATGTCGCGTCGAAGCGACCCCGAGCACGTCGCTCCAGCCGGGGACCCGTTCGTCGCTACGCGACGAACGGGCGCGGACTTCGGGGCCTGCTTTCTTTGCTTACTTTCTTTGCAGGAGCAAAGAAAGTAAGGCCCGACCGGCAAGGTCAAAAACCCTCAGGGTTCAGCCAAACCCCGAGCGGAGCATCAAACAAAGAAAGCCCCTCTCTCCCCTCGCTACGCGAGGGACTCTCTCCCGCAGGCGGGAGAGAGGACCAACACAACGCATTTCAGGGCACGGACTGCCGTGAAACCCGCCGAACCGAAACCTCCGCAGTCCGCGGCACCGCAGCCACCCGCCCCTTCCCCCCATCCCGAAACAACCACGCCCCGAGCGCCGGCAACAGGCAGATCGCCCCGAGCATGTTGTAGAGAAACATGAACGACAGCAGCAGCCCCATGTCCGATTGCAACTTCAAGGCCGACAGCGTCCAGGTGCCGACCGCCACCGACATCGTGATCGCCGTGAACACCGCCGCGCTGCCGCGCTCCTGCATCGCCTCGGCGAACGACTCGCGGAAACAGAGCCCCGCATCCATGTGATGCCGAACGCGCTCGAACAGGTAGATGCCGTAATCCACGCCGACGCCGACGCCGAGCGCGATCACCGGCAATGTCGCGACCTTGAGCCCGATGCCGAGCACGGCCATGAAGGCATTGCAGAAGATCGACACGATGGTCAGCGGCACGATCACGCAGAGCGCCGCCTTCCACGAACGGAAGGTCAGCAGGCACAGCAGGGTCAGCGCGCCGAAGATCGCGAGCAGCATCTTCACTTCGGCTTCGGCGACGGCCTCGTTGGTCGCCGCCATCACGCCGACGTTGCCGCTGGCCAGGCGCATCGTCACGCCTTCGACCGGATTCGCCTCGATGAACTTCTTCACCTCGGCCACCGCATGCGCGATCGTCGCGCCTTCGTGGTCGTTCATGAAGATCAAGGTCTGGATCGCGCGGCAGCCCTCGGTGTTGAGCCCGAGCGCGGGTTCGAATGCGCGCGAGCCGGTCGACAGGCCGACTTCGGATCGCGGCAAGGCGCGCCAGCGCAGATTGCCTTCGTTGAACGCGGAGATCACCAGCTTGCCGATGCCCGCGACGCTCGTTACCGAGCGCACGCCCGGCACGCCGCGCATGTAAAGATCGAAGCGGTCGACGAGGCTGATGACCGGATAATGCAGGCAGGAATCGCCTTCGAAATCCGGCGCTTCGACGATCACGCTGAGCACGTCGACGCCGATGTCGTAGGAGCCTGCGATCGTGCGGCCGTCGACGTTGTAGCGCGAATTCTCGCGAAGTTCGGGCGCTCCACTGCCGGAATCGCCGACGACGAGACCGCGCGACAGCACACTGGTGCCGGCGACGAGCAGCAGGCAGACGCCGAGCACGTACAGCGCGCTGCGTTCCTCGGCGCATTTGCCGACCGCGAGCCAGACCCGGCTCAGGCCGCTGGCGCCCGAAGTGCGCCAGGGCTGCTTCCAGCTCGAAGCTTCGAGCCGGATATGCGTAAGGATGATCGGCAGGATCATCTTGTTCGTGACGATCATGAGCAGCACGCCGAGACAGGCCGTGAGCCCGAGTTCGTGCACGATCGGAATGTCGATGAACATGATCACCGCGAAGCCGAGCGCGTTCGTGAGCAGCGCGACCGAGCCCGGCACGAACAGTTTGCGGAACGAGGCGCGCGAGGCCTCGATCGCCGTCGCCCCGGCGATGATCTCGGTGCGCCAGGCGTTGGTCATCTGCACCGCGTGGCTCACGCCGATCGAGAAGATCAGGAACGGTACGAGGATCGACAGCGGGTCGATGCCGAAGCCGATCAGCGGCAGCGCGCCGAGCAGCCAAAGCACCGGCAGCAAGGCCACCGTCAGCGCGGTGAACGTGATCCTCGGCGAGCGTGTGTACCAGAACAGCAGTCCAGCCGTGATGACGAAGGCCAGCAGGAAGAAGCCGATCACGCCGAGCAGTCCGTGGATCACGTCGGCGAGCAGCTGGGCGAAGCCGATGATGCTGACTTCGATGTTCGGATCGTTGAACTGCTTGCGCAGCGCCTCGAGCCGCTTCTGCACTTCCCAGTAGTCGACCTTGCTGCCGTCGTTCGGATCGTAGTCCTGCAGGTCGGCGCGGATCAGCGCGCTCTTGAGGTCGTTGGCGACGAGCAGGCCGAGCTGGCCGGAGTTCTCGACGTTGTGGCGAACCTGCGCGAGCTGCTCGGGCGTGCGCGCGAATTCGGCCGGAACCACCGGCGCACCGCGAAAGCCGTCTTCGGTGATCTCGATGTAGTAGACGTCGGGCGTGAAGATCGACGAGACCTTGGTGCGGTTGATGCCTGGAATCGAGAACACCTCATCGGTGGCCTTCTGCATCGATTCCATGAACTCGGGGTTGTAGATGTCGCCCTGGCCTTTCCAGCGCAGCGAGATCAGCATCGTGTTCGCGCCCGAGAAGTTCTGCAGGTAGCGCATCATCGTCTTCATGTACGGATGCTCGACCGGAATCAGCTTCAGGAAGCCCGGGTCGAGCTTGAGCTGGGTCGCGCTCGCGGCGAAACCGAGGGTGAGCACGATGAAGACGACCGACAGCAGATGGCGATGCGCGATCAACAGATCGGAGCAGCGGTTGACGAAGCCTTCGAGCAATTTCACTTCGCAGCTCCTGGCTTCAGATGCAGCACCACGCCGGCTTCTCCACCGGTGATCCAGCGGCCATCGTCGAGCGCGACGATGCTCGCGAGCGCCTTGCGGCCGTCCGGACTCACGCGTGCGAACGTCGCGCCGCCATCGGTGGACTTGAGCACCGTGTTTGCATCGCCGACGAGCAGTACGCTGCCGTCCTTCGCGAGCGTCGCCGCGGAGATCGCGCCGCTCGTGGGCACCGCGAGCTTGCGCCAGTGCGTTCCGCCATCGTCGCTGCGAAACACCTGGCCGCGCATGCCGTAGGCGAGCATTGCATCGCCATTCAAGGCGAGCACGCCGAAGAACGAGCCTGCGTAGATCGAAGGCAGCGCCTTCCAGCTGTCGCCGTTGTCGGTCGAGCGCATGAGCAGGCCGCGTTCGCCGACGAGCACGAGCGCGCCCTCGGCCGCGCGCGCAACGCCGTAGACGTGACGATCTTCGCCACTGCTGCTGGCGCCGCCACCATCGTCTCCGAACGGAAACGCCTCGGGATCGGCCTGCGCAGCGGCGGGCTTTTCGGCTGCTGGTTCGTCGGCACTCAGCGAGACGCGCCGCCAGTTGCTGCCGCCATCGTCCGAAACCTGCAGCTCGCCGAAGCCGCCATAAGCGAACAGTCGCCCGTCGTAGGGGCCGGTGACGCCGAGCAGCACGCTGCCCTGTTCCGCATCGAAAGCCACTTCCTTCCAACTGCTGCCGGCATCGTCGCTGCGCAGAATCCAGCCATCGTGGCCGACCGCGATCGCGCTGCGCTCGCCAGTCGCGAGCACCTGCGTGAGCGACGATCCACGCGTGTGATCGACCCGCGCGCTGCGCCAGGGGCCTTCGGGTTTGTCCGCGATCAGGATGTTGCCTTGCTCGCCGACCGCCACGACCCGCGTGCCGACCTGGGCGAGTCCGGCGACGAGCAAGCCGTCGGGCCGGACCGTCGAAGCCGCCATCGGCGGCATCGGCCGATGCGAAAACGAATACAGTGCGGCGCACAGCACCGCGAGCGCGAAGCCGATCGCCGGCCATCCCACGCTCGCGTGGGTTTTCACCTCGTACTGCTCGATCGCTGCGGTCATCGCTCTTGCCATCTCGTCTTCCTCCAGCCTTGCCGCTGCGGTGCTTGCCGCCTCGGTCCTGATTTCGCCGCATCGCCCGGGCGCTGCGGTTTCGCCGCCTGCATCGGGCTCAGCGCGGAATCTCGAACAAGCCGGCCGCACCCATGCCGCCGCCAACGCACATCGTCACGACCACGTAGCGCACACCTCGACGCCGGCCTTCGATCAGCGCATGTCCGACCATGCGAGCGCCACTCATGCCGAACGGATGGCCGATCGCGATCGCACCGCCATCGACGTTGAGGCGCTCGTTCGGAATGCCGAGCTGGTCGCGGCAATACAACACCTGCGCCGCGAAGGCTTCGTTGAGTTCCCATAGCCCGATGTCGCCGACGCCGAGCCCATGGCGTTCGAGCAGGCGCGGAACTGCGAGCACCGGACCGATGCCCATTTCGTCGGGCCTGCAGCCTGCGACCGAACTGCCGCGATAAATGCCGAGCACTGGCAGTCCGCGATGCCGCGCTTCTTCGGCACTCATGAGCATCACGGCGGCCGCGCCATCGGAAAGCTGCGAGGCATTGCCCGCGGTGACATGCTGGCCCTGCTTCACCCATTGCCCGTCCTTCCACACCGGCTTGAGCGCGGCGAGGCTTTCGAGCGTGGTATCCGCACGCGCGCCTTCATCGCGGGCGAGCGTGACGGTCTGTTTGTCGGTCGGCTGGCCTTGCTTGTCGAACAGCTGCTTGACCACGCTGATCGGCACGATCTCGTCGTCGAAGCGGCCCGCGGCCTGTGCGGCGGCCGTGCGCTGCTGGCTTTGGAACGCGTATTCGTCCTGCGCCGCGCGCGTCACGCCGTAGCGTTCGGCGACGAGTTCGGCGGTTTCGATCATCGGGATATAGGCGGTCGGCTCGGCCGCGATCGCGGCTTCGGACACCGAGCGGTACTTGTTCTTGTGTGCGTTCTGCGTGAGAGAAATCGATTCGACGCCACCGGCGATGATGATGCGCTGCTCGCCGGCCATGATGGTCTTGGCTGCGCTCGCGATCGTCATGAGTCCCGACGAGCACTGGCGATCGAGCGTCATGCCCGGCACGCTGTCCGGCAGCCCGCCCGTGTAGGCGCAGAGCCGGCCGAGGTTGTAGCCCTGGGTTCCCTGCTGCGCCGCGCAGCCGATCAGCAGGTCTTCGATCTCATCGGGCGCGACGCCCGAGCGCTGCACGAGTGCGCGCACCACATGGCCGCCGAGCACCGGCGCTTCGGTGTCGTTGAAGGCACCGCGATACGCCTTGCCGATGGCGGTGCGTGCGACGGAGACGATGACGGCTTCGGTCACGTGTGAACCTCTCGCTAAAAGTAGTAGCGCGACAGCAGATCGACGACGCAGGCCGGCCGCGTTTCGTTCTCGATTTCGATCGTCAGTCGCGTGGTGGTCTGCAAGCCGCCGTCGCGCGTGGCTTCGGCGGCGATGAGTTCGCCGACCGCGCGGATGCGCGCGCCGCACTTCACGGCGTTCGGAAAGCGCAGCCGATCGCTGCCGACGTTGACGCCCATCTTCATGCGCACGTCGATGAGCTGGGGAAGAAAAAACGCGCACAGCGATACGGTCAGAAAGCCGTGCGCAATGGTGCTGCCGAAGGAGCTTTGTGCAGCGCGCACCGGATCGACGTGGATCCATTGATGATCGCCGGTGGCATCCGCGAAGGTGTCGATGCGCTGCTGATCGATGGTCAGCCAGGGCGTGACGCCGAGCGATTGCCCGATGGCGGCGAGCAACGATTCGGCGGATTCGAAGACGATGGGCATGCGAATCTCAGGCGCGCTGGCTCGAGGCCGAAATGGTTTCGCCGACCAGGTAGGAGGCGTAGTCCGAGGCCAGGAACACGATCACGTTGGCGATCTCCCAGACTTCGGCGGCGCGGCCGAAGGCCTCGCGACTCGCGAGCTCGCTGAGCAGCGAAGCCGGCGCGGTCTTCTTGAGATGCTCGTGAAACGCGATCGACGGCGACACCGCGTTGATGCGAATGCCGAACTCGGCCGCTTCGAGCGCCGCACAGCGCGTCAACGCCATGACGCCGGCCTTGGCCGCCGCGTAATGCGCCTGCTCCTTCTGTGCGCGCCAGCCGAGCACCGAGGCATTGTTGACGATCGCGCCCTTGCCGCGCGGCTGCATGCGCTGAAGCATCGCGCGCGTCATGCGGAACGTGCCCGTCAGCGTCACGTCGAGCACGCGATTCCATTCATCGTCACTCATGTCGACGACGCGGCGACTGCCGCCGAGGCCCGCGTTGTTGACGAGCACGTCGACGCCGCCGGTGCTGCGTTCGGCGAAATCGACGAGCGCCCGCACCTGCGGCTCCTGCGTGACATCCGCGAGCAGGCCTTCGACGACACGATCCGGAAACTCGCCACGCAGCGTGTTGAGCGCTTCACCGAGCCGGCGCTCGTGAACGTCGGCGATCACGAGCGCGCGTGCGCCTTCTTCGAGCATGCGCCGGGCAGTGGCGAAGCCGATGCCGCCTCCAGCGGCCGCGGTGACCAGCACGCTGCGGCCTGCGAGCAGTCCGTGCGGTGCGACGTATTCGGGTACGGAAGCGATGGCGGTCATGGACGGTCCAATGGGCTGATCGCAGTGTGGCCGCTTGGACGCGCTCGAAAATCAGCCGGAAGGGTGAGATTCGAACGAGGCCGCTTGCTTTGCCCCCGCTGAGGAATGTTTGCTCGTAGGCACTGGAAGCCCCTCTTTCCCCTCGCTACGCGAGGGAATCTCTCCCGCAAGGCGGGTGAGAGAAACATCAAAGAGCGGGCTTACATTGCGGGTCCCCTCTCCCGCTTGCGGGAGAGGGTGGTCCGAAGGACCGGGAGAGGGAATGCTTGGAGCACGCGCACGCTTTCCCAACGAACCCTCTCTCCCCGCCTTTGGCGGGACTCTCTCCCGCAAGCGGGAGAGAGGAAAAGCGGCAGCTATCCCTACGCCGCCGGACGCGGCTCCCTGGGCATACCGAGCCCGCGCTCCGCAATCAGATTGAGCTGAATCTCGTTGGTCCCGCCATAAATCGTGTCGGCGCGCGAGAAGAAGAACAGCTGCTGCAGCGGACGGATCCGCGGATCGTCGCTCGGCACCTCACCGGCCTCGCCGAGCACGTCCATCGCGAGCCTGCCGAGGTCGCGATGCCAGTTGCTCCAGTAATACTTGTAGATCAGCGCCTCGCGGCCGAGGCTCGTCGCCTCACCGGCCAGCATGCGCAGCGCGTTGTAGCGCAGGGTGCGCAAGCCGATGGCAGCCTGGGCGATGCGATCGCGGATCGACGGATCGCGATCTCGCCCGCAGGCCTTGGCGGCCGCGACGACGCAATCGAATTCGTGCGCGAAGCGCATCTGCTGGCCGAGCGTGGAGACGCCGCGCTCGGCTTCGAGCAGCGACATCGCCACCTTCCAGCCTTCGCCGGGCTCGCCGACGAGCGACTGCGCATCGGCGATGGCGCCGTCGAAGAAGACTTCGTTGAATTCCGAGCCGCCGCCGAGCTGGCGGATCGGCCGGATCTCGATGCCCGGCTGCGCGAGCGGCAGCAGCAGAAAGCTCAGTCCCTTGCCACCGTGGCTACCGGGCTCGCTGCGCGCGACGACGAAGATCCAGTCCGACTCGTGCGCGAGCGACGTCCAGATCTTCTGCCCGCTGACGCGCCAGCTGCCGTCGCCCTGGCGCTCGGCGCGCGTCTGCACATTGGCCAGATCGGAGCCCGCGTTCGGTTCGGAATAACCCTGCGCCCAGTACGTGCGGCCCGCGACGATGTCGGGCAGGAATCGCATCTTCTGCTCGGACGTTCCGTAGCGAATCAGCGTCGGCCCGATCAGGCCTTCGCCGATGTGGCCCATGCGGCCCGGGCCGCCGGCGCGCGCGTATTCCTCGTGAAAGATCACCTGCTGTTCGATCGATAGTCCACGGCCGCCGTATTCGACCGGCCAGCCGACGCAGGTCCAGCCTCCGGCCGCGAGTTCGCGCTCCCATTGCTTGCGCAGCTCGGGTTCGAATTCTTCGTCGCCCGGACCGCCGCGATGCTGCAGGCGCGCGAATCGCCCGCTCAGGTGCTCGCGCATCCAGGCCGCGACTTCGGCCCTGAACATCTCGTCGGCGCTCATGCGAACACGCGCTCGGCGATACGCTCGCGCAAAGCACTCGCGGTGCCCATCCAGTGCGCGCCGGCCTGGGCTCGTTTGAGATGCAGCTGCGGATCGTATTCCCAGGTGAAGCCGACGCCGCCGTGCAGCTGTATCGCTTCCTGGGCGCAGTTGAAGTAAGTGTCTTTCGCCAGGGCCAGCGCGAGTGCGCATTCGTCCGCCAGCAACCGGCACTCGCCGATGCTGGATGAGGGAGCGCTGTCGATCGAAGCAAACAGAGCCGCAGCCCCATAAACCATCGACCGCAAAGCCTCGACCTCCACCATCATTTGCGCACAGCGATGCTTGACCGCCTGAAACGAAGCGATCGACCGCCCGAACTGCTTGCGCTCGCCGACATAGGCGACCGTCATGTCGAGACAAACCTGCGCTCCACCGAGTTGTTCCGCAGCCAGACACAAGCGCGACAGCGCAGCGGCTTTCGGCACGTCTTCGCGCTTCGCGTCGAGTCGCAGCGCCGGCGCGGCTTCGAGCGCGATCGACGCGAATCGACGCGTGCGGTCCCAGCCGGCGATCGGCTCGCATCGCGCCGCTTCGGCGCGGACCGCGAACCAGCCGACGCCATCCTCGCAGCGAGCCGGCAGTAGCAGCAGCTCGGCGCTCGCTCCATCGACGAGTCGATCGACACGACCGCCCACCTGCCAGCGACCTTCCGCGCAATAAGCAGTCAACAGACTGCGAGGCTGATCACCGGCGCCGTCCGGCATCGCTGCGCTGATCCGCAAGCGACCTTCCGCAAGCTTCGGCAGCCAGCGTTCGCGTGCTGCCTCGTCGGCCGCATACAGCAGAACTGGCAAGGCCAGCGCGACGGTCGAAAAATACGGCGAGCAGAACAGCCGACGGCCCATCGGCTCGAACAACTGCACGAGCTCGACGGCGCCGAGCCCGAGCCCGCCGTGCACCTCCGGCACCGCCATCGCGCACCAACCGAGTTCCGCTGCGATGTGCTCCCAGGCCGCCGCGTCGAATCCCGCTTCCGATTCCATCGCGGCCCGTGTCCGGGCCGAGCTCGCGAGTTTCGCGAGCACCGAATCCGCGGACTCGCGGATCATGCGCTGCTCGTCGCTCAGTGCGAGGTTCATGCGCGACGCCCCACTCAGGTGCCGTAGACCTTCTGCGGCTTCTGCCCCTTCGCGATCAGGCTCTCGATCGCATCGCCGATCGCCTCGGGTTTCCAGCGCGCCTGGTTGTCGATCACCTCGCCGGTGCGCCAGCCGTCGGCGACCGAAATCTGCCCGCCCGCCACCTCGAACACGCGTCCGCTGACCTGCGCAGAAGCCGCGCTGCAGAGCCAGACCACCAGCGGCGCGACGTTGGACGGATGATAGAAATCGAAGCCCGCGTCTGGCGCTTTCATGGTGTCCGCGAACACCTGCTCGGTCATGCCGGTGCGCGCAGCCGGAGCGAGCGCGTTCGCGGTGATGCCGTAGCGCCGGAGCTCGGCCGCCTGCACGAGCGTCAGCGAGGCGATGCCGCCCTTGGCCGCCGCGTAGTTGCTCTGCCCGACCGAGCCTTGCAGACCCGCACCCGAACTCGTGTTGACGATGCGAGCGTCGACCTTCTGGCCCGTCGCCTTGACCTGATCGCGCCAGCGCTGCACGAGCGTGCTCGCGATGCAGAAATGGCCTTTCAGATGCACCTTGACGACGAGATCCCAGTCGTCCTCGCTGAGCGAGGCGAACATGCGATCGCGCACGATGCCGGCGTTGTTGACGACGCCGTGCACGTCGCCGAAGCGCGAGACGGTCGCCTCGACGATGGAGCGCGCGCCGCTCATCGAGGTGATGTCGTCTCCGTTGGCGAGCGCGGCGGGCCCGAGTTCTTCGGCGACGGCCTGCGCCGCCTCGAGCTTGATGTCGTTGACGAGCACCTTGGCGCCTGCGGCGACGAGCGCTCGCGCGTATTCGCGGCCGAGGCCCGCTCCGGCGCCGGTGACGATGATGATGCGGTCTTCGCAGATGCGGCTCATCTCACAGCCTCTCGATGATGGTCACGTTGGCTACGCCGCCGCCTTCGCACATGGTCTGCAGGCCGTAGCGGCCCTTGGTGCGTTCGAGCTCGTGCAGCAAGGTCGTCATGAGCTTGGCGCCGGTCGCGCCGAGCGGATGCGCGAGCGCGATGCCGCCGCCGTTGACGTTGGTCTGCTCGTGCGGATAGCCGGTTTCCTTGAACCAGGCCAGCACCACCGGAGCGAAGGCTTCGTTGATCTCGACGAGGTCGATGTCCGACAGCTTCATGCCGGCCTTCTTCATCGCCACGCGCGTCGCCGGGATCGGCGCCGTGAGCATGAAGATCGGATCGTCGGAATAGACGCTCAGGTGATGGATGCGCGCGCGCGGCGTGAGCCCGTAGCGCTTGAGCGCCTGCTCGGACACGATCAGTACGGCCGCGGAGGCATCGCCGGTCTGGCTCGATACGCCGGCCGTGATCGTGCCGCCCGGCGCGAGCGGTTCGAGCTTGGCCATCTGCTCAAGTGAAGTCTCGCGCGTGGTCTCGTCGTGATCGAGACCGGCGATCGGCACGATCTCGCGCGCGAAGCGGCCTTCGGCGATCGCGCGACGCGCACGCACATGGCTTTCGAGCGAGAACGCCTCCATCTCGCGACGCGAAATCTCCCACTTGTTCGCGATCAGCTGCGCGCCGTGAAACTGCGACACCGGCTCGCTGCCGAAGCGCTGCGTCCAGCCCTTGCTGCCCGAGAACGGATCGTTGAACCCGAGCGGCTGCGCGGCGAGCATCGCCGAGCTGATCGGAATCTGGCTCATGGTCTGCACGCCGCCGGCGATCACCACGTCCTGCGTTCCGCTCATGACCGCCTGCGCGGCGAAGTGAATCGCCTGCTGGCTCGATCCGCACTGGCGATCGATGGTCACGCCCGGAACGTGCAGCGGCAATCCGGCCGCAAGCCAGCTCGTGCGCGCGATGTTGCCGGCCAGCGGGCCGATCGCATCGAGGCAGCCGAAGATCACGTCGTCGTAGTCTTCGGCCGGAATCGCATTGCGCTCGACGATGGCCTTGAGCGCATGCGCGCCGAGGTCGGCGCCGTGGATGTTCGCGAGCGTTCCGCGCCGCTTGCCCGTGGGCGTGCGCAGCGCGTCGACGATGTAAGCCTGTGCCTGAGCCATCAGAAGTTCCGGTAGTCCTGCAGATTCTGGAAAGTGGTGCCCGGCCCGATCTCGACCGATTCGGCGAAGATCGCGGCGCTCACACGCTGCTTGTGGAAGATGCGATCGCCCCAGGCCGCGTCGAGCGCCCAGGCGCGCTTCATGAACATCTGCAGATCGGCCTCCCAGGTGTAGCCCATCGCGCCATGCGCCTGCAGTGCGTTGCGGGCCGCGAGTCGCGCGGCTTCACCGGCCGCGAGCTTGGCGTGCGAGACGTGCACGGCCGCATCGTCGAGTTCGTTCGCGAGCGCATAGGCCGCGCGATGCAGCACCGGCTCGGCGAACTCGATCTTCACGGCGACGTCGGCGAGCTGATGTTTGACCGCCTGGAACGAGCCGACCGGCTTGCCGAACTGCTTGCGCTGCGCCGCGTGATCGACACCGAGATCGACCATGCGCTGGGCCAGCCCGAGCAGCTGGGCCGAAAGCGCGAGCGCTCCGCGATCGAGCAGCCGCGACCACAGCGCGCGGCCGTGACGCGCCGAACACAACCGTGTCTGCGGCGACGGCGTCCACTCCACCGAATACAGGCGGCGCGAAGCGTCGATGCTCGGATGCAGGCTGCACCGCGCAGCCGAGGGCTTCAGCGCATGAATCTCGTCCTCGTGCCACATCAGCAGCAGATCGGCAAGTTCGGCATCCGCGATCAGCGGATTGATCGGATGGCCGATCGCGATGCGTGCGCTGCCCGCGGCGATGCGCGGCAGCCATTCGCGCTTGAGCGAGACGTCGGCCGGCAGGTTTTCGATCAGCCAGGCACCCAGATACGCGGTGTCGGACAGCGAATCCGGAATCGCGTAGTAGCCGAGTTCGGCCTGCACGAGCACCCAGTCGAGATCGCCGAGGCCCATGCCGCCGTGCGGCTCGGGAACCGAGATCGCGGTGAGCCCTTGATCGGCGAACTTGGCGCGCAGCTCGCGCGAACGGCCGCTACGCGTTTCCCAGATTTCGCGCAGCATTTCGGGCGCCGCCTCCACCATTAGGAATTTGCGTACCGCATCGCGGTAGGCGAGCTGTTCTTCGCTGAAAGTGAAGTCCACCCTAAACCCTCGGCAGGCCGAGCATGCGCTCGGCGATGATGTTGCGCTGGATCTCGTTGGTGCCCGCGTAGATCGGTCCGGCCTGCGAAAACAGGAAGCCGTCGAGCCAGCCGTAGCGATTGCCGAGCGCGGCGGCTTCCTCGGGCTCGGTGACGAGTTCGCCGCTCGCACCGAGGATCTGCATCGCGGTCTCGTGCATGAGCAGGTCGAGCTCGGACCAGAAGATCTTGTTGGTGCTCGCCTCGGCGCCGATCTTCGCGCCCTTGCCGAGCTTGCAGGCGGTGCGATACGTGGCGAGCGCGTAGGCCTCCGCACCCATCCAGCTGCGCATGACCGCGTCGCGGATCGCGGGGTCGGCGTCCGCGCGCTCGCGATTGCGCTGGTAGAGCTGCATCAGCATGCGCGCGGTCTGCTGGAAGCGGCCCGGCGAACGCAGCATGAGCCCGCGTTCGAAGCCGGCCGTCGCCATCGCGATGTTCCAGCCCTCGCCTTCGCCACCGAGCCGGTTCTCGACCGGCACGCGCACGTTGTCGAAGAAGATCTCGGCGAAGCCCGGCAGCCCGTTGAGCTGGCGGATCGGGCGGATCGTGATGCCCGGCAGGTTCAGCGGCAGCAGCACGAACGTCAGCCCGTGATGGCGCTGAGAATCGGGCTCGCTGCGGAACAGCCCGAACAGCCAGTCGGCCCAGACCGCGCGCGTGCTCCAGGTCTTCTGCCCGTTGAGCACGTAATGGTCGCCATCGCGAACGGCCTTGCTGCGGATCGCCGCCATGTCCGAACCCGCGCCGGGTTCGCTCCAGCCTTGGGCCCAGATGTCGTCGCCGTTGGCCATGCGCGGCAGGAAGCGCGCCTTCTGCTCGTCGGTGCCGTACTCCATGAGCGTCGGCGCGAGCAGGAAGATGCCGTTCTGGTTCACGCGCAGCGGGGCGCAGGCGTTCCAGTATTCCTCTTCGAAGATCAGCCATTCGATCAGGTCGCAGCCGCGGCCACCGAAGGCTTCGGGCCAGGTCACCGCGCTGTAGCGGCCCTTGGCGAGCTTGGCCTCCCAGGCGCGATGCTCCGCGAAGCCCTGTTCGGTATCGAAGCTCTGCAGCGGCGTCTTCGGCACATTGGCCGCGAGCCAGGCTCGCACCTCCACGCGAAACTGGCGCTGCGGCTCGGTGTATTCGAGCCTCATATCTTGGCTCCGGCACGACCATCGAATTGCGCATCGCGCTTTTCGACGAAGGCCCGGCGCGTCTCGGCCGAATCCTTGCTCATGTAAGCCTGCAAGGTGAAGCCCTGTTCCCAGCGATACTTGTCCTCGAGATTGCCGTCCTCGATGCCGTTGAGCGATTCCTTGGCGAGCCGGATCATCGGCCCGCTCTTGGCTGCGATCTTCGTCGCGATCGCAAGCGCCGCTTCGCGCAGCTGCTCGTGCGGCACCACGCGCTCGACCGCGCCGAGGCGATGCGCCTCCGCTGCGCCGATCGGCTCGCCCGTGAAGTACATCATGCGCACCTTCTGCACCGGGAACAGCCGCTGCAGGTGCGCACCGCCGCCCATCGCGCCGCGATCGACTTCGGGTACGCCGAAGCTCGCGTCATCGGCCGCGACGACGATGTCAGCCGCACCGGCCAGCCCGATGCCGCCGCCGAGCACGAAGCCGTGCACGGCCACGATCACCGGCAGCGGATTGCGATGCACGGCTTCGAAACTGCGGTAATTGCCCGCGTTGACCGAGACGATGCGGTCGGGATGCGCATCGAGCTCCTTGATGTCGACACCGGCGCAGAAGCCGCGGCCCTCGGCGCGCAGCAGGATCACGCGCGCCTCGGGCAGCCGGCCGATGCGCTCGATCTCGTCGGCCAGCGCATGCCAGCCGGCGTCGTCGAGCGCATTGACGGGCGGACGCTGAATCACCAGTTCGGCGATGCCGTCGGTGATCGTGGTGCGGAAGGGCTGGCTCATGCGGTTCTCGCCGACAGTGTCGGAATCGCGGTTGTCGGGATGGTCGCGGTCGTCGAAACCGGGGCCTGCAGACGCGACAGGCAGTGCTCGGCTTCGGCGACGATGGCCGCGATGAGTTCGGCGACCGGCGGCAGCGCGTCGATCACGGCGGCGACCTGTCCGCTCGGCAGCACGCCTTCATCGGGATGTCCGTCGACCATGGCTCGTTGAATGATGACGGGCGCGTTCGCGGCCATCATCGTCTGTATGGCCGAGTCGCCTTCGCGCATCGCGCCGGTGAAGGTCTTGAGCATGTGGCCGATCGACATGCCGGTCTGGCGTCTCCAGCTCCAGGCGCTGCGCAGCGCGACGAACAGGCGCGACGGTAGGCCGCCGCGTTCGAGCCGCAGCAGGAATTCGTTGTCGATCATGCGCTGCGGCATGCCGTCGAGCGCGGTCGAAGCGCGGATGTTCGCGGCCTCCCGCACATCGAGAAAGCGCTGCAAGGTCGCGCGCGGAACCGGCGACTCGGCCGTCATTAGAAAGCGCGTGCCCATCGCGATGCCCGCCGCGCCGAAGCCCAGCGCGCCCGCGAGTCCGCGCCCCGAATGGAAGCCGCCGGCCGCGACGACCGGAACCTTCACCGCGTCGAGCACCTGCGGCAGCAGCAGCGTGGTCGGCACGCTGCCCGTGTGACCGCCCCCCTCGCTGCCTTGCACGGTGATGAGGTCGGCACCGAGTTCGACGGCCTTTTGCGCATGCTTGAGCGCACCGACCGTCGGCATGCACAGAATGCCGGCCTGCTTGAAGCGGGCGATGGTCTTCGCATCCGGCCCGCGGCCGTAGCTGACTGCGCGAATGCGATCGCGATGCTCGATCAGCGTATCGATGACCTCGGCCGCGTTCGGCTGGAACATGTGGAAGTTGACGCCGAACGGACCTGCGCAACGCTCGCGCACGAGCGCGATCTGCTTGCGCAGCGTCGGTGTCGACATCACCGCCGCGGCGAGAAAGCCGAAGCCTCCGGCATGCGTGGTCGCGCTCACCAGATTAGCGTCGGCGACCCAGCCCATCGCGGTCTGCACGATCGGATAGCGGCAGCCGAGAGTGCGCGTCAGTTCGGTTTGCAACAGGCTCGCCGTCATCGGCTCACCCCTGTTTCTTGTTCGCGGCCGCCATCGAGCGTGCGTCCTGTCCGCCGAGGCTGTTGCCCTGCGTCAGATCGCTTTGCGCATGCGCGAAGTGATGCATGTGAAACACCGCATCCATCGCCGTGCGCTTGCCGCGCAAATCCTCGACGTGATGGATCGCCTGCTTGGTCAGCCAGAGCCCGAGCCGGCCCTTGGCGGAAAGATTCTCGGCGATCGCGCGCACTTCGCTTTCGAGCTGGTCGCGCGGCACGATGCGATTGACCATGCCGAGTTCGTAGGCGCGCTGGGCGCTCATGCGCTCGCCGAGCAGGATGAACTCCTTGGCCACGCGCGGCGGCAGCTCGAAGGCATGCGCGAAGTATTCGACGCCCGGTATGCCCATGCGCTGCACGGGGTCTTGAAAGAAGGCGTCATCACTCGCGACGATCAGGTCGCAAACCCAGGCGAGCATGAGCCCGCCCGCGATGCAGGCGCCCTGCACCATCGCGATCGTCGGCTTGGAAACGTCGCGCCAGCGCCGGCACATGCCGAGGTAGACCTCCTGCTCGCGCGTATAGAGCAGCTCGGCTCCGGGCTTGTTGACGTGCTCGGGCAGCAGGTGCACGCGGTCGAAGGACTTGTGCAGGTCGCGGCCCGGCGTGCCGATGTCGTGCCCGGCCGAGAAGTGCTTGCCGGCGCCCGCGAGCACGATGAGCTTGACCGCATCGTCGTCGACCGCGCGCCGGAACGCGGCGTCGAGCGCGTAGGTCATCTGCGAGTTCTGCGCGTTGTTGTACTGCGGCCGATTCATCGTGATCCAGGCCGTCGCATCCTCGACGCGATAGAGAACGGCCTCGTCGGTCTCGTACTGAATCTCAACGGTCTTTGGCTCGATGAGATCGCTCATGCGCCGACCTGCGTGCTCGCGCGCAATGCAGGCGGATTGTTCTTGAGCTGAGCGGCCCGCAGATTGTGCGGATCGAGCCGGGCGATCAGCGCGAGCTGCTGCGCATCGGGCAAGGCGGTTTCGCCGAGATCGGCGGCACGCTGCAGCGGAAAACCGGTAGCGGCCTGCACTTGATCGAAGCTCACGCCCGGATGCAGCGAGCGCACGCGCATCGCCGGGCTGCCGTCATCGGTACGTGCTTCGAAATCGAGCACGCACAAGTCGGTAACGATGCGCCGCAGATCGATGAAGGCCGTGTTCATGCCTTCGGAGAAGCGCTCGCGCCGATAGCCGACGCCCGAGACCATGTCGACTTCGCCGGAGACGAACACGCGCGTGTTGTGCTGCGGCACGAACATCGAATTGATGTGGCAGAGGCTGTTGCCCGGCAGGCCGCGCACGCCGAGCATCGCAGCCTTGGGCTTGGCGTAGTCGCCGACCACCGACAGGTTGCTCTGCCCCCAGCGATCGATCTGCGTCGGCCCGATCATGGCGTGGCGGCGGCCGCCCCAGACGCATTCGAACACGCGATCGAACGGCAGATAGCCTTCATAGCGCGGTACGTAATCCCCACGCGGTCCGAGCGGAACCGGCTCGGATACCAGATAGGCCTCGCTGTCCGTCATGAGCAGCTCGGGCGAGTGCGTGAGCTTGGCGAGGCTCGCGCCGAGACGTGGAATCACGCCGATGCCCGAGGCCAGCAGTTCGCCGTTGTCGCGCCAGGCTTCGCTCGCGGCGACGATCATGAGTTCGGCCAATGAGATGGTTTCGTGGCTCATGTCAGAACATCGGCTGGCGCAGGCGGCCGAGGCGTTCGGCTCCACCGATGCGGTTCAGATATTCGGCCTCGCCGCGCGAGACGAATTCCTCGACGTAGCGCTGCCAGCCACCGTCCTCGGCCGCGCTCGCGCCGTAACGTTTCAGATGATCGAGATCCCAGCCGTAATCGGGGCCCAAGTACGTCGGATGCGCGCCGCCCCTGGCTTCGACGACACCGCGCACGAGATAGCGCTCGAAGCCATTCTGGCGCGCGTCTTCGGCGCCCAGTTCGAGCTTGTCGCGCAGGCGCTCGGTGCTCACGTAGCAGGCATCGGCCGCGCGCGCGAACAGGGGATCGAAGAAGGTATCGGCCCCGCGCAGGAGCGTATTGCCGAGCCGATCGGCCTCATTGACGTGCAGCAGGGCCGCATCGAGCTTGAGCGCCGGCATCGCGACGTAGACTTCGCCGTCGTCGTACGGTGAGCGCACCGTCTTCAGGCGCGGGCTGCGCGCGAGCACGTCGCTGCCGAGGCCGACGCGCGTCGGCAGAAACGACATGCGCATCGCGGCCGCGCGCAGGCCCCACTGGAACATGCCCTCGTCGTATTCCTCGATCTCGATCGCCCCGCTCTCGCGCGCCTTGCGGTAATACGGTTCGAGCGGAATCGCGTCGAGCGTGACGAAGGCGAAGATCAGCTTGCGGACCTTGCCGGCCGCGCAGAGCATGCCGACATCGGGCCCGCCGTAGCTGACCACGGTCAGATCGCGCAGCGGCGAGCGCAGGATTTCGCGCACGAGCGCCATCGGCTTGCGGCGTGGCCCCCAGCCACCGATACCGAGCGTCATGCCGCTGCGCAGTTCGGCGACGACTTCGGCTGCGGTCTTCTGTTTGTTCAGTGCCATGTGTTTTCGTGAGCGCGCGGGCAATCAGGCGAAGCCGACCGAAAAATCGTGGCCCCAGATCGACACCTGCTGGGTCTGCGTGGTCTGCCAGGTCGCCGGATCGACTTCGATGCCGCCCCAGCCGTATTCGAGCGCGAAGCCGCCCGGCGTCATCATGTAGAACGAGGTCATGCGATCGTTCTCGTGCTGGCCGAGCGTCGCCATGAGCTTGACGCCGTGCTCGATGCGGCGCTGATCCGCGCGTTCGACCTCGGCCTTGTCCTCGACTTCTAGCATCACGTGCACGCAGCCGCTGGGGCTCGGCATTTCGGCGAGCGCAAGGCTGTGATGGCGGCCACTCGCCGCATGCAGGAAGTAGATGCGCATGCTTGGCGCGTCGGGCGCCGGCTGAAAAACGAAAATGTCCGACAGCCCGAAGCCAAGCACTTCGCGAAAGAACTTGAGGCTCGCATCGAAGTTCAGCGTCGGCAGCACCGTGTGGCCGACACCGAACCTGCCGGTCTTGAAGCGCACGCCGATTGGCGAAACGAAAGCCGACTCGCCGCCGGTGCGCCCACAACTGAGCTCGTGAACATTGCCGGATGGATCGACGAAGCTCGCGAGCGCTTCGACCTGGCGTGCAGCAAGGGTCTGCGCATCGGCCGGCGTGACTTCGACGCCGGCCGCGCGCACCGCAGCGACGGTCGCCTCGAACGCGGCGCGATCCGGCAGCTCCCAGCCCGAGGCGTAATAGCGATCCTCGTCGCCCGGCACGATGGCGATGCGGTACGCGCGCTCGTCGAGCTTCAGGTACAGCCCGCCGTCGGGCGCCGGCGCGGCCTGCGCACCGAGCACCTGTTCGGCATAGCGCTGCCAGGCCGGAACGTTTCTGCTTTGCGCGACGAAGTAAGCGAGCGCCTGTATGGATGAGGCCATGGCGAATCGGCACCGGATGCGGGTTCGAGGCCATTATCGAGACGGCCCCTGTCGCACTCTTCATCCGATGGGGTGAGGCTCGGCGCAGGCGCTTGGCCGAGTCTGGCGGCCTCTTCCGACGCCACAGGAGCCTTGCGATGTCCGCCGACGAGCTCGCCTCGCGCTGGGACTTGCCGATCGAGCCGCCGCTCACGGTCGACCCCGGACAGCATCCCTGGAGCGAGGCCGCCGACCTGGTCGTGGTCGGCGTCGGTGGAGCCGGCATCGCCGCCGCGCTCGAAGCGCTGGAGCGCGGCGCCAGCGTGATCGCGCTCGATCGCTACGGACTCGGCGGATCGACCAAGGCCAACGGCGGCGTGTTCTATGCCGGCGGCGGCACCGCCATCCAGCGCCAGGCCGGCGAGCAGGACACGGCCGAGGAGATGTTCCGCTACCTCAAGATCGAAACCGACGGCGTGGTGCAGGACGAAACCCTGCGCCGCTTCTGCGACGAGAGCGTCGAGACCGTCGACTGGCTGCTGCGGCACGGAGCCCAGCTCAGCAGCGCCTTGTGCAAGGACAAGACCTCGTACCCGCCGCTCGACAAGTTCCTCTATCACTCCGACAGCTCGCTGGCCGCGCCCTATGCGCGACTGGCCAAGCCGGCGGCGCGCGGACATCGCGGCTACACCACCAACGGCAAGAAAGCCTGGGGACTCGGCGGCGCGATCTACGATCCGCTGCGCGAGGCGGCGCTGAAGCTCGGGCTGAAACTGCATGTGCATGCGGAGGCACAGCAGCTCGCGATCGATGCGGGCGGTCGCGTCGTCGGCGTGAAGGCGCTCGTGATTCCGGCCGATTCGCCGGCGCATGCGGCCTACGCGCGCTGCATCGCTGCAGCCTCTCAGTGGCTCGGCGCCCTGCCGCCGAGCTTTCCGCTCGCCGGACTCACGCAGCGCATCGGCCAGCGCTACCTGCGCAAGGCCGCGGCGATCGAGCGCCAGCATCGCGTGCCGCGCTGGTATCGCGCGCGTCACGGCGTGCTGTTGTCGACCGGCGGCTTCGTGATGAATCGCAAGATGATCGGCGAGCTCGCGCCGAAATACAGCGCCGGCATGCCGCTCGGCACGCTCGGCGACACCGGCAGCGGCATCGCGTTAGGCGTCGGCGCCGGCGGCGCCTTCGATCTGCCGCATCGCATCAGTGCCTGGCGCTTCATCAATCCGCCGCTGGCCTGGGCCAAGGGCGCGCTCGTGAACCAGCGCGGCGAACGCTTCGTCAACGAGATGCTGTACGGCGCGAGCATCGGCGACGCGATGGTCGAGCGTAACGGCGGCAAGGCCTGGATCGTGCTCGACGCGAGGCTGCGCCGCGATGCGATGGCGCAGGCGCGCGATCCGTCGACGGTGCCATTCCAGCGCGATGTCGCGCTCGTGAATCTGTGGTTCAACGCCAAGCAGGCACCGACGCTAACTGCACTGGCCGATCGCATCGGCTTCGATCGCGAAACGCTGGCCAGGACGATCGCCGACTACAACAAGGCTGCACGCGGCGAGATCGACGACGCCTTCGAAAAGCGCAGCGGCGAATGCGCCGAAATCAGCGAAGGCCCGTTCTATGCGATAGACGCCTCGATCGATTCGAAGTGGCTGCCGCTGCCGACGATGACCGTCGGTGGCCTGCGCGTCGACGAGCGACGCGGCCTGGTCCGTCGCGCCGATGACAGCACGATCGACGGCTTGTATGCGGCCGGCAGAACGGCGGTCGGCATCTGCTCGAACATCTACGTCAGCGGACTCTCGTACGCGGACTGCGTGTTCTCGGGCCGCAGGGCCGCGCGTGATGTCGCCGCCGCACTCGCTGGCGACGCACGCCAGACCGCCGAAGCCTGAGCCCGACATGCTCGACCTGCAAACGATCTCCGACCGGCTCGAAATCCAGCAACTGCACGCCGACTATTCCGGCGCGATCGACCGCAAGAACTGGGATGCGCTCGATCGCGTATTCACGCCCGATGCCTGGATCGACTACAGCGCGATGGGCGGCATCAAGGGCCGCTATCCCGAGATCAAGCGCTGGCTCGCCGAAACGCTGCACTGGTTTCCGCACTACTACCACCTCGTCAGCAACCTGCAGCTCGAAATCGACGGCGACACCGCGAACAGCCGCATCGTCTGCTTCAACCCGATGGTGATCCAGCCGCAGGGCGGCAAGAAGACGACGATGTTCTTCGGGTTCTGGTATCTCGATCGGCTCGTGCGTACGGGTGATGGCTGGCGCATTGCGGAACGAATCGAGGAGAAGTGCTTCGATTGCAGCTTGGCTCCAGCGGTGACGAAAGCTTGAAGCCTCGCGTGTGTGCACGCGCCAGCGTGCCGGTGCGTGCACACACGCGTCAGGCGCGACTCAGCCCGACCCCTGCTTCCCCGGATTGCTCAACGCCATCCTGAAACAGCAGCCGCGCCAACCGATCGACGTTACCGACCTGGGCTGGAGACGGCAGATGGAGCACGCACTCGCCGATGCGTATCAGGTTCTCGGTGTTCTTCGAGCTGGCGTCGAGACAGAGAATGCAGCGACAACCGAGCCAGCATGCCGGGCGAGTTCATGACGGAGAGGCTCGCAGTCGTGAAGTTTCTGCGAGTCTTTGATTGCCAACGCTTCAACACACTCCGAATCTTGCTACGGCCGCATAGGCTACCTTCCGACATCTGTCGCGGACAGGGCGTGCAACCACAGCGAGCGCCGCCCTGGAACATGCGCTGATCGCCAGGTTCGGCACGCTGAGGCGTGTTCCGCTGCCGCTTCTGCTGCGATCAAACAACGGCTTAGTACGCCCAGACGCTGGGTGGCGCATTGCGAAGCGAATCGAAGAGAAGTGTTTTGATTGCAGCTTGGCTTGAGAAGGAGGCAAAGCCTCCTGAGTCCGTGTCAACGGCAGCTCAGTGCTAGAAGCAGTCCATCACGAGAGTCGGCTTCTCCGCCGCGTAGTCGGACTGAAGCGTTTTTGACGCCTGCATTCGTAGGCGCTTTCTCGGAAAGCGTACCCATGCAGTCCGCCGCACGATTTCAGCGCTGTGATGAGTAGGAGCGGCTGGTTTCGATCCAACCGCTCCTCTCTGCTCAACCACGCGCTTGCAGCACGTCTACCGACCGCCGTTCCAGTCGAGGCACGATCTGGCCGAGCACCAACTCCTGGAAGTGCGACGTCGCTCGGTGGGCCTCGACCGCCGCCGCATCACGGTAGCGCTCGACCAGCAGCAGGCTGCACGGGTCGTCGAGGCTCGCGAACACCTCATACTCCTGGCACCCAGGCTCCGCGAGCGAACGTGCGCGGACTTCCCTTACGAGTGCCAGGACCTCGTCCAGCGCCTCGGCGCTCACCTGCCAGCGTGCATTGACCACGATGCTGTCGGACGCGCTCATGAGTGGTTCTCCTGCAGGGCGGCGACGATCTGCTTCGCCAGCGGCCCGCCCGATGCCGGATTTTGTCCGGTCATCAGCAGCCCGTCGACGACGACCTCGGTCTGCCACGGCGCCGTCGACGAGAACTGCGCACCCTCGTTGCGCAATGCCGACTCGAGCAGGAAGGGAACGTCGGGCTTGGCGTAGCCCTCTTCTTCCGCGTTGGAGAACGACGTCAGGCGCCGCCCCTTCACCAACGGCGTGCCGTCATCGAGCGTCACACCCAGGAATGCAGCCGGGCCGTGGCAGACCGCCGAGACGATCTTGCCGCCGTTCCAGGCGCGAATCACGGCGCGCTTCACGTCTGCGTCCTGCCAGATGTCGACCATCGGCCCCAAGCCGCCCGGAAAGAAGATCGCGTCGTAGTCCAGGACATCGATCTCCGAAAGCTTGCGGCTATGCCCCAGGCGCCGAATCGAGCTGCTCTGGCGGAACGCGAGCTGTGCTGGGTCACGCTCGTCGTACCCGTCCTCGAATACCGGCCCGCCCTTGGGTGACGCGTACTCCACCGCCACGCCAGCCGCGTCGAAGACCTCGAAGGGATGCGCGATCTCCGGGAAGAAGTAGCCAGTGCTACGGCCATTCGGGCCGATCTTGGCCGCGTTTGTCACAATTACCAGTACGTGCTTGACGCTCATGACACTCTCCTTTCGTTGGGTTGTTGGCACCGCGTTGCTGCGGTGAAGCAACATTAGGAGTCCTGCAGCGTTGACAGTAGCCGCTGCGGCGTTGACGGACTGGATGAGTTGATTTGACAATCGGCCCAATGAAGACCGATGCCCCGATTCTGGACGAGCTGCGCGCGATGGCGGTTTTCGCCTCAGTAGTGCGTTGCGGCAGCTTCGCCGCTGCAGCGCGCCAGCTGCGGCTAACGCGCGCCGTGGTCAGTCATCACGTGCGCGCACTGGAGAGCAGGCTCGGCGTTCCCCTGGCTCAGCGCAGCACGCGCAGTTTCAGCCTGACACCGGCCGGGGAGGCGTTTCGTGTGCATTGCGAACGCCTCGTGGACGAGGCCGTGGACGGCATTCGCGGCATGGAGCTGCTACGCGCAGAGCCGCGCGGCGAGGTGCGGCTCACCTGCTCGCATCACTTCGGCACCCAGCGGGTCCTGCCCGCTCTCATCGAATTCCGGCGACGTTACCCTGCCGTGCGTCTGCACGTGACCATGAGCGACAGCACCGTCGACCTCGTGCAGCAGGGCGTCGAGCTCGCGGTGCGCGCCGGACCGCTGCCGAACTCGGAGCTTCATGCGCGCAAGCTGGTGGAAGTGGCGACGATGCTGTGCGCGGCGCCGGCCTACCTGCGCCGGCACCGGATGCCGACTTCGATCGAGGAGTTGGAGCAGCATCGCTGGGTGATCTATCCACCGAATCAGCGGAGCGTCAGCGTCGTGTCGGAAGGGACGCGCCACGACATCCCGGTCCGAGGGGACATCGTCACCGACAGCGCCGCCTCGCGACTCGCCTTCGTGCTGGCCGGTGAAGGGATCGCGCGCTTGCCGTCCTACGATGCTGGCGCGCCGCTGGCCTCCGGCCAACTGGTCCGCGTGCTGCCCAATGTTGAGACCGCGTCGTTGAGCATCTTCCTGGTTCACAGCAAGCGCATCGGACCGAGCACGCGCCTGCTGCGGGATTTCCTGCTGGGTGCGGCGGCATCAGCAGAGTGGTAGGTCGAGGGCACGGACCCGCTGTACTTAGTGCGACGTTTTCGCCCCGGCCACCCCGTGTCTCCGGCAGCCTCACAGTGTGGATAACGAACCAGCGTCCGCTTCGTCGGCAATCGAAGAACGACTCAAATGGCAGCTCTGAGCTGTAACCGGCCCTAGTTGAGGGTTGGCGGGGATTCTGACGAAATCGCAGCAAAGTCGGCATAACTTGCTGTTTGTGCTTGTTAATTTTAGCCCTCGAAACTTGAGATTTCAGAGCTTCTAAACCACCCGCCCTTTTGACCTTTTAGCGCGGCGGCGATGCATCCAAGCGGTGACTACTCACGCTCAAGCCGCCGCGAGCACTTCAATGATGGGGCAGGCATCCCCGCCATCACCGGCGTCGCACTGCCGGATCAGGTCCGTCAGCGCCTCCTGCATTGCCACGAGATCGGCCATTCGCTGCTCGATGATTGCCAGCTTCCGCGCAGCAAATTCCCGGGTGTCGGCGCACATGCAGGCGGAATCCAGCCTAAGCAGGCCACCGATCTCAGACAGCGTGAAGCCTAGGCCCTGTGCCCGCTTGATAAAGCGAAGCTGCTTGGCTTGCTGAGGGGTATACCGTCGATACCCGTCAGACGGCTTCGTGGGTTCGTTGAGTAGGCCCAGCCGTTGGTAGTACCGCACCGTCTCGATATTGACGCCAGCTGCTTCCGCGAGCTTGCCGATTGTCAGTCCTGTTGTCATCGCGCGCCCCTTGACTCCGTACCTTGGTACGGAGTTTAGAGTAGCAGCTAAATTGCCAGGTCAAGGATGCGGCGGATGCAATTCACTGGAAAACCCTCACTGATTGCGAGTGTCGCGGCGGCCACTGGAGCATCCGTGTGCTGTGTCGGGCCGCTGGTGCTGCTGGCCTTCGGAATCGGTGGATCGTGGATCAGCAACTTGTCGGCGATGGAGCCGTACCGGCCGATCTTCATCGGCCTGACGCTGGTCTTCCTCGGCCGCGCATTTCACCAGCTCTACCTCGTGCCACAGGTATGTGCGCCTGGCATGCCATGCATCGATCCAATCACCACCAAGCGCCACCGCCTGATCTTCTTGGTCGTCGGCATCCTGCTGCTCTGCCTGCTCGCGGTACCTCTGCTGGCCTCGCTGTTCTACTGAAACGGAGACTCCCATGTACAACACTTTCTTGGCACTGCTCGCACTCACGGCGCTGCCGCTGGCAGCCTTCGCGATGGCCCCACAAACGGTAACGCTTGTTGTTCAGAACATGACCTGTCAGGTGTGCCCGATCACCCTGAAGAAGTCGCTGCAAGGCGTCGCCGGCGTAAGCGAAGTCAGCATCGATTTCGCGAAGAAGACGGCGCGCGTCACTTTCGATCCGGACAAGGCCAAGTCCGCCGATCTGACCGCCGCGACCAGGAATGCCGGGTATCCATCGGCCGTGCAAAAGTAGCGACGGCCATGAGCGCCATCGTGTTTGAATCAGTGATTACCTGTCCGCGATGCGGAGCTTCAAAGTCCGAGACCATGCCTGCGGATGCCTGCCAATTCTTCTACGAATGCAGCGATTGCAAGACGCTTCTCCGGCCGACTGCCGGTGACTGCTGTGTGTTTTGCTCATTCGGCTCGGTGAAGTGCCCTCCGATTCAGCAACAGAGCCGATGCTGTGGCTGATCCAATGACTGACCCGCGAAGCTGCGACAGCGTTCGCAGGCCGTCGCATGTGCTCGGCTTCTGGATCATTCCCGGCGGCATCTCCGCAGGGGCGTTCTTCGGCGCTGACCGGTATCCCGCGCTTCTTCTGATCGGGGCCGCCGCCTGCCTCGTCAATGCCGCTCGCTGCCACCGACTGCATTGCTACATCACAGGACCCTACTTTTTGCTCCTGGCAATAGCTGCGAGCATCGCGTACGGATTCGACGTAGGCACCTCGCATCACTCCGAAAAGTGGCTGCTAGTGTCGCTCGGAATAGCTCCACTGCTCATTTGGCTGCCCGAACGCCTTTCGGGTACGACCTATCGGAAGTCATCAGGCTGCTGAACGATCGCCTGGCACCCCCTGCCTCATCCTCGGGCAACCTTGACGGCGAGTAACTCAGCGCCTTGGTATCAGCCGTCGCCTACTACGAGTTGTGTCACTTTCGCTGGTGAAACATCCGCAAAGCAGCGGAATCGCGGAGAACGTTGCAAGAATGGTTGCGAAAATTCTCATGTGGTGGACGCCTTTGATATGATCAATCCGGCCGCCGGACAAGGTGCGGCGGCATAGGTGACTGACGCAACCTGTGCTGCAGACGTCGAACTAAGAGCTTCCAGCCTCACCGGCTTTGGCCTTCTGCAGACGGCGAATCTCAGCCTTGGCTTCCTCCAATTGCCCCAGCAGTGCCGACAGCCGGCCTTCGAGTTTTGCCGCATCTCTCAAGGCCTCGTCGCGGTCACGTTTGTGCTGCTCGCTGCTCCCGGTCAGCTGTTCGATCTCGGCACGGGCACGATCCAGTTCAGCCTGGCGCAGTGCCTGGTCCCTGGCGGCCTGCTCATGGACCCGCTGCAGGGCATTCTCGGCGGCCACCACGGCCTCCTGGCGCTTGGCGAGGTCACGCTGCGCGGTCGTCAGCTCCGCCCGGAGCGAAGCATTCAGTTTGGCGGCCTCCGACACCGATGTCTCGAGGGTTGCCGCATGCTTGGCTGCGGCGGCCGTTTCACGCTCTCGATCCTGCACCAGGCGTTGCAACTGGGCCTTCTGTTCGTCGATACGACCCAGCAGGTGACGCTCGTTGCCCTCGGCCTGGTCGCGCAGCCGCTGCAGTTCGCCGGTGTGCTTCTGGGCGGCGCGTTCGCGCTCGGCCTCGGAAGCGCGGGCCTGGGCCTCGGCGGTGGTCGCGCGGGTCGTCTGAGTTCCCAGCTCTTTCTCGGTGCTGGCGAGCTTGGCTGAGGTGGTCTTGAGCTGCTCCCGGTGACGTTCCAGATCGGCGTTCAGGTCGGCAACTCGCTGATGGAACGCCGTGCGCTCGACTTCGAAGTCACGGCGCTCCTGGGCCAGAGCTTCGCGGCCTTGAGCGAGCGCCGCCTCAGCCTCCGCCCGTTCCGATTCCAGTTCCTGGCGGGCAGTACTCTGTACTTGCTCGTAGAGTTCAGCCGCGGCCGTCGCGATCGACGCCGGCAAGTTCAGGCGCAACGGCAGCGACTGGAAGTACTGCTTGAGCAGAGCGTTCACCGTACCAGGCGAGCCGGTCCCCAAGATCCGGCGCACGCCATCGATCGTCGGCCGCTCACCTTCGGCCAGCAGCTGATCCGCAGCGCGCGTGATGTCGGTCAGCGTTACACCGCGCATAGGGTTTTCCCGGTATTAACCGGCTCCGATTTTCGCGTTTTAATGCTCATGGGGTCTCCCGATTCTCAAATCCCTGCCCTTGCCTTTATACTCGTGATAAGAGATGTTTATCACGAATACGACAGGTCGAACGTCGTATTTAATACATAGTACATAGGATTTATACCGATATGCCGACCGCTGAGCCACCGCGCAGACGCAGGCCCAAATCCGCGGCCGTGACGGTCGCGGCGCCGGCCGAGCTGATCTCGCCGTCCGAACTGGGCGACGCGGCGCGGCGCGCGGCCGAGGAAATCCTGGTCGCCGGCCAAGCCGAGAATACCGTCCGCAGCTATCGCAGCGCCCTGCGCTACTGGTGTGCCTGGGCCCAGGCGCGTTACGGGCAGCCGCTGGCCCTGCCCGTCGCCGTGCCGACGGTGCTGCAATTCCTGGTCGACCACCTGGCGCGCGGCCCGATCGACCAGCCGGTCTGCGAGCTGCCAGCGGCGATCGACCAGCTCTTGGTCGAGAGCGATTTCAAGCGCCAGGCCGGACCGCTGAAGATGAACACCGTGGTCCACCGGCTGGCGGTGCTTTCCAAGTTGCACCAACTGCGCCGGCAGCCTAATCCCTGTGAAGATCCGCAGGTCCGCCAGCTGCTGTCGAGCGCCAAACGCGCCGCCTCCAAGCGTGGTGAAATCGTCACGAAGAAGACGGCGGCGACCCGGGAGCCTCTGGAAGCCATGCTGGCCACCTGCGATGACTCCCTCAAGGGAATCCGAGATCGGGCGCTGCTGCTGTTTGCCTGGTCCAGCGGCGGTCGCCGGCGATCGGAGGTGGCCGATGCCATCGTGGAGCGCTTAATCAAGGCGGATGGCAGCAACTATGCCTATCGGCTGCATCGGTCAAAGACCAACCAGGATGGGACAGTCAAGCAGCCAGATAAGCCGATCCGTGGCAAGGCAGCTGAGGCCCTGAAGGCCTGGCTCGACGCGGCTGCCATTGCCGAGGGCGCGATCTTCCGGCGCCTGTGGGGGTCGCGAGTGGGCCCTCCCCTCACCCCGGAATCCGTCGCGAACATCGTGCGCAAACGCGCCTTGTTAGCCGGATTGGACGGCGATTGGGCGGGCCACAGCCTCCGGTCAGGCTTTGTCACGGAGGCGGGTCGGAAGAACATTCCCGTGGGTGACGTAATGGCCATGACCGAGCATCGGAAGGTCGATACGGTTATAGGGTATTACCGGAGCGGCGAACTGGCGGCCAACGCCGTTGGAAACCTGTTGGACTAAGGCAGTTCCGTGCGCGGAGGTAACCCGAGCAATGCTCGGCAGATGTGGGGGTCTTAAGCTACTATCGAACTTGGCAAAGGCCGGAATCTACAGGTCGAAGCCCTTGATTCAGAATAAAAAGACTCAAAACCGATCGGGGACCAAAACGGCGCCATGCCTATTGCCTTCATTCACCTCTCGGACATCCACTTCGGCCAGGAAAAAGGCGGAGCGGTCGCCGTCCACGACGATGTCAAGGAACGGCTGATTGAAGATGTCCAGGATCAGGTGGCACGTCTTCCCGGACAGCGAGCCAGCGGCGTCATTGTTTGCGGGGATATCGCGTACGCTGGAAAGCGTGAACAGTATGCGGCCGCCGCGGCTTGGCTCGATCAGATCGCTGGCGCGGCCGGTTGTGCGAAAACCGACGTACAAATAGTGCCGGGCAACCATGACGTAGATCAGCAAACTGGCAAGTGCGCTCTGAGCCGAGACCCCAATGAGTGCTCCGAGCGCCTCGATGAATCAGAGGGGGCTGCCATCGAACCACCCTCGGTCTTGGAGACGGAGAGCACCCTTGCACCTCCGCCGGAAAAGCCAAAGCTTCCGAATAGCCTTACCCTCGATTTAGACCAAATTCGAAGTCTGGGGGCTTCCCGGCAAACCACGCTGGTTGGGGTACTGGGATGCCCTGACTCGGGTAAGACGGCAGCACTTGTTAGTTTGTATCTGCTTCTGGCCCACAACCGCCTGGAAGGCTTTCGCTTTGCCAACAGCCTCACTGTGATGGCTCTTGACGAAATCAGCCGCGGCGCCAGGCGCTGGAGCGAAGGCGCGCGGCCAGATCAGATGACGGTGCATACCGAGATATCTACGGAACGCGGAGCTGGGTTTATGCATCTGCGAGTTCTCGACCAGCGAGATCGTCTCTGTGACCTGCTCGTCCCTGATCTGCCAGGTGAATGGTCGAATTCGCTTGTCGACGAGAACAGGGTGGAGCAGTGGTACTTCCTGAAATCGGCTGACGTTCTCTGCTTCTTTGTCGATGGTCGACAACTGGCAAGCAAACGGCAGTCCACCGTCCATCGCACAAAGCTGCTAATTCAAAAGGCGGCGGCTCTGGTTGCACCGCGAACGCCGCCGGCCATTTTGGTAGTGTCGCACCGGGATGCCTTCGAGCCCAATGCGACAGCCTTGCAGCAAATCATAGAGGAGGCTGCCCGCTACGACTTGCAAATCCAAGTAGTCCCCATCGCGTCCTTCACTAAGGCGGACTCCGGGGTTCAACCGGGATTCGGCATTGGCGCCCTCGTCGAGACCTGGGTAAATCCGTCTCCTCCCCTTCCCCTGGAATTCTGGCCGGATACGGACAACTCTTGGTGCAACCGGGTCATGCTACGCTTCCGGGGACGCAAATGACCGCGAGCACCGCCTCGATCCTGCTTGTGGGCTTGCCCGAGACTGGCAAGACGAACTACCTCGCGCGTTTGTGGGCCTCCCTACGCGAGGGGAAATCCGCAGTGACTTCGACACCGGATACAGGGGTGATCAAGTACGTTGAGGATGCCGTCGCCCATCTTCTCGAAGGTGCATTTGCGGGCCGAACCACCCTGGACTCCGAAGATCAAAGCGCAACATTTCGGATTCCGGTGCGTGCTTCAGAAGGAGCAATTGCCGCGGAACTGGTGGTGCCTGACGTAAATGGTGAAATGTGGCGAGATGCCGTGGAGGATTCCGAAATATCGCAGCGCTGGCATGACGAACTCTGCCGAACCTCGATGGCATTGCTGTTCGTGCGAGCGCGGTCTCCGTTGAATCACATGCCCTTGGACTGGGTGGTCTCGGATGGCATTCTGACCAAAATCACCCCAAATGCCGAGGTGCAGAGTCGGATTCCCACCCAGGTCTATTTGTGTCAGCTGCTTCGATTCCTCGAGACCACCTTGGGTCAGTCAGGGGTGAAAACTCCGCGCCGTGTTGCCGTCGTCGTGACGGCATGGGACCGGCTGGATGCACAGCAACGCGCGCAGGGTCCCTGGCGATATCTAGAGTCCGAATTCCCGTTGTTCTTTGGTGCCTTGCAGAACTCTGAAGAACTCGACATCGATGCCTTTGGGGTGAGTATCGTCGGGGGCGACTTGACCGATGATCCGGGGTTCAAGGCTGACTTCTTGGCCAATGGCGACGTCCATGCTTCCGGCTACGTCGTGCATGGCACCGAGGAACAAGCGGATGTCACCATCCCAATCGCCTGGCTTCTACGGAAGTGACGCAGCGACGAGAATGTACGCACGCGAGCAATTTCACGGCTACCGGAACGGTCATCAACTGCTGCAGGGTAATGTTGAGCTGATCCAGCAAGACCAAGATACCGTCGACCGTCTGTCCGATATCTCCGGGCAGTTGCGGCCAGGGGAGGAGTTTGCCCCGTATTTTACGTTCTATCCCCTCCCCAGCCAGACTTACTATGTCGTGGCGCTGACGCGACAGGATCTGGCGGCGCCAAGAGCAGGCTGCGTTCGCACGCATAGCCTGTTTGTGCCGATGCCGGAATGGACCGCGCCCACAGTCCTTCAGACTCTGCGCGATGTTGTTTCACATTTTCAGCTGAGCGCGGATTCGAATGTTTTAGGACATCCTTCGGGCGCAGAGGAGATTCGGACCTGGCCTCGTCTCGAAAGCCCATGGAGCCTGGAGCTGGTCGAGGCAATGTTTTTGGAGAAGCGCGCCCCGATTGCGGTGTTCGATGCAAAGGATGCCGACCTTGCTTGTTTTCGCCTGATTGCAGCTTTATGGCCGGCGCTCCGGAAGATGTTTGCCGTTTGTACCTTTTCTCTCGGTCCCAGATCAGTACAAGGACGTCCTTTCGACATAGTCTTCGCACCAAAAGCTGCACGGTCACGTTTCAGCGATTGGTCAGGTAGAAGGATTGAGCCATCGTCGACGCCCTACCGTCCACGCCACCGTTGGTCGAATGCCCTTGCTGAGGCGGTCTTCAAGGACTTCCCTCCGAATCTGGATCGTCTGGACGAACTGGGAATTCTTGGAGGCCATCAGGACGCCAGCGAATCCCGACTGAGACTATCCCTGTTCTGGCGAGAGCTGGCTGATAAGTCGGCGGAGTCGCCGGAAGCAGTCTTGGGGTTGATCGATATCTACACGACGGCTCACCCGACTAGCCTACCTGATCCTCGATCTGTACAGCCGCAAGATCGTCGGCTGGGAGGTGCAGGAGCGTGACCATGCCGATCATGCGACGCATCTGGTGCGACGTACCGCGCTGGCCGAGGGCATCGCCGCACTCACCGACAAGCCGGTGCTGCACGGCGACAACGGCGCCACGCTCAAAGCCACCACCGTGCTGGCGATGCTCGAATGGCTCGGCGTCAAGCCCTCGTACTCGCGTCCCCGCGTGAGCGACGACAACGCCTACGCCGAATCGCTGTTTCGCACCGCCAAGTACCGGCCGGAGTTTCCGGCCAAGGGCTTCGCCGATCTCGATGCGGCACGCGCTTGGGCAAGCGACTTCGTGCGCTGGTACAACGAGGAACATCGGCACAGCGGTATCCGTTACGTCACGCCAGCACAGCGCCACAACGGGGACGATCACGCCCTCCTGGCCGCTCGTCACGCGCTCTACACCGAAGCCCGAGCACGCAACCCGGCGCGCTGGTCCGGCGACACCCGAAACTGGTCGCCGATCCTCGTCGTTACCCTCAATCCCGAGCGCGACGACGTCATCAACACGCATTTGAACGGCAGCCATACTTTGCCGTTAGCTGCATGACTCAGGCGACAAGTAGCTTGACGCGCGCCGCTACTCCCAGGTGCCTGCGCCCATATGGCGAGCCGAAATTCGTCAAGGACGATAGAGTTTCTCGAAGAATCCACTGACACGGACAATCACGGTCACCGGCTGGGTTCCCTTGTTACTCCAGTACCACCCGTGAGCGCCGTCGAATGGAGCGATGAAGTTGCCATGCGCGGCGGTCTGCTCACGATCACGCCAGTAGCTGCTGAACTGATCACCGGCATTCGGGGGCTCACCATGCATGTCGAAATTCACGGCACCGCCCTCTGCTTTCCAGGTGAAAACAAAGGAATCGCCCTCGCGCATGGCGGCCTTGATCTCAGCTCCTTCATTCGGCTGGAGAACCAGCATCATCTCCTTCGTTTGGAATGGCGCCTCGTTGGCGATCACTGCCATCTCGGTATTGGGAACGGTACTCGCGGGGCTCGCAGCGGAGGCCTCCGAGGCGTGCAGCGCGCTCAGCCCCAGGACTTTTCCGATGCCCGTGGGATCGACGCCGAACTCCGCCGGCATGACCGTGGTAACCAGCAAGACTGCAGCGCCTGCCAGGGCAATGGCCGTGGCCTTCAGCAGTGTCGGAACGCTGGCTTGGATCGGCGAAACAGGGACGTTTGGGTTAGTCATTGAGATAGAAACCTGCAAGTTGATAGCCGGTGAGCAGGAAGCCCGCACTCATCAGCACGACATTGGCGGCGAAGGCCTGGCGTCCGAATGCAGACGTCCTGCGCCAGAAGCCCATCGCGATCAGAATGCCGGTCAGGGCCAGCAACTGTCCTATCTCCACGCCCACATTGAACGCGAGCATGTTAGGCACCAATCCGTCTGAGCCCAGTGAGAAGTCCTGCAGCTTGGTGGCCAAGCCGAAGCCATGGAACAAGCCGAAGATGAACACGGCCGCGCGATTGTCAGGCTGGACGCCGAATACCGTCTTGAAGGCGCCGAGGTTGTCCAGTGCCTTGTAGACGACCGACAGACCGATGATCGCATCGACGATGTATGGGTTGACGTGGGTGCCGCTGAGAACGCCGTATAACAGGGTGCTGCTGTGACCGATCGCGAACAGGGTCACATAAAGCCCCACGTCGCGTATCCGGTAGAGGAAGAAGATCACCCCGAACAGAAACAGGAGGTGGTCGTAGCCCGTCACCATGTGCTTCGCGCCCAAATAAAGGAACGGGATCAGTTGCGCTCCCGCGCTGCCCTCGATGAAGAGCTTGTCATCCTCGGCAACGCCATGCGCCGCCGCTGCACCGGCCAGGAGAAGGCCGGGCAGCAGCAGTGCAAGGGATACCCGCCTCACTTCGATGTAGGCGCAGCCGGCGCCTTCTCGTCGGCCTTCTCGGCTTCGGTCTCTGCCCCCTGTGCCTTGTCCCCCTTGGGGGCGGCTTTGGATGCGCCAGCCTTGCGCACAGACTGGGGCTTGACCACAGCGCCCTCTTCTTCCGGCTCGTGGTTTCCGTGAGCCATGGCCAGCGGGGCGCTCAGGCTCAGCAGGATCGCAGCAACAAACGACTTCTTCATCTCGAACTCCAGTGGGGATGGAACAGCGGTACAGCAAGGGACCGGTACACCGGAGCGGCCGTCGAGCCGCGCCGGTGTTCCAGTGGGGGTTAAGACGGCCACCTCCGATGCACCTCATCGATCACGAAGGGATGGCTATGGCCATGGTCGCTATGCTCGCCTTCGGCCAGATGCGGGTGGTCTGACGGGAGATCGTCATGTCGGTGCACCGGCGCTCCGCTGTCGTCGGCGGACCAGAACCGCGCCGCCGCGATCCAGCCCAGCGTGGCGATCGCCGCCATGGTCCATAGGGCCATCCCCATCCCCGCCTGGGCCCCCAGCCATCCCACCAGGGGATAAGTGATAAGCCAGCAGGCATGGGACAGCGAAAACTGTGCAGAGAACAGTGCCGGCCGGTCCTCCTCCCTTGAGGAGCGCTTCAGCAGACGCCCACCCGGGGTGACCAGCGCCGCATAGCTGCTGCCCAGCAGGACCCAGCCTCCCAGCAGGAGCCCCCAGTGCGCGCGCTCCGCCAGTGACCAGGCCATGGCCAGGACAGCGAGCAGGATCGACATGCTCCCGGCCGCCGTCAGCATCACGCTGCGATCCCGATAGCGCTCCAGCAACCGCGGCAGCACAAAGGCCATGATCATTGACCCTGCGCCGAAAGCAGCCAAGGCCAGGGCCACGGCGTGATCCGACTTCTGCAGCTCGCCCCGCACAATCACCACGGTGTTGACGATGACCATCGCGCCGCCGGCTGCCGCCGCGAGATTGAGTGCCAGCAGGCCACGCAGGCGGGGCGTGGCGAGGAAGATGCGCATGCCCTGAGTGAGCTTCCGGGTGATGCGGGTCGACGCAGTCTTGGCCACCGGCCGCGGCAAGGCCACCGAAAGCACAAGCAGAGCCGATCCCAGGAACCCGACAGCGGTCCCCATGAACAAGCCCTGGTCGGTGATGATCGTCAGCAGCACCGCCGCCAAAGCCGGGCTTAGCAAGGTCTCCAGGTCATACGCCAGCCGTGCCAGGGACAGGGCCTTGGTGTAGTCCTCTTCCTTGGGCAGCACTTCCGGGATGGTGGCCTGGAAGGTCGGCGTGAAGGCGGCCGAGGCGCTTTGGAGCACGAAGATCAGCACATAGATCTGCCAGATCTGATCCACCCAGGGCAGCACCAGCACGACGAGCAATCGGACCACATCGAGAGTGACCAGCAGCCTCTTTCGCGGAAACCGTGCAGCGTAGGCCCCGGCGATCGGGGCAACCACCACGTAAGCGATCGTCTTGATGGCGAGGGCGGTGCCAAGCACCGCCCCCGCATCTTCGCCCGCCAGACGGAAGGCCAGCAGCCCCAGGGCCACCGTCGCCAGGCCGGTACCCACCAGCGCCACGACCTGCGCCAAGAACAGGTGCCGGTAGGTCCGGTTCCGCAGAACCTCAAACATGGGCCACTCTCCCGGGGTTGGTAGCCCGCCCGGCCTCCTTGCGATGAGCCAGGCGGTACAGCGCCGGGAGCACCAGCAGCGTCAGCAGCGTGGAACTGATGATGCCACCAATGACCACCGTCGCCAGCGGGCGCTGGACCTCGGAGCCGATTCCTGTATTGAAGGCCATGGGCACGAAGCCCAGCGCCGCCACCAGGGCCGTCATGAGTACCGGGCGCAAACGGGTGCGGGCGCCCTCGCGGATGGCTTCGTCCAGACCCACGCCATTCTCGCTCAGGCTGCGGATGAAGCTGACCATGACCAGGCCGTTGAGTACCGCGACCCCAGAGAGTGCGATGAATCCGACACCCGCCGAGATCGATAGCGGGATGTCGCGCAGCATCAGCGCGGCAACGCCGCCGGTCAGCGCCAAGGGCACACCAGTGAAAATCAGCAGCGCATCGCGCATCGACCCGAAGGCCAGCCACAGCAGGCCGACGATCAGCGCCAGCGTGATCGGTACGACGATCGCCAGGCGTTGGCTGGCCGACTGCAACTGCTCAAAAGTGCCGCCATAGGAGATCCAGTAACCCGGCGGTAGCTCCGCGTCGCGGGACACCGCCGCTTGGAGATCGGCGATGAACCCGCCCAGGTCCCGATCACGGACATTAGCCGTCACGACGACCCTGCGCTTGCCATTCTCGCGGTTCACCTGGTTGGGGCCAGGCGCCAGCTCCAGTTCGGCCACCTCTCCGAGCGGGACATAGCCGCCAGTCGGAAGCGGCACAGGCAGACGCTCGAGGGCATCGATATCCTTGCGCAGTTCCTCCTGCAGCCGGATCACCAGCGGACTCCGGCGGTCACCATTGAACACCAGCCCCACCGTTTCGCCGCCGTAGGCCGATGCCACGACCGATTGCAGGGCGGCGACATCCAGACCGTAGCGCGCCAGGACCTCGCGGCGGGGCTGCACGCTCAACACCGGCAGCCCGGTGACCTGCTCCAGCGAAACGTCCTGGGCACCACCGACGCCCTCGACGATCCCTTCGATCTGCTTGCCAATACCGGCCAGCACCTCCAGATCATCGCCGTAAACCTTCACGGCAACGTCCGCTCGCACGCCGGACAGCAGCTCGTTGAAGCGCATCTGGATCGGCTGCGTGAACTCGTAGTTGTTGCCCGGGATCGGACGCACCACAGCTTCCAGATCGGCGACGACCTGTGCCTTCGGCTTGCGCGGATCCGGCCATTCGCTCCGGTCCTTGAGGATGATGAAGTTGTCGGCCACCGACGGCGGCATCGGATCCGTGGCGATGTCCGCCGTACCGATCTTGGCGACGATGCGCTCGACCTCCGGCAGCTGCTTCACGGCAGATTCCAGCTGGGCCTGCATACCCACCGCCTGCGTCAAGCTGGTGCCCGGGATGCGCAGGGCGTGCATGGCGATGTCACCCTCGTCCAGGTTCGGCAGGAACTCCGACCCCATGCGCGACGCCGCAAAGCCCATCACCAGGACCAGCGCGGCTGCCGCTCCCGCCACGGCGACGCGCGCCCGCAGGCTGGCATCGAGCAGCGGCACGTAGACGCGCTCGGCGAACCGCGCGAAGCGGGTTTCCGAGTGCGGCTTGGGCGCGGGCACCAGCAGCGCGACGGCCGCGGGAACCGCCGTGACCGAAAGCACCATGGCAGCGACCAGGGCCATGACCACCGTCTGGGCCATGGGGTGGAACATCTTCCCCTCGACCCCGCTGAGGGCGAAGATCGGCAGGTAGACGGCCGTGATGATGAAAACCCCGAACAACGCCGGGCGAATCACCTCACTGCTCGCCTCGTAAACGATCTGCAGCCGCTCCTTGAGTGGCATTTCCCGCCCGTGGGCTGCTGCCAGAGACAATCGCCGCAGGCAGTTCTCGACGATGATCACCGCGCCATCCACGATCAGGCCGAAGTCCAGGGCGCCCAGACTCATCAGGTTCGCCGAGACGCCCGCCTTCACCATGCCGGTGATGGTCAGCAGCATCGTTATCGGGATGACCATGGCGGTCAGCAGCGCCGCCCGGATGTTGCCCAGCAGCAGGAACAGCACCACGATCACCAGCAGAGCGCCTTCGAGCAGGTTTTTCTGCACGGTCTTGAGCGTCTTGTCGACCAGCCAGGTGCGGTCGTAGGCAGTGACGACCTGAACGCCCGGCGGCAGCGACGGCTGGATCTCCTTGATTTTGTCCGCCACGGCGCTGGCCACGGTCCGGCTGTTCTCGCCGACACGCATCAGCACCGTGCCCAGAACGACTTCATGCCCGTTCTGCGTAGCAGCACCGGTCCTCAGCTCGCCGCCCGTCGTCACATTGGCGACATCGCCGACGCGCACGGGCGCATCGCCGACCGTCTTGATGACGATGCTCCGGAGGTCATCCAATGCGGCGTCGCCGGCTCCCACCTGACCGGGGATGCGCAGCAGCATCTGCTGGCCGAAGCGCTCGATGTAGCCGGCGCCGGCGTTGGCGTTGTTCCGCTTCAGGGCGGCCGCCAGTTCTTCGAAGCTGACGCCGTAGCCCAGTAGCGTGGCCGGATCCGGCTGTACCAGGTACTGCCGCTCATAGCCGCCAATGGAGTTGACGTCGGCGACGCCTGCGACGCGCAGCAGCTGGGGGCGCACGATCCAGTCCTGCGCCTGACGCAAATCCGTCGCCGTGACCGGTGAGCCATCTGCATTGCGCGCACCGGGCGCGGCATCGACGGTGTACATGAAGATTTCGCCGAGTCCGGTCGCCGCGGGGCCCATCGACGGCTCGATGCCGGGAGGCAGCTGGCCGGCGACTGCCTGCAGCCGTTCGGCGACTTGCTGGCGGGCGAAGAAGGGATCCGTTCCCTCCTCGAAGATCACTGTGACCTGCGACAGGCCGTAGCGGGACAAGGAGCGCGTGTACTTGAGCCGCGCAAGCCCCGCCATCGAGGTCTCCAGCGGGAAGGTCACGCGCTGTTCGGCTTCCAGCGGCGTGTAGCCCGGAGCCTCCGTGTTGATCTGGACTTGGACGTTGGTGATGTCCGGAACGGCGTCGATCGGCAGGTTCTGGTAGCTCCAGATGCCGAACAAGGCCGTTGCCATGACGATGAGCAGCACTGGGATGCGCTGCCTGATGGATAGACTCAGTATGCGTTCGAGCATGATCAATCTCAGTGGTCGTGGCTGGCGCCGGATTTATCGACATCGGCCTTGATCAGATAGCTGTTCTCGGAAACGTACCGGGCGCCCGGCTCGATGCCCCCGAGGACTTCCACGTAGTTACCGTCCTGTCGACCGAGCTCCAGCATGCGCACTTCGTAAGTCTCTCCGATCAGCTCGAAGACGACCGTGAAGTCACGGAAGGCCTGTAGCCCGCTGCGCTTCACTGCCAGGGGCACCTCGGCCGCACCAATGCGCACCTCGCCGCGAGCGAAGAGGCCGGGTGTCCATTGGCCAGAGCCATTGTCCAGCGCGACTCGCGCGGTGTAGACGCCGCTCAGGGTGCCGCGACCGGCTCCCTCGGCCGGGGCGATACGGACGATCTGGCCGGAAGCCTGGACGTCCCCGCGGTCGACACTGGAAAGGGTCACGGGCTGGCCGACGCGGAGCTTCGCGAGGTCGCGCGGGAAGACCGATAGTTCGACCCAGAGCTTGGTGAAGTCAGCGATCACGAACAGCGGACCGTTTCCGGCAAATTCGCCGGGGTTGGCATCGCGCTCCAGCACGACGCCGGAAATCGGCGAGGTCACGTTGTAGCTCTGCAGGCTGTCGTTGCTCTCGACCACCGCCAGCCGGTCACCCGCCTGTACGGTATCGCCGACCGACTTGGACACCTTCTGGATCGTGCCGGGGAAGCGTGCGGTGACGGCCCGCACATGCTCGGCATTGGGAACCACACGACCCGTGAGCTTCAGTACCTCCGCGATCGTTGCGGGACCGGCGGCTTCGGTCCGGACGCCCGCATCCTGGGCGTTCTTGGCCGAAATAGTGGTACGGCCTTCGAAGTTGTCGAAGGCCCAGCGATGGGTCTTACCACCCTCCTCTGCCGTCACCACGACGCTGAAGGAATGGGGCTCGGTGACCGTGCCGCTGCCGATCAGGTAGCTGTCCTTCGGCGCGAAGGTGAAGCGGTTCTGCTTGTTGCCCAGCCGGTTGAGTTCGACGACCACCTTGGCCGCGGTCGGCGGAAGAAGCTTGCCGTTCCGGTACAGGTAGACGTGGTACTCGGGCGGCACGCCGTCCTCGAAGATCTGGAGTTCGAGGGCGAAGTCGCCGTCACGCAGCATGCGGCCGCGGTTGGGGCCTCGTTCGTACTCCGCTGATGCGGCCGTTTCGCCACCGTGCTCGGCGGCGGGTTCGGCAGACTTCGGGTTGCAGGCTCCCAGCACCAGGCCGAGCGCGATCAGGATGCAGGTCGTTTGGCGATTCATGGGGTGTTTCCTTCGATGAGACGGTCGCCGGTAATGCGTTCGAGTTCGGCGAGCAGAGAGTGATAGCGGACAGCAGTGTCCAGGCGGGCGCGACGGGCGTCGGCAAGCTCCTGGAGCACCAGCGACAGTTCGAGGTAGCCATAACGGCCACGGTCGTAGGCGTACTGGGTCTGCTTGAGTGCCTCCTGGCGTGCAGGTAGAACCTCGGTGTCGAGCAAGCGCAGGGCTTCCTTGGCATGGCCGAGTTCCTGGTAGCGCTCGAACAACTCCTCTTCAGCGCGAAGCAGGGCAGCCTGGCTTTCGGCCTGGGTCTGTTCCTGGCGGGCGGAGATGAGGGCGGCCTCGTCCCTGGCCCGACGTCCCGCGAGTAGCGGCAGGCTAAAGCCGACGACGGCTGCGACATCGTTGCCGTCCTCATAGCGGCGCGCGCCGCCGGTGAAGGTCGGCCGCAAGCCGGCAGCAGCCAGCGCAGCACGGCGTTCGGCATCCAGCGCGGCGGCTTCGGCCAGACGAGCCCGAGCCGACGGGCTCTGCTTCAGGCGTTGACGCAACTCCGGCAGCGGACGCAGCGGGGGCAGGTCGAACAAGGGCGCTTTGAGTTCGCCAAAGTCCGGCTCGGGAGAGCCCATCGAGACCGCCAACGCGACCCGGGCGCTCATTTCCTCGTGCTCGGCGTGCTCCCGTTCCAAAACCGCCTGGGAAAGAGCGGCCTGGGCACGTGCACGCTCGGCCACAGGGGCGCGAGCAGACCTCACTCGAGCGTCTGCTGCCGCCAGGCTTTTGCGGGCCAGTTCGACCTTCTCTTCGGCTAGACGTAGACACTCGCCGTCGGCGGCGGCCTCGTAGAAGCGCTGGGCAACCTCCGCCAAGGCGTCGCGGCGGCGCACTTCCTGGTCGGCCGTCAGGGCCACGGCCCGGGAGTCGGCCGCGCCAAGACGGCTGGAGCGCTGGTCGCCCAGCTCCAGGGCCTGGGAAAAGCTCAGGGTCCACTGGGCGCCATCGAGGCCGCTGCGGGCTCCGTTGCCGAAGACATCCTCCAGGAGGACGCTGACCTCTGGCGTGGGCGATTGCTGCGCCAAGCTGCGGCGGACGGCGGCGCCTGAGCGCTCGGCGTCAAATCCTCGCAGGTCGGGATGCGAAGCTTCTGCTCGCTGCAGGGCGTCGCGCAAAGTGAGAGGCTCGGCTGCCCGAACGGGCGCGACAAGCATGAGCGCTGCCGCAAGAGCGGCAGGACGCCAGACAACGGAAAGGTACACGGGAAGTCCTCTTCCAGGAACGCGGATGTACGCCGCGTCCTTCAGAGGGCGCGGCGCGCTAAACGGTCGAGAAAGCCTGGGGAGGAGCTTGGCTTGGAGGCATCAGGAACCGGGGTGGCCCTGTTACACGCTGATCCGCGAGCAGGGGCAACAGGCCGGGAACCCCATCGACGTCGATGGACAGAGCGGCACTGGGTACTGGCCCCACCGGCGGATGATCCAGAGAAACGCGGGTACCCAGCTTGTTGCTGTCGTCATCCTGACTGCCTTCAGCGTGAGCCTGGGCATGGTCGATATCCAGCGCAGAAACAACGTAGCTGTGCACCTCATCATGCCCGTGCGTATGCCAATGCACATGCGGGCCAAAACCACTAAGGCCCGCCAGCAGGCAAAGCGACAGCAGGATGGGGACGAGGCGCGCGAACATCAGTAGACAATAGTCGATATCGATCGGGTGGCGCCAGCAGCCTGGACTGCGGCAGGCCAGGAACCACCGATAAAGTAAGAGCCGGGCATGGCTGTCCTCACGCTGCGGCGATCTCGACCGTGACGTGGACCAGTTCTTCATGCACCGCGAGTTGCCGATGGAAGTCCTCGGCCGTCGCATGACCCGCGACCGAAAGCCGCAGGATGCAGGCGTACTTGCCCGTGGCCACGCGCCAGACATGCAGATCGGAGATCGACGCCTTGACCGGGCTTTGGGCAATCACCTCGCGGATTTCCTCGATCACGGGCGCATCCATCTCCGCATCGAGAAGCACGCGGGTCGTGGACTTCAGCAGGCCCACCGCCCAGATGCCGACCAGCACCGCCCCGACGATGCCCATCGTTGGGTCGAGCCAATCAGCCCCCCATAGCTTTCCCCCAAAAAGCGCCACGATGGCCAGAACCGAAGTCATCGCGTCCGCCACGACATGAAGATAGGCGGATCTGAGATTGAGATCTGGCGCGCCATGGTTGTGGCCATGGCCATGGCCATGATCGTGCGCGTGATCATGCCCATGTGGCTGATGCCCGCCGGCATGCAGGAGCTTTGCGCAGACCAGATTGACCGCCAGGCCAACGAAGGCGATGACGATCGCCTGGTCGTAAAGAATCGGAGTTGGTGAGTACAGGCGCTCGATCGATTGATAGGCCATTGAGAAGGCCACGAGCAGGAGCAGCAGCGCACTGGTAAAGCCGCCCAGAATCTCGATTTTCCAGGTGCCAAATGCAAAGCGATGGTCGTTGGCGAGGCGGCGGGCCAAAGAATAGGCCAGTGCTGCCAGACCGAGTGCAAGAGCGTGGGAACTCATGTGCCAGCCATTGGTGCGGCCAGCTTTTCATAGACAGCTCAGTTGCCATAATTCATGGCAATGATCGAGGTGTTCATGAGCAGCAATCGGCAGTACACGGAAGAGTTCAAAAGCGAGGCGGTGAAGCAGGTTGTCGATCGCGGCTTCACGGTGGGCGACGTGGCGACCCGGATCGGGATTCCCAAGCACACGCTGTATGGCTGGGTTCAAAGCACGAGAAAGGCTGCGGGATCGATCGTTGCTGCGACAGCCGCGACGGCCAGCGATTCGGCCGAGGTGCGTCGGCTGAAGGCCGAGCTGCGGCGGGTCACCGAAGAGCGCGACATCCTAAAAAAAGGCTCATTACGCATTAGCTGGTGACAGGCTCATGTTGTGAGCCGCGTGGGGTGCAGATTGATCTGACGGCGCATGAGCGTCGGGCCAGGAGATCGAAATGCGCGACCGGGAGATGAAGCGGTTGTTGTCGCGGGTGGGCCAGCTGACATTTCACCAGCGGATGACGCTGCGGGATGCGCTGTTTTGCCAGAGTGTTCCGGCTGAGGTGGTGCAGGTCATTGAGGACTGGGGACGCGCGCTGACGCCGTGTCCGCATTGCCGATCCGAGCGCGTGGTTCGCAATGGTCAGGCGGACGGGCTGCAGCGCTACAAATGCCGGGCGTGCGGCAAGACCTTCAATGCGCTGTCCGGCACCCCGCTGGCGCGGTTGCGCCAGAAGGGCAAATGGCTGGCGCAGGCACAGGTGCTGAATGAGGGCTTGAGCGTGCAGGCCGCCGCCCAACAGCTGCAGGTCGCGCCGAGCACGGCGTTTCGCTGGCGGCACCGCTTTCTCGCGCAGGCGCAGGCGGTCAAAGCCAAGGCCTTGCAGGGCATTGCCGAGGCCGATGAAACCTTCGTTCTTCGCTCGCTCAAGGGCCAGCACGGCATCGGTCGCGCCCCGCGTCGACGCGGCGGCAAATCCTCGACCCGCGGGACATCCGATGACCATGTTCCCGTGCTCGTCGCCCGAGACCGATCCGGCGCTTGCGCCGACTTCATCCTGCGACGCGCGGACACCGCCCAGCTCACGGCCGCTCTTGCGCCGGTGCTGGCGCCTGACGTCGTGCTCTGCACCGACGGCAGTCATGCGATGGCCGCGGCGGCCCGCCAGATCGGGGTGGAGCATCACGGCCTGAACAGAGCTGCTGGCGTCAGAACCCAAGGTCCGTGGCACATCCAGAACGTCAACGCTTATCACGGCCGGCTCAAGTCATGGATGCAGCGATTCCGTGGCGTGGCAACCAAGTACTTGGCCAGCTATCTCGGATGGTTTCGCGCAAAGGACCGGTTCGGCGCTGCCGCCTCGCAGCCCGCGCGGTGGCTCGCTATGGCCGTCCACTCATCAACGCATCCGTAGCTAACGCGTAATGAGCCTAAAAAAAGCCGCCGCGTACTTTGCCAGGGGGTGAAGGCGAAGTACGCGTTCATGCGCGTGCATGTCCGAGAGTTTCGGCTGTGTGCGATGTGTCGGGTGCTGGGCATACACCGCAGCGGGTACTACGCCTGGTTGCGCAGGCCGACCAGCCTGCGTGATCGGGAAGACCAGCGCCTGCTGGCGCTGGTGAAACACCACTGGCTGGCCAGTGGTGCGGTGTATGGCTACCGCAAGATCACGCTCGACCTGCGCGAGGCCGGCGAGACGTGCAGCCGGCATCGGGTCCGACGCCTGATGAAGGCCGAGGGGCTGTTCGCGCAGGTCGGCTACGGCAGCAAACCCCGCTACCGTGGCGGTCCGGTCGGTGTGGTCGGCAACGTCCTCAACCGTGCGTTCGCGCCCGAAGCGCCGAACGTCGTCTGGGTCACGGATATCACCTACATCCGCACCTACGAGGGCTGGCTATTCCTGGCCGCAGTGATGGACCTGTACTCGCGGCAGATCGTCGGCTGGGCAACGCATGCGACCATGACGACCGATCTCGTGCTGCAAGCTTTGGTCGCAGCCGTCTGGCGGCGAAAGCCGGGGTCCGGCGTGATGGTTCACTCTGATCAGGGATGCCAGTTCACGAGCAACGACTGGCAGTCGTTCCTGAAGGCGCACCGGATGCAGCCGAGCATGAGCCGTCGCGGTAACTGCCACGACAATGCGGTAGCGGAAAGCTTCTTCAGCGCGTTGAAGAAGGAGCGCATAAAGCGGCGGATCTACCCGACGCGGGCCGCAGCGACCTCCGACGTGTTCGACTACATCGAGATGTTTTACAACCCGATCCGACGGCACGGTTCCGCCGGCGGCTTCTCACCGGTAGAGTTTGAAAAGCGTTACGCGCTAAGCGGCAACTAACTGTCTACAGAACTCTGGCCGCACCACATCGCCGCCGACCGAACGGCCGTCCTCTCGGCTGTGGTTTATGAAAGCACACGCAAGGTCGCCCTCGCCTCTTCCGATCAGCCGACTCTTTCGGAAACGAAAGTCAAGCGCCGAGCCCACTCCACCAAATCCGGGCATTTCCGTTTTGGTCGTAAAGAATGACCCCTGGTTTCTCGCCGAGATGAGACGATGACAGAGGCTCATGCTGAGCTGCTGTCGAATCTACCGCTACGCCAAGCCCGGCAGGGTGCTGGCGTGCCAGCAAGTCCAGTGCTTCGGCCGGCACATGACCCTCGACGAAATACTCCATGTACCGTCCCACGTGGCATCCCCGAAGTGATGGCGGGGTCTTCAAGGCCCCCCGGATGGTCTTTAGTGTTTCGGGCTCGTACATCGTGACGACGTACCCTTGGGACTCCAGCTGCCGCGCCCAGGTGAAAGCGCAGCGACAGCCATGCGTTCGATAGATGGTTACCTGTCGCATGGGATCGACAGGGAACCACCGGGGCTGTTGCCGCGCGTTGAAAACTGATCAGATGGTCAGTTTTCAACGCGCGGCAACACCTCAAGACTTCAGAGGGAGGTCAACTGGGGAGGTCCCCGCAGCGGGGGACGCAGGAAGGCAGGACTTGCCGGGACAAGCGTCGGCAGCAGGGGAAGGACGAACCGGCGGGGGGTCTGGAAGAGAATCCAGGCCAACAGCGCCGCAAGCAACACAATCGGCAAATCGTCGAAGCTGAGTTGCTTCCCGGTCTTGGAGACGCCGTCAACGGCCAGCGACACGTCCGTGTCCTGGTGCGGCGCGCTATGGCCCGCTGCGTGGTGCAAGCCGATATCCAGGACGTGGAAACTTGCGGGCGCCTCCTGCCCGTCAAAGCACAGGTGCAGGTGAGGCCCCGCGACACGCACCGTCAGCAGCAAGACGCATATCAGCGTCAGCAGCCGTTGCAAGGTGGGCGAGCGAGTCATGGGGCTACTCTAGCAAAATTGAGCGAGGATCGATTCGGCGCCATCGGAAGCGGCCCGGCAGACCTTCCCGCTTAGTACATGGCCCGGGCATAGTAGTTCCGCATTCCGTACCACCCCAACTAGGGCGGCCCGTTGTCCGGCGCTTAGAACAATCAAGGCCTTGCTGTGCATCGGACGGATGTGTTTTGGCGTCAGGTGGCGGCTCGGCGCCAGTTGTAGGCAAAGCCGGTCATCAGCACCGAGGCACAGGCCAGCTGAGCCACGAGGCCCTGCAGGGTGGGATAAAAGCCAATCCAATCGAAGCGCGGCAGGTCCAGCAGCCTGGCTGAGAGCAAGTTGGCCTCCTGCAGGGCGGCAATGCCCTTGCCGGTCAGCATGACCGCCAGGATGGCCATCAGCACGGCGCTGATCGTGAAGAAGGTGCCAATGGGCAGCTTGCGCGAATAGCGAAGCATCAGCCAGGCGATCACCGCCAAGGCCGCGATAGCCGTTACCGCGCCCGCGATCACTGCCTGCTCAGCGCCCTGGCTCCACAGTGCGACATAGAACAGGATGGTCTCGAAGACCTCGCGGTACACCACGACGAAGGCCAATAGGAACAGGAACCACGCCGAGCGCTGCGACAGAGCTGCGCCGATCTTCTCCTTGACGTAGCGCTGCCAGGCGCCGGCCTGGCTCTTGCCGTGCATCCAGATGCCGACGAACAGCAGGACTGCCGCAGCGAATAGGGCCGCGACGCCTTCAGTCAACTCGCGGCTGGCGCCGCTGATGTCGATCAGGTAGGTCGCCGCGCCCCAGGTAGCCACACCCGCCAGCAGTGCTGCGCCAGTGCCAGCGTGGACGTAGGGCAATACCTCGGTGCGGCCAGCCTTGCGCAGGAACGCGATGATGGCAACTACGATAAGCAGCGCCTCCAGGCCCTCACGCAGCAGGATGGTGAAGGCACCGACGAAGGCCGAGCCGGCATCCGAGCTGGAGTCCTTCAGGGTCTGCTCCGCCGCACCGAGCCGCGACTGCAGGTCTGCTACCCGCCCGGCAATCTCGTCCACCGATGCACCGGCCGAAATCCGCCCCCGCAGCTCGGTCATCGCCATTTCAAGAGCCCGCATCAGCTCTGGATTCTTGACCCCGAGGATCGGTTCCACGGGCTCGAAGCCGTCGAGGTAGGCAGAGACGGCCGCCTGGGAGGCGGCGTCGCGATCGCCCTTGCGATAGGCGGCCACCGCCTGCTCCAGCCGGTCGCGCACGAGCTGCAAGGAACCTTCGGTCGACCGCAGCACTGTGCCCGGATTGCGGCGCAGATAGGCCATGACTGATTGGGCCTGCTCAGCACCCACCCGCGCTTCCAGTATCGCAGGGGTTGTCGTGGCCAAGGCTGACAGATCGGGGATGGCTTCCTGCGCCGTCGCCTGTTGCCAGAACTGCGCGCCAGCTGCCGCCTGATCCTGCGGGAACGCAAACTGCCCGACGACGAAAGCCAGCGCCCAGCGCTCCTCGTCCGGCAGATGCGCAAACGAGGACATGGCGGTGCCTTCCAGACCCTGGCTGATCACCTGGTAGAGGGCGAAGATGCTGCGCTCACGCGCACGACCAAGGTCGGTGAAATCCACTGGCGCCGGGTCCATGCCGGCGGCGAGCGGTCCGTCGCCGTGCCCGCTGGCGCCATGGCAGCCGGCGCAGAGCGTGGCGTACTGTGTCAGCCCCTTCGCCAGGTCAGGCGCGGTCTTCGGCGACAGAGGCACCGGGTAGGCTTCCAGGAGCTTGGCGCCCAGGCCCCGCGCGAGTGTGGCAACAGCGCCGGGATCGGCCTTTGCCTCGATGGCGGACTTCAAGCCCTGTGCTTCCTGGACCAGGGCCGGCTGCGCCGGAGTCGGCACCAGCGCAGCGAGTTGGCGGTTCACCGAGTCGGAGAACTCGCTCATCTCGGCATATTCGGCTGCGTCGATGACGGTCCCGCTGTTGTCCACTGCGCCGGCATAGTCCACGGCGATGTAGTCGAGCAGACGCCAGGTAGTCTGGGCATCGCCGGCCGCCAGCGACATCAGGGGCCACAGGAGCAGCAGGGCAAGCAGGGAGCGCAGGCGGGTCACGGATTCAGTTCTTTTTGGAAGAGGAAGAAGGCTCGGACGCCTCTTCGGCGATTTCGAGTATTTCGCGGCCGCCGCGAAAGGCGATCGCGGCAACGACCAGGCCGATCACCAGATCGGGGACCGGCGATTCGCTCCAGAGCACCAGGGCGCCGGAGACGACGATGCCCAGGTTCACCAGCGTATCATTGCTCGTGAAGATCCACGAGGCCGCGAAGTGCGCGCCCTCGTCCCGATGGCTGCGCAGCAGCTTCAGGCACACCAGGTTCAGGGCGGCGTTGCAGGCCGCCCAGATCATCATGGCGATGCCGATGGGCTCGGCACCCGAGAAGAAGCGGCGCAGCACCTCGATCGCCAGCATCAGGCTGAAGCCGATCAGCAGCCAGCCGCTGATGCGTGCGGCCCGAGCCTTGTGTGCGGCGCTGCGGCCTTCCGCATAGAGGGATACGCCGTACACGCCAGCGTCGCCCAGGTTGTCCAGCGCGGCCCCGACCAAGGCCGTGGACTGCGCCCATGCGCCGATACCGCCGCCGGCGACCGACTGGAAGAGATTGATCGCCAGCACCTTGCGCAGCGCCGATCGATTGGCCTGCGCGGCCATTTTGCAGGGGTCCCCTGGCTTGCCGCAGTTGTCGCTCATGTCGGCCTCCTATCGAAGGTTCAGCCCAGGGTTGCCCAGTAGCTCTTCTCGTCGCCGCAGCCCGGCGACAGCCGCCGAATCCAGATGCTGCCGACCAGTTGGACCAGGATCAGGCCGATATGCAGGATCATCAGTAGCAGCCCGGCCGCCGCGCCAGCCGGAATTGGGATGAGCAGGGCGGCACCTGCCATCACCTCCACGATGCTGATGTGGCGCTTGGCCAGCAGGTGATGCAGCAGGTGCAGGGTCTGGACGGCCAGCAGCGCCATCCAGGTGATTTCAGGCGTGAGCGACATGGGCGATCTCCTTCAGTTCGGCACGAGCTTGGGTGATGACGGAGCGGGCAGCCGACAGACCCAAGCCCGCCATGATCACGGCGACCAGCAGGTCCGGCCAGGCAGCGCCGAGCCCGAACACCCCGCCAGCGGCGAGGATCACCGCGATGTTGCCGATGGCGTCGTTGCGCGAGCACAGCCAAACCGAGCGCATGTTGGCGTCGCCATCGCGGAAGGCGTAGAGCATGACCGCTACGGACACGTTGGCGGCCAGCGCCAGGGCACCGACGACACCCATGGTATATGCCTCCGGCACGATGCCGTTGAAGCCATTCCAGGCAGCCTGGGCCAGCACGAAAACGCCGTAGATGCCCATCGTCGCGCCCTTCACCAGGGCTGCCCGGGAGCGCCACACCAGGGCCATCGACAGCACCAGCAGGGAGACACCGTAGTTGGCCGCGTCCCCGAGGAAATCGGCCGCGTCGGCGAGCAGCGAGACCGACCCGGCGTTCCAGCCGGCCCCCAACTCCACCACGAACATGACCGCGTTGATGACCAGGGCGATCCAGAGTGCCCGGCGGTAGCGTGGGGTCACCTTGCCCTGGCAGGAATTGCTGGCGCAGCAGGAATCGCCCATGGCGGTCTCCGATTGATCTGGATGCCATTGAACACCCTGTAGCCACTACAGGGTCAAGGGGCTAGGATAGGACCGGACTTGCCGGGGGTGGACATGCGAATCGGAGAATTGAGCGAAGCGACAGGAGTGGACGTCGAGACCATCCGGTACTACGAGCGCTCGGGGTTGCTGCAGGACCCCGAACGTCTTGCCAATGGCTACCGGGCCTACGGTGCCGTCCACTTGGAGCGCCTGTCTTTTATCCGGCACTGCCGGGCCCTGGACATGCCCCTGACCGACGTCCAGCGCTTGCTCAGCTTTGTCGATCAGCCCCAGGCCGACTGCGGCGACATCAACCGGCTGATCGACGAGCACCTCGTGCGGGTCCGCGCCCGCCTGAAGTCGATGCGCGCCCTGGAGAAGCAACTGACGACCTTGCGGACTCACTGCGAGGCCGGACATACCGCCAGCGAGTGCGGAATCCTGCAGGAGCTGGTGTCCGCGGCGCATGGGGAGGCGTGTGCATGCCATCCAGCTCCCTCGCCAAAAGGCTGATCCCAGATGGCTATATGTTTGCCTGCGACGTCAGCCTGGAGGGCAATCTTCCTTCTCAAAAACCTCGATCCGTCTATGCTTGGCCGACGGAGGACGTCACAAACTATGGCGAGCGGCCCAGATCTTCGAGGATTGGACAGTTTGGCCGGTGATCACCGTGGCAGGCACCTACCAACTGTGTAAGCGTGTCACGCATGCCTTGCATCTCGGCGATTTTGGCATCGAGCTCCTCGATATGCCGGGCGGCCAGGCGTCGCACTTCGGCACTCTTTCGTCGGCTGTTCTGCCACAGCCCCAGCAAGGCCTCGATTTCCTTCATCGAGAAGCCGAGGCTGCGACCACGCTTGATGAAGCGCAGGACATGCAGATCGCGGTCGGAGTAGATCCGGTAGTTGGACAGCGTCCGCTCGACCCGGCTCAGCAAGCCGAGCGCCTCGTAGTGACGGATCATTTTCGCCGTTACGCCGGTCGCCTCGGCGGCCTGGCCGATGTTGTGATAGCCGCTGCTAAGCGCCTCCGCGGTCTCCAGGGTCGGCTTTGTACGGCGCATCCTAGTCTCCTCGCCCCTGGTCTTCGGGACGCCATCTGGCCAGTGTAAGTGCATTGGCGACGACACTGACGCTGCTCAGGGCCATCGCGGCTCCGGCGACCATGGGACTTAGCAGGCCAAAGGCGGCCAGCGGAATGCCGGCCACGTTGTACAGAAAAGCCCAGAAGAGGTTCTGGCGGATCTTCCCGTAGGTTTTGCGCGAAATCTGTATCGCCGCCGACACCAGGGCCGGATCGCCACGCATCAACGTGATGCCGGCGGTGTGCATCGCCACATCCGTACCGGTAGCCATGGCAATGCCGACGTCGGCTGTCGCAAGCGCCGGAGCATCGTTGATGCCATCTCCGACCATGGCCACGCGGCCGCCCTGCTCCTTCAACATCTGGACCTCATGCGCCTTGGCCGCAGGCAGGACTTCGGCACGCACCTGATCGAGTCCCAGCTGCTGGCCTACCAACCGCGCACTACCCCAGTTGTCGCCGGTCAGCATGACGGTGCGGATGCCCTGACGACGCAGCACGTCGACGGCAAACCGCGCGGTCGGCTTCAGCGGGTCCCCGAATGCCAGCAGCGCGATCAGGCGTGGCGCCTGCGCGGCTTCCGCCAGCCAGGAGATCGTGCGTCCCTGGGCCTCCAGGGCACTGCTGTGTTGCTGCAGCAGGGTCTCGGGCAGACCCAGTTCGATCATCAGACGCGTGCTGCCGAGCACCAGGCGGCGTCCGGATACAACGCCCTCCAGCCCCCTGCCCGGCAAGGCCCGAAAATCGGTGACCTGCGCGGGGATCAGGTTCTTCTGGGCGGCGGCCGCCACTACCGCTCGTGCCAGCGGGTGCTCGCTGCCGGACTGCAACGCGGCCGCGATGGCCAAGCTCGCCGACTCATCACCATCGAAGGCTTTGAGGGCGACCAGTTCCGGCCGACCGGCCGTCAGCGTGCCGGTTTTGTCGAAAACGACGGTATCCACTTGGTGGCCCATTTCCAGGGCTTCCGCATCCTTGATGAGAATGCCGTGGCGCGCGGCCACGCCGGTCCCGGACATGATGGCCGTGGGGGTAGCCAAGCCCAGGGCGCAGGGGCAGGCGATCACCAGCACGGCGACGGCATGCAGGATGGCCGCCTCCCAGTCGCCTGATACCAGACCCCAGCCCAGCAGCGTGGCCAATGCGATCACCAGCACGACGGGAACGAACACCGCACTGACGCGATCGACCAGCTTTTGAATCGGTGCCTTCTTCGCCTGGGCCGACTCCACCATGCGGATCACCCTGGACAGCGTGGATTCGGCACCCACGGCGAGGGTCTCGGCGACCAGCAGGCCCTCGCCATTGACCGCCCCGCCGGTCAGCCGACTGTTGATTTCTTTGGCGACCGGCATGCTTTCGCCGGTGATCAAGGATTCGTCGACGTGGCTGCGTCCCTCTACCACCTTGGAATCGACCGGGATGCGTTCGCCGGGTCGGATCACGACGAGGTCGCCGATCGTGACCTGCCCCAGCGGTATCTCTCGGTCTTCGCCGCTGCGGCGCACACGCGCGATTTCCGGGCGCAGGGCCTGCAGCGCCCGAATCGCCGCGGTCGTCTGCCGCTTGGCGCGCGCTTCCAGCCACTTGCCGAGCAGTACCAAAGTGATCACGACTGCCGAGGCTTCGAAGTACAGGGTGTCCGCCGGACGTCCCTTCAGGACCTGGTACACCGACAGGCCGTAGGCTGCGCTAGTACCGATGGCAACCAGCAAGTCCATGTTGCCGGCGCCTGCCTTCAAGGCCTTCCATGCGGCTTGATAGAACCGGGCGCCGAGCAGGAACTGCACGGGAGTGGCCAGCGCCCACTGGGCCCAGCCGGGCAGCATCCAGTGCTGTCCGGCGATCATGCCGATCATCGGAAGCAGCAGCGGCGCCGAAAGGGCTGCAGCCGCCGCAACCGGAATCCAGCCAGGCCATCCGCCCCTGCCGGGTGCCGAGTGCGTAGCCTGCGTTGCCGGGCTGGCGGTATAGCCGGCGTGTTCAATCGCCGCGGTCAGGGCAGATACGGGCGTTTCGCCGCTTACCCGGACGGTCGCTCGCTCGGTCGCAAGGTTCACCGATGCATCGAGCACACCGGGGATTTCACGAAGCGCCTTCTCGACCCGCCCGACACAGGACGCGCAGGTCATTCCTTCGACTGCGAGTTCCACCGTGTTCTCGGCAATGCCGTACCCCGCGTCACGTACCGCGTTCTGCAGGGACTCGATCGAAGTGGTCGGCGCGGCACTGACGGTCGCATTTTCCATTGCCAGATTGACCGTAGCTTCATGGACGCCCGGCACTTTCATCAGGGCCTTCTCCACCCTGCTGACACAGGAGGCGCAGGTCATGCCGTCGATCTGGAACTGCCAGAGTTCGGATGCTGTGGACGTATTCATGGGCGATCTCACTGATATGCGGACATGCTAAGGGTTACCACGATGGCAAGGTCAAGGCGCCGCGAGCGGAGGTCCCAGGGCGCCTGCTTCCTGGCTTGATCAATGCACCGGATAGCCGGCGTCGCTGAGCGCCTTGCGCAGTGTGGTGTCGCTGACCGCCGATTCGACGCTGACGGTCTTGCTCTCCAGGTCGACCTGGACGCGAGCGTGATCGTCGGCGGTCTGCAAAGCCTTGGTGACACGCGCGACACAGTGGCCGCAGGTCATATTGGGGACATGGAACTGGTACATGCGATATCTCCATCTGTTCGTCATCCGCGGATCGGACGAAGACACTTTCCACCTTCCTATCATGGGAAGGTCAAGTCATTGCCTTTCAGAGATCAAAACCTTGAAGTTCACTTCATGGTGCGAATGACTATTGTTCTCGTATATTCTCCGCGCCGCCTTGGACAACAATGGACAACGAACATGAAGCGCAGGATGGCATGGGGTTTGGCGTCGGCCGCATTCACAGCCGGCCCGGTTGCGGCGGAGGAAATGCCGGCGTCGGCTCTTCCACCCGCCCCCGTGGTGCTGGAGGCAGTAACCGTCGTTGGCTCGCCGCTGGAGGCAGATGGCCTGGCAGGGAGCAATGTGACGATTGATGCGGAAACCCTGGAAACTTCTCGGGTCTTTACGACGAATGAGGCACTCAGGAAAGCGCCGGGCGTGAACGTGCGAGACGAGGAGGGACTAGGACTGCGTCCCAATATCGGCATCCGGGGACTGAACCCGACACGCTCCACCAAGGTCCTGCTGCTGGAAGACGGGATACCGCTGGCCTACGCGCCGTATGGCGACAACGCGAGCTACTACCATCCGCCCATCGACCGCTTCGACCGCGTCGAGGTCCTGAAGGGTTCGACCATGAACCTCTACGGCCCGCAGACCATCGGCGGCGTCATCAACTACATCACTCCCATCCCGCCGCAGGAACTTTCCGCTGGAGTCGCTCTTACCGGGGGAAGCCGGGAATACTTCAATGGCCATGCCTTCGTCGGCGGCAAGGGCCTGATGCTCGACTACGTTCGCAAGCAGGGCAACGGGGCCCGCGACAATACGGATACCGAGCTCAACGACGTCAACCTGAAGGGGGTTTTCGACCTGTCCTCCGAGCACCAGCTGATTGCCCGGGCGAACTATTACGCCGAGGATTCGAACCTCACCTATTCGGGCCTGACGGATGCCGAGTACGCCAACTTTGGAGCCCGCTACAACCCGTTCAAGAATGACGAGTTCGATGCGGAGCGGGTCGGTCTGTCATTGAGCGAGCGCTGGACCATCAACCCTGCTTCGTCTCTGACGACCCAGGTGTACTGGGCCAATTTCTCGCGCGACTGGTGGCGACAGTCGTCCAGCACCACGGATGGCCAGTGCGGTGCCGCCTTTACCGCAGCCCGGCGCGCAGGCACCGCGGTCGATCCGGACACCTGTGCAAGCGCTCAAGGTCGCCTACGTGACTACTACACCTATGGCGTTGAGCCTCGATACCGCCTCACCCACGGCCTGTTCGGCCTGAGCAATGAACTGCAAGCCGGCGTGCGCGCGCACTTCGAATCCCAGGACCGCGTGCAGCTGAACGGCACATCGCCCACCGCTCGGACAGGCACGACCGCTGAGAGCAATGAGCGGCGGACCGACGCCTACTCCGCTTTCATCCAGAACCGCTTCGGGTTCGGCAAGCTTTCGCTGATTCCCAGCCTGCGCATGGAGAACGTCAGATACGAGCGCAAGAACCGGATGACCGGCGCCAGCGGCGATGCCGACCTGACCGAACTCCTGCCTGCCCTTGGCCTCAACTACCAGGTCAGCGAGGCCTACACAGCGTACGCCAGCGTCCATCGCGGCTTTGCGCCGCCCCGCACCGAGGATATCGTCAGCAATAGCGGGACCAGCGTGGATATCGACGCCGAGCAAAGCTTCAACTACGAGCTCGGCCTGCGCGCACGACCCGTCTCTGGGGTCGCCTTGGAGGTCACAGCGTTCCGCACCGACTTCCGCCGGCAGATTGCCGTGGGTTCGATCGCCGGCGGCAGCACTCCCCTGGCCGTTGGCGAAACGCTGTACCAGGGCATCGAGCTTTCAGGGCGCGCCGACATCGGTCGCCTGCTCGGCTGGAGCCAGCGGCCCTTCGTGGAGATCGCCTACACGCTGCTGCCGACGGCCAAGTCGGAATCTCCGTTGCGTTGTGTGGTCACGTCTGGAACCACCTGCGCGGCCGGCGACCCTGTTCCGGGCAGCGCGGCCGGCAAGCGGCTGCCATACGCCCCCAGAAACCTCTTCACGGGCACTTTGGGTTATGAGCATGCGGCCGGGTTTGACCTGCGACTGGAGGGCGTCTTCATCGACGACCAGTTCAGCGATTTCGCCAACACGGAGGAAGCGCCGGCGGATGGGACCGGCCAGGTCGGGAAGATCGACAGCAGCCTGATCTGGAACGCGGCCGCGAACTATCGGGTGCCATCAGTGGCGGGCCTGAGTCTCTTTGTCACGGCCAAGAACCTGGCGGACAAGGACTACATTGTCGACCGGACCAGAGGCATTCTGACCGGTGCGCCGAGGTTGGTGCAGGGCGGTTTCGAGTACAAATTCTGACCCGGATACAGGGGCTCGGGCACACAGGCCCGGGCCCCTATAACCCCGGAGCCGGCTCCAGACTCAAGCCCTCATTATTCAGGCACATGGTGAACTTTCCCCACTTGCCAGCGACTAAGCGCTGGTAACACACTATGAAAATGCGCCTGCTCAAGCCCTTGTTGGCCGTACTGCTCGCCTGGACGTTCTAGTTCCAGGCGATGGCCGGCATCGTGGGCATGTCCTGCAGGCACCCGGCGGGCTCAATGCCGGCTCCGGTTACGGAGGCCATGCCGGCCGACCCTGTGGCCATGCATCACGACCATGCGGCAATGATGCAGGCGCAGGGCGAGCACGCCGGCCACATGATGGCCACTTCGCCTGACGACGCGACCCAGGCCATCAAGGTACCTGGCTGCAACTGCGGCTGCGATTGTGCCAAGGTCGGCTGCAGCGGCGCCTGCCCCGGCGTCGCAGTCATCCTCTCCCTCTCCGCTCTCGACTTCCCTGTCGAGAGTCAGCGCGCCAATTTGGCGCCACTCGCGCCTTCGCGCGCGCATGTCCTCGCCCTGATCCGTCCCCCCAGTATGTCCTGAGTTGAAGCCGCGTTTGCGGCGCAGGTGACCCCTGCCCGCAATCCCGTGGCTATTCCGTGGCCCACCCGCCGCGGAACAACGCTCAAGGATTCCTGGGAGGATTTGTGGTTCCCCGAAAATATCTTTATGTACCAGCGCTTTCCGCAGCGCTGCTCAGTGGCTGCGCGAGTGTTCCTTCGGACTGGGGACGGTCCGACGTGGCTGATCTGGCCCGTTCGCATGGTCGATCAGCACCGGACGGCAGCGAATCGGCCGCCTTTACGCGACAGGCGCTGGATCGGCCGCTGACCCCCGAGATTGCGGTCCAGTTGTCCTCCGTGTCGGTCGTGGCCAATGCCCTGCGGCTGCGTTCGACACAGCTCTGGCCCGAGCCGACATGAGCATCGGTCGCATCACACCCGCCGCGTTGGGCGAGCGACTTCGGCACTCGCCCGCGCCGCTGCTGCTCGATGCCCGACGCCGTGACGCGTTTCGACGTGAGCCGCTGGCGCTCCCGCATGCTGTCCCGATCTACATGGACGAGCAGCCACCGCAGCTTCCCGATCTGCCGCGCTCAACGCCTGTCGTCGTCTACTGTCTATGCAACGGACAGGCTTCGAGCACTCGCGTCGCACGTTGGCTCGAAGCGGCTGGATACCGCGACATCGCCGTCTTGGACGGCGGATGGCCCGCCTGGCTTGCCGGCGCCGGCGTCACCGCGGTGCTCGCCCCCGAAGCCCGGCGTCAGATTGCCCAGTGGGCCGTCCTAGGCGAAGAGCCTCCGGGCGATCTCATTGCGGAAGCCGCATTTCTGCGAGGCCTGGTCCTGCCGGCCCGCCGTGAACTGGCCGTGCTGTTCGTCGATATGGTCGACTCCACGCGCCTGTTCGCGACCCATTCCCCCGAGCAGGTGCTTAGCTTGGTGCAGGCCTTCATGGAGATCGTGACGGAAATCGCCGTCAGCCATTGCGGCGATGTCCACGACTTCGAAGGCGACGGCGCCATGCTGTACTTCGCCAGCCCCACGGAGAGCCTGCCTGCGGCGTTCGCCATTCGTGATGCGCTCGCCGAACGCCGCGTGACTCGCCACGACCTCCCCGAGGTACGCATGGCCCTGGACTTTGGTCCGTTGGTTATTGGTCGGATTGGCGGCCCCGAACGCCGGGGACTTTCCTTCATCGGCACGGCTGTGCACACCGCGGCACGCCTGCTCAAGCTTGCTCCGCCGGGCGGCATTGCCGCAACCGAAGCGGTCATGAATCACGCGCGTACTAGCCACCAAGAACATGCCGATGCCTTGGTGCTGCACGCAGAGCCGCAACACCTCAAGGGCTTCGATGCCCCCGTCTCGGTGTATCTGACTCATCAGTCGCCCAAGAGGAGAAAAACATGAAGCCATACCCGCAGGCTTCTGTGCTGACCGCATTGCTGGTCAGCGCCATTCCGGCGCTCGCCCAAGATCGTTCCGCACCGGAGCTCGGGACCTATCCCGTCATTCCCGTGCAGTCACGGGACATCGACCGGGTGGCCACGATGATCCACGGGTTACAGCCGGCGGCGTTCATGCTGGGACACGGGGGCAAATGGATGGCGGCCTACGAGTACGGCTACGAGAAGATGAACCGTAACCTCGATGGCACCGGAGGGATCAGCGAGGGTGAAATCCTGCAGAACTACTTCGCCGCGCCTACCAAGATGAGCATGCAGATGCATATGGGCATGCTGATGTACGCAGCAACCGACGATCTGGCGCTGATGGCAACGCTGCCCTACCTCGTCAAGTCGATGGAGCACCTCACCGCCGACGGTGAGCGATTCAACGAACGCACCAGCGGCATCGGCGATGTCGGACTACGTGCACAGTACGTGATCTATGCGCAGCCCGATCTGCGCCATCGTGTCCTGCTCAATGCCGGCCTCAGCCTGCCGACCGGATCGATCGACGAGCGCATGAACGGCATGCGCCTGGAGTACCCCATGCAACTGGGCGCCGGCACCGTTTCCCTGATCCCTGGAGTCGCCTATCTGGGACAGGCCGCGCAATGGGGCTGGGGCGTGGAGTTCTTGCCCAACCTGCGCATCGGCGACAACGACAACGGCTATCGCCTTGGCAACGACTATCGGCTGGGCCTATGGATGATCCGTCGCCTCAACGAGGTGGCCAATGCCTCGGCCCGCGTCGAGGCCCGCCGCGTCGAAAACATCCGCGGCGCCGATGCGGAACTTGATCCCGCGGACGAACCGACCAAGGACGCTTCCCTGCAGGGGGGAAAGCGCCTGGATTTCCTGGTGGGCTTTGACCTGAGGCCGGGCCAGAGTCCCCGCTCCGAGCATCAGAGAGTGTTTCTTGAGGTCGGCGCCCCGGTGTATCAGGACCTGGATGGACCGCAGCTCAAGACCACCTTCCTCGGACGGCTGAACTGGCAATGGCGCTTCCTGTAATCCTCGCTCCCAATGACGCGCTGCCACTTCGTGGCGGCTCTATCGGACCTTGAGTTTTCGGACATGAAATCAGCACGCTCATCGCAGAAGAAATGGCGCCAGTACCTTGGAGCGGGTATGGCAATGTTCGTCATGATCGCCGCATTGGGCGTGGTGTCCTGGTGGACCACCCGCGCCCCAGGGGCAATCGATGCCGAGACCGTTGTCGTTTACAAAAGTCCTACCTGTCACTGCTGCTCCAAATGGGTCGAACACCTGAGGTCGGCTGGGTTCACTGTCTCGGTGAAAAACGAGAACGCCATGAATCCACTGAAGTCGCAGCTCGGCGTTCCGGCGCATTTGGCGTCATGCCATACCGCCCTGGTGCGCGGTTACCTCATCGAGGGCCATGTGCCGGCGGAAGACATCCGGCGGCTGCTGGCCGAGCGTCCGAAGGCCAAGGGTCTGGCGGTGCCCGGCATGCCGATCGGCTCTCCCGGCATGGAACAAGGGGATCGTGTCGACCGGTATGAAGTCGTTCTGTTCCGCGATGATGCCGCGCCCTCGGTGTTCGCTGCCCATGGTCCGGCGGCGCCATGAGCGTGAACCGACGAGGGACCTCGCCGCGACGAACAACGGGCCCTTCTGCGTTACCGACTTCAGGCGATGCTCAGGCCCTGCCGCGCGTCACCATCGGCCGTCTCGCCAAGCTGACGGACACCACGGTCGACACGATCCGGTTTTATGAACGCCTGGGCCTGTTGCCCAAGGCGCGTCGAGCGACATCGGGATATCGAAACTTCGACGCGGAAGACGTTGATCGATTGCGATTCATCCGGCGTGTGCGCGCCCTGGGCTTCAACCTAGACGAAATTGCCGACATTCTGCGCCTTGAGAATCAGGGTGATCTCAGCGGCAAGTTGGAATCCGGCCTCGAACCGAGGGTTCGCGAGATCGAGCGCCGCATCCATGATCTCACCGCGATCCGGGACCGCTTGCGGCAACACGCCGGCAAGGCGAAGGGCCGCGCGAAGGGCCGCGCCTCCATCATCACCGAACTGCTGGGCCCTGACAGCTACCAGACCAAGGCCCGATGAAGGCTGTCATGCCACCGCTGGCGTCAGCAGTTCATACTCGAAGGCATCAGGCTAAGGGCTCGGCAAGCGAACTAGTCTTGCCGGCCCCTCTTGCGAGCCGGCGACGATTAGTGGGCGGCGGCGGCCGTGCCCTGCTGGGCACCGCGTGCCGGGGCCTTGCTCGCCATCTGTCGGCAAGCCTCGGCGCAACGCCGGCAGGCATCGGCGCACTGCTGGCAGTGGTCAGGGGGATGGCGTTCGCATTCCTCGCCACAGGCCTCGCAGATATCCGCGCACATCTGGCAGATCGCGGCGGCGAACTCACTGCCGCGTGCCATCGCCGAAGCGGCCAGGCGGCAAATCTGCGCGCAATCCATGTCGAGCGCGACGCAGCGGGCCATCTTCCCGACATCGGTCTCCTGCAGGCAGGCCGTGGCACAGTGGTCGCAGGCGTCGGCGCAGGCCTGGCAGGCCTCAATACACTCTCGAAATTGGTCGTGGGCCATGTCATTGTCTCCGTGTAAGAAAAGTGGGCTGCCGACCGCGAAGGCCAGCCGCGTTCCTCGTGCAGCAGCCATGCCTGCTCCAGGAGGACAATCGCTTCAGGTATTTGGCCCGAAATCTCTGGACCTTGATCCGTCGCCCCTCCTTGCAGGATGGGAGAGTTTCGCTCCGGCCTCTTGCAGACTGCAGGCTCTACCACGAATGAGCGCGCTTCAATGAATCAACCTCAGCCCGAAGACGTCGCTGCCGAGACCCGGAAAATGCTGGAGGTCTGGCGTGAAGATCCTGCCGCTACCTATCGGAGTTGGTTCCTCTGGGAGGAACGACTGAAGAACTTCCGCTCTATCCGGCGGGGCCTTGCCGCAGTGGTCGAGGAAATCGAGGCAGGGCGCTTCGGAAATGCCTATCGAGGATCATCGCTGGAGACGGTGGTCAGCAGCATCGCGGAGCAGCGCCAGATCTTCAGGGGCGCGGATCATGCCTTTCTCTGGAAGCCAAAACTGCGCATCCCGGATATCTACGAAAATCCGGACAATCAGCGCGCCTTCGGTCGTTTCCTTCACAGCTGTGCCTGCTGCCAGACTGAAGAACCCGTGCTGGCTGCGATCCAGCAGTTGGACGCGCAGCGCATCAAAGGTCTTGGCCCCGCAGCCGCGAACCTGCTGTACTTCCTGCATCCCACGCTGTTACCACCCTTCAACACCGCCATTGTGCGCGGCTACAACCTGCTAACCGGCGCGAACGCCAAGCTCGGCAGCTGGAAGGAGTATCTGGCCATGCGCAGGGGCATCCTCGAATTCAACCAGCGGCATCGCCAACTGCTCTCCAATGACCTCGGCGCCATCGGCGGACTGCTGTTCGATATCGGTTCCGGCCGCTACATGGCGCCGGCGATCGGTCGCGAAGAGGACCAGATCGCCCAATGGCGGGCGGATGTCGCGCTCGTGCGCGAGCAGTCGGCCCGAATCAGCAGCTCGCTGCGAGTAGCAGCTGAAGGCGATCTCACCCACACCGAGGTGCAAGGTTGGTTGAGAGACCTGGGGCAAGCGCTGGGCTACGTGGTCTGGATCGCCGCCAACGATCGTTCCAGGCCCTATGGCGGCGGCCGCCTGTCCGACGGCTGTGTCGACACCTTGCCGCCCAAGATCGCCGCGGCCGGCAGTGCCGAATCGATCCGGCTGATCGATGTGCTCTGGATCGACCCGGACCAGGAGCGCATTGCCGCAGCCTTCGAGGTCGAGCACACGACAAGCATCTACTCGGGCATTGTACGCATGCTGGACCTCGCTCTTTCCTTCGACGAACCGACGTCCGGCAATTACTTCCTTGTCGCGCCCGATGATCGGCAGGAGCAGGTGCGTGTGCAGCTGGGTCGGCCGGCCTTCAGTCGGGTCTCCGACCTGAAGCTCCACTACCTTCCTTACGGCGCGCTGCGCGAGCACCGCACCGCCCTGGCGCGGTTCGGAACGGGGCTAAAGGGCATGCTGAGCCTCGCCGCCCCGTTGCGGTAGCTGCAAGCCCGGACACCTGCCTGAGCCGGACCGATCCGAATCAGGCCAGCAGACCCGCGGCAAACTTGAGTTCGATCGGGTGCTTACCAGCAACTCGCGCGAATCGACAGCCTGACGTTCAAAGCCGGCGTGCAGAAATTCCGCCAATCTGCGCTCGAGCCAGCAATAGGGCCGACCTAGCGCGCCGGCGCTGACAAAACCTACATGCCCGCCGCGGTGCGCCAATTCCAAGATAACGTGGGGCGAAAAGGCCTCCACATCGGGAACGATGTCGGCCGTCATGAAGGGATCATCCAGCGCATGCACCACGAGAGTCGAGCGCTCAATACTCTTCAAATATTGGCCACAGGAAGCGTGCGTGTAGTAGTCCTCCGCGTTTCGGTAACCCGCCAATGGCGCCGTACAGGCCTCGTCGTACTCAATAAAATCCTGCGCCGCAAGCGCAGCGGACAAATCGACCATAGGTGATAACGGAACCTGGGTATGCTTGCGCCGCAAAGCGCCTTTCACTGCGTCGAGCAAGCGTTTTTGGTAGACACGGGAAAAGCCAGTACGCAAGCGCTCTGCGCACGGTCGGATGTTAAAGGGCACAGGGGCCGCTGCTGCGAGATTCACCGGTGCCAACTGGCCCTCTTCCGCCAGCGCCTTGAGGGTAAGGTTTCCGCCCAGGGACCAGCCCAGCGTTCTTTCAAACACCCGCTGCCTGGGTTTTTGGCCACACGCACTACTCGATGGAGGCCGTCCGGCACGTGGGGACGAAGCTGTACTCCAACCAGCGCGGCTATCCCCGGGAGCGTGTCGACTTCGACTGGTGCAAGGTCCTGGAGGTCGCGCCGGGTGGCTCGGAGGCGGCTGGCGCCCTTCAAGGCATCGTCAGGCCCGGATCAGGATCTCCGTAATGGGACATAAACGTCCCGTGAAGCCCCTTCCCGTGCATTCAGTGGCCCGTCATGCCGCGATCCAGTAAGCGCCTGCTGCCGTCCCAGCAGGCCCATATGACCGAACTCGGGGAACGCCTGCAGCGCGCCCGGCTCAGGCGCCGCATGCCGGCGAGGGTCCTGGCGGTTCGGGCCGGCCTTTCCACCCGGACCCTGTCCAGGATTGAGCAGGGGGACCCGTCGGTCGCGATCAGGTCTTACGTGCGGGTTTTGGGCGTACTTTACCTAGAGTCCGACCTCGACCTTTTGGGTCGGGACTGCGCCCTGATCCGGCGGCTTTATGACGCTCCGACTTTGCGGCAGTTGCAGCGCCGCGGGCGGTCGTCTCCCGCTTGGGTCGGCTGATCAGCGCCAGGTTCATGGCCTTGCGCGTCGCCGTGACCATCGACTCGGCGGTGATCTCCAACTCGTCGGCGAGCAGGAAGATGGTGCCCAGCGTCGGCTGGTTGCCGCCGCGCTCCAGGACGCCGACATAGGTCTTGTCCAGGCCGCAGGCCATGCTCAAGGCTTCCTGGGATCGCCCGGCCTGAATACGGCTCGCGCGGAGGGCCACCCCGAAGGCCACGGCCACGGGGTGCCGTTTCTTCTTTTTAGGAGAGGCCACCATCCCGGGGACGATGCAGCCCCGCAGGGTCCTGTTCCACCGAGTATACTCATGAAAATACAGCGCAGGCTGTTGATTTGCAGAGCATAGTCTGAGAAGCTTAGGGGATATCGAACCCCGCTAATCCGCAGGAGCCAGCCGAATATTGGCCCTCTTACAGCCGGAATGGGGCTTCGATGCTGATCTCTCGACGCCCAGCGGACAGTCCGAATTTGCGAGAGCGGCACGGCCCTTTAGGTCGTGCTTCTTGAGTTCACGACAGGACTGAGGGCTGCCCGGTGTTCCGACTGGTTTATGGAGACTTCGATTTCTCTCTCGTGCTGCCGTTCGAGGCGCACGTCGAGGAACGTCTCTATCGCATTATCAGTTTGGCAGACGGGGCGGAAATGGATCCCCCGGAACTTGCCAGGCGCGCGGCTGATACGCTCTCTGCGGCTCTGGATGCTCACCTCATCCCCCCGACGGGCCCTCAGATCAAGTACGCGATTGCCATTGCGCAAGAACTCGAACTGGAGTTGCCGGCAAACGCACTGCGATATCGGGAATCCATGAGGGTGTTTCTCAGCACTCATGCGCCCACGTTCCGTGAATCCAAAGCCTACCGACGCAGACAGGGGACCGCAGGATGACCACGCCCGAATCTCCCGAGGAGGTGGCCAGCCGGGTCATCGAGGCCCTCGTCCGTGGGCAAGTCATCGACTACGTCGACGGTACGACCGACAAGGAATACCCCGAGGTCATGTGGTCCATATTCGGACTGCCGCTCACGAGGGAGATTGCCGTGGTTGCCAGGGTCGGAGATTTGCGCCTGGGGAAGGCCGCTCCCTCCGCCCTGCTGGTTCCTCACATGGAGGAGCGGGTGTATGGCATTGACGTTTCGGACCAGATACTGGCAAACGAGCTTTCGGAAGCCCTCTGGGCCGAACAATCGGAACGCCTCATCGCAGCCGCATTGCGGCGGCGCGGACACTGACCATGCCGCGGCGGAGGCTGGTCACGGTATCCGTGACCCAGATGCGGCGCCGCTGGGGGCACTATCTGGCCTTGTCGCGCCGTGCGGACATCCTGATCTGCCGGCGGGGCATTCCGATCGGCGTCATGATGAGCGTCGCCCGCTATCGTCGCCTGACGGCCGCGGCCGCGGGGACCAACCAGCCTCGCGCCCCTGTGCCACCCGCCTCCAGCAAGGCGAGAACGGCCAAGCGGCGCCGATAGCTCATCAATGCTGAAGATCTCGATCCGGGCCTATCGACTGGCGGAACGTCGCGCAGCTCGACGCGGCCTGGTCTTGCGCGCAACCGACGCCTACTTCGACCGGCGACGACGTCGCCTTATCGTCACGCTGGATTCCGGCGTGGAGTTGTCGGCCCCGCGACGCTTGCTGCTTCCCTTGAGCGGTGCCCGGGTGGCCGACATGAGTATGGTCAGGGTCTCCCCGGCAGGCTATTACCTTCATTGGCCACGCCTCGGCGGCTATCTCTGGGTAACCGATTTGTTCGGGCTGAACTTTCGGCAAGTCCTCGACGAATCGTAGCGATTGCTCACCTTCCGAAGCGCCCTCGCGCTGCGTCCGGCCTCGCGATTTCTCGACGGCTCTCAGCTCCGCCGTTCTGGGAATCGATAGCTTCCGAATTGCCGGACCACCCCTGTCACCACTCCCCAGATCGAATCTCCCTGGTCGGGCTGCAGCGGTCGGCTTCGATGCTCTGAGTTCGTCGAGTCGGGCTCGAGCGAAGGGGTTCGTCGTCTTGCCACGAAGCGGTGGACGGTCAGGTCCCGGTTCTCCAGCACTGCCAGCACGATATCGCCAGTCGCTGGCTTCAACCGGCGATCCACCAGCACGCGGTCGCCATCGAGGATTCCCGCTCGGTCCATCGCGTCTCCGCGGACCGTGTACACGAAGGTAGAGCCAGGTTCAGGAGTCAGCGGGTCATGGGAGCCGTCGCCGGCGAGACCACCCCCCAGCGCGTTTGTTGCCATCTCCCGCACGAGGTTTAAATCGATTCCCTGGGCCGACGGCCTTTGGCCCTGCGTACCATGCCATCCGGCCAGGGCATGCGCCCCACGGGAATACTCCTGAAGCTGGGCAAGCATGGAATCGACCAGCGAGGTCGGTACTCGCATTACCCGCGTTTCTTCCCCGTGGTATCGCCCCGAGCCTGCCGGCCTGCCAGCACCCGCTCGACGTCCGCCGTGCCTAGCCATGCACAGCCCTCCGCACGGTGCCAGCGCTGTCGGACGGCCAGCACCACGGGGCATTGCTTCGCGACGCCCTCAGGGGGCGGCCACAACCATGAAGGTTCTGAATCATTTTCCTTGCAAAAAAGGACTTCTCCAGACTGTTGATATACGTTACTATAATCATGTTGGCAAGCTTCGAACCGGCATCAGGGGAACGGCAATGCGACAGAATCAGAGGTCTTCCCAGGCAATCGGTCCACTACGGGCCGCGCCCCTGGCGCTTCGTCTGGTGGAGGCCTGGGAAGCCGAGCGGGCGCAGCGGGGCCGCGCGAAGCGCGGAATGCGCGTCGAATTGAAGATTTGCGTTTCTGACCGTGGTGATTCCCCGGCCAGAAGCCAAGCAGCGCTTCGGCTCATCGAGCGGTGGTGCCTGAAGGATTACCGCCCGCGTCGATTGCAGGCCGATGGCTCGTTCATCGAGCTCACCCTGCCCCCCACGGGCGGTTCGATTGATCAGGCGGCGCAAGCGCTGCTCGAGCGGATTCGCAGCGTCGGGAATGATCGAGATTGCGAGGTCGATGCAGTGATCCGCCACCGCGACACCAGCCGAGTCTGGAGCTAAGCTCCCTCCCCTCTCGGTGGCCACGGTCGAGGAAACCGCATACCCGCGATTGCTTCCAGAGCCACGGCCCCGGGAGCTCAACGACCATTACATCCCTTCCGACGACGAGAAGGCTTGGGCAAAGAAGAGCGCCAATTCCGCCACCAAGCGCGTCGCACTTCTGGTGCTGCTCAAATGCGCCCAGCGCCTGGGATTCTTCCCGCGGCTAAAAGATGTTCCTCGGCCATACCTGGATCACGTCACCCTTGCGAGTGATTTCAAGCGTCCCCTGACAGGCGATGAAATCAGGATGGCCGATGATGGCGGCGTCCGCCATCGCAATCTCAATCTCCTCCGTAAGCGTTTGGACATTCGTCCGCTCGACGATGAGGATTGGATGATCGAGCGCGCAGCGACGGCGGCGCTGACTCAGCATCACCTCACAGACATCATCAATGTGCTGCTTGAGGAGCTCATCCACTATCAGTATGAGTTGCCCGGATTCACGACCTTGGAGCGCATGGCACGCCGCGCCCGGGAAAAGGTCGAGACCCTGCACTATGGTTCCCTTGCCGACCCATTGTCCTCGCAGCTTCGCAAGAAGATCGATGCCTTGTTCGAGACCGCCGGCTCGAGCACATCCGCCTGGAACGCGTTGAAGCAAGAGCCCAAGCGTCCAACGAACAATGCCGTGCGCGACTATCTCGACCACGTCCGCCAGGTGCAGCAACTTTCGGTCGGTCTGCCGGCGGTCGCCGATATACCGGTCAGCAAGCTCAAGCACTATCGCGTGCTGGCGCGAGCCCAGAATGCCACCGAAATGCTCGAGCTGGTTCCCCGCAAGCGATACGCGTTGGCCGTCATCTTCATTCGGTCCTGCCATGCGCGGGCTCTGGATGACGCCGCCGATCTGTACATCCGTTTGCACGACAGGCTCCGGGCCTCTGCCGAGCGTCGACTCCGCCAGTACCAGATCGAACGCGCCAAGGCGATCGATCTCTTGGTCGAGCGATTCCACGGTACCTTGAAGGCCTACCAGACCGATGCCAGCGCGGTGAAAAGGCTGCAGGCTATCGAGAACAGCATTGGAAGTGACGCCGCGATGCTCTTGGAGCTGTGTGAAGAGCATCTGGCGTTCTCGGGCTCGAATTACCTGCCCTTTATGCTCAATCGCTACCCGGGATCCAGATCCCTCTTTCTGAACTGCCTGGAGGTGATCAAACCGAAATCGACGAACGAAAGCCAAGGAATGGAGAAGCTGATGGAGGCGCTTCATCGTCTCCGGCATTCCCGAGTCGAGCATATCTCGCTGTCAGAATTGGGGCTCAACGCCAAAGCTGACCTGGGCTGGATGAGCAATGCATGGCGGCAGCTGGTGTTTGATGACGGCACGGGGTTGCCTTCGACTGGCGATATCGTTCATCGCAAGGCCTTCGAGCTCAGCGTCATCTCGCGGATTCGCGAAGACTTGGGTAATGGCGACCTGTTCATCCAGAGCGGCGAGAAGTACGACGACTATCGCGAGCAGTTGGCAGATATGGATACCGTCGAAAACGAGCTGCCTGAATACGGCGAAATGGCGGGCATCGACGTCGATGCGGTCGAAGCGGTGGCCCGGCTGCGCACAGAGCTCGCGGAGCTTGCGACGGAGGTTGATAAGCGCTTCAAGCACAACACCCACGCTTCGATCGTCGATGGGAATTTGTCGCTGCGCAATCTGAAGAAGACCATGCAGCCGGCCGCCGCGGAAAAGCTCGATATGATGATCCGGGATCGCTTGCTCCCGGTCAGCATCCTCGATGTGCTGATCGACGTGGAGCGCTGGCTGAACCTGCATCGCCATTTCAAGCATTTGGCAGGCACGGACACCCGGATTGAAGATCTTCCGAAGCGCTTTGTCACCTCGTTGTTCTGCTACGGCTGCAACCTCGGCGCCGTCCAGACCAGTCGATCGGTCAAAGGGATCAGCCGCCGCCAGATCAGTTGGCTCAATCTCAAGTACGTGACGGAGGAGTCACTCGACAAGGCGACAGTCGAGGTGACCAATGCCTTTGCCAAGTACGATCTGCCCGAATACTGGGGCAGCGGCAAAACCGCCTCTGCGGATGGCATGAAGTGGGACCTGTACGAGCAGAACGCGGTCTCCGAGTATCACATTCGCTATGGCGGCTACGGTGGCATCGGTTATTACCACGTTTCAGATCGGTACATCGCGTTCTTCAGCAGGTTCTTTCCCTGCGGAGCTTACGAAGGGGTGTACCTTCTCGACGCCATGGTCGAGAATGAGTCCGATCTAAAGCCCGATACCATCCACGGCGATACACACGCTCAGAACCTGGCGATTTTTGGCATCTCGCACCTGCTGGGCATTCGGCTGATGCCCCGAATCAGGGGCATCAAGAAGCTCAACTTCTACAGGCCTTCCGCTGGGGCGAAGTACAAGCATATCGACGATCTATTTACTGGGACGATCAACTGGAAGCTGATTCAGGCCCACTACAAGGAGATGCTCCGCGTGGCGGTGTCGATCAAGCTCGGCAAGATCACGGCTTCAACGATCCTGCGGCGCTTCGGAAACAAGAATCAGAGCCGGTTGGCTATGGCGTTCCGGGAGCTTGGGAAGGTAATCCGCACCAAGTTCCTCTTGCGGTTCATCGACAACCCGGACTTCCGCAAGCTGATCAGCGCGGCCACCAACAAGAGCGAGGCCTTCAACAACTTCATCCAGTGGGTGTTCTTCGGCAGCGAGGGCATCATTCAGGAGAACGTCGCTCACGAGCAGCGCAAGATGATCAAGTACAGCCACCTGGTGGCGAACATGATCTGCCTCTACAACGTCCAGCACATGACGCGGGTGATCCGCGAACTGAGGGCGGAGGGGGTGGAGGTCACTGCCGACATGGTCGGCTTCCTTTCCCCTTATCGAACCTGGCACATCAACCGGTTCGGCGACTATGTGGTGGACTACGATCGCCCCTGGGACCCTATGGATTGGACATTGAAAGTTTTCGATTAATAACAGACACTTAAGATAACTTTGCTGCGATTTCGTCAGAATCCCTGCCAACCCTCTAGTTAAAGAGGACCGAATCAGCCAGCTGCCATAGCATCGGGATCGATGAGACGTTCCCGAACCTCGTCCGGCGCGGACTCGGCCCAGGTGAGCAGCTTGTCCAGCACCGGGCACAGGGTCTGCCCCCATTCCGTGAGGTGATATTCCACCCGAGGCGGCACCTCGGCATGAACGATACGCGTCACCACGCCATCGCCCTCGAGCTGGCGTAATTGCTGGATCAGCATCTTCTGGGAGATGCCCGGGATGGCGCGTTCGAGCTCGGAAAACCGGCGGATGTTGGAGCCGAAGAGCTGAAACAGAATGACGAGCTTCCATCGGCCCTCCAGCACGCGAATCACGTTCTGCGCGCTCTGCGCGGCGGTATGAGGCGTGTAATCGACACGCTTACCTTTTGGTGTGTACCGGACTTTTTCGTCTGTTCTTGTCATTCCTGCAGCCTATCCCCAGTATCGCCGAACCACAACGGTGCTTCGGAGAACGCCCATGGTTTCATCGTTACCCAAACCCATCGCCGACTATGTCGACGCTAACGCAAAACTCGATTTGGACGGAATGCTGAAGCCTTTCGCGGCTGATGCCGTTCTTCTCGACAACGGAGTTCGTTACGAGGGCCACGCCGGATTGCGAAGCTTGTTCGAAGAGGCGGTGATCCCGGTCAAGGCGATCTTCACGCCGGACGCCGTTCGCCACGAGAACGGCCAGGTCGTGGTCGAAGGCCCCGGCCATGGCGACTTCAAGGGCAGCCCGATCCGCTTCACCTACCGCTTCACGCTCGAAAACGACGCCATCAAAGCCGTGGAGATCACGGCATGAGCATCAAGCCGGATCCGACCGAGTTCGCGGGAAAGCGCGTTCTCGTCAGCGGTGGCACCAAGGGCTTGGGCCGCGCTACGGTCGACCGCTTCCTTGCCGGCGGCGCGCGCGTCATCACCTCCGCCCGTGGAAGCCTGGAGCCCATCGATGGCGTCGAGTTCGTGCAGGCGGATCTGACGACAGCCGAGGGTGGGGAAAGCCTGGCCAAGGCAGCGCTGGAGCGCCTCGGCGGAATCGATATTCTGGCTCACGTTCTCGGCGGATCGACGACACCGGGCGGTGGCTTCCTCGCCCTGACGGACGAGCACTGGATGGGCGAATTGAACCTGAACCTGCTGGCGACCGTTCGCCTTGATCGCCTGCTGATTCCGCAGATGATCCAACGCGGCCATGGCGCGGTCGTGCATGTCACCTCCATCCAGTCGGTCCTGCCTCTTCCCGAGGCGACTACCGCCTATGCGGCGGCCAAGGCCGCGCTCAGGACGTACAGCAAGTCCGTATCGAAGGAACTGGGTCCCAAGGGCGTGAGGGTCAATGTGGTCTCCCCGGGCTGGATCATGACCGAGTCCTCCGTGGAGTTCTTGAAGCGCCTGCAGGCCGCCAACGGCGGCACGATCGAGCAGGCGCGGCAACTCGTGCTGGACAGCTTGGGCGGAATCCCGATCGGGCGTCCGGCCGAGCCTTACGAGGTCGCCGACCTGATCGCCTACCTCGCATCGGATCGCGCGGCCGCGATCCACGGCGCCGAGTTCGTCATCGACGGCGGTACCGTTCAGACCGTCTGAACTCATCACCCGGACGTCGCACCTCGTGCGGAACGTAGGGAACGCTGGCGTCTCTTTGCCACCGCTGGCGGTTGCCGCCTCTTCAGTTGCGAAACTTCGGTGCGCCCCGCTCGCGACTGGATCGAAATCGCTGCAGCAGCGGCTGGTAAACCGCGTCTTCTATCGGACCTGCACCCACCCACTCCATCGCCAGGCTATCCAGGTTCGCCTCGTCCGCCCCACCACCCTGCCCTAGGTTCTGCACGAGGCGTTGCAGCTGGTACTCACGGCGCAAGGCCTGATCCTCGGGTGGAGTCGCCGTGTCGCTGAGGATTTCGGCGCGGATGCAGAGCATCTTCAACGTCGCTTCATTCGCGGCGAGATCGTCTGAGTCCTCACGCGCAAGCGCCTGCTTGAGCGCCTGAAGTCCACCCTTCGGCCAGCGCTGGACCGAGCCGATGTAGCGCTCGGCTGCCTGCTTCAAGCTGTCGACCTGCTCCGCATCCAGCTTGCGAGCCACAGCAAGCCGATACGCGCGCACGTGATCGGCGGCTTCGAACAGATGGTTCCAGCTGCCCTGCGCGTCTCGGGCACGCTGGCGAGCGAGCGCGGCGTCGCAGCGTTCCAGGCCCTTTTCGAACCGGCGTTGCAGCTCGCGCGTCTCCGCACGCGGAAGCTCGCCGAGCCCTTCGAACGTCGTCCGCAACTCGCCCAGGCCGGCCGCGCGCTCCTGCAGCTCGGGCCCTTCGAGCGCGGCGATCTGCTCGAGCTGTTCGCACAGGGCAATGGCCTGCGCCTTGTTGTTTTCGAGCCCGGCGGTGTAGCTGGCGGACTCCTGCTGGCGCTTCTGGAACACGCCGTCGCAATGCTGGCGGAAGGCTTCCCACAGTCGCTGATCGGCTTCGCGCGGCACCGGCCCGACGGTTTTCCACTGCTGTTGCAAATCCTTGATCGCTTCGATGGCCCTGCGGCTGTCGTCGCTGGCGAGCAGCGCCAGGGCGCGTTCGATCAGCGATTCCTTCTGCTTCACGTTGCGCGCGTATTCCGCATCGAGCCGGGCCTGCAGGCGCTTGGAGACGGCCGTGAAGGCCTCGTGTTGTTGCTTGCCGGCCTTGCGATCGACCGCGGAATGCTGGTGCCACTCCTGCTTGGTTTCGCGCAGGGTCTTGATCACGGCGCGCCAGTCGGGCCGCTCCCAATCGTGGCCCGCCTCGAAGGCCGTCAATTGCGCGAGCACCGCATCGCGGCGCTGCAGGTTCTCCTGGCGGACCAGGGCCTGCGCCGCGAAGTATTCGCTGCACGGCTGATACGCCTTCTGCGCGGCCTCGTGAAAGCGTTGCCAATCGGCCTCGAGGTTTTCGCCGGTGCCCTTGCTCAGGCTGCGCCACTGCTCCTGCAGACTCTTGATCTGATCGGCGAGCGCGAGCGGCTCCAGCTCAGCACCGACCAGCGATTCCATCTCCTCGATCAGCTCCGCGCGCTTGGGCGCGACCGAAAAGCGCTTCCAGTCCTGCAACTCGGCGATCTGCCTATCGAGCTGTTGCAGCTGGCTCGCAAGGCTGGCCGGCAGCGGCGGCGCTTTCGCGAGCTTGTCTTCGATGGTCTTGCGCACGCCCGCCGCACGCGCGCTGCTGCCGTCGCTCAAGGCCGCATGCGCTTTCTTGATCAGCTCGCCGATCTGGCGCGCCGCCTGCTGCTCGGCCTGCTGGCCGGATGGCTGTTCGGCGGCCTGCGTACGCTGCTGCTCCTCGTGCGCCCGATCCTGCTCGGCCGCAGCAGCTGCCTCGGCCTGCGCCTCCTGCTCGCGCTGGCGCTGCGCTTCTGCGGCGGCAAGGGCCGCCGCTTGCTGGCGCGCTGTCTCGGCCGCCAGCTGGCGCTCGTGTTCGGCGATGGTTTGGCGCGAGCGCTCGATCCATTGCCGGGCCTGGTCGCGCTGCTCCGCATCGGCCTGCGCGGCCACGGCCTGCCAGCGGCGCTCCAGATAATCGAGCTCCGAGCCGTACGAAGCGTCATAGGCGCCCTGGCTGTGACGCTCGAGCGCTTTCGACGCCGCCTCGATGTCGGCGCGCGACTGTTCGAGCTTGCGGGCCTGCTCGAGCTGCGCGTCGCGCCTGGTCGTCAGCACCTTGTAGACGCCCTTGTCGTTGCCGCCGCGCAGATCGCGGATCAGCTGTCGCAGCACGTCGGGGTCATCGATCGCGTGAGCCGCCGCCTGGCGAACCCTGGTCGAGCTCCCCGCAACGACCAGACGGGCCACGGCCTGGACGTCGCCGGCGCCGATGGCCGCCTGCAAGGCCTGCTCCTCCGCGGCGGTGGTCTGCGCGCGATCGGCCGCACTGGGCTTGGGAGGCGCGGCCGCAGCCGGTCGGGACGTCGGGGCGGGAACGGAAGACGGCTTTGGCGCTTTGCGAAACAAGCGCGAGAGAAACGACATGGTTTGGCCTGCACAGCGGGTGGTGGGCGGGTCGCGCATTCTACCCGCGCCGCAGGAACGGCTCGGCTTCGCAGGCCATTGCCCATCACCCGCTCGGACGAGGCCGCGACCGCCCCGATGACCAAAGATGACGAAGGGCTGGGCACTCATCAGCCACCGTCGCGGGTCATCGATCCGGGCATCGATTCGGGCCACCTATTCGGGAGCAGGGCATGGGACGTGTGCAAGACAAGGTCGCGATCGTGACCGGAGCGGCGAGCGGTGTCGGCAAGGCGGATGCGCTGCTGCTCGCCAAAGAAGGCGCCAAGGTGGTCATCACCGACGTCAACGAAGAAGCCGGCCGCGCGGTGGCCGCCGAGATCGGCGACGCGGCCCTGTTCGTCAAGCACGACATCGCCTCCGAGGACGACTGGAAGCAGGTCATCGGCATCACCGAGGAAACCTTCGGCGGGCTCGACATCCTCGTCAACAACGCCGCGATCCTGATCTACGGCAACATCGAGGACACCGATCTCGCCACCTGGCAGAAGATCCAGCGCATCAATTCCGATGGCTATTTCCTCGGCTGTCATCACGGCCTCGCCGCGATGAAGAAGCGCGGCGGCGGCTCGATCGTCAACATGTCGTCGATGGCCGGCATCGGCGGCGTCGGCTCGTTCTGCGCCTATTCGGCGAGCAAGGGCGCGGTGGCGGCGATGACGCGCTCGATCGCGGCGCATTGCCGCATGAACCTCTACAAGATCCGCTGCAACTCGATCCACCCGGACGGCATCCAGACGCCGATGGTCAGCGGCCTGATGGGCGCGATGCCCAAAGGCAAGCAGACCGCGGTGCGCATGATGGACCAGAAGCAGCTCATGGCCCGCTTCGCCAAACCCACCGACATCGCCAACCTGGTGCTGTTCCTGGCCTCCGATGAGTCGAGCTTCATCAACGGAGCCGAGATGCGCATCGACAACGGCTATCTGATGTGGGCGGACTGAGCACGCCAGCGCATACCGCCCCGGCCGCGTTTCGCGCGGCGGTCGAACGCTACGCCGACCGCATCGCGGTCATCGCCGAAGACGGCGGCGCGCTGAGCTACACGCAGCTCGACGCGCTGCGCATGCAAGCCGCGCGCGCCTTGATCGCCTGCGGCATCGAAGCCGGCGATCGCGTCGCCATCTGGGCACAGAATCGCGTCGAATGGATCGTCGCCGGACTCGCGATCCACGCGGTCGGCGCCGTGCTGGTACCGCTCAACACGCGCATGAAGGGTGACGAGGCCGCATACATCGTCGGCAAGAGCGGCGCTAGGTTGCTGGTCTGCTCGGGCGCCTGGCTCGCGCAGGATTATCCGCTGCTGCTCGATTCCAAGCGCCCGGCTACGCTCGAACGTCTCGTCGTGCTCGACGACAGCACCGCCGCCCTGCGCGCTGCCGATCTGCGCTGGGATGATTTTTTATCGCTGGCCGAGCGCATCGACGCGAGCGCGGTGGAAGCGCGCAGCGCGGCGCTGACCGGCGAATCGAGACTCGACATCCTGTTCACCTCGGGCACCACCGGGCTGCCCAAGGGCGTCGTCACCGGGCATGCACAGAACCTGCGCGTGATCGCCGATTGGTCGCGCGCGATGAGCCTGTCGCCCTCCGATCGCTATCTGGTGGTGAATCCGTTCTTTCATTCGTTCGGCTACAAGGTCGGCTGGTTCGGCGGCCTGCTGTCGGGCTGCACGGTGCTGCCGCATGCGATGTTCGATGCGGGCGCCATCCTCAAGCGCATCGCAGAGCAACGCATCTCGGTGTTGCCCGGTCCGCCGACGCTGTTCATCTCGCTGCTCGACGATCCGGCGCGCGCGCAGGCCGACCTGTCTTCGCTGCGCGCGACCATCACCGGCGCCGCTGCGATCGCGCCGACGCTGATCGAGCGCATACGCCGGGAGCTGGGATTCACCACCGTGCTGACCGGCTACGGGCTCACCGAAACCTGCGGCGTGGTGGCGCTCTGCGATGCGAGCGATGACGCCGAAACCATCGCGCTCACGAGCGGCAAGGCGATTCCCGACATCGAGCTGCGCTGCGTCGATGCGCAAGGCCAGGCGCTCGCGCCGAACCAGTCCGGCGAGATCGTGGTGCGCGGCTACAACGTCATGCAGGCGTATCTCGACGATGAGGCGGCGACGCGCGAAGCCGTCGACGAACAAGGCTGGCTGCACACGGGCGACGTCGGCAGCCTCGACGAGCGCGGTTATCTGCGCATCACCGATCGCCTGAAGGATCTCTACATCAGCGGCGGCTTCAACTGCTATCCGGCCGAGATCGAACGCATGCTCGCAGCGCATCCGGCGATCGCGCAGGCGGCGGTGATCGGCATCGCCGATGCGCGCATGGGCGAAGTCGGCAAGGCCTGCATCGTGCTGCGTCCGGGCTTCAAGCTCGAAGCGGGCGAACTGATCGCCTGGTGTCGCGAGCACATGGCCAACTACAAGGTTCCGCGCGTGGTCGAGTTCCGCACTTCGCTGCCGACCAATCCGGGCGGCAAGGTCATGAAGTTCCAGCTGCGCGAAGACGCCGCACGCAGCGCGCAAAGCGCGGCCTGAAGGCTGCGCGCAGTCGCACAACACAACCGCAGGCAGGAGCAAGGCATGTCGAAACCGCTCGAAAACACCATCGCCCTCGTCACCGGCGCTTCACGCGGAGCCGGCAAAGGCATCGCGATCGCGCTCGGCGCCCAGGGCGCGACGGTCTACGTCACCGGCCGCACGCTCGACGAAGGCCAGGCTCCCCTGCCCGGCACCATCGCCGCCACTGCGGCGGCCGTCACGGCGGCCGGTGGACGCGGCATCGCGGTGGCTTGCGATCATGCGGATGACGAGGACGTCGCCCGGCTGTTCTCGCGCATCGCCGAGGAGCAACGCGGCCGGCTCGACATTCTCGTCAACAACGCCACCTTCCTGCACGACCAGCTGATCGAAAAAGGCGGCTTCTGGACCAAGCCGCTGGAGCTCGTCGACATTCTCGACGTCGGCCTGCGCTCGGCCTACGTCGCGAGCTGGCATGCGGCGCCGCTCATGGTCGGGCGCGGCAACGGGCTCATCGCCTTCACGTCCTCGTTCGGCAGCAGCTGCTACATGCACGGCCCGGCCTACGGCGCGCAGAAAGTCGGCGTCGACAAGTTCGCCAAGGACATGGCGGTCGACCTGAAACCCTACGGCGTCGCCGCGGCGTCGATCTGGATGGGCATGCTGCGCACCGACCGCACACGCCGCGTGATGGACCGCGACGCAGCCAAGTACGCAGGCTTCTGGGAGATCGCCGAGACGCCCGAGTTCACCGGCAAGCTCATCGCCGCGCTCTACCGCGACCCGAAGCGCGCCGAGAAATCGGGCCAGGTGCTGATCGGCGCCGAACTCGCAAGCGAATACGGCATCGACGACGAAGGCCGCAAGCCGCCGAGCCACCGCGGCATGCTCGGCGCGCCGGTGCAAGCGCATCCGGCGATCGTGGAGTAGGCGCGCCTGGCGAAGTCGCGAAATCAGCTCGCCGTTCCTCTCTCCCGCTTGCGGGAGAGAGTCCCTCGCGTTAGCGAGGGAAGAGAGGGTGCGTCTGAAAAGCGAGCGCACCCTCCAACCAGCCCCTCTCCCGGTCCTTCGGACCACCCTTGTATGTTTATCCCCCCAACGAGCCCGACCACCCTCTGGATCTGAATCCGCGGGAGAGCATGGGCCGTTTGGGATAGCGGTATGGTCTGAAACCCGAACAGTTGCCTGAGAACCATGAACTCGAATCTGCAAGGCAGGGAGATGACG